>JBBRBW010000036.1:0-38347 GCA_038205425.1 Burkholderiales bacterium | reverse complement strand
ACGCAGCGGTGTAGCCGGCAGGACCCGAGCCGAGGATGAGGACCCGGGCGTGTTGTTCTGGAGCGTTCATGTTGTTGGATGGAGAGTCGGGCGCCCGAAACCGCGATGCGGCACGGCGCGGTCAATCGGTGAAGTTACATCGGGGCGACCCCGGTGGGTGCAAGCCCCGCTATGGGCACAATAGCTCGATTCTTGCAGACCAGGCTCGGCCTGGAACGTGTATCGAGCCCGGGCCTTACGGACCGTACACAAAGGGAGCCTGAAGTATGTCGATGCTGTCCAATCTGGACCTGATCCGGCGCGTGCCGCTGTTTTCGATGCTCACCGCCGAACAGGCGCAGGCGATCGCCGACAGCGTGGTCAAGCGGCGTTTTCGCCGCGGCGAACTCGTCGTCGAACAGGGCCGCAAGAGCAACGCGCTGTTCATCCTGCTCAACGGTCGCGCCCGCGTGCTGACTTCGGACACGCGCGGCCGCGAGGTCATCCTGGCGGTGCTCGAGTCCGGCGACTACGTCGGCGAGATGAGCCTGATCGACAACGAGCCGCATTCGGCGACCGTCCGCGCCGAGATCCAGACCGACATGCTGGTGTTGCAGCGCGCCGACTTCGCGCGCTGCCTGCCCGAGAACAGCACGCTGTCGTATGGAATCATGCGCGGCCTCGTGCGCCGCCTGCGCAACGCGGACCGCCAGATCGAGTCGTTGGCGCTGCTCGACGTCGACGGCCGTGTCGCGCGAACGCTGCTCGACATGGCCGAGGAGATCGACGGCATCAAGATCATCCGCCACAAGGTCAGCCGCCAGGACATGGCCAAGGTCGTCGGCGCGTCGCGCGAGATGGTCAGCCGCGTGATGAAGGACCTGGAAGAACGCGGCGTCATCGAGACGCAGGAAAACGGTTCTGTCGTCATCAAGGAACGGCTGCCGAACGACTGACGGCAACCTGCCGGCGGCGGCCACGCCATCGGCCACAATGCCGCGCATGACCTTTCCGCTCGGTTCCCTGGGGGGCGACGGCGCCACGGCGCTGGCCTCTCCCGACGCTGGCGCACTGCCGCGCTGGAAGCAGCAGGCCGCCGTGCTGTTCGGTGGCCTGGCCTGGCTGCTGTTCCTGCTGGCCATGCTGACGCACGACGCCGGCGACGCCTCCTTCAGCACCTCCGGCACCGGCCAGGCGCTGCACAACAAGGCCGGCCTGCTGGGGGCGCGCCTGTCGGACATGGCGCTCTTCCTGTTCGGCTACTCGGCCTGGTGGTTGCTGCCCGTCACGGCGCGGGCCTGGCTGTCGGCGCTGGCGCGGCTGCTGCGCGGGCCCTCGGCCACGCCGCGCCCGCCGCGCTGGATGTTCTGGCTCGGCCTGGCGCTGCTGCTCGCCGCCAGTTGCGCGCTGGAATGGACCCGCCTGTACCGCTGGGAGGCGCTGCTGCCCGGCCACGCCGGCGGCGTGCTGGGTTACGTACTGGGGCCGCTTTCGATGCGCTGGCTGGGTTTTGCCGGCTCGGGCGTGCTGTGGATCGCGCTGCTCGTCACCGGCACCGCGCTGGCCTTGCGCTTTTCCTGGCTGCACCTGGCCGATGCCATCGGCGCCGGCTTCGACCGCCTGCGTGAAAGCCGCCAGGACAAGCGCGAGGCCGAGGAAGACCGCCGCCTGGGCGAACTGGCTGCGCGCGAACGCGAGGTGGTGGTCGAGGAGCAGCGTGTCGAGGTCCAGGAGCACGTGCCGCTGGTCATCGAGCCGGCGGCCGCCGCGCTGCCGCCCTCGCAGCGTGTGGCCAAGGAACGCCAGAAGCCGTTGTTTGCCGAACTGGTCGACACCAGGCTGCCGCAGGTCGACCTGCTGGATGCCGTGAGCGGCCGCCAGGAAAGCACCGTCACGCCCGAGAGCATCGAGATGACCTCGCGGCTGATCGAGAAGAAGCTCAAGGACTTCGGTGTCGAGGTGCGCGTGGTGGCGGCCAGCCCAGGCCCGGTGATCACGCGCTACGAGATCGAGCCGGCCACCGGCGTCAAGGGCTCGCAGGTGGTGGGCCTGGCGCGCGACCTGGCGCGTTCGCTGTCGCTGGTGAGCATCCGCGTCGTCGAGGTGATCCCGGGCAAGAACTACATGGCGCTGGAACTGCCCAACGCGCGCCGCCAGACCATCAAGCTGAGCGAGATCCTCGGCTCGGATGTCTACAACGACTCGGCCAGCATGCTGACCATGGGCCTGGGCAAGGACATCGTCGGCAAGCCCATCGTGGCCGACCTGGCCAAGATGCCGCATTGCCTGGTGGCCGGCACCACCGGTTCGGGCAAGAGCGTGGGCATCAACGCGATGATTCTCTCGCTGCTTTACAAAGCGGAAGCGCGTGACGTGCGGCTCATCCTCATCGATCCGAAGATGCTCGAGATGAGCGTCTACGAGGGCATCCCGCACCTGCTTGCGCCGGTGGTCACCGACATGAAGCAGGCCGCCAACGCGCTGAACTGGTGCGTCGGCGAGATGGAGCGGCGCTACAAGCTGATGAGCAAGCTGGGCGTACGCAATTTGGCCGGCTACAACAAGAAGATAGCGGAAGCGGCCGAGCGCGGCGAGAAGCTGCCCAACCCGTTCAGCCTGACACCCGAGGAACCCGAGCCGCTGGACCGCCTGCCGCACGTGGTGGTGGTGATCGACGAACTCGCCGACCTGATGATGGTGGTGGGCAAGAAGATCGAGGAACTCATCGCGCGGCTGGCGCAGAAGGCGCGCGCCTCGGGCATGCACCTGATCCTGGCTACGCAGCGGCCCAGCGTCGACGTCATCACCGGCCTCATCAAGGCCAACATCCCGACGCGCATCAGTTTCCAGGTCAGCAGCAAGATCGACAGCCGCACCATCCTCGACCAGATGGGCGCCGAGGCGCTGCTGGGCATGGGCGACATGCTCTACATGGCCAGCGGCACCGGGTTGCCGGTGCGTGTGCACGGCGCCTTCGTCAGCGACGAAGAGGTGCACCGCGTCGTCACCTACCTGAAGAGCCAGGGCGAACCGAACTACATCGAGGGCATCCTGGAGGGCGGCGTGCTCGACGGCGAGGCCGATGCCGCCACGGCCGGTGGCGGTGCAGCGGGCGGCAGCGAAAGCGACGCGATGTACGACAACGCCGTGGCCGTGGTGCTGCAGCACAAGAGGGCGTCGATCTCGCTGGTGCAGCGCCACTTGCGCATCGGCTACAACCGCGCCGCACGATTGCTGGAACAAATGGAGCAGTCCGGACTCGTATCTCCGATGGGACACAACGGCAACCGGGACATCATCGTTCCACGAAGGGACGAGTGATGCGGCAATGGATGGGTAGCGCGGTGCTGGCCCTGGCCGCGGCGGTGTCGTCGGGCTTGGCGCAGGCCGATGCGGTGGATACGCTGCGCGAGTTCGTGCGCGACGTGAAGACCGGCCGCGCAGACTTCACGCAGGTCGTGAGCTCGGCCGATGGCGCGCGCAAGAAGACGTCGAGCGGCCAGTTCGAGTTCCAGCGCCCGAACCGCTTCCGCTTCGCCTACACGAAGCCCTTCGAGCAACTCATCGTCGCCGACGGCATCAAGGTCTGGATCTACGACGCCGACCTCAACCAGGCCAGTTCACGCCGCGTCGCGCAGGCGCTGGGCTCGACACCGGCGGCGCTGCTGGCCGGCGGTCCGCTCGACAACGAGTTCGTGCTGTCGGCGCTGCCGGCGCGCGACGGGCTGGACTGGGCGCTGGCCACGCCCAAGCTCAAGGACGGGCCCTTCCAGGCGCTGCGCGTGGGCTTCAAGGGCAAGACGCTGACCGCGCTGGAGATCACCGACAGCTTCGGTCAGCGTTCGCTGCTGGCGTTCGGCCGCTTCGAGGGCAATGTGGCGCTGGACGCCGAACGTTTCCGCTTCACGCCGCCGGCGGGGGCGGACGTCATCGAGCAATAGCCTTTGCACCGCCGCGCGGCGGTCGGCCGGCTAGAACGTCAGCTTGGCGCCCAGCGTGAACAGCCGCACCCGCGGCTGTTCGAACTGCACGGCGAAGCTGGCGTTGATGCTGAGGCCACGAGCGAGCTTCGTGCCCGCGCCTGCCGAGACCCAGGGCCGGGTGCGGTCGTCACCGAAGAGGTCTGCTGCGACGATGGTGTCGGCGGTGGTCTCGATGCCCAGTGCCCACAGCGTGCTGCCCTGGCCTGTGCTGCGGCTGTATGAATGGCCGACGTTGGCATGCAGCAGCAGGCCGCTGGCGACTTCGCGCGTCATCACGCCCATCAACTCCAGGCCCTCGCTGCGCCAGCCGACGCCGGGCGCCTGTTCGAACGCAAAGCCGTAGCGCAGGCCCCAGCCGGTGACGGCGCCTTCGGGCGCCACCAGGGTCGTCTTGCCAACGGCCCGCGCGGCGCGTGACGTGCTGCCGTCGCTGCGCACACCGCTGAGGCCCAGGGCTGCCTGGCTGTCGCGCCCCAGGCCGCACGAGCCCAGCAGGTCCCAGCCGTGCGATGCGGGCGTGTTGCTGGCACGGCCCTTGGCCAGCGCCGCCTCGACCTGGCAGTCCCCGGCACCGATGACGTCGGCGGTCTCGCTGACCAGAGGTGCGTCGGCGTGTGCCGAACCGGACGTCATCAGCGCCAGGCCGGGCCAGAGTGCGACGGCAAGTGCGAGGGCAAGTGCGAGGGCAAGCGGGTCACGCATGGTCGGGTGCGGGAGTTGCAGGATCGGCAAGTGTCGCCAAGGCGGCGCCGGTCGAGGCGCCCAGCAGAGACACCTCAGGGCGTCAGTTCCGCCGATCCCGGCGCGGCGACAATGCCGTCATGCCCCGCCAGGACGCGCTGTTCGAAGACGACACGCCGGCCACCGCCGCCAGTGTGCCACTGGCCGAACGCCTGCGCCCGCGCCATCTCGACGAGGTGGTGGGCCAGCGCCATCTGCTTGAAGCCGGACGGCCGCTGCGCGTGGCCTTCGAGACCGGCCGCCTGCCGTCGATGATCCTGTGGGGCCCACCCGGTGTCGGCAAGACGACGCTGGCGCGCCTGCTGGCCGGCGCCACCGGTGCGCACTTCATCGTGCTGTCGGCGGTGCTGGCGGGCGTGAAGGACATCCGCGAAGCGGTCGAGCAGGCCGCGGTGCAGCGCCGCGCCGGGCATGCCACGGTGGTCTTCGTCGACGAGGTGCACCGCTTCAACAAGGCGCAGCAGGACGCCTTTTTGCCGCATGTCGAGGCCGGCCTGTTCAGTTTCATCGGCGCCACCACCGAAAACCCGTCCTTCGAAGTCAACTCGGCGCTGCTCTCGCGGGCCACGGTGCACGTGCTCAAGCCGCTGGACGACGAGGACCTGGGTGAACTGATCCGTCGCGCGGCGGCGCTGCTGGCGGCGCCACCCTTGAGTGCCGGCGCCCACGAGCGCCTGGTGGCCCATGCCGACGGCGACGCACGCCGACTGCTCAACGCCTACGAGAACCTGGTGGCCGCGCATGCCGACGCGGCCGAACTCGACGAGGCGCGGCTCGAGACCACGCTGGGCGAACTGCTGCGCCGCGGCGACAAGGGCGGCGACGTCTACTACGACACCATCTCGGCGCTGCACAAGAGCGTGCGCGGCAGCGATCCCGATGCCTCGCTGTACTGGCTGGCGCGCCTGCTCGACGCCGGCATGGACCCGCGTTACGCCGCGCGCCGCCTCATCCGCATGGCGGCCGAGGACATCGGCCTCGCCGACCCGCGTGCGCTGCGCCTGGCGCTCGACGCGGCCGAGGTCTACGAACGCCTGGGCTCGCCCGAGGGCGAACTGGCGCTCGCCGAAGCCGTCACCTACCTTGCTGTGGCGCCGAAGAGCAACGCCGTCTACAAGGCCTGGAACGCGGTGCGCGAACTGGTGAAGACCGACGGCACGCGCCCCGTGCCCATGCACCTGCGCAACGCGCCGACAAAACTGATGAAGGGCCTGGGCCATGGTGCCGGTTACCGCTATGCCCACGACGAGGCCCAGGCTTACGCGGCCGGCGAGCGCTACCTGCCCGAGGGCCTGCCGGCGCGCCGCTTCTACGAGCCGGTGGCGCGTGGCCTCGAAGGGCGCATCGCCGAGCGCCTGGCCGAACTGCGGGCGCTGGACGACGCGGCGGACAAACCGCGCTGACGGGTCTTGCGGGGCGCAGAAACTGCGCCTGTCGAGGGGGAAACTCCCGCTCGGTCGGCGGCGGGGCGCCACCTAGAATGCCGCCGCAGCCCGGGCCCGCCGGGTGTGCCGGCGCTGGCGCGGCCGGCTTCTTGCATGCGTCCCGCCATGCCGCGACGGCCACGGCAACCGGAGTCCCCCCTCGATGGAAACCTTCTTCCAGCAGATCATCAACGGCCTGGTGCTCGGTGCGATGTACGCGCTGGGGGCGCTGGGCTACACCATGGTCTACGGCATCATCAACCTCATCACCTTCGCGCATGGCGAGGTGCTGATGGTGGGCGCACTGACGAGCTGGACCATCGTCTCGACGCTGGCCGACTCCGGCCTGCCGGGCTGGCTGATCATGCTGATTTCGCTGGTGTGCGCGATCATCGTCTGCGCGACGCTGAACTTCACGATCGAGAAGCTCGCCTACCGGCCCTTGCGCAACGCGCCGCGCCTGGCGCCGCTGATCACCGCGATGGGCATGAGCCTGCTGCTGCAGACGCTGGCGATGATCATCTGGAAGCCCAACCCCAAGCCCTATCCCTTGCTGCTGCCCACCGAGCCCATCGACCTCGGCGGGCCCGTCATCACCGTCACCCAATGCCTCATCCTGGGCGTCACGGCGGTGATGCTGGCCGCGCTGATGTACCTCGTGAACCGCACCAAGCTGGGCCGCGCGATGCGCGCCACGGCCGAGAACCCGCGCGTGGCGGCGCTGATGGGTGTCAAGCCCGACATGGTGATCAGCGCCACCTTCATCATCGGCGCCGCGCTGGCCGCCGTCGCCGGCGTGATGTGGGCCGCCAACTACGGCACCGTGCAGCACAGCATGGGCTTCCTGCCGGGTCTGAAGGCCTTCACCGCGGCGGTGCTGGGCGGCATCGGCAACCTGGCCGGCGCCGTGGTGGGCGGGCTGGTGCTGGGGCTGGTCGAGGCGCTGGGCGCGGGTTACCTCGGCGCGCTGACCGGTGGCGTTCTGGGCAGCCACTACGCCGACATCTTCGCCTTCGTCGCCCTGATCCTGGTGCTGACCCTCAGGCCCTCGGGCCTGCTCGGTGAGCGTGTGGCCGATCGGGCCTGACGGAGCAGCCGTGATGAAACAGAAGGTCCTCGTCTTCGTGATCTCCGCGCTGGCGCTGCTGGCGCTGCCTCTGCTGGCGCAGTACTTCGGCCAGGGCTGGGTGCGCATCCTGGCGCTGTCGCTGCTGTACGTGCTGCTGGCGCTGGGGCTGAACATCGTCGTCGGTTACGCCGGACTGCTCGACCTGGGTTACGTCGCCTTCTACGCGGTGGGCGCCTACATGTACGCGCTGCTGGCCAGCCCGCACCTGGTCGAGAACTTCGAGTGGATCGCCAAGCTGCTGCCGGGCGGCATGCACACGCCGGTGTGGGCTGTGATTCCGCTGGCCGCCGGCCTGGCGGGCCTGGCTGGCGTGCTGCTGGGCATGCCGGTGCTGAAGCTGCGCGGCGACTACCTCGCCATCGTCACCTTGGGCTTCGGCGAGATCATCCGCGTCTTTATGAACAACCTCGAGCACCCGGTCAACATCACCAACGGGCCGCGGGGCCTGGACCGCATCGACTCGATGAACCTCTTCGGCTTCAGCTTCGGCCAGGCCATCAATATCGGCGACTACCGCATCAACTCTGTGGTCCTGTACTACTACCTCTTCCTGCTGCTGGTGGTGTTCAGCGTCGTCATCTGCCACCGGCTGGAAACCAGCCGCATCGGCCGCGCCTGGATGGCCATCCGCGAGGACGAGATCGCCGCCAAGGCGATGGGCATCAACACCCGCAACATGAAGCTGCTGGCCTTCGGCATGGGCGCCACCTTCGGCGGCGTCTCGGGCTCGATGTTCGCGGCCTTCCAGGGTTTCGTCTCGCCCGAGAGCTTCAGCCTGCAGGAGAGCGTGCTTATCGTGGCCATGGTCGTGCTCGGCGGCATGGGCCACCTGCCCGGCGTCATCCTGGGCGCGGTGATGCTGGCCGCCTTGCCCGAGGTGCTGCGTTACGTCGCCGGGCCGCTGCAGCAGATGTCGGGCGGGCGGCTCGACGCGTCCATCCTGCGCCAGCTGCTCATTGCGGTGGCGATGATCGCCATCATGCTGGCGCGTCCGCGCGGGCTGTGGCCGGCGCGCGAGCATGGCAAGGCCGTGCCTCGTGCCGTGCGCTGAAGGAACGCCCCGCAATGGCATCCACCGTACTCAAGGTCCAGGGCGTCAGCAAGCGCTTCGGCGGCCTGCAGGCGCTGTCCGACGTCGGCATCACCATCGAGGCCGGCCAGGTCTACGGCCTCATCGGCCCCAACGGCGCTGGCAAGACGACCTTCTTCAACGTCATCACCGGCCTCTACATCCCCGACTCCGGGACGTTCGAGCTCGGCGGCGCGCCCTACAAGCCCAGCGCAGTGCACGAGGTGGCCAAGGCCGGCATCGCGCGCACCTTCCAGAACATCCGCCTCTTCGCCGAGATGACGGCGCTGGAAAACGTGATGGTCGGCCGCCACGTGCGCACCCACTCGGGCCTGGGTGGCGCCATCTTCCGCACCGCCGGCTTCAAGGCCGAAGAGGCGGCCATCGCGCAACGTGCGCAGGAACTGCTGGACTACGTCGGCATCGGCAAGTACGCCGAGTTCAAGGCGCGCACGCTGAGCTACGGCGACCAGCGCCGGCTGGAGATCGCGCGGGCGCTGGCAACCGACCCCAAGCTCATCGCGCTGGACGAGCCCGCCGCCGGCATGAACGCCACCGAGAAGGTGGTGTTGCGCGAGCTCATCGACCGTATCCGCACGGACGGCCGCACCATCCTGCTCATCGAGCACGACGTGAAGCTGGTGATGGGCCTGTGCGACCGCGTCACCGTGCTCGACTACGGCAAGCAGATCGCCGAAGGCAGCCCGGCCGAGGTGCAGAGGAACGAGAAAGTGATCGAGGCCTACCTGGGCTCCTCGGCGCACTGAGGGGCTATGTCGAGATGGCGCAGATCATGTTGAAAGTCACCGGCCTGAAGGTCGCCTACGGCGGCATCCAGGCCGTCAAGGGCGTTAGCTTCGAGGTGCACGAGGGTGAACTCGTCAGCCTCATCGGGGCCAACGGCGCTGGCAAGACGACGACGCTGAAGGCCATCACGGGCACCCAGGCGGTAGCCGAGGGCGGCATCGAATACCTCGGCCGCGACATCAAGGGCCAGGGCCCCTGGGACCTCGTCAAGCAGGGCCTGGTGATGGTGCCCGAAGGCCGCGGCGTGTTCGCGCGCATGACGATCACCGAGAACCTGCAGATGGGCGCCTTCGTGCGCAACGACAAGACCGAGATCGAGGCCGACATCGACAAGGTCTTCGCGATCTTTCCGCGCCTGAAGGAACGCCGCAACCAGCTGGCCGGCACGATGAGTGGCGGCGAACAGCAGATGCTGGCCATGGGCCGCGCCTTGCTGGCGCGGCCCAAGGTGCTGCTGCTGGACGAGCCCAGCATGGGCCTGAGCCCGATCATGGTTGACAAGATCTTCGAGGTCATCAACGACATCCACCAGCGCGGCACCACGGTGCTGCTGGTGGAGCAGAACGCCAGCCGGGCGCTGAGCCTGGCCAACCGCGGCTACGTGATGGACTCGGGCGAGATCACGATGACGGGCGAGGGCAAGGCCCTGCTGGCCGATCCCAAGGTGCGCGCCGCCTACCTGGGCGAGTGATTGCAGCCCCCAAGCGCGCTGGCGCTAGCTACCCCCAACGGGGGCGAGCCGGACGAGGAACAGTCCCTGCGGACTGTTCCTCGCCTGCGAGCGCCTGAGGCGTCCTCGCCGCAGGCCGTCCGCCTGCGGCCCGGCGAAGCCGGTTCCGCGGCGGGAAGCTTGGTCGAGCGGCATTCCGATGTGCGTCAATCAGCCTTTGCGCCCGAGGCCTTCACCACCGTCTCGTACTTCGCCAGTTCGGCCTTCACGAAGGCGCCGAACTGCGTCGGTGTCGTCGGCGATGCCTCGGCCATCAGCATCGCAAAACGCGCCTTCACCTCGGGTGCGCCGAGCGCGTCGACGAAGGCCTTGTTCAGCTTTGCCGTGGTCTCGGCCGGCAGCCCGGCCGGCCCGAAGAGGCCGAACCAGGTGCCGATGTCGAAGGCCTTCAGGCCCAGTGCCGCGCCAGCCTCGGCGACGGCGGGCAGCTCGGGCATGGCCGTCGAGCGCTTGGCGGTGGTGACGGCCAGCGCCTTCAGCTTGCCGGACTTGATGTTGGCCGAGGCCGCGGCCAGGTTGTCGAAGTTGAAATCAACCTGCCCGCCCAGCAAGGCCAACTGCGCCGGTGCGGCGCCGGCGTAGGGGATGTGCACGACGAAGAGCCCCGCCTGCGCCTTGAACATCTCGCCGGCCAGGTGGCCGGCGCTGCCGTTGCCGCCGCTGCCGTAGTTCAGCTGACCGGGATGGGCCTTGGCGTAGGCCACCAGGTCGGCCAGGCGGGTGATCTTCAGCCGCGCCGCCGTTTCGGCGTTCATCACCAGCACGTTGGGCACCTGGGCCACCAGCGTCAGCGGCGTGAAGTCGCGTTGCGGGTCGTAGGGCAGCTTCGTGTACAGCCAGGGGTTGATGGCGTGCGTGGCCACCGCGCCCATCACGATCGTCTGGCCGTCGGGCGGCGACTTGGCCACCAGGTCGGCGCCCAGGTTGCCGCCGGCACCGGGGCGGTTTTCCACCACCACGCTGCCCAGGCTGTCCTTCACCGCGACGGCCAGCACCCGCGCGATGCTGTCCAGCGGACCACCGGGCGGGTAGGGCACCACCAGGCGGATGGGGCGCGCGGGCTGCGCGCCCGCGGCGCCCGCGGCGGCGGCCAGCGCCAGGGTCAGCAGATCACGTCGTTGCAGTGCCATGTTTGTCGGCCTCGGAGGTGAAGGAATCGGCGAAGAACTCGTCGGCCGGCAGCCCGCAGCGGGCGACGAAGTCGCGCTGGGCCGATTCGACGACGATGGGCGCGCCGCAGGCATAGACCTGGTGGCCCGAAAGATCGGGAAAGTCCTGCATCACCACGTGGTGCACGAAGCCCGTCCTGCCCGTCCAGGCGTCTTCGGGCCGGGCGTCGCTGACCACCAGCACGTAGCGCAGCCACGGCAGTTCGGCCGCCGCCTGTTCGCACCAGGCGTGCATGTACAGGTCGGCCGGGCGGCGGCCACCCCAGTACAGCACCGCGGGGCGGTCGTGGATGGCCTTCAGCTGCATGTGCTCGATCAGCGCCTTGAGGGGCGCGAAGCCGGTGCCGCTGGCCAGCAGCACCAGGGGCTTGGTCGAGTCCTCGCGCAGGAAGAAGCTGCCGTAGGGGCCTTCGACGCGCAGGATTTCTTTTTCCTTCATCGCCGTGAACACGTGGTCGGTGAACTTGCCGCCCGGCATGTGGCGCACGTGCAGCTCGATGGCCGGCGGGTTGCCCAGGCGGCCCGGCGCGTTGGCCATGCTGTAGCTGCGCCGCGCGCCGTCGCGCAGGATGAACTCGACGTACTGTCCGGCGCGGTACTGCAGGTTCTGGTTGGCCGGCAGCTGCAGCTTCAGCAGCGCCACGTCGGCTGCCGGGCGCTCGATGCTCAGCACACGCGAGGGCATCTTCAGCACCGGGAATTCGCCGGCGCCGGGCACGCTGCGCGCTTCGACGACGCAATCGCTCTGCGGCCGCGCGCAGCAGGTGAGGATGAAGCCGGCGTCTTCTTCCGCCGCCGACAGCGCCTTGCTCTGATGCGGGCCGTGCACGACATGGCCCTGCAGCAGCCGGCTCTTGCACGAGCCGCAGGCGCCGTCGCGGCAGCCGTAGGGCAGGCCAATGCCCTGGCGGATGGCCGCCGGCAGGATGGCTTCGTCGGCGTCGACGGGGAAGGCGCGTTCGGAAGGCTTAAGGGTGATCGTGAAGCTCATGGAATACCGCGGGGCGCACGTAAACTGCAACCCTCGATTGTGCCCGGGCACCGCGGCAAGCCGGCCTGCACCCCGTCGAGCATCCCGTCGATCGCCCCGAAGCCGCTGCCGCGATGCCCTCGTCCCCCGTCCACGTGCCCAGACTGGCCCGCCGGCCGACCCTGCTGATCGTCGGTTGCGGCGACATCGGCCTGCGCGTGCTGCGCCTGGTGCGGCCGGCCTGGCGCGTGCTGGCGCTGACGTCCAGCCCCGAACGTTCGCCCGTGCTGCGCGCCGCAGGCGCCGTGCCGCTGCTGGGCAACCTCGACGAACCCTCCACGCTGGGCCGCCTGGGCGGCCTGGCCGACGCCGTGCTGCACCTGGCGCCGCCGCCGTTGCAGGGCGCCACCGACCCGCGCACGGCGGCCCTGCTGCGTGCGCTGGCGCGCGGGGGGCGGGTGCAGCGTGTCGTCTACGGCAGCACCAGCGGGGTCTACGGCGACTGCGGCGGCGCCTGCTTCGACGAAACCCGCGCCGTGAACCCGACCACCGACCGCGCGCGCCGCCGTGTCGACGCCGAAGCGCAGCTGCGCTGGTTCGGCCACCGCACGGGCGCCCGCGTGACGCTGTTGCGCATCCCCGGCATCTACGCCGCCAACCGCCCCGGCGGCCACCCGCGTGAACGCCTGGCGCGCGGCACCGCGGTGCTGGCGGCGGACGACGACGTCTACACCAACCACATCCACGCCGACGACCTGGCGCGCGCCTGCGTGGCCGCGCTCTACCGCGGGCTGCCGCAACGTGTGCTGCACGCCAGCGACGACACCGAGCTGAAGATGGGCGCGTACTTCGATCTCGCGGCCGACCTGTGCGGGCTGCCGCCCCCGCCGCGTATCACGCGCGACGAGGCGCGGGTGCAGCTGAGCCCGATGCTGATGAGCTTCATGAGCGAGTCGCGCCGCCTGACCAACACGCGGCTGAAGCGCGAGCTGCGGCTGCGCCTGCTCTACCCGACAGTGCGCGAAGGTCTGCTCGCCGGCTGAGAGCCGGCTTCGGATGCCGGTCTTCAGATGCCGGTCGCGCGCCGCAGCGTCTTCTCGCGGTCGACGGCCTGCACGGTGACGTTCATCGGGCGGCCGTCGCGTTCGATCTCCAGTTCCACCGCCCGCTCGGCGCGGGTGTCGGCCCACAGCGCCCGCCACAGCTGCGCCAGCGCCGAGACGCGGGTGCCGTCCAGGCGCCGGATACGGTCGCCGGGCTGCAGGCCGGCCACCTCGGCCGGGCTGTCGTCGCTGACCCGCACTACGCGCAGTTCGCCGTCGCGTTCGATGCAGTTCAGGCCCAGCCAGGGCCGCGCGCTGGCCTGCGAACGGCCGTGCTGGCGCAATTCGGTCAGGATGGACTTGAGCAGGTCCACCGGCACGAACATGTTGCCCACCGTGCGTGGCTGGCCCGGGCCCAGCGCGTCGGGCACCACCAGCGAGCCCACGCCCAGCAACTCGCCCTGCGCGTCGAAGAGCGCGGCGCCGCTGTGGTCGCGTGCCTGCGGCACGGTGTAGAGCGCCGCGTCGATGTGGTATTCCCAGTAGCCCGAGAAGGCGCGCCGCGAGACCAGGCGTACCGGCTGCACCTCGCCGTCGTCGCCGCCGCTGATCACGGTGGCGGCGGCCTCGACGAAGCTGCCCGAGGCCGCTGCCGCCGGCACCCACTGGCCCAGTGGCGCCGGCTTGACGCCCAGCGGCGCCAGCGCTTGCACGAGACCGAAACCGCTGGCCTGGTCATAGGCCAGCACGCGCGCCGGCACCCGGCGGCCGGCTTCGGTGACGAGCTCGATGCTCTGCGCTTCCAGCACTAGGTAGCCGATGGTCAGCACGACGCCGTCGTCGGCGATGAGCACACCCGAACCCCGGCGTTCGAGGCCCAGCGTACTGGCCGAACGTGCGTCTTCCAGCGCCTGCACCTGCAGCCCGACGACGGCCTCGCGAGCGCGTTCCAGCGCACGGGAGCGCTGCTCGATGTCGGTAGCGGCAAGGCCTGCGCTGCAGACCGCCAGCAGCGTGGCCCCGAGCAGGTGTCTACCGGTGCCTAAGCAGCGCTGCATACCCACCCCCCGTTCACAAGGAAGTCCAGCATGAGGCCGGCGCGCTGCCGACGTGCGGCCAGGGGCTTGCCGCCCCAGACTGCCTCTCACACTTTCAGCGCCGGCGCCGGCCGAACGGCGGCTGGCGCCGCCAGTAGCGGATCATCAGGAAGCCGCCGACCATGCCACCCAGGTGCGCGAAGTGCGCGACGCTGCCGGTGTCCATCAGCCCCAGCACCAGTTCGAGCAGGCCGAAGACGATGACGAAGGTGCGCGCCTTCATCGGGATCGGCGGGAACAGCGGCATGATGACGCGGTTCGGGAACAGCATGCCGAAGGCCAGCAGCAGCGCAAACAGCCCGCCCGAGGCACCGACCGTCGGCACGCGCGAGCCGCTGATCGAAGTGAAGATCAGCTGTGTCACCGCCGCGGCCAGCACGCCGGCGAGCAGGAAGGCCGCATAGCGCTTCGCGCCCCACAGGCGTTCGAGTTCCGAGCCGAACATCCACAGGCCCAGCATGTTGAAGAACAGGTGGCCGATGCCGCCGTGGAGGAAGGCGTAGGTGACCACCTGCCAGGGCATGAAGTGGCCGCTGGCCAGCGGGTAGAGCGCAAACAGCCCTTGCAGGAAGACGATCTGCTGCAGGAAGAAGATGGCCGTGCAGGCCAGCATCAGGTTCTTGGTCAGCGTCGGGATCGGCGGCATGCGGCGCGGGGCAGGGACGTCAGTGGGGGCCGTTCTACGGGCCGGCAGACGCTCGGCTAAGCGCCCGGCTGGTGCCCCCGGCCAGACTCGAACTGGCACGCCTTGCGGCGGCGGATTTTGAATCCGCTACGTCTACCGATTTCGTCACGGGGGCAGCATGCCGCGGGAGCTTCCCGAGGCTGAAATCATTATCACACGTGGCCGTGTCCGTGCCGGCGCAGCGGCCGGCGGTGGCACTGCGACAATCGTGCCCCGCAGCAGGAGCGCGCGCCATGAAACCATCGGCCCCACCGGCCTACAAGACCCTGGAAGACGCGATCGGCGGCACGCCGCTGGTGGCGCTGCAGCGGCTGCCCGGCGCGGCTGGCGCGGCACGCGGCAACGTCGTGCTGGGCAAGCTGGAAGGCAACAACCCGGCCGGCTCGGTGAAGGACAGGCCGGCCATCAGCATGATCCGCCGCGCCGAGGAGCGTGGCGAGATCCGCCCCGGCGACACGCTGATCGAGGCCACCTCGGGCAATACCGGCATCGCGCTGGCGATGGCCGCGGCGATCCGTGGCTACCGCATGGTGCTGATCATGCCCGAGGACCTATCGATCGAACGCGCGCAGACCATGAAGGCCTTCGGCGCCCAACTCATCCTGACGCCGCGTTCGGGCGGCATGGAGTACGCCCGCGACCTCGCCGATCAGATGCAGAAGGACGGCAAGGGCCGTGTGCTCGACCAGTTCGCCAACGCCGACAACCCACGGGTGCACTTCGAAACCACCGGCCCCGAGATCTGGGCCGACACCGCGGGCCGCGTAACGCACTTCGTCAGCGCCATGGGCACCACTGGCACCATCACCGGCGTGTCGCGCTACCTCAAGTCGCAGAACCCGGGCGTGAAGATCGTCGGCGCGCAGCCCAGCGAGGGCAGCCGCATCCCGGGCATCCGCAAGTGGCCCGAGGCCTACCTGCCGAAAATCTACGACGCCACGGCCGTGGACGAACTGGTGCTCGTGAGCCAGGCCAATGCCGAGGCGATGGCGCGCCGCATGGCGGCAGAGGAAGGCCTGTTTGCCGGTATCTCGGCCGCCGGTGCCTGCTGGGTGGCGCTGCAACTCGCGCAGCAGGTGGAAAGCGCGACCATCGTCTTCATCGTCTGCGACCGCGGCGACCGCTACCTGTCGACCGGCGTCTTCCCGGCGTGACATGGGGCCCCCAAGCTCGCGATCGCTCGTTACCCCCCGAGGGGGCCGCCCGCTGACGGCCCGGCGAAACCGGTTCCGTTGCGGAGAGCTTGATCACACCGGCACCGCATGAGCTCGCAGGCTCACGCTACCCGCTTTTGCTTGAGCTGCGGCAACGCGCTGGCGTGGCTGACGCAGGACGAAGACGGCGGCCCCAAGTCGCGGCTTCGCTGCCCGGCCTGCGGCTGGACGCACTGGAACAACCCGACGCCGGTGCTGGCCGCCATCGTCGAATGCACCGACCGCGGCGGCCAGGTGCTGCTGGCGCGCAATGCAGCGTGGTCGGGGCGCCTCTTTGCGCTGATCACTGGCTTCATGGAAGCTGGCGAGACGCCCGAGCAGGGCATCACACGCGAGGTGTTGGAAGAGACCGCGTTGCAGGTCGACCAGCTGGCGCTCGTCGGCGTCTACGACTTCCAGCGCATGAACCAGGTCATCATCGCCTACCATGCACAGGCGCGCGGCGAGGTGCGGCTGTCACCGGAACTCGCCGAGTACAAGCTGTTCGAGCCGCAGAACCTGCGCTGCTGGCGCGCCGGAACCGGCTACGCGCTGGCCGACTGGCTGCGCGGCCGCGGCCACGAACCGCAGTTCATCGAACTGCCGCCCAAGACCTGAATCCCGACGGCGCGTCGCCCGGACACACGACAAGAGAGCGAGACATGGACGTCAGCAAGGAAATCGACACCCGCGGCCTGAACTGCCCGCTGCCCATCCTGAAAGCCAAGAAGGCGCTGGCCGACATGGTCAGCGGAGAGTTGCTGCGCGTGGTCAGTACCGACCCAGGGTCGATGCGCGACTTCCAGGCATTTGCGCGCCAGACCGGCAACCAACTCGTGGAGCAGAAGGCCGCAGGCGCCGACTTCCTGCACGTGCTGCGCCGGAGATAGCGCCCCCAGGGCTCCCTGCGGTCGCCACCCCCCGAGGGAACTCTTGCTGCGGCCCGGCAGAGCCGGTTCCGCGCAAGGCCTTGATCGGCAAAGTGATCTACAGCGAAAGTGACTTCAGAAAGTCGCGGAATCCGGGGCCCAGTTGCGGGTGCGCCAGCGCGAGCTCGACGTTGGCTTCAAGGAAACCTTCCTTGCTGCCGCAGTCGTAGCGCTTGCCCTCGTAACGGAAGGCGAAGACCTTCTCTCGCCGCAGCAGCGAGGCGATGCCGTCAGTGAGCTGGATCTCGCCGCCGACGCCGCGCGGCTGGGTGGCGATCTCGTGGAACACGCCCGGCGTGAGGATGTAGCGGCCGGCCACGCCCAGACGTGACGGAGCCACCTCGGGGGCGGGCTTTTCGACGATGCGCGTGACGTCGATCATGCGTTCGCTGACCGGTGTGCCGTCGACGATGCCGTAGCGGCGCGTGTGCTCGGCCGGCACTTCCTGCACGGCCAGGATCGACGCCCGCCATTCCTGGAACTGCTCGACCATCTGCTTGAGCACCGGCGGGCTGCCGACCATCAGGTCGTCGGCCAGCAGCACGGCGAAGGGCTGGTTGCCGACCAGGCGCTGCCCGCACAGCACGGCATGGCCCAGGCCCAGGGCCTGCGCCTGGCGCACGTAGATGCACTCCATGTCGTCGGGCTTGACACTGCGCACCACCTCCAGCAGTTCTTCCTTGCCGGCCTTCTCGAGCGCCACCTCCAGCTCGTAGGTCATGTCGAAGTGGTCCTCGATCGGCCGCTTGTGGCGGCCGGTGACGAAGATCATCTCGCGCACGCCGGCCGCGTAGGCCTCTTCCACGGCGTACTGGATGAGCGGCTTGTCGACCACCGGCAGCATCTCCTTGGGCTGCGCCTTGGTGGCGGGCAGGAAACGCGTGCCGAGGCCGGCGACGGGGAAGATGGCTTTCTGGATGAGCATGCTCGTGTTCGTCGGGTGCGGGACAGAGTTCATTCTTTCACGGCGCCCGGCCCGCCTTCTGTGCGGCTTGGCTCAGACGCCGGCAGCCGTCGGCCATGCCGGGCTCACTGGGCTACCGCCAGTCGCGACAGCTGCCCTTGCATCCGTTGCAGCGCCTGCTGGAAGTCGGCCACGCGTGCGCGCTCCTGCGCCACCACGGCCGCCGGCGCACGTGCGACGAAACTCTCGTTGCCGAGCTTGGCCTCGGCCTTCACGATCTCGCCCTGCAGCCGCGCGATCTCCCTGGCCAGGCGCGCGCTTTCTGCCGCGACGTCGATCTGCACGTGCAGCGCCAGCCGCAGATCGCCATTCATCGCCACCGGCGCGGCCTGTGTCGCGGCGGCAAATGCGGTTTCGTCGGCAAAGGCCTGCACATCGGCCAGCCGCGCCAGCGCCTTCAACAGCGGTGCGGCGCTGGTGACGAAGGCCTCGTCGCCCAGCGTCAGCAGCGGCACACGTTCACCCGGGGGCAGGCCCATCTCGCTGCGCAGACGGCGCGTCTCGGCGGCCACGGTCTTCAGGCGTGCTACCCAGGCATCTGCCTTCGGGTCGACCTTCTGCAACTGCGCCTCGGGGTAGCGCGCGGTGACGATGCTGTCGCTCAGCTTCATGCCGGCCACCGGCGCCACGGTATCCCACAGTTCGGCGGTGATGAAGGGCGCCAGCGGGTGCAGCAGGCGCAGCACGGTTTCCAGCGTGCGGATCAGCGTGCGGCGCGTGGCGCGCAGCTCGGCGTCGCCGCCTGCCTTTGTCGCTTCCGCGATCTGCACCTTGGCGATTTCCAGGTACCAGTCGCAGTACTCGTCCCACACAAACGTGTAGATCGCATTCGCGACGTTGTCGAGCCGGTAGTTGGCGAAGCCCTGCGCCACGGCCGCTTCCGCGCGCTGCAACTCGCCGCTGATCCAGCGGTCGGCCATCGAGAAGCGCATGTAGCCGTGGAAGGGGCCGGCCGGCGCAAGCACCTGGCCGGCGGCGTCGAGCGCCGGCGCGGCGCACTCGGCCTTCGTGTGTTCCTTCAGCCCGCAGTCCTGGCCCTCGCAGTTCATCAGCACGAACTTGGTGGCGTTCCAGAGCTTGTTGCAGAAGTTGCGGTAACCCTCGCAGCGCTTGGCGTCGAAGTTGATGTTGCGGCCCAACGTGGCGTAACTGGCCATGGTGTAGCGCAGCGCATCGGCGCCGAAGGCGGTGATGCCGTCGGGGAATTCCTTCTCGGTCTGCCTGCGCACACGCGGCGCGGTCTCGGGCTTGCGCAGGCCGGTGGTGCGCTTGTCGAGCAGGGGCGCCAGTTCGATGCCGTCGATGAGATCCACCGGGTCGAGCACATTGCCTTCGCTCTTGCTCATCTTGTGGCCCTGAGCGTCGCGCACCAGGCCGTGGATGTAGACGTCCTTGAACGGCACCTGGCCAGTGAAGTGCGTCGTCATCATGATCATCCGGGCGACCCAGAAGAAGATGATGTCGAAGCCGGTGACGAGCACCGTGCTGGGCAGGAAGAGTTGCTGTTCCAGCGCCGCATGGCCCGTCTTGTCGGGCCAGCCCAGCGTGCTGAAGGGCACCAGCGCGCTGCTGTACCAGGTGTCGAGCACGTCCTCGTCGCGCGTCAGCGCGCCGCTGTAGCCTGCCGCCGTGGCGCGGGCACGGGCTTCGTCCTCGCTGCGGCCGACGAAGAGCTCGCCACCGCTGCCGTACCAGGCCGGGATCTGGTGACCCCACCAGAGCTGGCGGCTGATGCACCAGTCCTGGATGTTCTCCATCCAGTGGTTGTAGGTGTTGACCCACTGCTCGGGCACGAAGCGCACCTGGCCGGAAGACACCGCGCGGCGGGCCTTCTCGGCAATGCTCACACCGTCGGAGCCGGCCTTGTTGACGGCGACGAACCACTGGTCGGTGAGCATGGGCTCGACCACCTGCCCGGTGCGCGCGCAGCGCGGCACCTGCAGTCGGTGCTTCTTGGTTTCCACCAGCAGGCCGGCTGCATCCAGGTCGGCGACGATCTTCTTGCGGGCAACGAAGCGGTCCAGCCCGCGGTAGGCCTCGGGTGCGTGTGCGTTCAGCGTGGCGTCTAGGTTGAGCACGCCGATCATCGCCAACCCGTGGCGCTGGCCGACGGCGTAGTCGTTGGCGTCGTGTGCCGGCGTCACCTTGACGACGCCGGTACCGAATTCGCGGTCGACATAGGCGTCGGCAATGAGCGGGATCACGCGCTCGGTCAGCGGCAGCTTCACGCGCTTGCCGACCAGTGCCGTGTAGCGCTCGTCCTCCGGGTGCACCATCACTGCGGTGTCGCCCAGCATCGTCTCGGGCCGCGTCGTGGCCACCACCACGCTGCCGCTGCCGTCTTCGAGCGGGTAGCGGATGTGCCAGAGGAAACCGTCTTCCTCCTCGCTCTCGACCTCCAGGTCGGAGACGGCACTCTTCAGCGCCGGGTCCCAGCTCACCAGCCGCTTGCCGCGGTAGATCAGGCCTTCGTCGAACAGGCGCACGAAGGTCTCGGTGACGACGACCGAGAGCTTGTCGTCCATCGTGAAGTACTCGCGCGACCAGTCCACGCTGTCGCCCATGCGGCGCATCTGGTTCGTGATCGTCGCGCCCGACGTCGCCTTCCAGTCCCAGACCTGGGCCACGAAGTTCTTGCGCCCGAGGTCGTGGCGGCTCAGGCCGTTTTCCTGCAGCTGCCGCTCGACCACGATCTGCGTCGCGATGCCCGCATGGTCCGTGCCCGGCAACCACAGCGTGTTGTGGCCGCGCATGCGGTGGTAGCGCGTCAGCGCGTCCATGATGGTCTGGTTGAACGCGTGCCCCATGTGCAGCGTGCCGGTGACGTTGGGCGGCGGCAGCTGGATGCTGAAAGACGGCTTGGTGGCATCCAGCGTCGGCGCAAAGGCGCGGCTGGCGGCCCAGGCGGCGCCCCAGCGGGCCTCGATGGCGGCGGGCTCGAACGACTTGGCAAGTTCGGTCATGATGGGCGGCTACAAATCCATACAGGCCGGCACGACCTACGCTGTCAACGGAATCGGCTCGGGAAGGGTTTCGATTCTAGGTGGCGGCCCACGCCAGGGCGCCTTCCGGCCGCGCCTTGCGGGGCCCACGTCGCCGCCACCCCTCTCGCCCCGATGGGCCGCCCGTTTCCGGAGTACCCCCATGAGCACCACCCCGCGCCGCCGCCCTCGTCATCTGCTTGCCAGCCTGGCCCTGCCGCTGGCCCTGGTGGCCTGCGGCGGGGGCGGCGGGGACGGCGGCCGCGAAGAGCCGACGCCCCCGCCCAACAGCTGCAGCGTTGCCGACCAGAAGGCCTGGCTGACCAGCTACATGGACGACTGGTACTTCTGGTACCGCGTCTCGCCGCGGCCGGACCCGGCGCCCTACACCAGCCTGTCCAGCTATTTCGACGCCTTGCTCTACACCGGCACCAGCGCCGGTTTCCCGGCCGACCGCTGGAGCTACTACCAAAGCACCGAAAGCTTCAACCGTTTCTTCGGCGATGGCGCCGTACTGAGCTATGGCGTCGCCGTCACCGGCGTCGAGGCCGATGGCGACGCCACGCGGCCGCTGTGGGTGCGCTACGTCGAACCCAACTCGCCCGCCGCAGCGGGCGGCGTGCAGCGCGGCGACGAGATCATTGCCCTCAACGGCACACCGGTGGCCACAGTGATTGCCGGCGACGACTACGGCGTGCTCAGCCCCGGCCAGACCGGCGAGCGACTGACCCTGGTGCTGCGCCGCAGCGGCGCCGACCGCACGGTGGTGCTGACGGCCGCGGTTTTCAACCTCGCCCCAGTGCAGGGTGCGGCCGTGCACACCAGCACCGGTGGCCGCAAGCTGGGTTACCTGCAGGTCAAGGACATGGTTGGCCAGGCGCTGCCCGGGCTGGAGACTGCCTTCGCCCAGTTCAAGACGGCGGGTGTGCAGGATGTGGTGCTCGACCTGCGCTACAACGGCGGCGGCCTGGTCTCCACCGGCCGCACGCTGGCGTCTTACATCGCCGGCAGCCGCGGCAACGGCCTGAACTACGCCACGCTGCTGTACAACGACAAACGCGCGGCCAACAACGAGAACTTCGCGTTCACCCCGCAGTCTTCTTCGCTGGGTCTGCCGCGCGTCTACGTGCTGACCGGCCCACGCACCTGCTCGGCCAGCGAACAGGTCGTCAACGGCCTGCGCGGCGCCGGTGTCGAGGTGGTGACTGTGGGCGACACCACCTGCGGCAAGCCGGTGGGCTTCCTGCCTTCCAGCAGCTGCGGCCAGACCTACAGCGTGGTGAACTTCGAGAGCGTCAACCAGCGCAACGAAGGCCGCTACTTCGACGGCTTCGACGCCAGCTGCACGGTGGTCGAGGACTTCACGGCAGCGCAGGGTGGCGTTGCCGACCCGCTGCTGCGCGTGGCCGCCGACCTGGCCGACGGCGGCAGCTGCCCGCGCGTGCGCGCGGACGGGCGAGCCCAGCCGCTGGCGCTGCGCACGAAGACGCCGCGCAAGGTCGAGGCCGGCGAAAGCCAGGGCATGATCCCGCGTTGAGCGTCCGCCCAAAGCGCCGGTTCAAAAGCCGTCAGCGGTTGTTGGTGAATGGCGGCCTCGTGGCCGCCGAATCCTGGCGACAGCTGCCGTCCAGAGCAGGCAGACGGGCGGCCCGCCGGTGGCGGCTCGGGGTTGCCGCCGGTTAAACCCATCGTGGAGCTCGCGGCCTGCAGCGACAACGATCGCGTCCAGATCGCAAGTGGCTGGGCGACGGCGACCCGCCGTGCCGTTTGAGCAACCTTCAAGAACCACAGGCTGGCCATGAGCAGCGTGTGCAGGCCATCGGTCGGCCGCCTCGCCGGGTGCAGGGTGGCGTGCGGACTGCAGGCCAGGCCCCACGGAAAGATGTTGCGCCGATGACTTGGGGTGCGATCCGAGGCTGGACTCGCGGCTATCCTTCGTCCGTGCATGACCGTTCAGCGCCAAACGAGCAATAGCCGACATGGCCCCGATGCCGCGACTGCTTCGCACACATCACAGACTCATCCTGCGATTGCTGGGCTTGTTCGGTTTCCTCGGCCTGATGGCCGCGATGCTGGTGATCGGTTGGAGCAGCCTGCCGACGATCGTGCCCGATCTCACGCGGCGGCCAGGCCCCGCCGTGCCCTTGGAGGGCCCGCACGGCCCGCTTTCAGCGGCACGGAGCAAGGCCTTGCTCGACAGCCTGAAAGGCCAGGGCCCCGACACCGGCATCTTCGATCGACACCTGGCGCGCGAGGAGGCCATGGTCGAGAGTCCACTCATGGTCGGCAACCAGGTCCTGCTGCTGCAGGACGGCCCGGCGACTTACCGGGCGATGCTGGCGGCCATCCTGGCAGCGCGGGACCATATCAACCTGGAGACCTACATCCTGGACGACGACGATGTCGGCCGGCGCTTTGCGCAAGCCCTCATCGACAAACAGCGGCAAGGTGTCCAGGTCAACCTCATTCACGACAGTGTCGGCACGCTCGGCACACCACGGGCCTTCTTCCAACGTCTGCGCGACGCGGGCGTCCGGGTGCTCGAAATCAACCCGATGAATCCCATGGTGGCGCGCAAGGAATGGGAGTTGAATCGGCGCGACCACCGCAAGCTGTTGATCGTCGATGGGCAAACCGCGTTTCTTGGCGGGATCAACATCAGCAGCGTCTATTCCGGTGGGTCGTCCAGCAAACAACCGCGGTCCGACGACAGCCTGGCCTGGCGCGACACCGACCTTCAATTGCGGGGGCCGGTGGTGGCGGAGCTGCAGAAGCTGTTCCTCGCGGCGTGGGTCAGCCAGAAGGGTGAGCCGCTGCCGCCCAGGAACTACTTTCCGCCGCTCGCACAGGCCGGGCACCTGGTGGTGCGCGCGATCGGCAGCTCGCCCGAAGATCCGTACAGCCTGATCTACGCCACGCTGCTATCGGCCATCGGAAGCGCCGAAACCAGTGTGCGTCTGACCAACGCCTATTTCGTACCTGATCCGCAGTTGCTCGCTGCACTCGAGGCCGCAGTCCGCCGTGGCGTCGAGGTGACCTTGATCCTGCCCAGCCAGACAGATTCATGGCTGGTATTCCACGCCGGCCGTGGCTACTACGCCCAGTTGCTGCGGGCCGGCGTGAAGATCTACGAACGGCGTGGCGTCATCCTGCACTCCAAGGCCGCGCTGGTGGATGGCGTATGGGCCACCGTCGGTTCGACCAACCTCGACTGGCGCAGCTTTGTGCACAACCATGAGTTGAACGCCGTGGTGTTGGGGACGGAATTCGGCGCCCAGATGCAATCGATGTTCGACAAGGACCTTGCTGCATCGGACCCGATCACACTCGAGCACTGGCAGGCGCGAGCGCTCCACCTGCGCCTCTTCGAAGCGTTGGCTCGCCTTGGCGGGTACTGGCTTTGATCCCGCCGCTGCCGCAAGGCGCGCCTGGCGCTGTCGCTGCAGCATCACGCTGCCTCATGCGCCCGGCGCCGGTGAACCGTGCGCGCCGGTCGCGCCCGGTTTGCACCCTTACATGAACAGGTGCTCGCCGGCGTTTTCGCCGCCCAGCACCACGTAGTTGACCTTCTTCAGGTCCTGCAGCACACGCCCGCCGGCGTAGCTGATGCTGCTCTGCAGGTCTTCGCGCATCTCGCGCAGCGTGTCGACGAGGTGGCCCTTGATGGGCTCGAGGATGCGCTTGCCCTCGACGTGTTTGTACTCGCCCTTGTTGAAGTCCGACGCGCTGCCGTAGTACTCCTTGTAGCGGCGGCCGTCGACTTCCACCGTCGCCGCCGGGCTCTCTTCGTGGCCCGCGAACAGCGAGCCGACCATCACCATCGCGGCACCGAAGCGCACGCTCTTGGCGATGTCGCCGTGGTGGCGGATGCCGCCGTCGGCGATGATGGGTTTGGTGGCGACGCGCGCACACCACTTCAGCGCGGAAAGCTGCCAGCCGCCGGTGCCGAAGCCGGTCTTCAGCTTGGTGATGCAGACCTTGCCTGGGCCGACGCCCACCTTGGTGGCGTCGGCGCCCCAGTTCTCGAGGTCGATCACCGCTTCGGGCGTGGCCACGTTGCCGGCGATGACAAACGCCTTCGGCAGGCGCTGCTTGATGTGCTCGATGGTCTGCTTCACGCTGTCGGCGTGGCCGTGCGCGATGTCGATGGTGATGTAGTCGGCACCCACGCCGTCGGCGGCCAGGCGGTCGATCACCGCATAGTCGGCCGGCTTCACGCCCGAGCTCAGGCTGACGATGAGCCCGCGGTCGCGCATGCGCTGCGCGTAGGCCACGGCATCCAGGTCGAAGCGGTGCATGACGTAGAAGTGGCCGCTTTGCGCCAGCACCACGCTGATCGGTTCGTCGATCACCGTCTTCATGTTGCTCGGCACCACCGGCAGCGCAAAGCGCCGGCCGCCGAACTCCACCGAAGTGTCGCATTCGCTGCGGCTGTCGACGCGGCACTTGCGCGGCAGCAGCAGGATGTTGTCGTAGTCGAAGATTTCCATGCGGGCAGCTCCGCACCCAGCGGGCGCTTGTTGCGGCGTGCAGGGGCCGCGGCGTGATGTTACGCGTCGACCTGGTGTTAGGCTGGCGGGGCGCCCCGCTGCACGATGCCTTCAACCGCCCCCCCGGACCTCGTCCGCCGCAACCGCCGCGAGCGCCTGTGGCTGGCCGCCGGCGTGCTGCTGCTGGGCGCGTGGCTGGTGAGCAGCCGGATGGTGCGGCTGGACGAGATCGAGGCTGCCGACACCGCCCGCCTGGTGGCGCAAGCCGACGCCATCGAGCGCAACCTCGCCTGGCAGCTGCAGGGTGTGGAAGCGGCACTGCGCGTGGTGCGCGACGACCTGCCCGAATGGCAGGCGGATGAGACCTCGCGGCGCGCGACGCGGCGGCTCGAGGCCTTGAGCGTCGCCATCCCCGGCGTACGCAGCATGGTGCTGTTGGACGCAGAAGGCCGGCTGGTGGCCGCGGGCGGGCCCGATACCGCGGTGTCGTCCACGGCAGCCTGGTTCGCGGCGCTGCGTGCGCGGCCCGACCCGGGCGTCCTGCACGTGGCGCCACCCGCCGTGTCTGCCTCGGGCGAGGTCACGCTGTCGATGGCGCTGGCGGTGACCGACGCCCAGGGAGGCTTCACCGGCGCCGTGGCCGCGACGCTCGACCCCGCCTACTTCGACACCCTGCTGGGCTCGATGCTCTACGCCGAGGACATGTCGACGCGCATCGTGCACGCCGACGGCGGCGTGGTGGTGGTGAACCCGCCCGACAAGCAGCCGCCCGGGCCGCGCACGATGCAGCCGTCGTCGATCCATATGCGCCACCTGGCGACGGGCCAGAGCGCCAGCGTGCAGCGCGGCATGAGCCTGCGCGGCGACCAGCGTGTCGTGGCCATGCGCACGCTGCAGCCGCCCGCGCTGGGCATGGACAAGGCGCTGGTCGTCGGCGTCAGCCGCCAGGAACAGGCCGTGCGGGCGCCCTGGCGGCAGCAGACCGAGCTGCTGGCGCTGCTGTTCCTGGGCGGCAGCGGCGCGGCCACGGGCGCCCTGCTGACGATG
Organism: Burkholderiales bacterium; assembly: GCA_038205425.1. GTDB lineage: Bacteria > Pseudomonadota > Gammaproteobacteria > Burkholderiales > Burkholderiaceae_C > Rubrivivax. The sequence continues at coordinate 11,917 of JBBRBW010000036.1, read as the reverse complement.
CAGGGGCGCCGCCGCGAGCGCGAAGCCGTGGTGGCCGAACGGCTGGCGCGCCAGGCGGCGGACGCCGAGCGCCTGCGCCTGGCGCTGCGCGGCGGCGACCTCGCGCTGTGGGACCTGGACGTGCCACGCGACCAGGCCACCGTCAACGAACGCTGGTCGACGATGCTGGGTTTCGATCCCGGCGACGCCGGAGGCGGCGGCGAGCGCTGGCCGCAGCTGCTGCACCCGGACGACCGCGAACACGTGCAGGCCCTGCAGCAGGCGCACCTGGACGGCCACAGCGAAAGCTTCGAGGCCACCTACCGGCTGCGCCACCACGACGGCCACTGGATCTGGGTGCTGGACCGCGGCCGTGTCGTCGAGCGCGATGCCGACGGCCGGCCGCTGCGCATGGTGGGTACGCACATGGACATCACGGCCCGCGTGCAGGCCGAAGAAACATTGCGGCGCAGCGAGCAGAGCCTGGCCGTCACCCTGCAGTCGATCGGCGACGCCGTCATCGCCACCGACGCCGCGGGCCGCATCACGCGCATCAACGATGCGGCGCGCCGGCTCACCGCCTGGGGCGGCGACAGTGCCATCGGCCAGCCGCTGGGCGAGGTCTTCCGCATCTTCGACGCCGAGTCGCGTACGCCGGGGCTCGATCCGGTGGCGCGGGTGCTGGCCAGCGGCGACGTCGTCGGGCTGACCAACGGCACCGTGCTGCTGGCGCGCGACGGCAACGAACACCAGATCGCCGACAGCGCGGCACCCATCCGCACCGAAGACGGCACCGTGCTGGGCGTCGTGCTGGTGTTCAGCGACGTCACCGAGCGGTACCGCATGGTGCAGGTGCTGCGTCGCCGTGAGCAGAAGTCGCGAGCGCTGCTGGCCGCGCTGCATTCGGGCGTGGTGGTGCACGCGCCCGACACCCAGGTGCTCGACGCCAACCCCTCGGCCTGCCGCATCCTCGGCCTGACGCTCGACCAGATGCGCGGCAAGGTGGCTATCGACCCGAGCTGGGCCTTCCTCGAGGAGGACGGCACGCCGATGGCGATCGTCCGCTTCCCGGTGAACCAGGTGCTGGCCGGCACCGACGTCTTGCGCAACCTCGTCGTCGGCCTGCGCCGGCCCGACCTGGCCGCGCCCGGGTGGGCGCTGTGCACGGCCTTTGCGGTGCGCGACGACGACGGCGTGCTGCAAGAGGTGGTGGTCACCTTCTACGACATCACCGAGCGCAAGCAGGCCGAAGAGGCGCTGCATCGTTCGGCGGCGCGCCTGCGCCTGGCCGGCCGGCTGGCGCGGCTGGGCGGCTGGTCGCTGGACCTGGCCAGCGGCCGCGTCGAACTCTCGGCCGACGCGGTGGCGGTGATGGGGGCCCCGACCCTGCAGGCGCCGCTGCGCCTGCACGACATCGTGGCGCTGGTGCTGCCGGTGCACCGCGCCGCGCTCGAGGCCGCCCTGCAAGGTGCCGACGCTTTCGACCTCGAGGTGGAGGCCGTGATGCCGGGCGGGCGCGCGCTGACGCTGCGCCTGATGGGCGAGCCGGTGCGCGACGAACTGGGTCGGCGCGTGGCGATGCAGGGCGCCGTGCAGGACGTGACCGAGTCGCGCCGCGAGCAGCAGCAGTTGCGCCTGCTGCAGACCGCCGTGGCCCAGCTCGACGACATCGTCATGATCACCGCGGCCGAACCGATGACCGAGGCCGGGCCGCCCATCGTCTTCGTCAACGCCGCCTTCGAGCGCCTGACAGGCTGGCGCGCCGACGAGGTGCTGGGCCGCGCGCCACAGCTGCTGGAGTCGCCGCAGGCCGACCGTGCGGTGCTGGCACGCATGCGCGCAGCCCTGGCCCGGCACGAGGCGGTGCGCGCGGAGCTGCTCAACGTCACGCGCGACGGCAAGCCCTACTGGGTCGACATCCAGGTTGCCCCGTTGTCGGACGCCGGCGGGCGCGTCACGCACATGGTGGCGGTCGAGCGCGACATCAGCGACCGCAAGCGCACCGAGGCGCAGGCGCGCGAGGCCCAGGAAGCGCTGGCCGCCACGCTGGACGCCGTGCCCGACCTGCTGTTCGAAGTCGACATCGAGTGCCGCGTGCACGTCTTCCACTCACCGCGCAGCGAGTTGCTGTATGTGCCGCCCGAAGTTTTCCTCGGGCGCCGTGTGGCCGACTTCCTGCCGCCCGCGGCGGCCGAGACCATCGCGCAGGCCGTGCGCACGGCCCATGAGCGGGGCTACGCCGGCGGCGGCCAGTACATGCTGCCGCTGAACGGCGCCGAGCACTGGTTCGAGCTCTCGGTCTCGCGCAAGGCCACGGCGCCGGGCGAACTGCCACGTTTCATCGCGCTGGCGCGCGACATCACCGAACGCAAGCAGGGCGAGGCGCATCGCGTGGCGCTCGAACGCCAGCTGCGCGAGGCGCAGAAGATCGAGTCCATCGGCACCCTGGCCGGTGGCATCGCGCACGACTTCAACAACATCCTGCCTGCCATCCTGGGCAACGTCGCACTGGCGCGGCAGGACCTGCCGCCCGAGCACCCGGCGCTGGTCAGCCTGGACCAGATCCAGCGTGCCGGCCTGCGCGCGCGCACGCTGGTGCAGCAGATCCTGACCTTCAGCCGCCGCCAGCCGCAGGCCCTGGTGGCCCAGCCGCTGCAGCCGGTGCTGCAGGAGACACTGGCCCTGCTGCGCGCCACGCTGCCGGCGGCGGTGCGCCTGGACACGGCGATCACCGACGACCCGACGCCGGTGGAGGTCGACGCCACGCAGCTGCAGCAGGTGCTGATGAACCTGTGCACCAACGCCTGGCATGCGCTGCCGCAAGGGCGCGGCCGTATCGAGGTCGGCCTGGCCGTTGTCGGTGCTGCCGAGGCCGCACGCCTGGGTGCCGACGGGCCGCAGCCCGGCCGCTGCATGCACCTTTGGGTGCGCGACGACGGCGCCGGCATGGACGCGGCCACGCGTGAACGCATCTTCGACCCCTTCTTCACCACCAAGCCGGTGGGCCAGGGCACCGGGCTCGGGCTGTCGGTGGTGCACGGCATCGTGCGTGGGCACCGCGGCAGCATCGGCGTGGAAAGCACGCCGGGCACGGGCAGTTGCTTCCACGTGCTGCTGCCGCTGTCGGGGGCCGCGCCTTCGCGGCCGGGCGCGCTGGACGAGGCGGCGACAGCGGCCCCGGCGGGGCGCGGCGAGGCTGTCTGGTACGTCGACGACGACCCCGTGATGGCGCTGATGGTGCAGCGCCTGCTGCAGCGCGAGGGCTACCGCGTCACGGTCTGCGAGAACGCCACGCAGGCGCTGGCGATGGCGCACGCGGCCGCCACGGCGCCGGCACTGGTGATCACCGACTACAACATGCCCGAGCTGTCGGGCCTGGAGCTGGCGGCCCAGCTCTCGCCGTTGTGGCCCGCGGTGCCCATCGTGCTGACCACCGGCTATGTGGGCGACACGTTGATGGCCGAGGCCGCGCGCCACGGCGTGCGTGCGCTGCTGCGCAAGGAAAACTCACTCGAGGACCTGCCGACGCTGGTGCGGCAGTTGGTCGGCGGCGTGCCGACGCGCTGACGCGGCGGCCTGGCAGCCGATTCAAGTTGCGCCTGCGGCGGCCGAAATCCGGTAGGGCGGCGCCTGCGATGTGCCCGCACGAGACGGCCATCCCATGACACATTCTTTCCGGACGAGGTTGCGCGCGGCAAGCAAGGCGGCCAAGGCCGCCTGGCAGCGGCCCGAGCGTGTGCTTCGGCTCGAGCCCCGGTCAACATCGCAGCAACCGTCGCCACCAGTGCCGCTGGCGCAGCCCCTGCGCGCCGCCAAGGTGCCGGAGCGCGAGCCCGCCAAGACGGTGACTGCAGCCGAGCAACTGCTGCGCCTGTTCGAGCACTCCGAAAGCGGCGTGCTGGTCTGCCGCGCCGACGGCAAGGTGCTGCTGGGCAGCGCCGTGGCCGCCGAACTGCTGGGCGCCGAGACCGCCGAGTTGCGTGGCACGCCGCTGGGCATCTGGCTCGAACCGCTTTCCTCGCCCGAGATCGGCGCCACCTCGCGCGTGCGGCGCGCCGACGCCGCCTTTCCACCCGGCCAGTGGGAAACCATGGCGCGTCGGCTCGACGGCAGCACCTTCCCGGTCGAGGTCACGGTGACCGAAACACAGCTCGACGGCGTGCCGCAGCGCATCCTCATCCTGCGCGACATCACCGACCGCAAGATCACGCAGGAGCGCCTGCAGTACCTGGCCAACTTCGACAGTCTCACCGGCCTGCCCAACCGCGCGCTGTTCCGCGACCGCCTGGGCCAGGCCATGGCGCGCGCACGCCGCAGCGGCGTGCCCATGGTGCTGATGTTCCTGGACCTCGACAACTTCAAGGTCATCAACGACAGCCTGGGCCACGAGGTGGGCGACCAGCTGCTGCGCCGTGTGGCGCAGACCCTCGAATCCTGCCTGCGCGAGACCGACACGCTGGGCCGCCGCAACCCGGGCGAGGACCCGATCACCGTGTCGCGCCTGGGTGGCGACGAGTTCACCGTGATCGCCGAGCAGGTGGCCAACGCCGAAGACGCCGCGCTGATGGCGCGCCGCGTGCTGGACGCGCTGGAAGCGCCGATGCACATGATGGAGACCGAATTGCACGTCTCGGCCAGCATCGGCATCTCGATGTTTCCCAGCGACGACACCGACCTCGACGGCCTCATCCGCCACACCGACATGGCGATGTACCGCAGCAAGGCCATGGGCCGCGGCGTCTACAGCTTCTACAGCCACGAACTGAGTGCCGAGGTGGCGGCGCGGCTGACCCTGGAAAACGACCTGCGCCGGGCGCTGGAACGGCACGAGTTCGGCCTGTATTACCAGCCGAAATACCACCTGGCCACCGGCGCCATCTCCGGCGTGGAGGCGCTGATCCGCTGGCACAGCCCGGCGCGCGGCCTCGTCGCGCCCGACCGCTTCATCGGCGTGCTCGAAGAAAGCGGCCTCATCCTGCCGGTGGGTGCCTGGGCCATACGCACCGCCTGCGCCGAGCTTGCCGCCTGGGACCGCGCCGGCGCACCGCGGCTGAGCCTGGCCGTGAACCTGTCGGCGCGGCAGTTCCGCCAGCCCTTCCTGGCGCGTTTCATCGCCGACGCGCTGAGCGACGCCGGCATCTCGCCGCACCGGCTGGAGCTCGAGCTCACCGAAAGCCTGCTGCTCGAAGACAGCGACGGCAACCGCAGCGTGCTGGCCACGCTGGCCGAGATGGGCGTGCGCGTGGCCATCGACGACTTCGGCACCGGGCATTCGTCGCTGAGTTACCTGAAGCGCTTCGACATCGACACGCTGAAGATCGACCGCAGCTTCGTCTGCGAGCTGCCGCACGACGCTGACGACGCTGCCATCGCCACCGCCATCGTCGCGATGGGCCACAGCCTGCACATGAAGGTGGTGGCCGAGGGCGTGGAGACGCTGGACCAGGCCGAATTCCTGCACGGCCTGGGTTGCGACGAGATCCAGGGTTACCTGATCAGCCGGCCGCTGCCGGCGGCGCAGCTGCTGTCCTGGCTGAACGAACGCCGGGCGAGCGAAGGCGCCGGCGGCGCCGCGCCGCTGAGCGGACCCATGACGCTGTTCTCGCTGGAGACACAGCGCACCGAAGAGACGCTCGACGGCCCGGTCTGACAAGGCCCCGGGGCGGCCGCCGGCCGACGGCCTCCTAGAATGGCCTGGATGAGTGATGAACCCGGGGCCGTGCCTTCCCGCCTGCTGCAGGGCCTCAACCCCGAACAGCTCGCCGCCGTGATGCTGCCGGCCGTGCCGGCGCTGATCCTGGCCGGTGCGGGGTCGGGCAAAACACGGGTGCTGACCACACGCATCGCCTGGCTGCTGCAGACGGGCCAGGTTTCGCCCGGCGGCGTGCTGGCGGTGACCTTCACCAACAAGGCCGCCAAGGAGATGCTGACGCGGCTGAGCGCGATGCTGCCGGTGGCCGTGCGCGGCATGTGGATAGGCACCTTCCACGGCCTGTGCAACCGCTTCCTGCGCGCGCACTGGAAGCTGGCCGGGCTGGCGCAGGGGTTCCAGATCCTCGACAGCAGCGACCAGCTCAGTGCCGTCAAGCGTGTCATCAAGGCCATGAAGCTCGACGAGGAGCGCTTCGTGCCCAAGCAGGTGACGTGGTTCATCGCCGGGCGCAAGGAAGAGGGCGAGCGCCCGCGCAACGTCGAGGTGCACGACGAGCAGACACGCAAGCTGGTCGAGATCTACCAGGCCTACCAGGATCAGTGCGAACGCGAAGGTGTGGTCGACTTCGGCGAACTGATGCTGCGCACCTACGAGCTGCTGCGCGACAACGACCCGCTGCGTGAACATTACCGCCGCCGCTTCACGCATGTGCTGGTGGACGAGTTCCAGGACACCAACAAGCTGCAGTACGCGTGGCTGAAGATGTTCGCACCCCCGCCCGGCAGGGCGGGGACGCCGGATGCACCGGGCAGGCCGGTGCAGAGCGTGATCGCCGTCGGCGACGACGACCAGAGCATCTACGCCTTCCGCGGCGCACGTGTCGGCAACATGGCCGACTTCGAGCGTGAATACCGCGTCCCCCGCGTCATCAAGCTGGAGCAGAACTACCGCAGCACCAGCCACATCCTGGACGCCGCCAACGGCCTCATCAGCCGCAACGCGCACCGCCTGGGCAAGAACTTGCGCACCGACGCCGGCGCCGGCGAGCCGGTGCGCGTGTTCGAGAGCACGAGCGACTTCGCCGAGGCGCAGTGGCTGCTGGACGAGTTGCAGCAACTGCACCGCAGCGGCATGCCGCGCAGCGAGATCGCGCTGCTCTACCGCAGCAACGCGCAGAGCCGCGTGCTGGAGAGTGCGCTCTTCAACGCCAGCGTGCCCTACCGCGTCTACGGCGGGCTGCGCTTCTTCGAACGCGCCGAAATCAAGCACGCGCTGGCCTACCTGCGGCTGCTGGAGAACGCCAACGACGACACCAGCTTCCTGCGCGTCGTGAACTTCCCGGCGCGGGGCATCGGCGCGCGCAGCATCGAGCAGCTGCAGGACACCGCGAAAACCAGCGGGCGCAGCCTGGCGCAGAGCGTGGGGGCGGTGCCGGGCAAGGCCGGCCTGAACCTGCAGGCCTTCGTGCAGCTGGTCGACGGCATGCGGGTGGCGACGGCCGGTCTGACACTGCGCGAGATCATCGACCACGTGCTTGCGCGCGCCGGCCTTGTCGAGTTCTACAAGACCGACAAGGAAGGCCAGGACCGCATCGAGAACCTGGAAGAACTCGTCAACGCCGCCGAGAGCTTCGTCACGCAGGAAGGCTTCGGCAAGGACGCGGTGGCGCTCCCGGTGGACGAGCAGGCCGCCGGCGACACGGCGCCCGACGCCGAGACCGGTGAAATCATGTCGCCGCTGGCGGCGTTCCTGACTCACGCCAGCCTGGAGGCCGGCGACAACCAGGCCCAGGCCGGCGCCGACGCCATTCAGTTGATGACGGTGCACGCCGCCAAGGGCCTGGAGTTCGACGCCGTGTTCATCACCGGCATCGAGGAGGGCCTGTTCCCGCACGAGCAGAGCCTGTCCGACGCCGACGGCGTCGAAGAAGAACGCCGGCTGATGTACGTGGCCATCACGCGGGCCCGCAAGCGCCTCTACCTCAGCTTCAGCCAGACGCGCATGCTGCACGGCCAGACGCGATACAACGTCAAGAGCCGCTTCTTCGACGAGATCCCCGAGAACACGCTGAAGTGGATAACGCCCAAACAGCAGGGCTTCGGCTCGGGTTATGCGCGTGAATACCAGCAGGCCTGGCAGCGTGGCAGCGGGCTGAGCGGCATCGTCGGCGCCGGGCGCGTCGAGCCCGCACCGCCGCCGCCGGCCTTCGTGTCGGCCTCGGCGGGCGAGGCGGCCGGCCTTCGCGTGGGGCAGACGGTGTTCCACACCAGGTTCGGTGAAGGCGTGATCACCACGCTGGAGGGCCGCGGCGCCGACGCGCGAGCGCAGGTGCAGTTCGGCCGCCACGGCAGCAAGTGGCTGGCGCTGGCCATCGCCAAGCTCACGCCGGTCGATTGAGCCGGCGGCCGCGCCTCGAGCGCGGTCTGTCATGGGCTTGTCTTGTGCGCCGCCTAGCCTCTGGCCATGAAACTGCCTTTGCACTGGCGGCTGGCGCTGGCCGGCGGATTGATGGTCGGCCCGGCAGCGGCGCAGGATGCCGCCCGCGGTGCGGCGCTTTACCTGCAACTGCCGGGTGGTCAGCCCAGCTGCGTTGAATGCCATGGCCCTGACCCCCTGGGCAACCGCAACCGGCTGCTCAACGCCGCAGGCGGCCCTGAGGTCATCGCGCTGGCCATCACCAAGGCCGCCGCGATGGGTTACCTTGGCTCGGTGCTGGATGCGCAAGACCGCACCGACCTCTCGGCCTACCTGGCCCGCGTGAATGCGCTGGAAACGGCGGCGGCCGTGGTGTGGCCGCGTGTCGTGGAGTTCGGCCGCGTGGCCCAGGGCGCGGCGCTGGCCGAGCAGCGTGTGGGCTACACCAACACCGCCGCGCAGGCGCGCACCGTGTGGCCGCGCCTGGTCGGCGCTCAGGGCATGGCGCTGCGCCACGGCTGCCCGTCCGTGCTGGAGTCGATGGCCACCTGCCACGCTTTCATCGCGCTCGGAACCGGCGAGCCCGGCCAGCGCCGCGCCTCGATCCTTTGGGAGGGCGACGCCGACGGCACGCCGCAATGGGTCGGCGTGGCCGCTCAGGTCGTCGCGGTGGGCGAGGGCCGCGCGGCAGGCGTTCTGGTGGCCGACCTGCACGGCGTGACCGGCGTGACCGGCGATGGCCTCGGGCTGCGTGCCGCACCCTCGGCCACCGTTCAGCAGGCCTTCGAACTGCTGAACGCCGGCAGTGAGGCGCTGACACTGGGCGCACCAGCGCTCACCGGCCCCGGTGCTGCGGCCTTCAACCTGGCCGGCAGCGGCTGCGCCGCGGCCACGGTGCTGGCGCCCGGTGCCCGCTGCGTGGTGCGCCTGAGCGCGCGCGCGCCGCTGGCGGGTACGTCGCAGGCGCTCTTGCAGTGGCGCAATGACGGCACCCACCTCACGCCGCTGACACTGGCCGTGACCGCGCAGGCCGCTGACGCGCCAGCCCCTGGCCCAGCACCCGCACCCGCACCCGCACCCGCACCGCCCCCTGGCCCCGCACCGGCCCCGCCGCCGACGGCCGCGCCAGCCCCTGGACCTGATCCGGCACCTGCGCCTGCACCGGCACCTGCGCCTTCACCGGCCCCGGCACCGGCACCGGGCAGTGCCGGCGGGGGCTGCGCCGTCGCCCACGGGGACAGCGTGCCCTCGTACCTGCTGCCATCGCTGGTGCTGCTGGCGCTGGGGGCGCTGTGGCTGCGAGCGCCTGGGCATCGGCGTTCGCGGGGTGTGGGCTCTGTGCAGGCCTGACGCAACTGTCACGGCACTTTCATCATGCCGACCTAGGGTAGAGCAAGTGACATCTTTCACTTCCTGCACGAGGACCGCATGAACGCACGCGTTGACATCAACACCGACTTCGTTGACCCCGACGACCTGGACAACAACCCTTCCGCCAATCCGCGCTTTCAAGACGTTTTGGGCAAGGGCCTGCAGCGCCGCGGCCTGCTGCGCGGCGGCGTGGCTGGCGCCATGAGCGCCATGTTTGCGCCGCTGGCACTGACCGCCTGTGGCGGTGGTGATGACGATGTGGTGATCTCGCCGCCTGCGCCGCCGCCGGCCGCACCCGCGCCGACCATCCTGGGCTTCTCTGCGGTGGCCAAGACCCGGGCCGACACGAGCACCGTGCCCGCGGGCTACACCGCCGGCGTGATCATTGCCTGCGGCGACCCGCTGGCTGCAGGCGTGCCCGCCTACAAGAACGACGGCACCGACACCAACTACGCGCAGCGCAGTGGCGACTGCCACGACGGTATCCAGTACTTCGGCCTTTCCGCCACCGGCACGCCCGACAACACCAGCAGCAGCCGCGCGCTGCTGGCCATGAACCACGAGTACATCAACTCCACCTTCCTGCATGCCACCGGGCCCTCGGCGCTGCCGCGCCCGGCCTCGCAGACCGACATCGAGGTGGACTGCCATGGCGTGTCCGTGGTCGAAGTGGCCAAGTCGGCCAGCGGCCCGTTCGCCTACGTGCAGGCTTCCACCTTCAACCGCCGCATCACCGGCACCAGCGAGCTCCAGCTCTCGGGCCCGGCGCGCGGCAACGCGCTGTTCGTCACCAAGTTCTCGCCCGACGGCACCAAGACGCGCGGCACCATGAACAACTGCGGCAACGGCAAGACGCCCTGGGGCACGCTGCTGACGACGGAAGAGAACTGGAGCGGTTACTACTTCCGTGCCGCCGGCGACCAGGCCCTGCGCACCGCGAAGCTGAACGCCTCGTTCGCGCGCTACGGCCGCACGGCCACCGCCACGGCCGCCGCTGCCAGCCGCTACGGCTGGGAGACTTCGGGTACCGACGACAAGTACGCGCGCTGGAATACCAGCGTCGTGGGCACCAGCCTCGACGGCAGCGACGACTACCGTCATGAGTGGTTCACCCAGGGCTTCATGCTCGAGATCGACCCCTACAGCGCCACTTCGGTGGTGAAGAAGCGCACCGCGCTGGGCCGCTTCGCCCACGAAAACGGCGCTTTCGGCCTGCCCCAGGCCGGCAAGCCGCTGGCTGTGTACATGGGCTGCGATTCGCAGAACGAGTACGTCTACAAGTTCGTCTCCACCGCCAACTGGTCGGCCGCCGATGCCACCGCCGCCGACCGTGTGGCCACCGGCGACAAGTACCTGGACGCGGGCAAGCTCTACGTTGCAAAGTTCAACGACGACGGCAGCGGGCAGTGGATCGAACTGAACATCGCCAACGCCGCCATCGCCGGCGCAGCCTTCGGTTTCAGCGACCAGGCCGAGATGTACATCCACACGCGCATCGCCGCCGATGCTTTGGGCGCCACGAAGATGGACCGTCCGGAGTGGGTGGACGTGCACCCGACCACGGGTGAGGTCTACATCACGATGACCAACAACTCGTCGCGCCGCGTCGTGCCCACCGGCACGCAGAGCAAGGTGGACGCGGCCAACCCGCGCGCTTACGTCGACGTGCGCGCGGGCCAGACCACGCAGAGCGGCAACGTCAACGGCCACATCGTGCGCTTCAAGGACGCTGCGCCCGAGGCCACCGCCTTCACCTGGGACGTCTACCTCTTCGGCAGCGAGGCTGCCGCCGACCCGACGCTGATCAACCTCTCGGGCCTGACGAGCGACCAGGACTTCTCCAGCCCCGACGGCCTGGTGTTCACCAAGAGCAGTGGCCTGTGCTGGATCCAGACCGACGACGGCGCCTACACCGATGTCACCAACTGCATGCTGGTGGCGGCCGTGCCCGGTGTGTTGGGTGATGGCGCAGCCACGACGCTGAACTACGGCGGCGGCAACACCGTGACCACGCGCATGGGCAAGAAAGCCACCGCGACGACGCTCAAGCGCTTCTACGTCGGCCCCTTCGACTGCGAGGTGACCGGCCTGTGCGAAACGCCTGATGGCAAGACCATCTTCGTCAACATCCAGCACCCGGGTGAAGGCACGTCGGCGGCCAACATCGCCGACCCGACGAAGTACACCAGCCAATGGCCCGGCAACGCAGGTTATGGCGCCGGCACGCGCCCGCGCTCGGCCACCGTGGTCATCACCAAGAACGACAACGGCATGGTCGGCTTCGGCTGAACGCAGCCCGCTTGTCCAGCCAGGGCACCCGAGAGGGTGCCTTTTTTTTATGCCAGGCTGGAATCGGTGGCGGCGGGCGGCGCGCCGCCGCCGAAGCTGTCGTTGAAGGTGAACAGCACCGACAGGTAAAACACGGCCGAGAACACCAGCCCGGCGGGCACGCCCAGCACGCCGGCGAGCTGGGGCACACCGAGCACGGCGAAGACCACC
>JBBRBW010000035.1:0-38416 GCA_038205425.1 Burkholderiales bacterium | reverse complement strand
AGCGATCGATCACAACGGCTCTGAAGGTGTGCCGTATTGAAGGTGCTTTCTTTGCTTCCTTTCTTTGCACAAGCAAAGAAAGGGAGTCGGCCGCCGGGCCGAAACCCCGGCCTACGTTACGCAACGCCCCTCGAAAGGCCGAGACCGCGCAGCAAGACGTCGCCAACGTCCGCAACGGGCCGAGAGCCGCCACACGAGCGCGGTGAGGTCAGGCGGCAATTTCGCGCGAGCGCTGATCCTTGCCACCACCAAAGCTGCCGGCCTGCGGCGCCACACCACCCGCGGACACGCGCACTGCGCAGTACTTGAACTCGGGGATCTTGGCCACCGGGTCGAGCGCTGGGTTGGTCAGGCGATTGATGGCGGCCTCGGCCCAGCAGAAGGCCGCGAAGACGCTGCCCGGGGGCGTGCCCTCGTCGGCGCGCGCGTAGAGGCCGACCTCGCCGCGGCGTGAGGTCAGCGTCAGCAGCGCGCCCGGTGCGATGCCCAGGCGCTCCAGGTCCAGCGGATGCAAAAGCGCCACCGGGTCGGGTTCCAGCGCGTCCAGCACGCCGGCGCGGCGCGTCATGCTGCCCGTGTGCCAGTGTTCGAGCTGGCGGCCGGTGATGAGCACGAAGGGGTAGTCGGCGTCGGGCCGCTCATCGGGCGGCAGCACGTCGGCCGGCACGAAGCGCGCGCGGCCGTCGGCGGTGGGGAAGTGGTCGGTGAAAACAACCGCTTCGCCCGGGTCCTGTTCATGCTCGCAAGGGTAGGTCACGGCGCCCTCGCGCTGCAGCCGCGCCCAGGTGATGCCGGCAATGCTGTGCATCACGTGGCGCATTTCCATGAAGACCGCGGCTGCGGCATCGTCGCAGTTGGTGGATGTGGCGCCGTACTGCCGCCAGTCCAGTCCCATCTCCCGCGCCAGCGCGGTCAGGATCCACAAGTCCTGCCGCGCCTGTCCGGGCAGGCTCAGGGCCCGACGTCCCAGTTGCACGGTACGGTCGGTGTTGGTGAAGCTGCCGGTCTTCTCGGCGAAGGCGCTGGCCGGCAGCACCACGTCGGCCAGCGCCGCGGTCTCGGTGAGGAAGATGTCCTGCACCACCAGCATCTCCAGCGCGGCCAGCGACTCGCGCGCATGCCCGGCGTCGGGGTCGCTCATCGCCGGGTTCTCGCCCATCACCAGCATGCCGCGCACGAAGCCGGCCTTGATGGCGCCCATCACCTCGACCACCGTCAGGCCCTTGTCCAGCGCCAGGCGCTCGGGCTCCACGCCCCAGGCCGCGGCCACGCGCGCGCGCGCCGCCGGGTCGCCGACATGCTGGTAGTCGGGGTACATCATCGGGATCAGCCCGGCGTCCGACGCACCCTGCACGTTGTTCTGGCCGCGCAACGGGTGCAGCCCGGTGCCGGGGCGGCCGATCTGCCCCGTCATCAGCGCCAGCGCGATCAGGCAGCGTGCGTTGTCGGTGCCGTGCACGTGCTGGCTGACGCCCATACCCCACAAGATCATCGAAGCGCGGCTGCTGGCGTAGAGCCGGGCCACCGTGCGCACCGTTGCGGGCGCGATGCCGGTGTGCTCGGCCATGCGCTCGGGGCTGTAGGCGCGCACGTTCTCGGCCAGCGCCTCGTAGCCCGTCGTGCGGCCGGCGATGAAGGCGGCGTCGACCAGGCCTTCGGTGACGATGACGTGCATCATCGAATTCAGCAGCGCGACGTCGCTGCCCGGCTTGAAGTGCAGCGCGTGCTGCGCATGGCGCGCGAGGTCGCTGCGTCGTGGGTCGATGACCACGAGTTGCATGCCGCGGCGCTGCGCGTTCTTGATCCAGCTCGCGGCCACCGGATGGTTCACCGCCGGGTTGGCGCCGATGACGATCACGACCTCGGCCAGCGCCACGTCCTGCACCGGGTTGCTCACCGCACCGGAACCGATACCTTCGAGCAGCGCCGCCACGCTGGACGCATGGCACAGGCGTGTGCAGTGGTCGACGTTGTTGCTGCCGAAACCCAGCCGGACGAGTTTCTGGAACAGATAGGCCTCTTCGTTGCTGCCCTTGGCCGAACCGAAGCCGGCCAGCGCACGCGCGCCGTGTGTGTCGCGCAGGCGGCGCAGCGTGCCACCGGCCAGCGCCAGCGCTTCGTCCCAGCTCGCTTCGCGGAAGTACCCGCGCGCGACGGCGGGGTCGGTCGACGCCAGCGGGTCCTTCGGCGCGTCGGCGCGGCGGATCAGCGGCACCGTCAGGCGCTGCGGGTGGCGCGCGTAGTCGAAGCCGTAGCGGCCCTTCACGCACAGCCGGCCGTGGTTGGCCGGGCCATCGCGGCCCTCGACGAAGACGATGGCGTCGTCCTTGACGTGGTAGGTCACCTGGCAGCCGACGCCGCAGTAGGGGCACAGGCTGTTCACCTGCTTGTCGGGTGTGCTCAAGGGCACCTGCAGCGCCGGCGAGAGGGCCCCCGTCGGACAGGCCTGTACACATTCGCCGCAGGCCACGCAACTGCTGGCAGCCAGCGCGTCACCAAGGTCGAAGACGATCTGTGCGTGTTCACCGCGGCCGGCCAGGCCGATGACGTCGTTGGCCTGCTCGCCGCGGCAGGCGCGCAGGCAGCGGGTGCACTGGATGCAGGCGTCCATGTTCACCGCGATGGCGGGGTGCGAAAGGTCGGCGGGCACACTTTCGCGTGCCGGGAAACGCGGGCTGCCCAGACCCAGCTTCGCGGCCCAGTCGTGCACCTCGTGCCGCAGCGTCAGCGCCGGCGCGCCGGGGGGTGGCAGGTCGCACTGCAGCAGTTCCAGCACCAGCTTCTGCGCGGCGCGTGCGCGGGGGCTGGCGGTCTGCACCTGCAGGCCCGCGGTCGGCTGGCGGCAGCAGCTGGCGGCCAGCACACGTTCACCCTGCACTTCCACCATGCAGGCGCGACAGTTGCCGGCCGCGGCGAGGCTTTCGCTCCAGCACAGGTGCGGAATCTCGGCCCCGTGTCGCTGCGCCACCTGCAGGATGCTTTCGCCAGCCAGTGCGGTGACAGGCTGGCCATCGAGCACGAAGTGCACCGGCGCGCCGGTGGCCGGGCTGCGGTCCTTGGCCTTCATGCGCCCTCCCCAGCCGATACCTCGTGCGGGAAATGACGCAGCACGCTGTCGAAGGCATTGGGCGCGGCCTGGCCCAGGCCGCAGATCGACGCGTCGCGCATGACCTGTGAAAGTTCCCCCAGCAGCGGCGCGTCCCAGCGCGGCGCGGCCATCAGCGCGCTGGCCTTGGCGGTGCCGGCGCGGCAGGGGCTGCACTGGCCGCAGCTCTCGTGCACGAAAAAGCGCATCACGTTGCGCGCGGCGTCCACCGCGCGGTCGTGCTGCGACAGCACGATGACCGCCGCCGAGCCGATGAAGGCGCCGTGCGGCTGCAGCGTGTCGAAGTCCAACGGCACATCGGCCAGGCTGGCCGGCAGGATGCCGCCCGAAGCGCCCCCGGGCAGGTAGCCGTAGAGCGTGTGGCCTTCGGCCATGCCGCCACAGTGTTCGGCCACCAACTCGCGCAGCGTGATGCCTGCCGGCGCATGCTTCAGGCCCGGCTGCCGCACGCGCCCGCTGACCGAGAAGCTGCGCAAGCCGCTGCGGCCATGGCGCCCGTGCGCCGCGTAGGCCGCCGCACCCCCTTCGACGATGTCGCGCACCCAGTGCAGCGTTTCCAGGTTGTGCACCAGCGTCGGCCGTCCGAAGAGCCCGAACTCGGCGACATAGGGTGGCCGCAGGCGCGGCAGACCGCGCCGGCCTTCGATCGACTCGATCATGGCCGACTCTTCGCCGCAGATGTAGGCGCCTGCGCCGCGCCGCAGTTCAATATGGGGCAGGGGCGGCAGGTCGGCAGCGGCCTGCAGCAGTGCGAGTTCGGCTTGCAGCAGCGCGCGGCAGCCGTGGTATTCATCGCGCAGGTAGAGGTAGGCGGCTTCGATTCCGACGGCCCAGCAGGCGATCAGCAGGCCCTCGATGAAACGGTGCGGGTCGGTCTCGAGGAAGTGCCGGTCCTTGAAGGTGCCTGGCTCGCCTTCGTCGATGTTCACCGCCAGCAGCCGCGGCCCGGGCCTGCTGCGCACCGCGCGCCACTTGCGACCGACCGGGAAACCCGCGCCGCCCAGGCCGCGCAGGCCGGCGTGTTCGAGCTCGCCGATCACGTCGTCGGCGCTGCGGCGTCCCGCCACACAGTCTCGCCATAGCGTGTAGCCGCCTTGCGCGCGGTAGGCGGCATAGCCGGTGTAGGGCGGCAGGCTGCATTCCCGATCGCCGGCCCGCACCGCCATCTGCACGCTGGCGGTCGTCGCCGCTTGCACCGGGTGCTGGTGCACGACGACCACGGGCGCGGCAGCACAGCGGCCGACGCAGGGCGCGCCGATCACGCGCACCTCGGGCCCCAGCAAGGCCGGCAGCCGCGCCAGCAGTTCACGCGCACCCGCCATTTCGCAGGGCAGGCCGTCGCAGACGCGCACGGTCAGCGCAGGCACGGTTGGCAGCCGCCCGTCGGCGTCTTCCTTCAGCACGTCGAAGTGGTGATAGAAGCTCGCCACCTCGTAGACCTCGGCCATCGCCAGCCGCATCCAGTGCGCGAGGGCCACGAGATGCGGCGCCGGCAAGGCCCCCACGCGGTCGTTGATGACGTGCAGCGCCTCGACGAGGCGGTCGCGCCGCGGTGCCTCGGCGCCCAGCCACGCCTGCAACTCGGCCAGCACGGTAGGGTCGACCTGCCGGCCCTTGGGCGCGCGGCGTTTGCGCTGGCGCAGGGCCTCGGCCGTTTCGTTTGCCCGCTGCGGCAGCGCCGGCACGGGAATGATGGGAATGGCGGCACGGCTCACGCCGGCGAGGGTAATGCAGCCACGCCGCGCCGCGGCTGCGGTTGACCCTTACCCGCGCCGCGTTCGCGGTCGGCGCGGTGCGGCCTTCAGGCCACCGCGACCGGCGTGCGGATCAGGTGGTCGAAGGCCGCAAGCGCCGCTTTCGCGCCGTCGCCGGCGGCGATGACGATCTGCTTGTACGGCACCGTCGTCGCATCACCCGCGGCGAACACACCCGGCAGGCTGGTCGCGCCCTTGGCGTCGACGATGATCTCGCCGTACTTGCTGAGCTCGACCGTGCCCTTCAGGAACTCGGTGTTGGGCACGAGGCCGATCTGCACGAACACACCCGCGAGCGGCAGGCGGTGCTCGCTGCCATCGGCGCGGTTCTTGAACACCAGGCCGTTCACCTTCTGGCCGTCGCCGGTGATCTCGGTGGTCATCGCGTGGGTGTGGATCTCGACGTTGGGCAGGCTCTTGAGCTTGTTCACCAGCACCGCGTCGGCCTTCAGCGTTTCCGCGAACTCGACCACCGTCACGTGGTCCACCACGCCGGCCAGGTCGATGGCGGCTTCGACGCCCGAGTTGCCGCCGCCGATCACGGCCACCTTCTTGCCCTTGAACAGCGGGCCGTCGCAGTGCGGGCAGTAGGCCACGCCCTTGTTGCGGTACTCGGCTTCGCCAGGCACGTTGACATTCTTCCAGCGTGCGCCGGTCGACAGGATGACGCTGCGCCCCTTCAGCACCGCGCCGTTGTCCAGCGTCACGCTGATCGCGCCGCCCGGCTGCGCCGCGGGCTCCAGCGCGGCAACCCGTTGGCCGTTCATGATGTCGACGTCGTAGGCGCGTGCATGGGCTTCCAGCGCGGCGGCGAACTTCGGGCCCTGCGTTTCCAGCACCGAGATGTAGTTCTCGATGCCCAGGGTGTCGAGCGTCTGGCCCCCAAAACGTTCGGCCACGATGCCGGTCTTGATGCCTTTGCGCGCCGCGTACACGGCCGCCGCCGCGCCGGCGGGGCCACCACCGACGATCAGCACGTCGAACAGGTCCTTGGCGCCCAGCTTGGCGGCGTCGCGCGCCGCGGTGCCCGTGTCGATCTTGGCCAGGATCTCGGCGATTTCCATGCGGCCGTTGCCGAAGGGCTTGCCGTTCAGGAAGATCGAAGGCACGGCCATGATCTGGCGCGCTTCGACTTCGGCCTGGAACAGGCCGCCGTCCACAGCCACGTGGCGGATGCGCGGGTTCAGCACTGCCATCAGGTTCAGCGCCTGCACCACGTCCGGGCAGTTGTGGCAGCTCAGGCTCATGTAGGTCTCGAAGACGAAGTTGCCTTCCAGGCCCTTGATCTGCTCGATGACGTCGGCCTCGACCTTGGGCGGGTGGCCGCCGGCCTGCAGCAGCGCCAGCACGAGCGACGTGAACTCGTGGCCCATCGGGATGGCCGCGAAGCGCAGGCCCATGTCGGCACCGCCGCGGCTGATGTTGAACGACGGGCGGCGCGCGTCGCTGCCGTCGAAAGACACGCTGACCTTGTCGTTCAGCGCCGCGATCTCGGTCAACAGTTCGCGCATCTCGGCCGAGGCCGGACGGTCATCGAGGCTGGCGATGAGTTCGATGGGCTGCTGCAGGCGTTCGAGATAGGCCTTGAGCTGGGCCTGGATGGTGCTGTCGAGCATGGCGCTCTCCTGAAAGGGCATAGGGCGTTCCGGCCCGGTCGACAGCGCCCGCGTGTCTGCGGCAAGGGTGCTGTCGACAAGGCCCGAGGGTCTTGTCTGGGGTCGAGCCCGGCACCGACATGCGCCGGGCAGGTCGGCAGATTCAGATCTTGCCGACGAGGTCCAGCGAAGGCGTCAGCGTGGCGGCACCTTCGTTCCACTTGGCCGGGCAGACCTGACCCGGGTGGGCCGCGGTGTACTGGGCGGCCTTCAGCTTGCGCAGGGTTTCCTGGACGTCACGGGCGATTTCGTTGGAATGCACTTCCATCGTCTTGATGATGCCGTCGGGGTTGATGACAAACGTGCCGCGCAGCGCCAGGCCTTCTTCGGGGATGTGCACGCCGAAAGCGTTGGTCAGCGTGTGCGTGGGGTCGCCCACCAGCGGGAACTTGGCCTTGCCGACGGCCGGGCTGGTCTCGTGCCACACCTTGTGCGAGAAATGCGTGTCGGTGGTGACGATGTAGACCTCGGTGCCGGCCTTCTGGAACGCGGCGTAGTTGTCGGCGGCGTCCTCGATCTCGGTCGGGCAGTTGAAGGTGAAGGCGGCGGGCATGAAGATCAGCACCGACCACTTGCCCTTCAGGCTCTGCTCGGTGACTTCGATGAACTTGCCGTTGTGAAAGGCCTGCGTCTTGAAGGGCTGGACTTGGGTGTTGATCAGGGACATGGACAGACTCCGTAGGGGTTGAAGGGAAGAAGGAAGGAACTGTTGACGAAGTGGATTTTGGGTGCGGTGCAGCATTTGCGGGATTGATTGATGGAATCCGGGCGATTGCCTTTACCTATCGGCCACCTTGCGCCGCGGCGCCTGAAAAGCAGGACGGCCGCCCGAAGGCGGCCGTCGTGGCAGGCGCGCAGACGCTGCGGCTCAGGTGCCCTTGGACACCGTGATGGTCGGGAACTTGGCCGAGAAGTCCTTGGCCTTGGCGGCGATCTTCACCGCCACCTGGCGCGCCACGGCCTTGTACAGGCCCGCCACCTCGCCCTCAGGGTCGGCCACCACGGTGGGCCGGCCGGCGTCGGCCTGCTCGCGGATGGCCATCGTCAGCGGCAGGGCGCCCAAGTAATCGACGCCGTACTCCGAGGCCATGCGCTTGCCGCCGTCGGCGCCGAAGATGTGCTCGGTGTGGCCGCAGTTCGGGCAGCAGTAGATGGCCATGTTCTCGACGATGCCCAGGATGGGCACGCCCACCTTCTCGAACATCTTCAGGCCCTTCTTGGCGTCGAGCAGCGCGATGTCCTGCGGCGTGGTGACGATGATGGCGCCGGTGAGCGGCACACGCTGGCTGAGCGTCAGCGCGATATCGCCGGTGCCCGGCGGCATGTCGATGAGCAGGTAGTCCAGCTCGCGCCACTGCGTCTGGTGCAGCAGCTGGTCGAGCGCCTGGGTGGCCATCGGGCCGCGCCAGATCATGGCCTGGTCGGGCTCGATCAGGAAGCCGATGCTCATGACCTGCACGCCGTAGTTTTCCATCGGCTCGATGCTCTTGCCGTCGGCGCTTTCGGGGCGGCCGCTGATGCCCATCATCATGGGCTGGCTGGGGCCGTAGATGTCGGCGTCGAGGATGCCGACGCTGGCACCCTCGGCGGCCAGCGCCAGCGCCAGGTTGACGGTGGTGGTGCTCTTGCCCACGCCGCCCTTGCCCGAGGCCACGGCGATGACGTTTTTCACCCGCGGCAGCAGTTGCACGCCGCGCTGCACGGCGTGGCTGACGATGCGCGTCGTGATCTCGACGCTGACGTTCTCCACACCCTTCACGCCCCGCGCGGCGGCAATCAGCGCCTTGCGCAGCGCCGGGTGCTGGCTCTTGCCGGGGTAACCCAGCTCGACCTGGAAGGCCACGTCTGCGGTCTCGATGCGCAGGTTCTTCAGCGCCTTGGTGCTGACAAAATCCTTGCCCGTGTTCGGGTCGGTGACGGTCTTCAGCGCGTCGAGCAGCACGCTTTCGGTGACGGAGGTGGACATGGCAGCGGGGCTTCCAGGGACGACGGGGCCAGAAGTCTAGCCGCTGCCCCGCGGCCGGGACGCTGGCGGGGTCAGAGTGCTGAAGGGCCGGGGTGCAGACGGCACAAGGGAAAAGCAGGTTTCATGACGCGCGGAGGATGCCGCCCGGCCGCGTGCCGCGCAAACCTAGAATCGATGCATGACCCGCAAGCTCTTCGTCACCACCGCCCTGCCCTACGCCAACGGCCCCTTCCACGTCGGCCACATCATGGAGTACATCCAGGCCGATACCTGGGTGCGGCTGCAGCGCATGCTGGGTCACGAAGTGCACTTCGTCTGCGCCGACGACGTGCATGGCGCCGCGGTCATGATCGCCGCCGACAAGGCGGGCAAGACGCCGCGGGCCTTCGTCGCCGACATCGCCGCCGGCCGCAAGCCCTACCTCGACGGCTTCCACATTGCCTTCGACAACTGGCACAGCACCGACGCGCCCGAGAATCACGAACTCGCCCGGGACATCTACCGTGCGCTGCGCAGAAACGAGCTGATCGACGTGCGTGAGGTCGAGCAGTTCTACGATCCGCAGAAGGGCATGTTCCTGCCCGACCGCTTCATCAAGGGTGAATGCCCGAACTGCGGCGCGCAAGATCAATACGGCGACAACTGCGAGGTCTGCGGTGCCGTCTACGCGCCCACCGACCTGAAGAACCCGGTCTCGGCGCTCACCGGCGCCACGCCGGTGCTGCGCAGCAGCGAACACTTCTTCTTCAAGTTGTCCGACCCGCGCTGCGTCGAGTTTCTCGAAAGCTGGACCCAGGACGGCCGCCTGCAGCCCGAGGTGGCGAACAAGGTGCGCGAATGGTTCAAGCGCAGTCCCGACGAAAACGGCGACGGCAAAGTCGGCCTGGGCGATTGGGACATCAGCCGCGACGCACCCTACTTCGGCATCGAGATCCCCGATGCGCCTGGCAAGTACTTCTACGTCTGGCTCGACGCGCCGGTGGGCTACCTGGCTTCACTGAAGAACCTGTTCGGCAGGCTCGGCATCGACATGGACAGCTACCTCGCCGACCCCGCGGTGGAGCAGGTGCACTTCATCGGCAAGGACATCGTCACCTTCCACACGCTGTTCTGGCCGGCGATGCTGAAGTTCAGCGGTCGCAAAGTGCCCGACCGCATCTACGTGCACGGCCACCTCACGGTCAGCGGCGAGAAGATGAGCAAGAGCCGCGGCACCGGCATCAGCCCGCTGAAGTACCTGGAGCTGGGCCTCAACCCCGAGTGGCTGCGCTACTACATCGCGGCCAAGCTGAACGCGAGGGTGGAGGACCTCGACTTCAACCCCGAGGACTTCATCGCGCGCGTCAACAGCGACCTCGTCGGCAAGTACATCAACATCGCCAGCCGCGCCGCGGGTTTCCTGCACAAGCGTTTCGGTGACAGGCTCAGCGCCGACCTCGGCGTCGAAGGCCGTGTGCTGCTCGACGGCCTGCGTGCCCACGGCGCCACCGTCTGCAGCTTCCTGGACGAGCGCGAGTTCGGCAAGGCGCTGCGCGAGGTGATGCTGCTGGCCGATCGCGTCAACGGCTACGTCGACCAGCACAAGCCCTGGGAACTGGCGAAGACCGAAGGCATGGAAGCCGCGCTTCACGACGTGTGCAGTGTCTGCATCGAAGCTTTCCGCATCCTCACCATCTACCTCAAGCCCGTGCTGCCGGCGCTGGCCGCCCAGGTCGAGGCCTTCCTGCAGGTGCCGGCCATGCAATGGATCGACGCGCAGCGTTCGCTCGGCCATCATGCCATCGGTGAATACAGACACCTGATGCAGCGGGCCGACCCCAAGCAGCTCGAAGCCCTGTTCGAGCCGCCGCCCGCGCCACCCGCTGCGCCGCCGGGCGGCGAGGTCATCGCGCCGGAGATCGGCATCGCCGACTTCACCAAGCTCGACCTGCGCATCGCGAAGATCGTGAAGGCCGAGGCGGTGGCGGGCAGCACCAAGCTGCTGCGCCTGACGCTGGACGTCGGCGAGGGCACCGACCCGCAGGGCAGTCCAGTCCTGCGCAACGTCTTCAGCGGCATCGCCATGAACTACGCGCCCGAGCAGCTCACCGGCAAGCTGACCGTGATGGTGGCCAATCTGGCGCCGCGCAAGATGAAGTTTGGCCTCAGCGAAGGCATGGTGCTGGCGGCCAGCCACGCCGACGAGAAGGCCCAGCCGGGCGTCTTCGTGCTCGAGCCCTTCCCCGGCGCCCAGCCGGGCATGCGCGTGCGCTGAGCCTTCCGGGGCACGGATCCACCGGCCACGCGCCCATCTGGGCGCGCTTGGCAAGGCCGCGTCTGCAGCGACCCTGCACTGCGCTGCCGACCCCGCGGTGTCGACGCAGTTTGCGCCAGATCAATTGCGCGCCTGCAGAAGGACTCCAGTGCAGCCTCGGTGCGACCGAAGTCCATGCATCGCACCGCAGAAAACGCTTCCCCACCCTACAGCCCCTGGCTGCCCAAGATGTCTCGCCCCTGGCGGGACCCGGGCGTCGAGCACAACCGACCGCCCGCCCTGGCCCCGCCCATGAACCTCGTGCACCGTCCCTCGCCCCAGCTCTGGCTGCCCGCCGCCATCGGCCTTGTCGCCGGCTTGGCACTGCTGCTGGTCGGCGGCTGGCATGTGGCCAGCCTGGTGGCCGCTGCGGCCCTGCCCATCGCCGGCCTGGCCGTCGGCAGGCATCTGCATCACCAGCACCGGGCGCTGCACTCGGCCATCGACGGCTACCTGGCCGGCCAACACGATTTCGCAGCGCAGGTGGCGCCCATCTGGAGTGAGCAGATCGAGGCCTCGCGCGGCCAGATGGAAAGCGCAATCACCGAGCTCACCGAGCGCTTTTCGGGCATCACCGAGCGCATCGACATCGCGGTGCAGGCCGCCGCTGCCGAAACCCAAAGCACCGAGGACACCGAATCCGGCCTGGTGGCGGTGTTCGGGCGCAGCGAGCGTGAACTCGCCGCCGTCATCGAGTCGCAGAGATCGGCCATGCGCGGCATGGTCAACATGCTGGAAAAGGTGCAGGGGCTGGACCGCTTCATCGCCGAGCTGCACGAGATGGCCGCCGACGTCGCCAAGATCGCCCAGCAGACCAATTTGCTGGCGCTGAACGCCGCCATCGAGGCCGCACGCAGCGGCGAAGCCGGGCGCGGCTTCGCGGTGGTGGCCAAGGAATTCCGTCTGCTGTCGACGCAGTCGGGCGACACCGGCCGGCGCATCGCCGAGAAGGCCGACATCATCAGCCAAGCCATCGTCGAAACACGCAACGCGGTGCGCACTTCGGTGCAGGTCGAAGACGGCTCGATGAGCCACGCGGAGGCCGCCATCGGCCGCGTATTGAGCGACTTCCGGGACATCACCGATGCACTGCTGCGTTCGAGCACGCTGCTCAAGGACGAGAGCATCGGCCTGAAGTCCGAGGTCGGCGCCGCACTCGTGCAACTGCAGTTCCAGGACCGCGTGAGCCAGATCATGTCCCACGTGCGCGACAACATCGGCGGCCTGCCCGCCCAGTTCCAGGGCAACGCCGAGCAGCACGCGCAGGACGGTGCGCTGCGGCCCCTGGACGCCACGGCCTTCCTCGCCGAACTGAAGAAGACCTACGTGACCATCGACCAGCACGTCATTCACGACGGCGGCCAGGTGGCACGCAGCACACAGACCGAAGTCACATTCTTCTAGCGCGGGACCCCATGGCAAAGACGATCATGATCGTGGACGACTCCGCCTCGATGCGGCTGGTCGTCGGAATCGCGCTGAAGGGCGCCGGCTACGAGGTGATCGAAGGCCGCGACGGCAAGGACGCGATCACCAAGCTGACCGGGCAGAAGGTCCATCTCATCATCAGCGACGTCAACATGCCCAACATGGATGGCATCGCTTTCCTCAAGGCCGTCAAGCAGATGGCCCCCTACAAGTTCACGCCCATCATCATGCTGACGACCGAGTCTGCAGAGGAAAAGAAGCGTGAAGGCCAGGCAGCAGGCGCACGCGCCTGGGTCGTCAAACCCTTCCAGCCCGACCATCTGATCGGTGCGGTGCAGAAGCTCTGCCTGCCATGAACAGCGTCATGTCTCTCATCGACTGACACGGGCCAACGGAGCACACCATGGGCAGCAGAAGCAAGAAGAAGAACGAACCCGAGGCGCTGCGCATCGACGGCGAGCTGACCATCTTCCGCGCCGCCGAACTGCAGCCCCTGCTGTTCGCCGACCCGGCACCGACGCGGATCGACCTGTCGGGCGTCACCGAATTCGACACCGCGGGCCTGCAGTTGCTGATGGTGGCGCACCAGACGGCGCACGCCGCACAACGCAGCCTGCAGCTGCTGGCACCCAGCGCTGCGGTGTGCGAGGTGCTCGAACTGCTGAACGTCACCGACTTCTTCGGCGATGCCCTGATGCCCCGCGCTTCTGGCGCACCGACGGCAAGGCCTTGACATGGACCTCGACCAGGCACTGCAGACCTTCATCTCCGAGAGCCGCGAGCTGCTCGAGGACATGGAGAGCGCCCTGCTCGCGATCGAGCAGACCAGCGAGAAAGACGAGCTGATCAACGCCATCTTCCGCGCGGCGCACACCATCAAGGGTTCGGCCGGTCTCTTCAGCCTGAACCACGTCGTCGCCTTCACCCACGTGGTCGAAAGTGTGCTCGACCAGGTGCGCGACGGCAGCCTGACGATCGACGAGCCGCTGGTGGCGCTGCTGCTGTCCTGCCGTGACCACATCTCGGCGCTGGTGGCCGCCGTCGCTGCGGGCCAGACCGAAGCGGACACCGAACTGACCCGCAAGGGCGAACCCCTGGTGACGCAGTTGCGCGCGCATCTCGAGGCGCCGGCCACTGCCAGCCCCGCAACGGAAGCCACCCTGCCAGGCCCGGCCGTCGCAACCGCTGCGGGCGAGTACGGCTGCAGCGCGACGACGGACGCCTGGCACCTGTCGCTGCGTTTCGGCGCCGACGTGCTGCGCAACGGCATGGACCCGCTGAGCTTCGTCCGCTACCTGGGCACCCTTGGCCGCATCACGGGCATCGAGACGGTCACCGACAGCCTGCCGGCCGCAGACGCGATGAACCCTGAAAGCTGCTTCCTGGGCTTCGAGATCGCGCTGCGGACCGACGCCGACAAAGCCACCATCGAGAGCGTGTTCGAGTTCGTGCGCGACGACTGTCGGCTGCACATCCTGCCGCCGCACAGCCGCGTCGCGGAATACATCAAGCTCATCGAGCAACACGGTGAGCCACAACGCCTGGGCGAGATGCTCGTGCACTGCGGCACGCTCACCGCCAGGGAACTGGCCGCCGCACTCTCGGCGCAGAAGTTCGCCCCGTTGCAGCCCCTGGGCACCCTGCTCGTCGAGCAGGGCAGCGTGCGCGCCGAAGTGGTGGAAGCCGCACTCGTCAAGCAGAAGCAGGTCAAGGAACTGGGCGCGCAGGAGAACCGCTCGATCCGTGTCGACGCCGACAAGCTCGACCAGCTCATCAACCTGGTGGGCGAACTCATCATCGCCGGTGCCAACGTCAACCTGATCGCGCGCCGCGCGCAGATCGGTGAGCTGCAGGAAAGCACCTCCAAGCTTTCGATGCTGGTCGAGGAAGTGCGCGACAGCGCGCTGCAGCTGCGCATGGTGAAGATAGGCGCCACCTTCGGCCGCTTTCAGCGTGTTGTGCACGACGTCTCGCGCGAACTGGGCAAGGACATCGTGCTGGTCATCGCCGGTGAAGACACCGAACTCGACAAGACCGTGGTCGAGAAGATCGGCGACCCGCTGATGCACCTGGTGCGCAACGCCATGGACCATGGCATCGAGCCAGCCGAGCTGCGCACCGCGCGCGGCAAGCCGGCGCAGGGCACGCTGAAGCTCAACGCCTGCCACGATTCCGGCAGTATCGTCATCACCGTGCAAGACGATGGTGGCGGTCTGCCGCGCGAGCGCATCCTGGCCAAGGCCATCGAACGCGGCCTCGTCGAAGCCGGCCAGCACTTGAGCGACAGCGAGGTCTTTGCGCTCATCTTCGAGCCGGGCTTCTCCACCGCCGAGAAGGTCACCAACCTCTCTGGCCGCGGCGTCGGGCTGGACGTCGTCAAGCGCAACATCACCGCGCTGCGCGGCACGGTCGAGCTGAGCAGCGAACCCGGCGTGGGCACCAAGGTCACCGTGCGTCTGCCGCTGACCCTGGCCATCATCGATGGCTTCCTGGTCGGTGTCGGCAAGTCGGTGTTCGCAATCCCGCTGGACATGATCGAGGAGTGTGTCGCGTACTCGGCCGAGCCCGGGCACGACTACACCAACCTGCGCGGCGAGGTGCTGCCCTTCATCCGGCTGCGCTCGCTGTTCTCCATCGAGGGCAGCCCCGCGCGGGGCGAAAACATCGTCGTGCTCAAGCACGCCGAGCAGAAAGCCGGGCTGGTGGTCGACACCCTGCTCGGCGAGTTCCAGACCGTCATCAAGCCGCTGGGGACCATGTTCAACCAGGTCAAGTGCATCAGCGGTTCCACCATTCTTGGCAGCGGCGATGTCGCGCTGATCCTGGACGTGCCGGCGCTCGTGCGCCAAGCGATCCACCACGTCCATGCGAAGCGGTCCGAGCCCGTACCCGCATGAAATGTCTGTCGTCTCAACGATTAGGAGAGTGTCAATCATGTTTGCCAATATGAAGATCGGCGTCCGGCTGGCGATAGGCTTCGCCTCGGTGCTGATGTTGCTGGTCATCGTGGCCGTTATCGGCTACTCGCGCATCAGTGCGCTCCGTGCCGAGGTCGAGGACGTCACGGTGGACCTGTTCCCGAAGACCGTGGCGGCCAACGACGTGATCGACGCGGTCAACGTCATTGCACGCCGGCTGCGCAACGCCCACATCTTCCAAGGCGCCGAAGCGCAGAAGGAGCTCGATCAGATTGCCGATCAGCGCAAGATCATCAGCGACCGACTGGAAACGCTGGACAAGACCATCACCTCCGACGCGGGCAAGGCGGCGCTGAAGAAGGTGACCGAGGCACGCGCGCACTACGTGGTCGCCCAGGAACGCTTTGTCGAGCAGTTGAAGGCTGGCAAGCGCGACGACGCCGCGGCGCTGCTGACCGGTGACTTGCGCAAGACGCAGACCGACTACATGGGCGCCATCGGTGGGCTGGCGGCTCTGCAGACCGAACTGGTCGTCAAGGCCGGCAAGGACGCAGAGACGATGGCCGAGTCCGGCGGGACCATGTTGATCGTCCTGGGCGCCGTGGCTGCCCTGCTGACGGTACTGATGGGCTGGCTGATCACACGCAGCATCACCGGCCCGACACGCAAGCTGATGGTCGGCGCCGACAAGATGGCCCTGGGCGACTTCAACTTCCAGATCGACGTCAACAACAAGGACGAGGTCGGCGCGCTGGCGAACTCCGTCCGCTCGGTGCAGAAAGCGATCCAGGCCATGGTGGCCGACGCCGCGATGCTGTCCAAGGCCGCCGTCGAAGGCAAGCTCGCCACACGCGCCGACGCCAGCGGGCACAAGGGTGACTTCCAGAGGATCGTCAGCGGCGTCAACGACACGCTCGACGCCGTCATCGGGCCGCTGAACGTCACGGCCGACTACGTCGACAAGATCTCCAAGGGCGTCATCCCGCCGATCATCACCGACAGCTACAACGGTGACTTCAACGTCATCAAGGCCAACCTGAACAACATGGTCAAGATGATGAGCGACCTGCTCGCGCAGACCGACATCATCATCAAGGGCGCCGCTGACGGCGAACTCGACAAGCGGGCCAATGCCGACATGTTCGTGGGCGGCTGGAACCAGCTCGTCACCGGCGTGAACCAGGCCATCACCAACATCGTCAACCCGATGAACGTGACGGCCGACTACGTCGATCAGGTCGCCAAGGGCATCATCCCGCCGGTCATCACCGCCGAGTACAAGGGCCAGTACAACGTCATCAAGAACAACCTGAACAACATGGTCAAGATGATGAACGACCTGCTCGCGCAGACCGACATCATCATCAAGGGCGCCGCCGACGGCGAACTCGACAAGCGCGCCAACGCCGAACTCTTCGTCGGCGGCTGGAACAAGCTGGTGAAGGGTGTCAACGAAGTGGTGACGAACATCGTCAACCCGCTGAACGTGACGGCCGACTACGTCGACCGCATCGCCAAGGGCGACATCCCGCCCGCCATCACGGCCGAGTACAAGGGCCAGTACAACGTCATCAAGAACAACCTGAACGCCTGCATCGCAGCCACCGACCAGCAGGCTGCCGCCGCCAAGGCCATCGCGATGGGCGACCTCACCGCGGTGGTCAAGGTGCGCTGCGAGAACGACGTCATGGCCAAGAGTCTGATCGAGGTCATGAAGGCCATCAACACCCTGGTGGCCGACGCCAACACGCTGTCGCAGGCCACGGTGGACGGCCGCCTGGACGTGCGCGTCGACCCGAGCCAGTTGCAGGGCGACTACCGCAAGGTGCTGGAGGGTCTGAACCTGGTGATGGTGTCGATGAGCACGCCGGTGCAGGAACTGCGCGACGTGCTCGGCGCGATGCAGGAGGGCGATCTCACGGTGGCCATGCGCAGGAACTACGACGGCACCTGGGACGAGCTGAAGAACGCCGCCAACAACACGCTGAAGAAACTGGCGCAGGTGGTGACCGACGTCAACGCCGGTGCGCAGGCCCTGGCCAGCGCGTCCGAGGAAGTCAGCGCCACGGCGCAGTCGCTGTCGCAGGCGGCCAGCGAACAGGCGGCGGGTGTGGAAGAGACGAGTGCGTCGATCGAGCAGATGACCAGTTCCATCGCGCAGAACACCGAAAACGCCAAGGTCACCGAGAGCATGGCCAGCAAGGCCGCGACCGACGCCGCCGACGGTGGCGAGTCGGTGAATGCCACGGTCTCGGCGATGAAGCAGATCGCCAAGAAGATCAGCATCATCGACGACATTGCCGCGCAGACCAACCTGCTGGCGCTGAACGCGGCCATCGAGGCGGCACGTGCCGGTGAACACGGCAAGGGCTTCGCGGTGGTGGCGGCAGAAGTGCGCAAGCTGGCCGAGCGCAGCCAGGTGGCGGCGCAGGAGATCGGCGAAGTGGCCAGCAGCAGCGTCGAACTGGCCGAACGCGCGGGCAAGCTGCTCGAGCAGATCGTGCCCAGCATCCGCAAGACCTCGGACCTGGTGCAGGAGATCTCGGCCGCGTCCAGCGAACAGTCCTCGGGCGTGGGCCAGATCAACTCGGCAGTGAGCCAGCTGAACCAGACGACACAGCAGAACGCCTCCAGTTCGGAAGAGCTGGCCGCGACCTCGGAAGAGATGAGCAGCCAGGCCGAACAGCTGCAGCAGACGATGGCCTTCTTCAAGCTGGAGGGGGCGTCGCACGCGAAGTCGGCCGCGGTCTCGGTGCGCAAGGTGGTGAGTGCCGCGAAGTCGGGCGCTGCCAAGGCGGCCGGGATGAAGGCCCCAGGCGGTCTGGCGGTGGCCAGCGCGGCGGCCATCGACGAGTCGCAGTTCACCAGGTTCTGACCGGGAGCCCACCATGAACAAACGCGACAACACAGCAGCCAGGGGGCCGGGCGGGCCGGCCATCGCAGCCAGCACCGCGGTCGGCGAGGAGAAGCAGTACCTCACCTTCACGCTGGGCACCGAGATGTTCTCGATCGACATCCTGTGCATCAAGGAAATCATCTGGTACGCCGGCCTGACCGAAGTGCCGATGATGCCGGCCTGCATCCGCGGCGTGATCAACCTGCGCGGCGCGGTGGTGCCGGTGATGGACCTGTCGGCCCGCTTCGCGCGGACCTCGACGCCCGTCACCAAGAGCACCTGCATCGTCATCACCGAGGTCGACGGGCCCGAGGGCGAGAGCCAGAACATGGGCATCGTCGTCGACGCGGTGCAGGCGGTGCTGGAGATCCCCTCGTCCGAGATCGAGCCGCCAC
The DNA here is from genome assembly GCA_038205425.1 of Burkholderiales bacterium. Classification (GTDB taxonomy): domain Bacteria; phylum Pseudomonadota; class Gammaproteobacteria; order Burkholderiales; family Burkholderiaceae_C; genus Rubrivivax. The sequence continues at coordinate 20,005 of JBBRBW010000035.1, read as the reverse complement.
CGAACTTCGGCGCCAAGATCCGCGCCGACTTCATCGAAGGCATTGCCAAGGTGAACGGCAAGTTCGTGATCCTGCTGGACGTGAAGAAGGTGCTGTCACCGGGCGAGATCGGCGCCATGGGCCAGGGCGCCGCAAACGCGGAACTGCTGGCCGCCTAGGGCGACCACGGCGCTGCCATCCCGCAAGGATTGGCGCGCCGCCTGGCGACGCGGCCCGGCCCGGGCTGCGCGCATTCCGCGAGAGACAAGACATGCAGCCCATCACCGACGGCGAATTCGCCCGCTTCCAGCGCTTCATCTTCGACGCCGCCGGCATCACGCTGTCCGGCAGCAAGCAGGCGCTGGTGTCGGGGCGGCTGGGCAAGCGCCTGGCGCACCACCAGTTGGAGAGTTTCGGCGAGTACTTCCAGTTCATCGCCTCGGGCGGCCACCCCGACGAGGTGCAGATGGCGGTCGACCTGCTGACCACCAACGAGACCTACTTCTTCCGCGAGACCAAGCACTTCGACTTCCTGCGTGAACAGGCCCTGGCCGCACGCGCGCGCAGTCAGCCTTTCCGCGTCTGGAGCGCCGCGAGTTCCAGCGGCGAAGAGGCCTACAGCATCGCGATGGTGCTGGCCGACTGCATCGAAACCACGCCCTGGGAAGTGCTGGGCACCGACATCAGCACCAAGGTGCTGGAACAGGGCGCGCGGGCGCTCTACACGATGGAGCGTGCACGCCACATGCCGGCCGACTACCTGCGGCTCTACTGCCGCAAAGGCACGGGCGACTACGCGGGCTGGCTGCTCGTCGAACGCGAACTGCGCGAGCACGTGCGCTTCGCCCAGGTCAAGCTCAACCTGCCTCTGCCCGAGATCGGGCGCTTCGACATCGTCTTTCTGCGCAACGTGATGATCTACTTCAACGAAGAGACCAAGCGCAGCGTGGTGGCGCGGGTGTCGGCAACGCTCAAGCCGGGCGGCTGGTTCTTCGTCGGCCATTCCGAAACGCTGACCGGCCTGACGGATGCACTGGAACAGGTGGCGCCGTCGATCTACCGCAAACCCGCCTGAGCCGAGATGGCCGCGCCCGAAGACCGCATCGATGTTTTTCTGCAGCCCGGCGAGTACTTCGTGGCCGACGACGGCTTCCGCATCCGCACGCTGCTGGGCTCGTGTGTATCGGTCACGCTGTGGCACCCGGCCACGCGCCGCGGTGGCATGTCGCACTTCCTGCTGCCGACGCGCGGCAACGCGGCGCCGGGCGACGAACCCGACGGCCGTTATGCCGACGAGGCGCTGCAACTGATCGTGCGCGAACTTGCCCAGGCCGGCGTGCCCCTGTCGCAGTGCGAGGCCAAGGTCTTCGGCGGCGGCAACATGTTCCCGGGCTACACGTCGGCCAGCAACATCCCTGTCGGGCTGCGCAACGGCGAGGCCGCGCGCAGCCTGCTGGCCGCGCGCGGCGTGCCCGTCGTCTCCGAGAGCCTGTACGGCCACGGCCACCGCCAGATCATTTTCGACCTGGCCAGCGGCGACGTCTGGTCGCACCAGGTGCGGCCGACCCCGCAGGGAACCTAGGTCCGCAGCACAAGGAAACCCAGATGGCACGCATCAAGGTGATGGTGGTGGACGACTCCGCGGTGGTGCGGCAGGTGGTGGCCGGCCTGCTGCAGGACGACCCCGAGATCGAAGTGCTGTGTGCGGTGGCCGATCCCATCCTGGCGATGGCGCGCATGCAGGTGCAGTGGCCCGACGTCATCGTGCTGGACATCGAGATGCCACGCATGGACGGCATCACCTTCCTGAAGAAGATCATGGCCGAGCGGCCGACACCGGTGGTCATCTGCTCGACCCTCACCGAAAAGGGCACGCAGACCGCACTGGCGGCGCTGTCTGCCGGGGCCGTGGCCATCATCACCAAGCCGAAGATCGGGCTGAAGCAGTTCCTCACCGACGCGTCTGACGACCTGCTTTCGGCCGTCAAGGGCGCCGTGAAGGCCAACCTGCGCTCGCTGCGCGTCGAGGCCAAGCACACCGCCGACGTCATCCTGCAGGCCGCCGGCGACAAGCACACGGCAATGATCCAGACCACCGAGCGCATCGTGGCCCTGGGCACCTCCACCGGCGGCACGCAGGCGCTGGAAGTCGTGCTCACCGCCCTGCCCCGCGTCTGCCCCGGCATCGTCATCGTGCAGCACATGCCCGAAAAGTTCACCGCCGCCTTCGCGGCGCGGCTGGACGGCCTGTGCCAGTTGAACGTGCGCGAGGCGAAGAACGGCGACCGCGTCGTCCCTGGGGTGGCGCTCATCGCCCCGGGCGGCGCCCACATGCTGCTGCGGCGCAGCGGCGCGCAGTACTCGGTGGAGGTGATGAACGGGCCGCTGGTCAACCGCCACCGGCCTTCGGTGGACGTGCTCTTCCGCTCGGTGGCCAAGGCCGCCGGGGCCAACTCGCTGGGCGTCATCATGACCGGCATGGGCGACGACGGCGCGGCCGGCCTGCTGGAGATGCGCAAGGCCGGCGCCCGCACCCTGGGCCAGAACGAGGACAGCTGCGTCGTCTATGGCATGCCACGCGAAGCCGTCAAGCGCGGCGCCGTCGAGCGCGAAGTGCCTTTGGGGGCGCTGGCCCGCGAAGTCATGCACTTCGCCACCTGAGGAGAACCCGGGCCCCCAGGGCCCGGCACTGTCAGCGGTGCGTCGGGCAGCCGCCGCCACAATGCGACCGATGCTGCCGACCCGGCTTCACCCCTTCCGCCCCCGCCTGCTCGACACGTTGAAGGGCTACAACAAGCAGCGCTTCCTGGCCGACCTGGGCGCTGGCATCACGGTGGGCATCGTGGCGCTGCCGCTGGCGCTGGCCTTCGGCATCGCCAGCGGCGTCAAGCCCGAGCAGGGGCTGATCACCGCCATCGTTGCCGGCTTCCTGATCAGCGCCCTGGGCGGCAGCCAGGTGCAGATCGGCGGGCCGGCGGGCGCCTTCATCGTCATCGTTTACGGCATCGTCGAGCGCTACGGGTTCACCAACCTGCTGGTGGCCACGGTGCTGGCGGGCATGCTGATGTTCCTGCTGGGGCTGTTCAAGCTCGGGGCGCTGATCCGCTACATCCCGGTGTCCATCGTCATCGGCTTCACCAACGGCATCGCCGTGCTCATCGCCCTGTCGCAGCTGCGCGACCTGATGGGCCTGGACATCGCCAGGATGCCCGGTGAGTTCTTCGCGCAGCTCTCGATGCTGGGCGGCCACATCGGCAGCTTCAACCCCTGGGCCTTCGGCATCGGCGTGGCCTGCATCGCTGGCCTGGCCTTCTGGCCCAGGCTCTTTGCGCCCGGCAAGCTGCTGCCGCACCACGCGCTGGCGCTGCGGCCGGTACGTCTGGCCTCGCGCCTGCCGGCGCCCATCGTCGCGCTGGTCAGTCTCACGGCCGTGGTCTGGTGGTTCCAGCTGCCGGTGGAGACCATAGGCTCGCGTTTCGGCGAACTGCCCGACTTTCTAAGGGACGGCCTGCCCAGCTTCGACCTGCCGCCGGTGAGCTGGGCCACGGCGCAGCAGGTCATCATCCCCACCGTCACGATCGCGCTGCTGGGCGCCATCGAGAGCCTGTTGTGTGCCCGCGTGGCCGACAACATCAGTGACTTCAAGCGCCACGACCCCAACCAGGAGCTGATGGCGCAGGGGGTGGCCAACGTGATCACGCCCTTCTTCGGCGGCATACCGGCCACCGGCACCATCGCGCGCACCGTGACCAACGTGCGCGCCGGCGCCGCCAGCCCGGTGTCGGGCATCGTGCACGCCCTCACGCTGCTGGCCATCCTGCTGGCCGCCGCACCGCTGGCCTCGCTGGTGCCGCTGGCCGCGCTGGCCGGCATCCTGGTCTTCGTGGCCTGGAACATGTTCGAGGGCCACCAGTTCGCGCGCCTGCGCCGCTTCTCGGGTGGCTACCGCACGCTGATGCTGGGCACCTTCGTGCTGACCATCGTCTTCGACCTCACGGTGGCGGTGCAGGTCGGCCTGGTGCTGAGCTGCGTGTTTTTCATCTGGCGCATGGGCACGCTCTTCAGCGTCAAGCCGCACCTGCCCAAGGACGCGACCGAACTGCCGCCCGGCGTGGCCGCCTTCGACCTCTACGGCTCGCTGTTCTTCGGCGCCGTCGGCAAGATCGAGGCGCTGCCCGAGCAGCTGCCGGCCGGCACCCGCGCCGTGGTGCTGGACATGCACCGTCTGGTGCTGATGGACAGCTCGGGCCTGGATGCGCTGGAACAGATGCACCGCACGCTGCAGCGCCAGGGCATCGCGCTGGTGCTGGCCAACGTCAACGAGCAGCCGCTGGGCCTGATGCGCAGCACCGGCTTCGAGGCTGTGCTGGGCGCCGACCAGATCGTGCCCACGGTGTCGGACGCGCTCGAAGGCGCCGCCGAGACCTAGGCTTCCGCCGAAGCGCGCTACCAGTCGATCTGCCAGCGCCAGCCGCAGGCGCGGCAGCAAACGTGCATGCACGAGGGCTCGCCGTCGTCGCTGCCGGCGTCGGCCGCCGCCGGTGGCCGCTGCGGCGGGCCCGGCGGCTCCACCGACCAACGGCCGTAGGCCTGGCACTGCGCGCAGACGGCCTGGTTGGCGATGTGCTCGGCGCGTGTCAGCAGGAAGAGGTAGCGGCGCAGTGCCCACAGGCCGATGGCGACGGCCAAGAACACGCAGCCCGCCATCAGCAGACGCTGACCGCCGGGCTGCATGAAGGCTTCCATGCCACCCAGCAGCGTCAGCGTGCACAGCACAAGCAGCACCAGGTGCGAATGGCCGACGAGCAGTTCCCGTTCGTACCACTTGCGGAACCCGCGTCGCTGTATCGATTGCGCTATGGCCATACTTCTCGCCCCCGGTGCCGGCCCATGCTAGCGCGGGGCGACGCGGCTGTCCGGCAGCAGGCCTTGGGCGGGCGCCGCGCACGCCGCGGCGCCGCACCGGCGCGCTGGCTCTACGGCCCGTAGTCGAGCTCGATGCGCTGCAGCAGTTGCCGCGCCACGCGCACCGCCTCCTTCAGGACGCGGCGCTCGATGTCGTCGAGTGTTCCCACGTCGATGAGGTTGGGGTTCGCGGCCGCGGGCGCGCCGGCGCCTTCGGCCACCTGGACCTGCAGCCGCAGGCCCTGCAGGAACTCGAAGGCGCTGACCCAGGCTTCGCTTTCGTTCGGCCCGACGCGCATGCCCGGCGCGGCGCCTTCCAGGCGCGCCCGCGTGCCCAGCAGCGGCAGGCCCTGGGCCAGCGCAAACAGCCGCGCCGCGTCGACGAAGATGGCCGTGCCGTGCAGCTTCAGGTCGAGCATCGCGCGGCCGTCCAGCGTCTGCGTCTCGAGCGCACCGCGCCAGTTCAGCGGCACCCGGTAACGCAGCGCGTTGCCGGCCAATTGCTTCAGGAAACGCGGTACCCGGGCGGCTTCGCGTGCCGGCATGGCCTGCAGCGCCTGCGCCAGCGCCGCGTTGCCGCACAGCGGGCGCAGGTCGAAGTAGATGCTGGCCTTGAGCAGGTCTTCCGGTGCGCCGTGTTCGATCCAGTGCGCAAAACGCGCGCGCCATTCCGCTTCGGTCAGGCAGCACTCGGGGTTGCTGGCCATCACCTGGCCCTGGCACAGCGGGTAACCGCAGGCGTCCAGCGCCTCGTTGACCTCGAGCGCCAGCGCCAGCCACCTTGGGCGGTCGCCGTCGGGGTCGTCGCTGGCGAAGACCAGGCCGTTGTCCTGGTCGGTGGCCACCGTCTGCTCGCCGCGGCCCTCGGAACCGAAGGCCAGCCAGCAGGCCTGGTCCAGGTCCATGCCGCGGCGCGCCGCCACCAGCTGAACCAGGCGTTCGGTGAGCACGTCGTTGAGATGGCTGATGAGCTCGGTCGTCTGGCGCGCCTGCACGCCCTGACCGAGCAGGTTGCGTGCGAAGGCGCGGATCTCGCCGGCCAGATGACGCAGCGCATCGATGTCGGGCGCGGCGCGCAGCTGCGTGCTGAGCTGCTTCAGCGACAGCCGCTGCAGCTTGAAGAGGTCGCGCTCGGAGACGATGTTGACCACGCGCCCGCCGTCGGTGACGGCCAGATGGCGAATGCCGTGGCGCGCCATCGCCAGCGCGGCGTCCTGCAGCGTGTGCTCGACGCTCAGCGTCTGCAGCGGCGCACTCATGACCTCGGCGATGGGGGTGTGCAGCGCCAGCTGCGGCAGCGTGACGCGACCCAGGATGTCGTGGCGCGTCAGGATGCCCAGCGGCGCCTGCGCAGCATCCAGCACCAGCACCGAGCCGACGCGGCGTTCGTGCATCGCCGACAGCGCATCGGCCAGCGGCGTGGTCGGGCTGCACGCCAGCGGCTGCTTGCGCGGCAGGCTGGACAGGCGGGCATCGAGCGTCTGCGCGGCGCCGGCCTGCTGCAGCGCACGCTGCGACAGCGCCAGGAAGCTCATCACGCGCCGGTTCAGGAAGTCAGCAAAGGCCGGGCTGGCGGCGGCGATGCGCTGCACCTCGGCGGCCGGCAGCGCGAGGCAGCGGCTGTCCTCGTCGGCGGTGTAGGTGGCGGTGACGGCACGCTCGCCGAGCAACGCGCCCACCGGGAAGAGCTCGCCCGCCAGGTACTCGAAGGGGCCCGCGGTGTCGGCCATGCCGCTGCGCCCGGTGATGCGCCCCTCTCGCACCAGCAGCAGCGCCTGCACCGGCCCGCTGGCGGGCTCCAGCACCACGTCGCCGGCGCGAAACTGCAGCGGCTGCGCCGCGGCAAGCAACTGCTCGACCTGCGACGCCGTCATCTGCGCGAAGGGCGCACGGCGCATCAGTTCGTCGGCCAGCGCCGAAGTTGCGCCGCGCGCAGGGGCGGCGCCGGGAAGCGGCGGGATGTCGGTCATGCGGCGTACGGCGGTGTGAAGGCTGGGGGCATCTTAGGACCGCGCGCCGCCGCTGCGTTGCCGGCGCGGCTGACGTGGATCAAGCGCCGTGCAGCGCGGGCCATAAGGAAAAAGGGCCGCACCCTCGCGGGTGCGGCCCTGACGCTGCAAGACCTGGCGGTCAGGCGCGCGAGGTGTTCAGGTTCGGGTAGCGCACGTGCTCCACCAGTTCCTGCGTCTCGGCCGACGGTGCCTTGGTCAGCAGGCTCACGATGATGATCACCGCGAAGCCCAGCGGCACGCCGAAGAGGCCCGCCGAAATCGGCAGGATCCCCCACCACAGCTCGATCGGCGAGGTGACGCCGAAGATGCCGCGCAGCCAGGGTTGGGTCGTCACCATGTAATAGAAGGTGATGCCCAGGCCGGCGACCATGCCCAGCGACGCACCCCACTTGTTGGCGCGTTTCCAGAAGATGCCGAGGGTGAGCGCCGGGAAGAAGGACGCGGCCGCGAACGAGAAGGCTGCCGACACCAGGAACAGGATGTCGGCCGGCTTCTGCGCCGCCACCGAGGCAGCGGCCAAGGCCACCACCAGCAGCAGGATCTTCGAGATCATCACCCGGCGCGCGGTGGGCGCGTTGGGGTCGATCATCTTGTAGTACAGGTCGTGCGACAGCGCGTTCGCGATGGTCAGCAGCAGGCCGTCGGCGGTAGACAGCGCGGCGGCCAGGCCACCCGCGGCCACCATGCCCGACACCACGTAGGGCAGACCGGCGATCTCGGGCGTGGCCAGCACGATGATGTCGCCGCCGATACGCATTTCACCCAGCTGGAAGATGCCGTCCTTGTTGACGTCGACCACCGACAGCAGAGCGGGGTCGACTCGCGTCCAGCTTGCGATCCAGGGCGGCAACTGGTCGAAAGGTGTGCCCACCAGCACGTTGAATATCTCGTACTTCACCAGCACGGCCAGCGCCGGGGCCGTGAAGTACAGCAGGAAGATGAAGAACAGCGACCAGGTGACCGAGGCGCGTGCGTCCTTCACCGAAGGCGTGGTGTAGTAGCGCATCAGGATGTGCGGCAGCGCGGCCGTGCCCACCATCAGGCAGAACACCAGCGCCAGGAAGTTGCGACGCGACTCGTTGAAGGTCTTCTGCGCCTTTTCGTCGCCGTTCGGGTCACCGGCGTACTGCTGCGCGTGGCGCGGCATACCGGCCAGCGGCCTGGCGCGGCCGTCAGCAGCGGCCTTGGCCGCCGTCCACGCCTTCTTGGCGGCAGCTTCGTCCCTGGGCAGCGCAGCCAGGGCCTTCTCGGCGGCCTGCAACTCTGCAACCGGGGCGGTGGCGGCCTTCAGGTCGGCCACCTTGGCCTGCGCGGTGGACAGGTCGGCGGCCAGCGCGGCGGGCACGTCCTTCAGCTTGGCGGCCAGGTCGTCGGACTGCTTCTTGAAGACGGCGATGACTTCCTTTTCCTTCGGGTCGTCGATCAGCTGCTTTTCCTTGGCCGTGACCTTCTCGAGCTGGAAGCCGTAGACGGCCTGCGGGATGGGCACGCCGGTCTGCTTCACGCTCAGCCACACCACCGGAAGCATGTAGGCAATGATGAGGATGATGTACTGCGCCACCTGCGTCCACGTCACCGCGCGCATGCCACCCAGGAACGAGCACACCAGGATGCCGCCGAGGCCGACGAAGATGCCGATCTCGAAGGCCAGGCCCGACAGCCGCGTGGTGATCAGGCCGACGCCGTAGATCTGCGCCACGACGTAGGTGAACGAGCACAGGATGGCGGCCAGGATGCCGATGAAACGCGGCAGGTTGCCTTCATAGCGCGCGCCCAGGAAGTCGGGGATGGTGAACTGCCCGAACTTGCGCAGGTAGGGCGCCAGGAACAGCGCCACCAGGCAGTAGCCGCCGGTCCAGCCCATGATGAAGGCCAGACCGCCGTAACCCGTGAGGTAGAGCGTGCCGGCCATGCCGATGAAGGACGCAGCCGACATCCAGTCGGCGCCGGTGGCCATGCCGTTGTAGACGGCGGGCACGCGGCGGCCTGCGACGTAGTACTCGGCGGCGTCGCTGGTACGGCTCATGATGCCGATGCCGGCGTACAGCGCCACGGTGGCAAACAGGAAGACGAGACCGATCGCGCTGCGCGACAGGCCCATCTGCTCGGCGATGGCCAGGCAGACCACGAAGACGAGGAAGCCCCCGGTGTACCAGCCATAGACCTTGTTCAGGCCCTTCTTGAAGGCCGCGTTGGCCTCCTTGTTGGAGACCCCGGATTGCGGTTCGAAGCTCAAGCCTGCCATGTCATTCCTCCTCGGCCACGCCGTGCTCGATATCGAGCTTGTTCATGTAGTGCGCGTAGTACGCGATGATCACGACGTAGATCACCAGCGAACCCTGTGCCGCCATCCAGAAGCTGAAAGGCCAGCCTGCGAAGTTGAAGGCCAGGTCGCGTGCGAAGTACGCCATGACGTAGGTCACTACAAACCAGATCGCCAGCAGGATCGATGTGATCCTGAGGTTTTTCCGCCAGTAACTCTGGTGGTTCTCGCTCACCTTCATCGTTTTCACCTCTCGGTTATGTGGGCGCCCGCGGACGGGCATTTCAGGGAACTTCGCCGCGCTTCTGTGGCGCGCTGTAATGCCACCGCCCAACGGGCCGGCGACGGGTACTGCAAATTGCGCAGGGCCGGCCCGCTCAACCGGCGGCCTTGCTGACCAGCAGACCGGTCTCGCGCTCCAACTGGGCCGCCACCTTGGGCTCGAAGCCCTTGAGGTGGCGGATGATCTTCAACGCCTCGTCGGGCTGGTGGCGGTCGACGTGCACCCGCGCCAGCTGGTACCAGCCGTAGGGGCTCATCGGCTGCAGCTCGGTGTTCTTCTTCAGCGCCGCCACGGCCTCGTCGTAACGCTGCAGGCGGATGAGCACCAGGCCCAGCCCGTACCAGGCGCGGTCGAGTTCGGGGCTCAGCTCGGCGGCCCTGCGAAAGGCCGCTTCGGCCTCGACCAGTTCGCCAGCGGCCTCGAGCATGAAGCCGTGGTTGAACCAGGTGCGCGCTTCGTCGGCGCGCAGCACCACCAGGCGGCGGGAATCGGCCAGCGCCGCCTGCACCTGCCCGGCCTCGGTCAGCAGGTGGGCGCGGCTGGCCAGCGTGTAGGCGTCGTCGGGCCAGCGCGGCAGCATCGCGTCGAACACGGCGCGCGCCGCGGTCTTGCGGCCCAGCACCAGCAGGCCGATGGCCCGCCACTTCTCGAACTGGTAGGCGAAGTCCATCAACGGCATCCGGGTTGGCCGACCATGCCCTGCGTCACGCAGAGGTCGGCGCGTTCAAAGGTGACGACCATGTAGACGACCGCGAGCAGCAGGAAGGTGACCAGCGGCACCTGGGTATCGGACACCAGCCTGGGCGTGGTCTTGCGCACCAGCCAGGTGAAGGGCTTGGACACCACCTGCAGCAGCTTGTAGAAGACGTTGCTGTCGCGCCGCTGCCCGGCCAGCACGAACAGCGCGCCCTGCCCGACGAGGGCGAGCAGCGCGATATACAAAACGAGCTGGACGAGGTTGAGGAAGGTCAGCATGAGATCAGATTGGTGAGCTGCGACTGTTTTGCCTGGCGCTTACGGCTTTCTGACAACAAGGCTTACTCCGCGCGCAAGCACCGATAGGTCTTACCCTAGGCCGGGCACGCCTAAAATGGGCGTCCAACCTCTGTCCTGCCGTCGGTGAGCCCCCATGCCCCTGTTCTGGAAGCCCTACAAGTCCGACGTGACGAACTTCATCGAGCAGCTGAAGGTGAAGAAGCCGACGCTCGAGGCCGAGCAGCGCGCCGGTCGCGCCCTGCTCTGGGACCGCAAGCTCGACCGCAGCGAGCAGGCCGAGTGGCGCGAGGCCGACGTGCCGCAGCAGCCCTACGTCTACCAGACCAAGGCTTGAGCCACGCCGATCTGGCGCCCGAATTGGCGCCCGAGACCGCAGCACCCTCGCCGGGTGTCGTCGACCAGGTGGCGGTGGCGCGCCTGTACGGCGAGCCGCTGTTCCGCATGCCGCACGACCTGTACATCCCGCCGGATGCGCTGGAGGTTTTCCTCGAAGCCTTCGAGGGCCCGCTGGACCTGCTGCTCTACCTGATCCGCAAGCAGAACTTCAACATCCTCGACATCCCGCTGGCCAGCGTGACGCGCCAGTACCTGGACTACGTCGACCAGATCCGCAAGCACAACCTCGAACTCGCCAGCGAATACCTGCTGATGGCGGCGATGCTCATCGAGATCAAGAGCCGCATGCTGCTGCCGCCGAAGAAGCGTGCGGACAGTGGCGAGGTCGAGGACCCGCGCGCCGAACTCGTGCGCCGGCTCATCGAGTACGAGCAGATCAAGCTCGGCGCCGCCAAGCTCGACGCGCTGCCGCAGTTGGGGCGCGATTTCCTGCGCGCGCAGGTGCACATCGAACAGAGCCTGGCGCCGCGCTGGCCCGACGTGAACCCCGACGATCTGCGCCAGGCCTGGCGCGATATCCTGCAGCGCGCCAACCTCAACCAGCACCACACGATCAGCCGCGAACAGCTCAGCGTGCGCGAGCACATGAGCATCGTGCTGCGCCACTTGCAGGGCCGGCGCTTCGTCGAGTTCCACGAGCTCTTCGACACCACGCGCGGCTCGCCGGTGCTGGTGGTGACCTTCATCGCGATGCTGGAGCTGGCCAAGGAGTGCCTGCTGGAAGTGACGCAGGCCGAGGCCTTCGCGCCCATCTACGTGCGGCTGGCCTTCACGCCCAGCTGAACGGCGCGGCGGGCTATGCACCCGCCGACATATCGACCTGCGGACAGCGGCCACCAACAATGGCGCCTTCGTTACCCTGGCGCCCCGGCACCGACCCGCAAGCACCATGCCATCCCGTCGCAATCTCCTCGCCCTTCTCAGCACTGCCGGGCTGCTCGCCGCCAGCGCGCTGACCCCCCTCGCCGCCCAGGCGCAGGGCAAGTTCATCGTCATGGCCTCAACCACGTCCACCGAGCAGTCGGGCCTGTTCACGCAACTGCTGCCGGCCTTCACGCAGGCCACCGGCATCACGGTGCGCGTCGTCGCGGTGGGCACCGGGCAGGCGCTGGACACGGGCCGCCGCGGCGACGCCGACATCGTCTTCGTGCACGACCAGACGGCCGAAGAGAAGTTCGTTGCCGACGGCTGGGGCCTGCCGCGCCGGGCCGTGATGTACAACGACTTCGTGCTCATCGGCCCCAAGGCCGACCCGGCGGGCACACGAGGCAAGGACATCGCGGTGGCGCTGCAGAAGCTGGCCGCCACCGGCGCCTCCTTCATCTCGCGTGGCGACAAGAGCGGCACCCACGCCGCCGAGCTGCGCTACTGGAAGACCGCCGGCTTCGACATGGCCCCCGCCAAACCCGCCGGCTACAAGGAATGCGGCTGCGGCATGGGCCCGGCGCTGAACATCGCCAGTTCCAGCAACGCCTACGTGCTGGCCGACCGCGGCACCTGGCTGAACTTCAAGAACCGCGGTGAACTCGTGGTGCGGGTGGAAGGCGACAAGCGCCTGTTCAACCAGTACGGCGTGATGGTCGTCAATCCGGCCAGGCACCCCCACGTGAAGCAGGACCTGGCGCAGGCCTTTGCCGACTGGATCGTCGCACCCGCCGGCCAGGCCGCCATCGCCGCCTACAAGATCGGCGGCGAACAGCTGTTCTTCCCGAACGCGCAGCCCTGAGGCCGCGCGTGAGGGTCCGGAAGGACCCGAACGCCTGCCGAAGGCCCAGGCGCGATTTCACGCGCGTGGGCTGAGGCTGGACGTGCGAGCCCGGAAGGGGTCGCATGCCTGCCGAAGGCCCAGGCGCGATTTCACGCGCGTGGGCTGACCACAGCCAGCCGCAGGCCGACGCCCGCAGTGGGACACTGCGTGCGTTTGCGTTTCAACGCGCCTGATCCCATGACCCCCCGCGGCATACACCTGCAGTACACCTTCGAAGCGCGCGGCCAGGAAGGCGCGCAGATCGAGAATCCGCTCTTCGACCTGCTCTCGGCGGTGCAGAGCGAAGGCTCCATCGGCCATGCCGCGAAGGCCCTGAACCAGTCCTACCGCCATGTCTGGGGTGCGCTCAAGCGCTGGGAGCTCACGCTGGGCAATGCGCTCGTCATCTGGGCCAAGGGCCAGCCGGCGCGCCTGACCCCCTTCGCCGAACGCCTGGTGTGGGCCGAGCGCCAGGCGCGCACACGCATGACGCCGCACGTCGAGGCACTGCGCACCGAACTCGGCCGTGTCTTCGCGCGGGCCGACGACGCCAGCCTGCTGCTGCTGGAGGTCTTCGCCAGCCACGACCTCGGGCTGCCGCGCCTGCAACTGCTGGCCGAGCACCAGCACGCGCTGCACGTCAGCCTGCGCTTCGCAGGCAGCGAAGAGGCGCTGCGCGCCCTGCTCGACGGCCGCTGCAGCGTGGCCGGCTTCCACGTGCCACGCCTGGCGGCGGGGCCCTCGCTGTTTGCGCGCGCGCTGCGCCCGCTGCTGCGCCCGGGCACGCACAAGCTCATCGGCAGCCACTGGCGCACGCAGGGCCTGATGCTGCGCCCGGGCGCAGCCGAACAACAGCCGCTGCAGGCGCTGGACGGTGCGGCGCTGCTGCGTGAACTGGCCGGCGGCCGGCTGCGCTTCGTCAACCGCCAGCCCGGTTCGGGCACGCGGCGGCTGCTCGACCACCTGCTGGCACAGGCCGGGCTCGATGCCATGCAGATCGACGGTTATGACAGCCGTGTCGAGGCCACCCACGTGGCGGTGGCGGCGGCCGTGGCGTCGGGCAAGGCCGATCTCGGGCTGGGCGTGGAGGCCGCGGCACACGAGTTCGGCCTCGACTTCCGGTCCCTGGCGGTGGAGGACTACTACCTGGTGTGCCTGAAGGCCGCGCTCGACACGCCCGCGCTGCTGGCGCTGCGCACCACGCTGGCCAGCGCGGCCTGGGCACAGGCGCTGCAGACCCTGCCGGGCTACGGCGTGCACCAGCCTGGCGAGGTGCTGTCGCTGAAACGTGCGTTGCCGTGGTGGCACTGGCGTGCCGTAAAGACGTCGAAGCCCGCGCCGAAGCCAGCTCCGCCGGCCGCGTAGGCTCGATACGCGCCCCAGCCCGCGCCGCCGCCGCGCGGCGCCTTCGATGCATCCGGTAACAGCGTGGCGTGGAACCCGGGCATGCTCAGACCTCGCCATTCCGCATCCCGCGCCTTGGGCGCCCTGCATTCCCGGAGCCTGTCATGTCACCACCCCAGACCCTGCCCACGACCACGCCGTTCTACACCCGCCCTGCCCTGCTGATCGCCGGCGGCCTGGGTCTGGCCAGCGTCGGCCTGGCGGCCGGCCTGTTGCTGCGCAGCCCGGCCCCGGCCGTCGACGACAGGCTCGCTGCCGGCACCGCGCAAAACGCTGCCCAGGCCGAGACCCGCACGCACGCGAAGCCCGGCACCGCCAGGGCCGTGGCGGAAAAGTCCGGCAAGGCCAGCCACGCCAGCCCGACACGCGCCGCCGAGGCACCGCCGCTGGAGACGCAGCGCACGGCCCTGTGCAGCACCTGCGGCGTGGTCGAGGGCGTGCGTCCCGTCGAGCGCAAGGGTGAAGGCTCGGGCGTCGGCGCGGTGGCCGGCGGCGTCGTCGGCGCGGTGGTCGGCCACCAGATGGGCGGCGGCAGCGGCAAGACCGCGATGACGGTGCTGGGCGCCCTCGGCGGCGGCCTGGCCGGCAACGAGATCGAGAAGCGCAACAAGACCACGACCGCCTACGACGTGCGGGTACGCATGGAAGACGGCACGCTGCGCAGCTTCACCAGCGCCACGGCGCCGGCACCGGGCGCGCCGGTCACCGTCACCGACCAGGGCTTCAAGGTCGTCCAGCGCCCGGCCGAGAGCGGCGCGCGCGTGGTGCGCACGGGCGGCTGAAGTGCCTGAACAAAACCTGGCGCGGTTCCGGCGCTGCCGGTCGCGCACGGGGCGTTTGTTCAGTGCGCCTGGTCCCAGTTCGGCCCGACCCCCACCTCGGCCAGCAGCGGCACCTTGAGCTGCGCCACGCCCGCCATCAGGCGCGGGATGGCCTCCTTCGCCCAGTCGAGCTCAACCGCGGGCACTTCGAGCACCAGTTCGTCGTGCACCTGCATCACCATGCGCGTGGCGCGGCGCTCGTCGTCCAGCGTCTGCTGCACGGCGATCATCGCCAGCTTGATGAGGTCGGCCGCCGTGCCCTGCATCGGCGCGTTGATGGCCTGGCGCTCGGCACCGGCCTTGCGCGGGCCGTTGCCGCTGTTGATCTCGGGCAGCCACAGGCGGCGGCCGAAAACGGTCTCGACGTAACCCTTGGCCTTGGCGCTGACACGTGTCTCGTCCATGTAGCGCTTGACGCCGGCAAAACGCGCGAAGTAGCGGTCGATGTAGTCCCTGGCCGCTTTCTGCTCGATGCCCAGGTTGCTGGCCAGCCCGAATGCGCCCATGCCGTAGATGAGGCCGAAGTTGATGACCTTGGCGTAACGCCGCTGCTCGCTGCTGACTTCGGCCACCGGCACGCCGAACACTTCGCTCGCGGTGGCGCGGTGCACGTCGATGCCTTCGGCGAAGGCACGCAGCAGCGCCGGGTCTTCGCTGATGTGGGCCATGATGCGCAGTTCGATCTGCGAGTAATCGGCGCTCATCAACACATGCCCCGGCGGCGCGATGAAGGCCTCGCGCACACGCCGGCCCTCGGGTGTGCGGATGGGGATGTTCTGCAGGTTGGGGTCGTTGCTGGACAGCCGCCCCGTCACCGCCACCGCCTGCGCGTAGTTGGTGTGCACGCGGCCGGTGGCCGGGTTGACCATCAACGGCAGCTTGTCGGTGTAGGTGCCCTTGAGCTTGGCCAGGCTGCGGTGTTCGAGGATCTTCGCCGGCAGCGGGTAGTCGGCGGCCAGTTCGGCCAGCACCTCTTCGTCGGTGGACGGCGCGCCGCTGGCCGTCTTCTTCTTCACCGGCAGGCCCAGCTTGGTGAAGAGGATGTCGCCGATCTGCTTCGGTGAACCCATGTTGAAGGGCTGGCCGGCGATGCCGTGGGCCTCGGCCTCGAGCGCCACCATGCGCTCGGCCAGTTCGTGGCTCTGGCGCGCCAGCACCGCGGCGTCGATGAGCACGCCGTGCATCTCGATGCGCTCGAGGATCACGCTCACCGGCATCTCGATGCTTTCGTAGACGTAGCGCAGCCCGCGGTGGTCGTCGCCATCGGCCTGCACCTCGGGCCACAGCGCCTGGTGCACCTGCAGCGTCATCTCGCTGTCTTCGCCCGAGTAGGTGGTCGCGCGTTCGATGTCGAGCTGGGCGAAGGAGATCTGGTTCACGCCCTTGCCGCAGACGTCCTCGTAGCTCAGGCCCTTGCGCCCGAGATGGCGCTCGGCCAGGCTTTCCAGGCCGTGCGGCTTGTGCGCTTCCAGCACATAACTCTGCAACATCGTGTCATGCACGTAACCCTGCACCGTGATGCCGTGGTTGGCGAAGACGTGCAGGTCGTACTTGATGTTCTGGCCCAGCTTCGGGCGCGCCGCGTCCTCGAGCCAGGGCCGCAGCCGGGCCAGCACGGCGTCCAGCGGCAGCTGCTCGGGCGCGCCCGGGTAGGTGTGGGCCAGCGGCACGTAGGCGGCGCGGCCGGGCTCGACGGCGAAGCTGATGCCGACGATGCGCGCGCGCATGCCGTCCAGGCTGTCGGTCTCGGTGTCGATGGCCACCAGCTCTGCATGCAAGAGGGTGGCCATCCAGGCGTCGAGCTGTTCCCAGGTGAAGACGGTTTCGTACTCGCGCGGCAGCTCGGCCACCGCTGCGGTGCGCGGGGCCTGGCCGCCGTCCGTCACGGGCGCAGCGGCCGCGAAGGCCCTGCCGCCCTCGCCTTCCAGTTCGCGCAACCAGCTGCGAAAGCCGTAACGCTGGTAAAAATCGTGCAGCGCCGGCTTGTCGGCCTCGCGCAGCGCCAGCGCGTCCAGGTTCGGCCAGCCCGGCACGTGGCCGGTCAGGTCGCAGTCGGTCACCACGGTGATGAGCTTGCGGCCGGTGGGCAGCCAGCCGAGCGCCTTGCGCAGGTTTTCGCCGGCCACACCCTTGATGCTTTCGGCGGCAGCCACGACGCCGTCCAGGCTGCCGAAGTCGGCGATCCACTTGGCGGCGGTCTTCGGGCCCACCTTCTCGACGCCGGGCACGTTGTCGACGGCGTCGCCGACCAGCGTGAGGTAGTCGACGATGCGCTCAGGCGGCACGCCGAACTTGGCCTTCACGCCCTCGATGTCCAGCTTCTCGGGCGGCTTGGCCATGGTGTTCATCAGCGTCACGCGCTCGGTCACCAGCTGGGCCAGGTCCTTGTCGCCGGTGCTGATCATCACATGGTGGCCGCTTTCCGCGGCCACGCGGGCCAGGGTGCCGATGGCGTCGTCGGCCTCGATGCCGGGCACTTCCAGCACCGGCCAGCCCAGCAGGCGCACCACCTCGTGGATGGGCGGTATCTGCTGCGCCAGCGGCTCAGGCATGGGCGCCCGCTGGGCCTTGTACTCGGGGTACCAGTCGTCGCGGAAGGTCTTGCCCTTGGCGTCGAACACGCACACCGCGTGTTCGGCCGGGTAGCGTTCGCGCAGCCAGTTCATCATGGCCACGAAGCCGTGCACCGCACCGGTGGGGAAACCGTCCGGCGAACGCAGGTCGGGCATGGCGTGGTAGGCGCGGTAGAGGTAGCTGGAACCGTCCACCAGCAGCATGGTCTTGGCAGTCATGCGGCGATTGTGGCGCGGCCGTTCGCGCCCCTGCCGCTGCGTAGAATCTGCAGTGATGAACCCCTGCCGCAGCATCGCCGCCAGCCTTGCCCTCATCTGCCCCGCGCTGCTGGCCAGCGCACAGACGGCCCCGAGCGTACCGCCGCCGCCGCGGCTGTCCGCCCTGCCGCCGGTGCCCCTCGCCGCGGCCGCTGCGGCCTCGGCCGCCAGCGCTCCGGCGCGTGCGGCTTCTTCGGCGAACCTGCGTGTCATCGAGGACGACCAGGTGCGCATCGAGGAAGTGCGCGACGCGCGCGGCCAGCTGCAGCGTGTCACCGTACACAGCAAGGTCGGCGGCAGGTCGTACGAGATCATCGTGCCGCCGGGCGGCAAGGACAGCTCGCAGCCCCGCGGCACGTCGGGCCAGGCGGCCTGGCGGATCTTCGACTTCTAGCGCCCGGCGCCCCGCACATGGCGGTCTACACTGAAGTCGGCTTCGACGCAGCCGACGCCCTCTGCCAGCGCCTGGGCCTGGGTGCGCTGACGGCGCTGCAGGGCATCCATTCCGGCATCGAGAACACCAACTACTACGCCACCACGGTGCGCGGGCAATGGGTGCTGACGCTGTTCGAGCGCCTCTCGGCCGCCCAACTGCCCTACTACCTGCAACTGATGCAGCACCTGGCGGCACGCGGCATCCCGGTGCCGGCACCGCAGCCGGCACCCGACGGCAGCCTGGTGCACCTGCTTTGCGGCAAACCCGCCAGCGTGGTGACGCGCCTGCCCGGCAGCCACCGCCTGCGCCCCGACGCCGAGCACTGTGCGCAGGTGGGCGCCATGCTGGCGCGTTTGCACCTGGCCGGCGCCGAATTCCCGCTGCAGCAGCCCCACCTGCGCGGCCTGGCCTGGTGGACCGAGACCGTGCCTGTCGTGCTGCCGCACCTGGCCGGGGCGCAGGCCACATTGCTGCGCGACGAGCTCGGCTACCAGCAGCACGTGACGGCGTCGCCGGCCGGGCAGGCGCTGCCACGCGGGCCCATCCATGCCGACCTCTTCCGCGACAACGTGATGTTCGACGACACCGCGGGGCCCGACCGGCTGTGCGGCTTCTTCGATTTTTACTTCGCCGGCACCGACACCTGGCTGTTCGACATCACGGTCTGCCTCAACGACTGGTGCACCGACCTGACCACCGGCGCACTCGTCGAGACGCTGGCCACCGCCTTCATCGCTGCCTACGAAACCGAACGACCGCTCACCCCCGGCGAGGTGCGCGCCCTGCCCGCGCTGCTGCGCGCCGCGGCGCTGCGCTTCTGGATCAGCCGCCTGTGGGACTGGCACCTGCCGCGCGCCTCGGCACTGCTCACGCCCAAGGACCCGGTGCACTTCGAACGCCTGCTCAAGCACCGCATCGCGCAGCCGTGGCACCCGCCACGCTGAGCCGCCGCGTCCCCCTCACCCCTAGCCACGCCCCCGCCTGCCCATGCCCCTGCTGCTCAAGCCCGTCGATGCCACGCGTGGCCCGCGCTGGGTCGGCGACGCCTTCCGCCTCTTCGCGCGCAAGCCGCTGGCTTTCACCGCGCTGTTCGCCGTCTTCCTTTTCGCCGCGATGGTGGTGTCGCTGCTGCCGCTGCTGGGCGGGCTGCTGCAGATGATGGCGCTGCCGCTGCTGTCGCTGGGGTTCATGGTCGCCGGGCAGTCGGCGCTGCTCGACGGGCCCGTGCACCCGCGCCAGTTCATCGAACCGCTGCGCAGTGACGCGGCGCGCCGGCGTTCGCTGCTTACGCTGTGCCTGATCTATGGTGTGGTGGCGATGTGCATCCTGATGCTGGCCGACGGTGTCTCGGGCAGCGCCTGGGGCCGGCTGCAGCGCCTGCTGGCCAAGGGTGAAGCCGCACAGCCCGAGATCGACGCCCTCCTGGCGGAGCCCGGTGTCACCACCGCGGTCATGCTGGGCCTGGCGCTGGGCTCGACGCTCTCCGTCCCCTTCTGGCACGCCCCGGCACTGGTGCACTGGGGTGGCCAGGGCGTGCAGCAGGCCCTGTTCAGCAGCACCGTGGCGGTGTGGCGCAGCAAGGGCGCCTTCCTGACCTACATGCTGGCCTGGGTAGGGGTGCTGCTGCTCTTCGGCGTGCTGGCGGCGGTGGTCTTCGCCGTGCTCGGTGTGCCCCAGCTCGCCGGCGTGCTGGGCGTGCCCGCCGGGCTGGTGTTCTCGGCCGGGTTCTACCTGTCGGTGCTGTTCACCTACAACGACAGCTTCGGCGGCGGCGCGCCGCCCGCCGCCGCCGATTCCAGCCTGGCATAAAAAAAGGGCACCCTCTCGGGTGCCCTGGCTGGACACGCGGGCTGCGTTCAGCCGAAGCCGACCATGCCGTTGTCGTTCTTGGTGATGACCACGGTGGCCGAGCGCGGGCGCGTGCCGGCGCCA
>JBBRBW010000034.1:0-38864 GCA_038205425.1 Burkholderiales bacterium | reverse complement strand
GGTGCGGCACCGCGGCGCGCTCGGCCGCGCTGGGCTTGGCGGTGCCGATGTCCATGCCGCGGTAGACCAGTGCCGAGTCGACGCTGACGATCTCCAGCGGCAGCCGCTCGGCCAGCGCCAGCGCCACCGCGGTCTTGCCCGAAGCCGTGGGCCCGGCCAGGCACAGCGCGCGCGGCTTCACTGCGCGGCCCGCCGCGGCGGCGCCGCTGTCGGCAGCGGGCCGATGGGGCGATGGGCGCGGCAGCGCCAAGCAAGGGCGGCGGGTGACGTGGGCATGTGGGGCATGCGGGACGAGGTTAGCAGGCCGCGATTTCTCGCCCTTCGGTGGCCTGCCTGTCGCCCGCGTGTCGCCAGCCTGTCGCCCGTCCACCGGCCCTTCGCGCCCCGATCCCGGCAAGCCGTCGCAGCACACGGCGCCAGCGCGCCACGCCGGGGCATCATCCGGTCCCCTGCCACCCGACCGCCGCGCCATGAACCTCCTGCGTCCTACCCTGGCCCTGTTGGCCGCCTGCCTGACCGCCGCTTCGGCCCACGCACAGTTGTTCAAGGAGCCGGCGCTGCAGGCCCTCTACGACGCCGAGCGCCACGACGAACTGCAGCGTGTGGCCTTGCGGCGCGCCACGGCTCAGCCCGACGACGCCCAGGCCGTGCTGGGTCTGGCGATGGCGGCACTGGCGCGCAACGAGGCGCCGGCGCGACAGGCCGCCATCGAGCGCGCCGAGGCCTGCATCGAAAGGCAGCCGCGCGCCGCGCCCTGCCACTATGCGTTGGGTACGGTGCTGGGCGTCCAGGCCATGAGCGAAGGCCTGTTCAAGGCGGCGCGCAGTGCCGGCACGGTGCGCAGCGCGCTGAGCTCGGCCCTGGAGCTTGAACCCGAAGGCTACCCGGCGCGCGCCGCGCTGGTCGAGTTCTACCTGCTGGCACCGGGCGTGATGGGTGGCAGCGCCGAGAAGGCCGCCGAGCTGTCGCGCGCTGCGCCCACGCCCGAGCAGGCGCGCGCGCTGCAGGCGCGCATCGCCCTGGGTGAGCGCAGGTTCGAGCAGGGCCTGCAACTGCTGACGGCCCTGCCCGCCACGCTGGCGCCGGAACTGGCCGAGGACATGCGCGCCTGGGCCGTGCAGTGTGCGCTGGGCATGGCGAGCGCCGGCCAGTCGGCGAAGGCCCAGCCGGCGATGGAAAAGCTGCGGCGCGAGCACAGCGCCCATGCGGGCCCGTCCTACGCGCTGGCGCGCCTGCGTGGCGAGCAGGGGGCGCACGAAGAGGCGCTGAAGCTCTATGAACAAGCAGCGTCGCTGCGGGGCGCCGGCCTCTACCCGGTGTCCTACCGCATCGGCGTCGTGCAGCAGGAACTGGGTCGACCCGAGGCGGCGAAGGGTGCGCTGCAGCGTTACGTGGCCGCGGGGCGGGGGCAGAAGGCGTCGCTGGAAGATGCGCGCAAGCGCCTGGCGCAACTGGGCGGCTGACATCCGCCGCCCGGCGCAGCCACGGCCGCGGCGCGTGCAGCGGCGCCGCTAGAACCGTTCGTCGTCACGCAGGTAGCGCCACTGCCCCGCCGGCAACGGGCCCAGCGCGACGCTGCCGATGCGCACCCGCTTCAGCCCCAGCACCTGCAGCCCGACCAGCTCGCACATGCGGCGGATCTGCCGCTTGCGGCCCTCGCGCAGCACGAAGCGCAGCTGGTCCTCGTTCTGCCAGCTCACGCGCGCCGGGCGCAGCTGCACGTCGTCGAGCACCAGGCCGTGGCGCAGGCGTTCGAGCGCCGATTCGGGCAGCGCGCTGGTGCCGCCCGGGTAGGCCACGCGCACCAGGTACTCCTTCTCGACACGCGTTTCGTCGCCGATCAGGCGCTTGGCGATGCGGCCGTCCTGCGTCAGCACCAGCAGACCGGTGCTGTCGATGTCGAGCCGGCCGGCGGGCGCCAGATGGCGCAGGTGGCCGCCCTGGAGCTCGATGCCCGAGCTGTCGCCTTCCCAGCGATTGGCGCGGGTCACCAGCACGATGGCGGGCTCGTAGCCGTCTTCGGCCTGGCCGCTGACATAGCCCACCGGTTTGTTCAGCAGCACCGTCACGCGGCGCGCCTGCTCGGCGCGGGCGCGCGGGTCGATCTCGATCACGGCGTCGGCGTGGGCGCGCTGGCCCAGCACCGCCATGCGGCCGTTGACACGCACCCAGCCGACTTCGATCCACTCGTCGGCCTCGCGGCGCGAGGCCAGGCCGCGGTCGGTCATCAGCTTGGCCACGCGCAGGCCGTCGGCGTGCGGCGCCGCAGCAGCGGGACCACGCGGCGCTGCGGCCGTTGGCGCAGGTGGGCGCAGTGGCGCTGGCCGGGGCTGGGCCGTACGTGGTGTGGCGGGTAGGGGTGCGGCGGGCCGGGGCGGCGGGGCGCGCTCGGCGTCGGCTGGCGGCCGGTCGCGTGGCGGGCGTGGCCGGGCGGGCGGCGAGGGTCGCGGGCCGGCGGCGTTGAGCGCAGGCGGCACGGCAGGTGTTTCGCCCGGCGGGGATGTCGGCTCGCCGCGCCGGGCCGGCGGGCGCGGCCCGGCAAACCCGCGCACCGGAGGACGGCGCGGGTCGCGCGCCGGGGCGCGTGGCTTGACGGTGAGCTTGGGGCGGTCGGTCATCTGGCCATTGGATCACGCGCCACACCGGCGCACGCCGGCTGTCAGGTTTCGCTATCGTCTTCGACAGCACTCTCATGGAGACCCCGATGCCGATCGCCCGCCGCCTGCGACCCTGGCTGCTGCTGTGCGCACTGTGCAGCGTGCTGGCCCAGGCCGCGCCCGCGCTCACGCCCGCGCTCACGCCCGCATTGACGCCGGCGCTGCAGGCCGAACTCGACCGCGCAGTGCACACCTACGAGGCCGGTCGGGTGGCCCCGGCGCGTGCCGCCTTCGAATCGCTGGCGCGCCGCGGCGTGCCAGCGGCGGCCTACAACCTGGCCGTGATGCACCTGCGCGGCGAACTGCCGCAGCCCGATCTGGCACAGGCACGCCGCCTGCTCGAGCGCGCTGCCGCGGGCGGTTTCGTCACGGCGCAGTTCACGCTGGCGCTGGCGCTGGAGAACGGCGATCTCGGCCCGCGCGACCTGGCCACGGCGCACCGCTGGTACGCGCTGGCCGCCGCCGGCGGCAGTGTCGACGCCCAGGTGGCGATGGGCACCGCGCACTACCTCGGCCGTGGCGCCGTCAAGGACCCGGCGCGCGCCGTGCACTGGTTCCGCGAGGCGGCCAAGGGCGGCGACGTCGGCGCGATGTACCTGCTGGCGTCGATGTACGAGCAGGGTGACGGCGTCGAGCGCGACCTGCGCCTGGCGCGCTACTGGTACGCGGCGGCGGCGCGCAGCGGCGACGAGGCGGCGCCCGACAAGCTCAGGCAGCTCGATGCGCTGCTGGCCGGCGTGCCCGGGTGAGGCGCGCCGAGCGCAGGCCGCTGTGCCCTACAGCACCACCTTCACCATCGGGTGCGTGCTCAGCGTGCGGTAGAGCTCGTCGAGCTGCTCGCGGCTGGTGGCGGTGACGGTGAGCGTCAGCCCGAGGTAGTTGCCGGCCTTGCTCGGGCGACGCTCGACGGTGCCGGCGTCGAAGCCGGCGTCGAATTGCCGCGCGATGGCCACCATCGCGGCCTCGAAGCCCGCCACCTGCGCGCCCATCACCTTGATCGGGAAGGCGCTGGGGTAGGGGATCAGGCTCTCTTCGGGCGGGATCTCGCGCATGGCAGGCCTCTGGCTCAGAGTGTGAGAGTTTCTCGGACGTGTCCGAGCAGCGCGTCAGAAAGGCGCCCGATCCTGGCGCGAAGCGCAGCCATAGCTCGGGCCATGGCGAGCTTTTGCAAGGATGAGCGGGTGTCTTTGGGCGCGATGAGCGGGCATCGGCGAGAGACTTCACACTCAGATCGACATCGTGCGCTTGGCCTGCTGGTAAGCCTCGAAGAGGCGCCCGTAGACCGGGCCGGGCTTGCCGCGCAACGCGCCGTGGCCCACTGGCTCGCCGTCGATCTTCGTCACCGCCAGCACTTCCTTGGTGGCCGAGCTCAGCAGCACCTCGTCAGCGGCGTGCACGTCGGCTTCGGGGATCGGGCGCAGGTTGTAGGCGATGCCGCACTCGTCGCACAGTTCACGCAGCAGTTCGACGCGGATGCCTTCGAGCACGTGGTCGCTCTTCGGCGGGCCGAGCAGCGCGCCCTCGTGCACCACCCACACGTTGCTGGCGGCGGCCTCGGTGAGGAAGCCGTCGCGGAACATGATGGTCTCGGTGGCGCCGTGGTCGGCCGACATCTGCCGCGCCAGCACATTGCCGAGCAGGCTGGTGCTCTTGATGTCACCGCGCTCCCAGCGGAAGTCGCGCGCCGTGGTGCAGGCCACGCCGGCGTGCCGTTGCTCGGGGCTGGCCGGCTTCATCGGGTTGCACATCATGAACACGGTGGGCGTGACACCCTGCGGCATGACGTGGTCGCGCGGCGCCACGCCGCGCGTGACCTGGATGTAGACCACCTGGTCGTCGCTGCCGGTGGCCTCGGCGCTGGCGGCCACCAGGCGGCGGCAACGCTCCAGCCATTCGTCGCGGCCGGCCGGGCTGGGGATGCGCACCTTGGCCAGCGAACGGTTCAGCCGCGCCAGGTGTTCATCGAAGCGGAAGAGGCGGCGGCCGTAGACCGGCACCACCTCGTAGATGCCGTCGCCGAAGATGAAACCGCGGTCGAGCACCGGCACACGGGCCTCGGCCAGGGGCTGGTAATCGCCGTTGAGGAAACACAGGGGGGATGCGTTCATGGGCTGGACCGGTCAGTGCGGCGAGGCGAGGTACAAGGCTTCACTTTAGGCCGAAAGGCGGCCTTGCGGCCAGCACGCAATGCGTCTTACTTGATCCAGAGCCGGATGGCGTCCCAGGCACGGCCGAACAGGCCGGCCAGCGGCACCGGGTCGATGACCACCAGCGGCATCGTGGCCACCGGCGTGCCGGCGGCGGTGCTGATCTTGATCGTGCCCACGCCCTGGCCGGCAGTGAGCGGCGCCACCAGCGGGTCGATGCGCTGCAGCGTGGTCTTGAGCTTGTCACCCTCGCCCTTGGGCACGGTGACGAAGAGCGCGCCCGGCGCGCCCAGGCGGGCCTCGGCCTTTTCGCCCTTCCACACAGGCACCGTGGCCATGGCCTGGCCGGCCGCGAACAGGCGCACCGTATCCCACGCCTGCCAGCCCCAGTTCAGCAGCTTCTGGCTCTCGGACGCGCGCGCCTGCATCGACGCCGTGCCCAGCACCACGCTGAGCAGCCGGCGCTTGCCGGCCGGTGTGTCGTGCACCGCGCTGGCCACCAGGCAGTAGCCGGCGGCTTCGGTGTAGCCGGTTTTCATGCCGTCGACACTGGGATCGCGTGCCAGCAGCAGGTTGCGGTTGTCCTGGCGGATGCGGTTGTAGGTGTACTCGCGCTCGCTGTACATCGTGTAGTGCAGCGGGTGTTCGCTGATGATGTGCGCGGCCATGGTGGCGACGTCGCGCGCGCTCGTGAAGTGGCCCGGCTCGGTCAGCCCCTCGGGGTTCTTGAACTGGGTGTTTTTCATGCCCCAGGCCTGCGCCTGGCGGTTCATCGCGGCGACGAAGTTCTCGACCGAGCCCGACACCCCTTCGGCCAGCGCGATCGCGGCGTCGTTGCCGCTCTGCACGATCAGGCCCCGCAGCAGCTCGCTGACCTTGGGTGTCATCGTGGTGTCGATGAACATCAGCGAGCCGCCACCCTTGCGCTGCGCCCAGGCGCGCAGCGAGACGGGCAGGGTCTGCTCGAGCGTGAGCTTGCCGTCCTTGATGGCGTTGAAGACGAGGTAGGCCGTCATCAGCTTGGTGAGCGAGGCCGGTTCGGCCTGTGCGTCGGCGTCGCGTTCGGCCAGCACCTGCTTGCTGTTGAGGTCGATCAACAGGTACTGGCGTGCCGCGAGCTCGGGGGGCTGCGGCAGCTGCGCCCGTGCCGGGCCGGCGGCCAGGAAGAGGGCGAACGTGCAGACGAGCGGGGAGAGGAGCCTGAGGAGGGATTTCATCGGGATGCAGTTTCGGCACGTGCGGCGGATGCGCCACAGGCGGCCAGGACGATCTGTTTGAGCACGGACAGCTGTCCGTGGAAGAAGTGGCCGGCGCCGGGCAGCACCGTCACGGGCAGGCTTTGCGGCCGCGCCCAGTCGAACACCGCGGCCAGTGGCACGACGTCGTCGAGTTCACCGTGTACGACCAGCGTGTCGGCCGGCACTGGCGCGAGCGGAAAGCGCGAGGCCGCGGGCCCCACCAGCACCAGGCGTTCGGCGGCGGCATCCGGCGCCAGACGCATGGCGGCCTGGCTGGCGACGTAGCCGCCGAAGGAGAAGCCGGCAAGCAGCAGCGGCCGGCCCGCAGCGCGCAGCGCCTGCACCACGGCCAGCGCGTCGTCGACCTCGCCGCGGCCTTCGTCCCACTTGCCCTGCGAAGAGCCGACACCGCGGAAGTTGAAGCGCACGCTGCTGTAGCCGAGCGCCACGAAGGCACGCGCCAGCGTCATCACCACCTTGTTGTCCATGGTGCCGCCGTGCTGCGGGTGCGGGTGGCAGACCACGGCCACGCCACGTGGCGGCCCACCCGCGGCGGGCGCGTCGACGGCGCAGGCGATGTCGCCGGCCGGGCCGGCCACTGTCACGCGCTGCGTGGCTGCATTCATCGGCCGACGTCGGGCGCCAGCAGCAGCCGTTCGACCACGCGGCCGTGTTTCAGGTGCTGCTCGACGATCTCCTCGATGTCGGTGTTGTCGACGAAGGTGTACCAGGTGCCTTCGGGGTAGACCACGGCCACCGGGCCGCCGGCGCAGCGGTCCAGGCAGCCCGCCTTGTTGACACGCACGCCACCCGGGCCGGCCAGACCCTCGGCCTTGACGCGCGACTTGCAGTGGTCGAAGGCGGACTGGGGGTCGTGGTTGGCGCAGCAGGCCTCGCCACCACTGCGCTGGTTCAGGCAGAAGAAGATGTGGTGCTTGTAGTAGCTCATGTTCGGGATTGTAGGCAGCGCCCTTTCTGGCGTCAGGGCCAGCCCGTGCCGCTGCGGCCACCCAGGCGCGACAGCAGCCAGCCGATCGCGGCATAGGGCCACAGCCAGCCGACCCATTGCGCCAGGCCGTTGAAGCGCACAAAGCGGCCCTGCTCCCAGGCCTGAAGGCTCTGCGCGAAGTAGGGGTCGGCGGGGGCCTGCGCCACCCCCACCACCAGCCCCGTCAGCGCCACCAGCCCGAGGCCGCTGGCCACGCGCGGCGGCACCGGCGCCAGCAGCAGCGCGGCCAGCAGGCCCAGGCCGAGGCCGGGCAGGGCGGTCGGGCCCAGCCAGGCCATGGCGTTGACGGGGCCGAAGTTCAGCAGGGTCGCCAGCGTCATGCCGGCCACGGCCAGCACCAGAGCGCCGCAGGCCACCGCGACACGGCGCCAGCCGGCACGCATCACGCTGTAGGCCACGAGGCAGGGCGACAGCAGTCCCAGCCCGATGATCAGCGTCTCGGTCAGCGGCCGCAGCGTGGTCGCGGCGGGCGGCGGCGTGGCCAGCAGCGTGTACACCGCGTCGGCCCAGGGCACGTTCTGCAGCCAGCTGGCCAGGCCCTCGCGCAGGCGCTCGCCGACCTGGCCCAGGCCCAGCGGCAACGGTGCCGGGAACAGCAGGCCCACCGGCCACAGCGCCAGCAGCGCCAGAGCACCGGCGCTTTCGCGTGCGAACCAGCGTTCGCGCAAGGCATGCCAGCGCCCCACCATGCCCAGCGCGTGCGCCGCCAGTGCGAGCAGCGCACCGGCAAGTGCGCCGCCGGTGTTGAGCAGGAAGTCCTCGCGCGCCGGCACGCGGCGTGGCAGAAACTGCTGCAGCAGTTCGGTGCCGTAGGACAGCACGGCGCCCAGCGTCACCGCCAGCAGCAGCGCGGGCAGCGCCCGCAAGCCGCTGCGCCGCGCCGCGATGCACAGCAGCGCCCCCAGCGGCAGGTAGCCCAGCAGGTTGCTGGTGAGGTCGAAACCCTCCTGCCAGCGTGTTTTTGGCAGCACGGCCAGCGCCATCAAGTCCTGCCCCGGCGGCCAGCGCCAGCCGGCGAAGGGGTAGAGGCTGGCG
Source organism: Burkholderiales bacterium (assembly GCA_038205425.1). Lineage (GTDB taxonomy): Bacteria > Pseudomonadota > Gammaproteobacteria > Burkholderiales > Burkholderiaceae_C > Rubrivivax. The sequence goes on along the minus strand of JBBRBW010000034.1, from coordinate 30,778 downwards.
TAGAGCACCAGTGCGGCGTACGCCAGCGCCAGCGGTGTGGCCGAGCTGCGGTGGCGCGCCAGGGGCATGGGGGCCGGTCTAGAAGGGCTTCACGACGACCAGCACCACCGTGGTCGCGAACAGCAGCACCGACACCTCGTTGAAGACGCGGAACCACTTGTGGCTGCGCTTGTTGGTGAACTGCTCGAAGCCGCGCAGCAGCGTGCGGCAGACGTGGTGGTAGCCGATCACGCCCACCACCAGCAGCAGCTTGGCGTGCATCCAGCCCTGGCCCTTTCCGACGCCCAGGCCCAGCCAGAGCCAGAAGCCCAGCGCCAGCGCCGGCACCATGAGCACGCCGGAAAAGCGGTAGAGCTTGCGTGCCATCAGCAGCAGCCGCTCACGTTCGGCATGGCTGTCGGCCGGCACCATGGCCAGGTTGACGAACAGGCGCGGCAGGTAGAAGAGGCCCGCGAACCAGCTGGCCACGAACACGATGTGGAAGGCCTTGACCCAGAGATAACTGCTCATCGGCCGATTATGGGCAGACAAAAAAAAGCCCCGGTCCTCAAGACCGGGGCGGGTAAGCCTTATCGCTGTCATCACGCTAAGGCACCTGCTCAGGGAGGAAAAGCAGGGAATGACAGCCTCGCAGCTATCATTCAATTGTCACTTTAGCAGAACGAAATTCGCGGCGCTACGCCCTTTCTGTACGCAGAAACCGCAGGGTCCGCGAACCCGGAGCCGCCTTTGATCACGCCCCCGCCCTTCCCATCCAGCCGCCCGCGCCGCCTGCGCCGTGACGCCGCCATCCGCGCCCTGGTGCGTGAAAACCGACTCGCGCCGGAGGACTTCATCCTGCCGGTGTTCATGTTCGACGGCAGCGGCCCGCCCCAGGACGTGACCAGCATGCCCGGCGTGCAGCGCCGCAGCATCGACGGCCTGATGGCGGTGGCCGAGGACTGCGTCAAGCTGGGCGTGCCGGTGATGGCGCTGTTCCCGGTGATCGATAGCGCGCTGAAGACGCCCGATGGCATCGAAGCCAGCAACCCCGACGGCCTGGTGCCGCGCGCGGTGCGCGCGCTGAAGCAGAACTTCCCCGGCCTGGCGGTGCTGACCGACGTCGCACTCGACCCCTACACCAGCCACGGCCAGGACGGGCTGCTGGACGACACCGGCTACATCCTCAACGACGTCACCGTGGCCATGCTGACGAAGCAGGCGCTGGTGCATGCCGCCGCGGGCGTCGACATCGTGGCGCCCAGCGACATGATGGACGGCAGGATCGGAGCGATTCGCGCAGCGCTCGAATCGAGCGGCGCCGTCCATACGAAGATCATGGCCTACAGCGCCAAATACGCGAGCGCCTTCTACGGCCCCTTCCGCGACGCCGTGGGCTCGGCCGGCAACCTGGGCAAGGCCGACAAGAAGGTCTACCAGATGGACCCGGGCAACAGCGACGAGGCGTTGCGCGAAGTGGCGCTGGACATTGCCGAGGGCGCCGACATGGTGATGGTCAAGCCCGGCATGCCCTACCTCGACATCGTGCGCCGCGTGAAGGACGAGTTCCACGTGCCCACCTTCGCCTACCAGGTGAGCGGCGAGTACGCGATGTTGAAGGCTGCCGCCGCCAATGGCTGGCTCGACCACGACGCGGTGATGATGGAAAGCCTGCTGGCCTTCAAGCGCGCGGGTGCCGACGGCGTGCTGACCTACTTCGCGCTCGACGCCGCCAGGCTGCTGGCGCGGCGCTAGCGGCTGGCGCTGGGGCGGCTCGATGCGCATCTTCCATCTCAGCGCCGACACCTTCACCGAGCTCGAAGGGTTGCCCGAAACGCTGCCGGCGCTGGGCTTCCTGTGGGTGGGCAGCGCGCGGCGCGAATTCGAGGTGCATGCACCCGAGGTGCAGTCCACCCTGCAGCGCTGGACGGGCGGCCAGCTCGTCGACCTGCATGTGTCCGACCTGCTGAACAACCAGCTGCCCAGCCACTTCGACTACACCTCGTGGTACGACCTGCTGGTCTTCCGCCGGCTGGCCGCGGGCGCCGGCAGCGCGGCGATGTTCATCGACGACGAACGCGGCACTGCCAGCACTGCGCGCCAGGCGCTGGCCGCCATCGACACCAGCCCGGTGGGTTTTGCGCTCTTCGACCGCGTGCTCATCACGGTGCATCCCACCGACTGTGCCGTGCGCGACTACTTCGCCCAGCGCCTGGCCGCCGCGGCCGGCGCCGGCGAAACCCGCGGCGCGGGCCGGCTGCCGAGCGATCCGGCCGACCTCATGCTGCGCATGGTCAACCACATGGTCGACAGCTACCTCGACTTGCGGCGGCTGCTGACGCGCCAGCTCGGCACGCTGCAGGCCCAGCTTCTCGACCCGCGCAGCCGCTTCGCGGACTGGCAGATCCTGCTCGAGTCGCGCAACGCGCTGCACATGCTGGAAGACACCTGCGAGGACCAGCGCAGCGCGATCCAGGAATGGATAGACGCGCTCGACGAATGGCCCGACGAGCCCGACCCGCAGGCCCGCCGCGAACGTGAGCTGCTGCGCGTGCGCTCGCGCGACGTGCTCGAGCACATCGAGCGTGTGCTCGGCCACGTGCGGCGGCTCGAGCAGAGCGCCGAGACCGCGGTGCAGATGCACTTCAGCGCCCTGGGCCACCGCACCAACGACATCATGCGAACGCTGACGGTGCTGACCGCGATCTTCCTGCCGCTGAATCTCATCACGGGCTTCTTCGGCATGAACTTCGACGCGCTGCCGCTGATCCATTCGGCCACCGGCTTCTGGGTTGCTTTCGGACTGATGACGGCAGTGGGCCTGGGGCTCGTGCTGTTCTTCCGTCGAAAGCGCTACCTGGGCAGCAGCGGCGCCGAATGAAATGGGGCCCCCGAGCTCGCTGGCGCTCGCTACCCTCCGAGGGGGGCGAGTCGGACGAGGAACAGTCCCTGCGGACTGTTCCTCCCCTGCGAGCGCCAGCGGCGTCCTCGCGGCTGGCCGTCCGCCAACGGCATGGCGGAGCCGGTTCCGTGGCGGGAAGCTTGATGGCGGCGTCGTGCGTCGTGGGTGACGTGTGGCGCCATGGGCAACTGAGCCTGCCGCGCGGCGCGCCGCGGGCGCGCAGGCCCTACAGCTGGCGCTGCCGCGCCAGCGGCGGGTTGCGCGCGAAGTAGCGCTGGATGCCGACGGCCAGCGCCTCGACGAGTTGCGCGCGGTAGGCGGCGCTGCGCAGCTGCGCCTCTTCCTCGGGGTTCGAGATGAAGGCCGTCTCGACCAGGATGCTCGGGATGTCGGGCGCCTTCAGCACCGCGAAGCCGGCCTGCTCGACCTGTGGCTTGTGCAGGCGGCCGACACGGCCGATGTGGGTCAGCACCTCGCGGCCCAGCTTCAGGCTGTCCTTGATTTGCGCCGTGGTGCTCATGTCGAGCATGGCGCTGAGCACCTGTGCGTCGCGCACCTGCGCGACGTTGACGCCGCCCACCTGGTCGGACGCGTTTTCGCGCTGCGCCATCCAGCGCGCCGCACTGCTGGTGGCGCCGCGCGTCGACAGCGCAAAGACGCTGGCGCCGCGCGCCTCGGGGCGCATGAAGGCGTCGGCGTGGATGCTGACGAAGAGGTCGGCCTGCACCCGCCGCGCCTTGCGCACGCGTTCGTGCAGCGGCACGAAAAAGTCGCCGTCGCGCGTCAGCATCACGCGCATGCCGGGCGCGGCGTTGAGCTTCTCGCGCAGCGCCAGCGCCACGGCCAGCACGACGTCCTTTTCGCGCAGCCCGGTGGGGCCGATGGCGCCGGGGTCCTCGCCGCCGTGGCCGGGGTCGAGCGCGACGATGATCAGGCGGTCGACACGCAGGCGTTCGTTGGCCGTGGGCGGCGCGGCCTGGCGCGCTGCGGCCGAAGCGGCGGCGTCGGGCGCCGCTGCGCGCTGGCCCGCAGCGGCGCTGGCGGCTGTGGTGCCGCCCAGCGCCTCGATCGCGGCCGACCCGGCCGGGCCCGGCCTTTCGATGCGCGCGATGAGCTCGCCCAGCGCGTCCTGCACCGTCTGCGCGGCGCGCTGGCCGGCACCTTCGCGCTCGCGCACCAGCGCCAGCAGCGGGTCGATCTCCTGCACCGGGAAGAGGTCGAAGACCAGCCGCTGCTGGTAGGCCGCCACCGGCTCCAGCGCAAACTGCTGCGGCCGCACCGGCTGCTTGAGGTCGAACACCAGCCGCACCACACGCGGCTGGAACTGGCCGACACGCACGCCGGCGATGTAGGGGTCGTCGGGCCGCACCTGGCCGACCAGTTCACGCAGTGCGGGGTTGAGCTCCAGGCCGTCGATGTCGACCACCAGGCGGTCGGGCGTGGGCACGAGCTGGTGCGTGGCCACCAGCGGCTGGTCGGATTCGATGGTCACGCGTGTGTAGTCGCGTGCCGGCCACACGCGCACGGCGACGATGGCCGCACCCCAGGCCAGTTGCGGCGCGCCCAGCAGCAGCACCAGCTGACCCAGGCGCTGCAGTGCCTGGCGCCGGGCCGGAGTTGGGGGCGTCAGCTGTTCGGGCTTCACAGCAGTTCCAGGCCGCGTGGGGTGCCGGCTTCGGCACGCACCATGCGGCTGTCGTCGGGCTGGGGTTCGATGAAGAGGCGCAGGTCGGCCACCGGCAGCACGCCGGCTGCGTGCTCGGGCCACTCGGCGAGCTTGAGGCCCGGGCTCGCGAACAGGTCACGGAAGCCGGCGTCGGCCCATTCACGCGGGTCGGTGAAGCGGTAGAAGTCGAAGTGGGAGATGGCCAAGGTGTCCAAGGTGGCCAAGGTGGCCGAGCCGGGCAGCCCGTAGGACTCGAGCACGGCGTAGGTGGGGCTCTTGACACGGCCCGTCACGCCCAAAGCGCGCAGCAGGTGGCGCACGAAGGTGGTCTTGCCGGCGCCCAGCGGGCCGTGCAGCTCGACATAGGCCTCGGCGAGGGCAGGGTGGGCCGCCAGCGTGGCGGCATAAGCGGCGCACGCGGCCTCGTCGTCCCAGCGCAGGAGGCGGCTTCCTAGAATCGGGGCATGGATGTCGGCGGGCAGGTCGGACAAGGCGTGCATCACTTCGAAGGGCCGGTGCTGGTGCAGCGGCTGCGGGAGTGGGCGCGAGCGCTCGGATTCTCCCAGATCGGCATCGCCGACATCGATCTGGCCGCCGAGGAGCCCGGCCTGCAGGCCTGGCTGGAGGCGGGCTTTCACGGCAGCATGGCCTACATGGCGCGGCATGGCCCCAAGCGTGCGCGGCCCGCGGCGCTGGTACCGGGCACGCTGCGAGTGATCAGCGCCCGCATGGACTATCTGCCGCGCGCCACCCCGACCACCTGGGTGGCCGACGAAACAGCGGCGCTGCGCGACCCGCAGCATGCGGTGGTCTCGGTCTACGCCCGCGGCCGCGACTACCACAAGGTGATGCGCCAGCGCCTGCAGCAGTTGGCCGACCGGCTGGCCGCAGAGGTGGGGCCGCTGGGCCACCGTGTGTTCACCGATTCGGCACCGGTGCTGGAAGTGGCATTGGCCACGCGCGCCGGCCTGGGCTGGCGCGGCAAGCACACGCTGGCGTTGTCGCGCGACGCGGGCTCGATGTTTTTCCTGGGCGAGATCTTCGTCGACCTGCCGCTGCCGGTGGACGCCGCCAGCAGCGCGCACTGCGGCAGCTGCACCGCCTGCATCGACGTCTGCCCGACGCAGGCCATCGTCGCGCCGGGGCGGCTGGACGCGCGACGCTGCATCAGCTATCTGACGATCGAACATGCCGGCACCATCGATGTCGAACTGCGGCCGCTGATCGGCAACCGCATCTATGGCTGTGACGACTGCCAGCTGGTGTGCCCGTGGAACCGCTACGCGCAGCGCAGCACGCTGCCCGATTTCGACACGCGCGAACCGCTGGGCCGGGCCACGCTGCTGCAACTGTGGGCCTGGGACGAGGCCGAGTTCCTGCGCCGCACCGAGGGCAGCGCGATCCGCCGCATCGGCCACGTGCGCTGGCAGCGCAACCTGGCGGTGGCCAGCGGCAACGCCTTGCGCGCGTGGCCCGACGCGGCTGATCACCAGGCGCTGCGGGCCGCGCTGGCCGGCGCGCGCGATGGCGCCTGCGCGCTGGTGCGCGAGCACATCGATTGGGCGCTGGCGGCACCGGCGGCAGGCGCAGGCCCTGACCCCCGCTGAGCGGGTGGCCGCAAGGCTGCGCCGGCTGGCCGCCGCGCGCGGGCCACACCCGGCTGGGCCGTGGCCGTTCCGATGGTGGGGTTGTCGGCGAACGGCTAACTTCCGGGCCCACGGGCGAGCCACAAGCCCGCCGACAGGAGACACATGGACGCCGTCACCCCCTACGACCTCAGGCCCTGGATCGGCGTTTACGGCAGCCACATCAAGGCCGAGCTGCCGACGCCACCGCAGGCCAGCGTGGCCGCGATGGCGCATGCCGCCGCCACACGCTTCGCGTCGCACACCGCGTTCACCACCGTGATGCCCAACGGCATGTACGGTTCGCTGAGCTACCGCCAGGTCGACGAACACAGCGACCACTTCGCGCGCTACCTGCGCAAGGTGCTGGGCCTGGCCGCCGGCGACCGGGTGGCAATCCAGATGCCGAATTGCCTGAGCTACCCGGTGGTGCTGCTGGGTGTGCTGAAGGCCGGTTGCGTGGCAGTGAACACCAACCCGATGTACACCGCCAGCGAGATGGCGCACCAGTTCAAGGACAGCGGCGCCAAGGTCGTCGTCGTCGTGGACATGTTTGCCGACAAGCTCGAAGAGGCACTGCCCCACACGGACGTCGAGCACGTCGTCATCACCCAGGTGCCCGAGTTCTTCCCGCCCGTGGTGGGCGGCATCGTGCATGCGGTGATGAAGTACTGGAACCAGCAGATTCCCAGGCACGGCGTGGCTGCGACGATGCTGCGCGAGGCGCTGGCCCAGGGCGCGGCCGCGGGCGGCGATGCGCGCGCCTGGTGGGGTGAACTCGACCACGAGAGCCTGGCGCTGCTGCAGTACACCGGCGGCACCACCGGCGTGGCCAAGGGCGCGATGCTGACCCACGGCAACCTGCTGTGGAACCTGTCGCAGATGCGTGCGATGTGCGCCAGCCACATCGAGGACGGCAAGGAAGTGGTGCTGACCGCGCTGCCGCTGTATCACATCTTCGCCTTCACGGTGAACTTCCTCTGCATGTTCGGCGCCGGCGCGCGCAACATCCTCGTGCCCAGCCCGCGCCCGATCCAGAACCTGCAGCGGGCGATCGAAAACTACCGCATCACCTGGCTGACCGGCGTCAACACGCTGTACAACGCGCTGCTCTGCGAAGAGTGGTTCACGGCTTTCCCGCCCAAGCACATCAAGGCGGCGGGCGGGGGCGGCGCGGCGATGCACCACGCGGTGGTCGAGCGCTTCGAGCACGTGACCGGCGCACCGCTGGTCGAGGGTTATGGCCTGACCGAGAGTTCGCCGGTCGTGTGCTTCCAGCCGCTGAACGGCCAGCGCCAGAAGGACACCATCGGCATCCCCGTGCCGATGACCGAGGTGCGCCTCGTCAACGACATCGGCGAGCCGGTCGCGCTGGGTCAGCCCGGTGAGTTGATCGTGCGTGGCCCGCAAGTCATGCGCGGCTACTGGCAGCGTCCCGAGGCCACGGCCGAGGTCATCAAGGACGGCTGGCTCTACACCGGCGACGTGGCCGTGATGGACGAGCAGGGCACCTTCAAGATCGTGGACCGCAAGAAGGACCTCATCCTGGTCAGCGGCTTCAACGTGTATCCGAACGAGATCGAGGATGCGCTGACGCGCCACGATGGCGTGCTCGAGGCCGCCGTCATCGGCGTGCCCGACGACAAGACGGGCGAGGGCGTGCGCGCCTACGTCGTCAGGCGCGACGAGACACTCACCGCCGAGGCGCTGATGGCGCACTGCCGCAAGCTGCTGACCGGCTACAAGATACCCGCGCGCATCGAGTTCCGCGACGAGCTGCCCAAGACCGCTGTCGGCAAGATCCTGCGGCGCGCCTTGCGCACCGAGGTGCTGGCCACGACGAACCCGAACAAGGGCTGAACCACCATGCTGTCGGAAACCGAAACCAAGCTGCTGGGCGCGATGATGATGGTCATCATGCTCGGCATGGGCGCCAGCCTGACCTTCAAGGACTTCGCGATCGCCTTGCGCAAGCCGCTGGGCCTCGTGATCGGCATCCTCTGCCAGTACGGGATCATGCCGCTGCTGGCCTATCTGCTGGCCACCGCGCTGGCGTTGCCGCCGGCGTATGCCATCGGCCTCATCCTGATGGGCTGCATGCCGGGCGGCACTACCAGCAACATCTTCACCTACTTCAGCAAGGGCACGCTGAGCCTGTCGATACTGATGACGATGAGTTCGACGCTGGTGGCCATCGCGATGGTGCCGCTGACGCTGGCTTTCTACTCGCAGGGCATCGAAGGCCAGTGGCAGATCCCGCGGGGCAACGTGATCCAGGTGCTGTTCGTGCTGCTGGTGCCCACCGTGTTCGGGATCGCGCTGCGCAAGTGGAACGCCAACGTCGGCGCGGTGATCGAGCTGATCGGCGGCTTGCTCGGTGTGCTTGTGATCCTGTTCCTGATCGTCAGCTGGGTGCCGCGCAACTGGGCGTTGCTGCTGGCCACCGGTTTCCCGGTGTACGCGGCGTCCATCGGACTGGGGCTCGCGGGCTTCGTGCTCGGTTACGGGCTCTCGCGGCTGCTCAAGCAGGACAGCCGGCGCGCGCGCACCATCGCGCTGGAAACCGGCATCCAGAACGGGCCGCTGGCGGTGTTGATCGTGCTGCTGACCTTCACCGGTACGCAGCAGCAAGAGGTGCTGCTGATCCCGGTGCTGTACTCGCTGTTCATCGTGCTGAGCTCCAGTGCGGTGACGGTCTGGTTCCGCCGCATCACCACGCGCGAGGAACTGTCGCGCGACGCAGCCAAGATCGGCGCGCTGGCGCGCGCCTGAGGCCGCTGCCGCTTCGGCGTCCGAACGTCCGCCGCTTCAGCGTCGGAACGGCTGCCGTTGCGCAGCCGAGTGGTTCGAGCGCGCAGGGGCAGGTGCATGCCGGCGATCCATGCCGCCGTCTCGGCGGTCGTCTCAACGCCTTCGGCGGTGAATCGTTCACCGGCCCGGCCTGGCCCGGCCCGATGCGTTGGCGACCCCCGCGGCGGCTGCACCTACGCCACTTGCCTGAGCACCCACAGCGCCAGAGGCAGCCCAGCCATGCCGACCAGTGTGCTCACCGTCACCAGCCCGGCCACGTAAGCACCATGCCCGCCCATGCGCACCGCCAGCACGTAGGCGCTGGACGCGGTGGGCATGGCCGCAAAGGCCACCACGATGGCCTGCTGCGCCGGCGGCAACTGCAGCGCCAGCACGAGCGCGATGGCCACCGCAGGCAGCAGCAGATGACGGATGGACAGCAGCGCCGCCGCCAGCCGCGGCCCTTCGCGCAGCGCGCCGAACTGCAGCCCGGCGCCCACCGCCATCAGGCCGATGGGCAGCGCCGCCGAGCCGATGCGGCCGAGCGTGAGGGTGGCCAGTTCGGGCAGGCGCAGCCCGAGCAGATTGAACAGCAGCCCCGAGCCGGTGGCCAGGATCAAGGGGTTGCGCAGCAGTTCGCGGGCATAACCGTGGCCACCGTGGCGCGCCAGCGGCCACACTGCGGCCACGTTGCACAGCGGCACGGCCAGCGACATGATCAGCGCCATCCAGGCCACGCCCTGCGTGCCGCCCAGGCGTTCCGCCAGCGCCAGCGCAACGTAGGAATTGAAGCGAAAGGCGGTCTGTGCACCCGAGGCGTGCAGGCGCGCGTCGACCCCCGGCCAGCGACCCAGTGCCAGTGCGGCGGCGATGCCTGCCAGCACCACCGCCAGCGCGCTGCCGGCCAGCGGCAGCAGGGCGCCCGGCGACAGCGGGTTGCGCAGGATGGCGGTGAACAGCAGCGCCGGAAACAGCACGAAGTACACGAGCCGCTCGGCGCCGTCCCACACGCTGCGCCCGAGTGGCGTGTAGCGGCAAATCACGAAGCCGCAGAGTATGAGCAGGAAGTCGGGCAGCAGCAGCAGGGCGTCGGACATCGGCCGGGAGTATCCGCGATGGCCGTGCCGCCGGTCCGCGCCGCGGGCGGGTGCGGCGTTGTGACACCATCGGACACGTTCACCTTCCAGCGCCCGCCTGACCCGATGCCCCTGACCCGCCGCAGCCTGCTCGCCGTGCTTCTGTCGACGCCGGCGCTGACCTGGGCGCAAGGCGACGCCGTCGTCGTCGAAGGCAAGGCCTTCGCGAGGCGCGTGGAGGTTGCCGGCGCCGAGCTGCTGCTCAACGGCACCGGCGTGCGCGCCGTGGCCTGGTTCAAGGGCTACGCCGCCGGGCTCTACCTGCGCAGCCGCGCCAGTACCGCGGCGCAGGTCGTCGCGCTGCCGGGCCCCAAGCGCCTGCAACTGGTGATGCTGCAGAAGGTGCCGGCCGAGGAATTCGTCAAGGCCTTCCGCAAGGGGCTGAAGCGCAACACGCCAGACGCCGAACTGCCGCAGCTCGCCGAGCGCATGGCGCAGTTCGAGGCCCTGGTGGCGGCGATAGGCACGGTGCAGAAGGGCGACGTCGTGAACCTCGACTTCGAGCCCGGCCGTGGAATGGCCTTCAGCCTGAATGGCACACTTCGAGGCGAGGCCATCGCCGGCGAAGAGTTCTACGCGGCGCTGCTTCGAAGTTTCGTGGGCGACCGGCCCTACGACCGCGAACTCAGGGCGGGGCTGCTCGGGCAGCGCAACTGAGAGGACGGCGCAGGGCAGCGGGTCCGATCCTCACTTTTTTGGAGACCTGGAATGCAACGCATAACAATGAACCGCCTGTTGGGCATCACGACCCTTGCCGCTGTGCTGCCCGTGGCGGCGCTGGCGCAGGGCTATCCCGTCAAGCCGGTACGGCTGATCGTGCCCTTTGCGCCCGGCGGCACCACGGACATCGTCGCGCGGGTCGTGTCCGAGAAGGCCAACCTGGCGCTGGGCCAGACGCTGGTGGTCGAGAACAAGAGCGGCGGTGGCGGCTCGATCGGCGCGCTGGAAGTCATCCGCGCCGCCGCCGACGGCTACGTGCTCGGCATGGCCACGGTGTCGACCACGGCGTCCAACCCGGCCATCAACAAGAAGATCGGCTATGACCCGACTGCCGACTTCACGCCCATCATCAACATCGCGGCCACGCCCAACGTGATTGCCGTGCACCCCAGCTTCCCGGCGCGCGACTACAAGGGTTTCCTGGCCGAGGTGAAAAAGAACCCGGGCAAGTACAGCTTCGCCAGTTCGGGCACGGCCGCCATCGGCCACATGCAGATGGAACTGTTCAAGAGTCTGTCCGGCACCTTCATCACGCACATCCCGTACCGCGGCGCCGGCCCGGCGCTCAACGACACGGTGGCCGGCCAGGTGCCCATCATCTTCGACAACATGCCCTCGGCACTGCCCTTCATCAAGGACGGCCGCCTCATCGCCATCGTCGTCGCCGCGCCGCAGCGCCTGGCGCAGCTGCCCAACGTGCCGACGTTCAAGGAAGTGGGCCTGGAGCCGGTGAACCGGATGGCCTACTACGGCATCGTCGGCCCCAAGGGCCTGCCGAAGGATGTCGTCGACAAGGTGGCCGCCGCCATCAAGCGCACCGCCGAACTGCCCGAGGTGCGCAAGCGCATCGAGGACACGGGCTCGCTGCTGGTCCTGAACACGCCGGAGCAGTTCGCGCAGCAGATCCGCGCCGAGTTCGAGGTCTACAAGGACGTGGTCGTCAAGCAGAAGCTTTCGCTGGAGTGAGTGCAGGGCCGGGCGTCGATGCGGCGGCGGAAATCGACCGTTTCATCGACGCGATGTGGATCGAGGACGGTCTGGCGCCGCTGACGCTGGCCGCCTACCGCCGCGATCTGTGGCTCTACGCCGCGTGGCTGGGCAAGGCGCCCGGCGCCAGCAGAGAGTCCGACCTGCTCGGCTACATGGCCGAGCGCCACGCCGCCACCAAGGCCACCACAGCGAACCGGCGGCTGACAGTCTTCCGGCGCTACTTTCGCTGGGCCGTGCGCGAGCACCTCGTCGCCGCCGACCCCACGCTGCGCCTGCTGGCCGCGCGCCAGCCGCTGCGCGTGCCAAAGACGCTGAGCGAGGCTCAGGTCGAGGCGCTGCTGGCGGCGCCCGACGTGGCCACGCCGCTGGGCCTGCGCGACCGCGCCATGCTCGAGCTGATGTACGCCAGCGGCCTGCGCGTGAGCGAACTGGTGCAGATGAAGTCCGTGCAGCTGGGCATGAACGACGCCGTGTTGCGTGTGTTGGGCAAGGGCAGCCGCGAACGCCTGGTGCCATTCGGCGACGAGGCGCGCGCCTGGCTGCAGCGTTATCTGGTCGAGGCGCGTGCAGGCATCCTCGGCGGCCAGCTCGCCGAGGCGCTGTTCGTGACGCGGCTGGGTGACGGCATGACACGCCAGATGTTCTGGAAGATCGTCAAGCGCTACGCCGTGCAGGCCGGTGTGACCGCGCCGCTGTCGCCACACACGCTGCGCCACGCCTTCGCCACCCACCTGCTGAACCACGGCGCCGACCTGCGCGCGGTGCAGATGCTGCTGGGCCACGCGGACATCGGCACGACGACGATCTACACCCACGTGGCGCGCGAACGGCTGCGGCAACTGCATGCTCAGCACCATCCTCGGGGCTGAGCCCGGCCCCCGCGACGTGGCGCGGACAAAGAAAAAGGCCGGTCTCTCGACCGGCCTGGCTGTCTGGGCGCGGGGCCCGGACGATCAGAAGTTGTGGCGCACGCCCAGGGCCAGCGAACTGGCCTTCATGGCGTTGCCGTTGGCGGCGGTAGCGCCGAAGTAGGACAGGGCGGCGCCGTTGTCGACCACAGTGTAGAAGCCGTAGACCTTGGTGCGCTTCGACAGGTTGTAGTTGTAGCCGACCGTGTACTGCGTGGCGTCGCTGTTGCCCAGCTTGCTCCAGTCGTCAGCGATACCCACGTTGACGTGGAATTCCGACGCGCCGGCGGTGTACATCGCCGAGACCCGGTAGGCGTCACGCTTGCCCAGGCTGCCGACGCCCTTGTCTTCGCTGCGCTGGTAGTAGGCACCCAGCAGCAGGGCGCCGATCTCGTAGTTGGCGCGGATAGCGAACTGGTTGTCCTTGTCGCCGTCGTTCTTCTCGTAGCCGAAACCCAGACCGAGGGCGCCGATTGCGCCATTGACAGCCAGACCCATGACCTTGTTGTTCTTCGAGCTGCCTTCGGCAGCCGAGATCGAGCCTTCCACCGTGAAGCCACCCAGGCTGGGCGTCGTGTACGCAATGGTGTTGGCGTTCTGGCCCAGGTAGGTGTACAGCTTGTCTTCCGACGTGCCGGTGTCGTGGTTGTGGTTGCTGATGTAATCGGCAGTCGCGTAGTACGCGGCGCTGGTCAGGCGACCGAGCTTGATCGAGCCGAAACCACCCGACAGGCCAACGTAGGCGTCGCCAGCCCAGAACGCGCTGCCAGTCTGCGTTCCGGTGTCGGAGTTGAAGCGGTGCTCAAGGAAGAAGTCTGCCTTCAAGCCACCGCCGAGATCTTCGGTGCCCTTGAAACCGAGGCGCGACGCGTTGTTCTGCATCACGCTACGGCTGCCGGCGACGGCGATGTTCTTCTGCTCTTCGAGTGACGTGTTCAGCCGGCCATAGACGGTGACGCTGCTCTGGGCAAAGGCGCCCGTGGCAGCCAGGGCCGACACGGCGGCGACGATCAGGGACTTGTTCATGGGTTTCCTCACTAGATTTGGTGGCTGCGACGGTGGCAAAGACTTCCGACCGACGACAGTCACAGTTTAGTGGGCCCGTACGGGCTTACCCTCGGGGCAGGGCAATTTGCCCGCAGAAACCCTGCCCGGACGCAGCATCCGCGCAACACTCGCCGGCCGCGTTAGCGGCCGCGCAGATGAGCCGGGGCTTCCAGGCGCCGCGCCAGCAGCGACAGCGTCAGCGTCAGCACCAGATAGACCGCCGAGATCAGCAAGTAGGGTTCCCAGTAGCGCGAATAGGCACCCGCGACGGTACGCGCGGCCAGCGCAAGTTCGGCCAGGCCGATGGCCGAGACCAGCGAGCTGTCCTTGATCAGCGTGACGCCTTCGTTGACCAGCGCCGGCACCATGCGGCGGAAGGCCTGCGGCAAGACGACGAAGCGCATCGACTGGGTGTGCGTGAGCCCCATGCTGTAGGCGGCCTGGGTCTGGCCGCGGTGGATGCTCTGGATGCCGGCGCGGAAGATCTCGCTGATGTAGGCGCCGGCGTTCAGGCTCAGCGCCACGCAACCCGAGAAGAAGGCGCCGTGCTCCTGGCGGAACACCTTGGCCAGTTCACCCGAGAACAGCAGGCCGTGGTCGGGATGCACCAGCGCCGGCATCAGCGCGAAGTGCACGAGCAGGATCTGCACGAACAGCGGCGTGCCGCGGAAGAAGGTGACGTAGGCCACCGTGATGGCGCGCGCCAGCAGCAGCAGCGCGCGCGCCGGCCAGCTGCGTGGCGCAGGCGCGTCGGCCGAGGTGCTGATCAGGCCGAAGCCGATGCCCAGCACCAGGCCGGCGCCGATGGCCACCAGCGTGAGCTTGATGGTCATCCACAGACCGCTGACGAACAGCGGCATGTAACCGGCGAGGATCTCCCAGCGAAGATCCATCGGCCGGCTCCAGACCTACTTCGAAGCCGCAGTGGCCGGGGCGGCGGCGGCGGGCGCTGCACCGAAGTACTTGGCGAAGATCTTGTCGTAGCTGCCGTCGGCCTTGATGTCGGCCAGGCCCTTGTTGATCTTCTCCAGCAGCTCGGTGTTGCCCTTCTTGAGCGCGATGCCGTACTGCTCGGGCACGAAGTCCTTGTCTGCGACGGTCCTGAACTTGCCGCCCGGGTTGTTGGCCACGTAATGGATGACCACGCCGTTGTCGGCCACCACGGCGTCGACACCGCCCGACTCGAGTTCCTTCAGCGCCAGCGGCGTGCTCTCGAAGCGCTTGATGTTGGTGCTGGCCTTGCCCAGCAGCTTGGTCACGGCTTCGTCGCCGGTGGTGCCGGTCTGTACGCCCACCTTGAGCTTCTTCAGGTCGGCGAACTTCGCGACCTTGCTCTTCTCCGCGACCGCAATGAGCTGCTGCGCGTCGAAGTAGGGCGCGCTGAAGTCCATCGTCTGCTTTCGCTCATCGGTGATCGTCACCGCCGAAACGACCATGTCGCGGTCGCCCTGGCCCAGCGCGTTGAAGATGCCTTCCCAGGGGGTGTTGACGAACTTCACCTGGATGCCGGCCTTGGCGGCGACGGCCTGCACGACCTCGATGTCGAAGCCGACGATCTCGCCCTTCTCGTTCTGGCTCTCGAAGGGCGCGTAGGCGGCGTCGGTGCCGACCACATAGACCTTGGCGGGTGCCGGGGCCGAGGCCACGGGGGCCGGCGCGGGTGGGGGCGGGGTCTCCTTCTTGCCGCAGGCGGCGAGCAGGATGCCGGCGACGGCAAGGCCGGCGATCTGGAGGAAACGGCGGGTCGAGATCGGCTTCATGGGCGTGCAGGGGGTGGAAGTTGAAGCCGCGAAGTGTAATGCGACCGGTCGCATTTCACGCTCGGCCCAGCGCTTCGATTTCGGCCTCGGTGAAGCCCGCGGCGCTGCGTGCGGCGAGGTTGAAGGGGCCGCGCAGCCGGGGCGCGTGGTGAAGCTCGGCCAGCACTGCGTAGTGCGCGACCGGGTCCAGGCCTTCGCGCTCGCACAGCCAGCGGTACCAGCGGTTGCCGACGGCGACATGGCCGATCTCGTCGCGCAGGATGATGTCGAGGATGGCGACCGCGCGTTCGTCGCCGGCCTGTCGCAGCCGCGCCTGCATCGGCGGCGTCGCGTCGAGTCCGCGCGCTTCCAGCGTGCGCGGCACCAGCGCCATGCGCGCCGTCAGGTCGCCGGCGGTGCGCTCGGTCATCGTCCACAGGCCGTCATGGGCGGCGAAGTCGCCGTAAGCGTGGCCCAGCGTCTCCAGGTGCTCGTTGAGCAGCGTGAAGTGCAGCGCTTCCTCGGCGGCGACACGCAGCCAGTCGCGGTAGTAGTCGGCCGGCATGCCGGCAAAGCGCCAGACGGCGTCGAGGGCCAGGTTGATGGCGTTGAGCTCGATGTGCGTCACCGCGTGCAGCAGCGCGGCGCGGCCTTCGGTGGTGAAAGGCGAACGGCGCGGCACTTCGCCCGGTGCCACCAGCGGCGGGCGCGCCGTGCGGCCGGGCAGCGTGCCCTCGGGCTGCAGATGGGCGGCGGTGTCGAGCGTGGCAAAGCGCGCGGGGTGCAGGGCCCGCGCCGCGGCCGCCTTGGCCGCCGGGTCGGCGAGCTGCAGGGCCTTCAGCGCGGCGGCTCGGAGTTCCATCTCTAGAATTATCGGCTTTGCCTTCCGGCAGCCCGACACCAGGAGCCCGCGTGGCCATCTACCAACTCGGCGACGATGCGCCGCGCATCGCGCCCACCGCCTGGGTCGCCGACAGCGCCCAGCTCATCGGCCGCGTGCAGCTCGACGAAGACGCCAGCGTCTGGTACGGCGCCGTACTGCGCGGCGACAACGAATGGATCACCATCGGTGCGCGCAGCAACGTGCAGGACGGCAGCGTGCTGCACACCGACATGGGCTCGCCGCTGACACTGGGTGCGGACGTCACCGTCGGTCACCAGGTCATGCTGCACGGCTGCACGGTGGGCGACGGTTCGCTCATCGGCATCCAGGCCGTGGTGCTGAACGGCGCGAAGATCGGCCGCAACTGCCTGGTGGGCGCTGGCGCACTGGTTACCGAAGGCAAGGAATTCCCCGACAACAGCCTCATTCTGGGCAGCCCGGCGCATGTCGTGCGCGAGATCTCTGCCGAGCAGCTGGCGGGGCTGCGCCGCAGCGCCGCGGGCTACGTCACCAACGCGGGCCGGCACCGCACCCAGCTCAGGAAGATCGGCTGATGAGCGCGCTGACGAAGTTCCTGTTCGAGGGCCTGCCGGTGCGCGGCATGCTGGTGCGTCTGACCGACGGCTGGCAGGAAGTGCTGCGCCGCCGTCAGACCGTCGGCGAGCAGGCACCCGAGGTGCGTGTGCTGCTGGGCGAGATGGCCGCGGCCGCCGTGCTGATGCAGGCCAACATCAAGTTCAACGGCGCGTTGGTGCTGCAGATCTACGGCGACGGCCCGGTCAAGCTGGCGGTGGCCGAGGTGCAGCCCGACCTGGCCTTCCGCGCCACCGCCAAGGTGGTGGGCGAGGTGCCCGCCGGCGCGCAGCTCGAAGCGCTGCTGAACGTGCACGGCCAGGGCCGTTGTGCGATCACCCTCGACCCCAAGGACCGCCTGCCCGGCCAGCAGCCCTACCAGGGTGTGGTGCCGCTGCACGGTGACCAACGTGAACCGCTGCAGCAGGTGCAGCAGGTGCTGGAGCACTACATGCTGCAAAGCGAGCAGCTCGACACCCGCCTGGTGCTGGCCGCCAACGACGAGGTCGCTGCCGGCCTGCTGATCCAGCGCATGCCGCTCGAAGGCGAAGGCAACCTCGGCCGGCGCAAAGAGGACGACATCGGCCTGTCAGAACACTTCAACCGCATCGCGCTGCTGGCTGCCACGCTGACGCGCGAAGAGCTGCTGACGCTGCCCATTGAACGCATCCTGCACCGCCTGTTCTGGGAAGAGTCGCTGCGTGTCTTCGAACCCGCGACACCACGTTTTGCCTGCACATGCAGCCGCGAACGTGTGCGCAACATGCTGCGCGGGCTGGGTCGCGAAGAGAGCGACAGCCTGATCGCCGAACGCGGCGAGGTCGAGGTGGGCTGCGAGTTCTGCGGGCTGCAGTACCGATTCGACGCCGTCGACGTGGGCGAGATGTTCACCCCCGGGCGCGACCAGCCGCCGGCGCGTGCAGGGGTGCAGTGATGCTCTACCTGCTGCTGAAGGCGGTGCACGTGCTGGCGGTGATGCTGTGGGTGGGCGGCATGGCCTTTGCCCACTTCTTCCTGCGCCCGTCGTTGGCCACGCTGGCGCCGCCACAGCGCCTGGCGCTGATGCGCGACGTGCTGCGGCGCTTCTTCGGCGCCGTGCTGGTAGCGACCGGGCTCGTCGTCGCCAGCGGGCTGTGGATGATCGGCAGGGTGGCCCGGCAGGTCGTTCAGGCCGGTGGCAGCTTCGACTGGCCGCTGGACTGGCTGGTGATGGCGGCGGTGGGGCTGCTGATGGTGGCCATCTTCGGCCATATCCGCTTCCGCTCTTACCCGCGGCTGGGCCGGGCCGTCGATGCGTCGGACTGGCCTGCCGCTGGTGCCGTGCTGGCGCAGATCCGCCGCTGGGTGGGTGTCAACCTGGCGCTGGGCGTGGCGCTGATCGGCTTTGTCTACCTGGTCTGATCAGCGCTGCCGGCGCAGCGCACGCTCGTGCTCGGGCACGCAGCATTCACAGGCCCAGCGGCCGTGGCCCGCGGCCGCGCCGGGGCGTCCCAGGCGCGTGAACAGGCCGGGGCTGCGGCCGCGCTCGTCGTCGGGAGCGGCGCCCTGGCGCAGGTACGGCGCCACCGCGGCCAGCGCGTTGTCGACGCGCGCCGTCCCCGTGCCGCCGATCACCGCAAAGCCGATGCCGTGGGTGCCCATCAGTTCACGCAGCGCCTGGTCGACGGGCTCGCGCACCTGCGGGCCGTCGCGCTGGTGGCCGTCGGCGACCCAGGGCAAGTCGAGCGCGGTGAGCAGGGTGACCGTCATGCCGCGGTGCAAGGCCACGGCGCGCTCGTCGAGCGAGCAGTCGCCGAAGACGAGGCGGCTGTAGACGGCGGTCATCAGCGCCGTGGTGTCGCAGACGACGGTGTCGTGCATCTCGGCCGCGGCCTGCAGGCGTTCGTGCTGGGCGCGCAGGATGCTGGCCTGCTCGTGCGCCAGCGGCGTGCGGCCGGTGTGGGCGCACCACTCGCGCAGCAGCTCGGGCACCCAGGCCACGCGGCGGCTGCGGTCCAGCGCCAGGCGCTCGGCCAGCGCGGCGGCCAGCGTCGTCTTGCCGGTGCTCTCGGCGCCGACGATGGCGATGCGCAGCGGCTCAGCCATGCTGCGTCGCCAGCCGCTGCCAGGCACGCCAGCCAATGACGGCCAGCAGCGCAAAGACCCCGTAGAGCAGTACCGTCAGCCACAGGCCCTTGTAGGCGAACAGGCCCACGCTGACGGCGTTGACCGCCACCCACACCGGCCAGTTCTCGACGAACTTGCGCCCGAGCAGCACCTGCCCGGTGATGCTGGCCACCGTGGGCAGGGCATCGAAGTAGGGCACGTCGCTGTCGGTGACCCGCGCCAGCAGCAGGCCCAGCAGGGGCCATGCCGCCAGCGTGGCGGCCGCGGCCAGCCAACGCTGGCGCGCGGGCAGCGTGCGTACGCGCAGCGCAGCGCCGTCGACGGCCGTGCCACGCAACCATTGCCACCAGCCCCAGCACGCGATGACGACGAAGAACAGCTGCAGCGTGGCCTCGCCGTAGAGCCGGCTGTCGGCAAAGAGCAGCGCGTAGAGCAGCGAACTGGCGATGGCCAGCGGCCAGCCGACGACGTTCACGCGCAGGTTGGCCAGCACCATGGCCACGGCAAGCACGAAGGCGACGATCTCCAGCCACGTCACCGGGCTGCCCCACAACGTGAACGCCGCGGCCAGCAGGGGCCGCGCAGCCAGCAGCAGCGCTTCCAGCACCGGCGGGCTACTGGCGCTGCGTGACCTGGACGAGGATTTCGTCCGGTTTGACCATGCCGAGCTCGGCGCGTGCCTTCTCTTCCACCATCTCAAGGCCTTCGCGCAGGTCGACCACCTCGGCAGCCACGCGCTGGTTGCGCTCACGCGCCTGCAGGTTGGCGTTGCGCTGTTCGGCGAGCTGCTTGCGCAGGCCCATCACGTAAGGCATGTTGCCCTTGCCGAACCACAGGTCGCCCTGCACCACCACGAGCAGGGCGGCGAGCACGAACGTGGTCCAGCGCATGGCGTGTGCCTACCGCCGGGCCGCCCCAAGGGAGGCGAACGCCCCCTTGGGGGGCTGTGAGCGCAGCAAGCTGGGGGGCACGGTTCTCTACCTGAGGTTGTAGAAAGCGCTGCGGCCCGGGTAGCTGGCGACGTCGCCGAGGTCTTCCTCGATGCGCAGCAGCTGGTTGTACTTGGCCATGCGGTCGCTGCGGCTGAGTGAGCCGGTCTTGATCTGGCCGGCGTTGCTGCCCACGGCGATGTCGGCGATGGTGCTGTCTTCGGTCTCGCCGCTGCGGTGGCTGATGACGTTGGTCCAGCCGGCACGCTTGGCCATCTCGATGGCGGCGAAGGTCTCGGTCAGCGTGCCGATCTGGTTGATCTTGATGAGGATGGAGTTGGCCACGCCCTCGCGGATGCCGCGCTCGAGTATCTTGGTGTTGGTGACGAAGAGGTCGTCGCCCACCAGCTGCACCTTCTTGCCCAGGCGGTCGTTGAGCGTCTTCCAGCCCTCCCAGTCGCCTTCGTGCATGCCGTCTTCGATGCTGATGATCGGGTACTTGTCGACCCAGGTCGCCAGGATGTCGGTCCACTCGGGGGCGCTCAGCTGCAGGCCTTCGCCCTCCAGGTGGTAGACCTTCGAACCGTCGGGGCCATCCTTGTAGAACTCGCTGGCCGCGCAGTCCAGGCCGATGGCGATCTGTTCGCCCGCGTGATACCCGGCCTTGTCGATGGCTTCCAGGATCAGCTGGATGGCCGCCTCGTGGCTGGCCACGTTGGGCGCGAAGCCGCCTTCGTCGCCGACGCTCGTGGGCATGCCCTTGCTGTCGATGATCTTCTTCAGCGCGTGGAAGACCTCGGCGCCGTAGCGCAGGGCCTCGCGGAAGGTGGGTGCGCCCACCGGGATGATCATGAACTCCTGCAGGTCGAGGTTGTTGTTGGCGTGCGCGCCGCCGTTGATGACGTTCATCATCGGCACCGGCAGGCTCATGCGGCCCATGCCGCCAAAGTAGCGGTAGAGGGGCAGGCCCGACTCTTCGGCCGCGGCGCGCGCCACGGCCATGCTCACGGCCAGCATCGAATTGGCACCGAGGCGGCTCTTGTTGTCGGTGCCGTCGAGGTCGATCAGCGTCTTGTCGAGGAAGGCCTGCTCGGAAGCATCCAGCCCCAGTACCGATTCACTGATCTCGGTGTTGATGTGCTCGACCGCGCGCAGCACGCCCTTGCCGCCGTAGCGCGCCTTGTCGCCGTCGCGCAGTTCGATGGCCTCGCGGCTGCCGGTGGACGCGCCCGAAGGCACGGCCGCGCGGCCCATGGTGCCGCTTTCCAGCAGCACGTCGCATTCGACGGTGGGGTTGCCGCGGCTGTCGAGGATTTCTCGGCCGACGATATCGACGATGGCGCTCACAGGGATCCTTTCAATGTGTCGTTAGTTGCCAAGCTTCCCGCCGCGGATCCGGCGTTGCCGGGCCGCTGGCGGACGGCCCCCTCGGGGGGTAGCGAGCGCAAGCGAGCTTGGGGGCTTCATTTCAGCAGCTGAAGTCGTTTTCCAGCAGCGGCTGCTGCTTGACCACGCGGTCCAGCGCCAGCAGTTGCTCCAGCAGCGCCTTCATGTGCTTCAGGGGCACTGCGTTGGGGCCGTCGCTCAGGGCGTTCGCGGGGTCGGGGTGGGTCTCCATGAACACACCGGCCACGCCCACCGCGATGGCGGCGCGGGCCAGCACGGGCACGAACTCGCGCTGGCCGCCGGAACTCGTGCCCTGGCCGCCGGGCAACTGCACGCTGTGCGTGGCGTCGAAGACCACCGGCGCGTTCGTCTCGCGCATGATGGCCAGGCTGCGCATGTCGGACACGAGGTTGTTGTAGCCGAAGCTCACGCCACGTTCGCAGGCCATGAAGCGGTCTTCCGACAGGCCGGCTTCGCGCGCGGCGGCGCGGGCCTTGTCGATGACGTTTTTCATGTCGTGCGGGGCCAGGAACTGCCCCTTCTTGATGTTCACCGGCTTGCCGCTCTGTGCCACGGCGCGGATGAAGTCGGTCTGGCGGCTCAGGAAGGCCGGTGTCTGCAGCACGTCGACGACGGCCGCCACCTGGGCGATCTGCGACGCATCGTGCACGTCGGTCAGGATGGGCACGTTCAGCTCGCGCTTGACCTTGGCAAGGATCTCCAGGCCGCGCTCCATGCCCGGGCCCCGGAAGCTGGCGCCGCTGCTCCGGTTGGCCTTGTCGTAGCTGCTCTTGAAGATGAACGGAATGCCCAGCGCCGAGGTGATTTCCTTCAGCTGCCCGGCCACGTCCATCTGCAGCTGTTCGCTTTCGACGACGCAGGGGCCGCTAATCAGGAAAAACGGCCGCTCGAGGCCGACGTCGAAACCGCAGAGCTTCATGCCGCCGCCTTCTCGGGCGCGGCCTGCCGCGCGTGGTGTTCGAGCGCAGCCTTCACATAACTCGTGAACAGCGGGTGCCCGCCCCAGGGCGTGCTCTTGAACTCGGGGTGGAACTGCACACCGACGAACCAGGGGTGCTCGCTCTGCGGCAGCTCGACGATCTCGGTGAGCTTTTCGGTCTGCGTCAGCGCGCTGATCACAAGGCCGGCGGCCTGCAGGCGCTCGAGGTAGTTGACGTTGGCTTCGTAGCGGTGGCGGTGGCGTTCGGTGACCACCGGGCCATAGATCTGGTGCGCCAGCGTGCCGGCCTTGACGTCGCTGCTCTGCGCGCCCAGGCGCATCGTGCCGCCGAGGTCGCTGCTGGCGCTGCGCTTCTGGATGCTGCCGTCGCGGTCCTGCCACTCCTCGATGAGGGCGATGACGGGGTGCGGGCTGGCAGGGTCGAACTCGGTGCTGTTCGCACCTTCGAGGCCCGCCACGTGGCGCGCGTATTCGATCGTGGCCACCTGCATGCCCAGGCAGATGCCCAGGTAGGGCACGCCGTGCTCACGCGCAAACTGCGCCGCGACGATCTTGCCCTCGATGCCCCGTTTGCCGAAGCCGCCCGGCACCAGGATGGCGTCGAACTTGGTCAGCTGCGCGACGGTCTGCGCGGTGAGCGATTCGGCGTCGACGTAGTCGATCTCGACCTTGGCGTGGTTGTGGATGCCGGCGTGGCGCAGCGCTTCGTTCAGGCTCTTGTAGCTGTCGGACAGGTCGGTGTACTTGCCGCACATGCCGATCTTCACCGTGGTCTGCGGGTGCTCGACCTCGTGCACCAGCGAGTCCCAGCGCTTCAGATCGGCCGGCCGCGTGAGCAGCTGCAGCTTCATGCAGATCATCTCGTCCAGCCCCTGCTCGTGCAGCATGCGCGGCACCTTGTAGATGGTGTCGACGTCCCACATGCTGATCACGCCGTGCGGCTGCACGTTCGTGAAGAGGCTGATCTTCTCGCGCTCCTCGTCGGGGATGGCACGGTCGGCGCGGCACAGCAGCACGTCGGGCTGGATGCCGATCTCGCGCATCTTCTGCACCGTGTGCTGCGTCGGCTTGGTCTTCAGCTCGCCGGCGGCGGCGATCCAGGGCACGTAGGTCAGGTGCACGAAGGCGCTGTGGGTCGGCCCGAGCTTCAGGCTCATCTGCCGTACAGCTTCGAGGAAGGGCAGGCTCTCGATGTCGCCCACCGTGCCGCCGATCTCGACGATGGCCACATCGACGTCGACCGCGCCGCGCTTGACGAATTCCTGGATCTCGTTGGTAACGTGCGGGATCACCTGCACCGTCTTGCCGAGGTAGTCGCCGCGGCGTTCCTTCTCGAGCACGGTCTTGTAGATCTGACCGGCAGTGAAGTTGTTCGTGCGCTTCATCCGCGTGGTGATGAAGCGCTCGTAGTGGCCGAGGTCGAGATCGGTTTCGGCGCCGTCGTCGGTGACGAAGACCTCACCGTGCTGGAAGGGGCTCATGGTCCCCGGGTCGACGTTGAGGTAGGGGTCCAACTTGATCAGGGTGACCTTGAGGCCACGCGATTCGAGAATGGCCGCCAGAGACGCCGCCGCGATGCCCTTGCCGAGAGAGGACACCACGCCGCCGGTGACGAAGACGAACTTGGTCATTGCATGCAGCACGCCGTCTTGCGCGGATGCTGTGGTGGGAAATCGTGAGTATATCGGCCGGGGTCGCACGGCCGCGGCTGGCGACGCGGCCTTGACATCCGTCCGGGCTGCGCAGGCGGCCTGCGCTAGCATCGCCGTGCTTGCACCAGGTGCCTGCCGTCCATGTTGAAGGGCGGTGGGTTCAACGGGAAGCCGGTGAGCGTGTTCGAAGAGAGCACGCGATTCCGGCGCTGCCCCCGCAACGGTCAGCGAGGAGCGTGCTGCATCACGAGCCACTGGTTCCCGTCACGGGAACTGGGAAGGCGCAGCAGGCCTCCGGCACGGGTTCACCCCCGCCGCCGGCACTCGCGAGCCCGGATACCGGCCTGATGCATGGGGAGCCGGCGTTGCGGTGGGCGGCGCGTGGGTGGGTGCGGGCTGCGTCAGCAGCCGGCATCGCGCCCGCGTGCACCTGCAGCAGGGCCGGCGTCATGAACGCTGGCCGCACGGGGCGTGCGGCCTGGAGGTCCGATGTCCACTCGTATTCCCTTTCGCGGCCACGCGCTGGCCGCCGCATGTTCCTTCCTGCTCATCGGCGCTGCGGCGTCGGCCCAGACCACGGTCGTGGTCACCGGCACACGCGAGCCTCTGGCGCCCGACAGGCTGGCCGCCGACGTGGCCGTGATCGACGCCGAAACGCTGCGCAGCAGCACCGCCGATTCGCTGGCCGACCTGCTGCGGCGTGAAGCCGGTGTCCAGCTTTCGCGCAGCGGCGGGCCCGGCCAGAGCACCGGGCTCTTCCTGCGCGGTGCGGCATCGCAGCAGAGCGTGCTGCTGGTCGACGGCGTGCGCATCGGTTCGGCGACGCTGGGTTACGCCGCCGCCGAGGTGCTCGGCCTGCAACAGGCCGAGCGCGTGGAGGTGCTGCGCGGGCCGGGCAGCAGCCTCTACGGCGCCGACGCTGTGGGCGGCGTGGTGCAGGTCTTCACCCGCAGCGGCAGCGCCGGCACGCAGGTCGAAGGCCGCGCCGCCGTCGGCGGCTACGGCAGCCGCGAGCTTGCAGGCAGCCTGCGTGGCGCGCAGGGCAGTTTCGACTACGCCGTCGGCCTGGCTCGCGAAAGCAGCGAGGGTGTCTCCGCGCTGCGTGCGGGTGACGCCTTCGGTAATTACAACCCCGACCGTGACGGGTACAGCCTGGACAGCGCGCAAGTGCGCCTGGGTTTCAGGCCAGTGGCTGGACACCGCATCGGCCTGCTGGTGCTGCGTTCGAAGTTGAACTCGCAGTACGACGCCAGCGAATACCTGCCGCCGACCTTCGCGCCCGACAACCGTGCCGACTTCCGCACCCGGGTCGACACCGAGGTCACGGCGCTGGACTGGCGCGGCACGCTGGCAACGGGCTGGGCGGGCAGCGCGCGCGCCTCGCGCAGCGTCGACGACGCACACAACGGCGGCACCGAGACCGACGCCTTCCGCACCACGCGCCAGCACGTGGTGGCGCAGCTGGCCTGGCAGACGGGGCGCATCGGCCAGCTCGTGCTGGCACTCGAGCACGACGAGGACCGCGCCGAGTCCAGCAGCTACGGCGCGCCGGTGTCGCGGCGCAACAGCGCGGTGGTGGCCGAACTCACCGGCAGCGCGGATGCGTGGTCGTGGCAGGTCGACCTGCGGCGCGACGACAGCAGCGACTTCGGCGGCGTCGGCACCGGCCGCATCGGCGGCGCTTATGCGCTGGCGCCCGGCTGGCGGCTGCGGGCGCTGGCCGGCACCACCTTCCGCGCGCCGAGCTTCAACGACCTCTACTTCCCCGGCTACGGCGTGGCCACGCTGCAGCCCGAACGTGGGCGCAGCGTCGAACTCGGGCTCGACTGGCGCGCCGCCGCGGCGTCGGCCAGCGCCACGCTGTGGCGCAACCGCGTGCGTGAACTGGTCGGCTACGAGAGCGACGCCACCCGCTGCCCGGTCGGCTACAGCTTCGGCTGTGCCGCGAACATCAATCGGGCCCGGCTCGAGGGCCTGACGCTGAACGGTCGCCAGCGCCTGGGCGCCTGGGCGCTGAAGGCGCAGGTCGACTTCCTGGAAGCGCGCGACGCGGCCAGCGGCGCACGCCTGCCGCGCCGCGCCGCGCACCAGGCCACGCTGGGCGCCGATTGGACACAGGGCGACTGGACCGCCGGCGCCAGCCTGCTGCGCGTGGGCGAACGCCCCGACGGCGGCAAGCGCCTGGCGGCCGAGACCACGCTCGACCTGGCCGCCACCTGGCGTTTCGACGCCGTCTGGCAGTTGCAGGCCAAGCTGCTGAACGCCACCGACGTGCACACCGAGCCGGTGCGCGACTACCAGGGCCTGGGCCGGCAGGCCTGGCTGGTGCTGCGCTATGCAATGAAATGAGGCCCCCAAGCTCGCTTGCGCTCCACGCAACGCCAGAGGCGTTGCTTGCTCAGCCGTCCAAGTCCGCGCTGGCGGACTTGGAGCCGCGGCCTTCGTCCCCCCCGAGGGGGCCGTCCGCCTGCGGCCCCGCGAAGCCGGTTCCGCGGCGGGAAGCTTGGTTGGGTTCGCGCGCTGGCGCTGAGTGCGGCGGAGCGACTCGAGTGAAGCTCTTGCCTGCCAGTCCGGCGCTGGACGGCCTCATGCATCGCGCGTGGTACGCGGCGCGCTGGAGCCACCGCCTGTGGCTGGCATTCGTGTTCGCTGCCGTGTTCGGCAGCGGCACGGCGATTGCGCAGTCACCGGTCACCGTCACCGACGACCGCGGCCAGCAGGTCACGCTGCCGCGGCCGCCGCAGCGCATCGTCTCGCTGCTGCCGTCGCTGACCGAGACCGTGTGCGCTCTGGGCGCCTGCACGCGGCTGGTGGGCGTCGACCGCTACGCCAACTGGCCGGCGTCGGTGCAGGCGCTGCCCAAGCTGGGCGGGCTGGAGGACACGCAGGTCGAGCGCCTGGTGGCGCTGAAGCCCGACCTGGTGCTGGCGGCGGTGTCGTCGCGCGCGGTCGACCGGCTGCAGGCGCTGGGCGTGACCGTGCTGGCGCTGGAGCCGCAGCATTGGGCCGGGACGCAGCGCGCCATCCTCACGCTGGCGCAGGCGCTGGGCGACGCGCCAGCCGGCCCGGCATTGGTGGCGCGCATCGAGCTGCGTGTGGCCGCCGCGGCGGTGCGTGTGCCGGCAGGGTTGCGCGGGCAGCCGGTGTACTTCGAGGTCGCGAGTTCACCCTATGCCGCGGGCGAGGCGTCTTTCCTCGGCGAGCTGCTGGCGCGCCTGGGCCTGGCGAACAGCGTGCCGGCGGCGATGGGCCCCTTTCCCAAGCTCAACCCCGAATTTGTCATCCGCGCGCAGCCGGCGGTGGTGATGGCCAGTGCCGCGGCACTGGCCGAGATGCCCGGCCGCCCGGGCTGGAAGGCGCTGCGCGCGCTGCAGCGCGGCCAGGTCTGCGGCTTTGGCGCCGTGGCCATGGACGCGCTGGTGCGGCCCGGCCCGCGCGTGGGCGAGGCTGCCGAGGCGGTTGCCGACTGCCTGGCCGCGCTGGGCACAATCCGGCCATGAACGAGGCGCCGCCCACCGCCGCCGAACTGCGCAGCCCACTGGCGCCGACCACGCGGCCTGCACGTTCGGTGCGCCGCGTGGCGCTGGGCCTCGGCCTGGCAGCCCTGGTGGTGGTGGTGGTGGGCCTGGCAGCCGGGGCCGAGGGCTGGTCACTGGCGTGGGGCGCCGACGCCGACCTCATCACTGCCATCCGCGCCCCGCGCACGCTGGGGGCCCTGCTCGCGGGTGCGCTGCTGGGCCTGGCGGGCGCGCTGGCGCAGGGCCTGTTCCGCAACCCACTGGCCGACCCCTACCTGCTGGGCAGCGCCGCGGGTGCCGGGCTGGGCGTGGTGCTGGTGCTGGCTGCCGGCGGCCTGCTCGGCGCCAGCATGGGCCTGGCGGCCGCCGGTGCGCTGCTGCGCCTGGGGCTGGTGGGCGCGGCCTTTGCCGGTGCGCTGCTGGGCATGACGCTGACGCTGCTGCTGGCGCGCGGCGCCGGGCGTCCGGTGGTGCTGCTGCTGGCCGGCGTCGTGGTGGGTGTGCTGCTGACGGCGCTGTCGGACCTGATCATCCTGCTCAGCCCCGAGGCGCTGCGCGGCAAGCAGGTCTTCCTGCTCGGCACCACCAGCTTCTTCGGCTGGGCCAGCGTGGGCACGCTGGCCGCCGCGCTGGCCGTGGTGCTGCCGCTGTCGCTGCTGCTGGCGCGTGCGCTCGACGCGCTGGTGCTGGGCGAGGCCAGTGCCGCCAGCCTGGGCCTGCCGCTGCCGCGCCTGCGCCTGGCGCTGGTGGCGCTGATGGCGCTGGCCACCGGCACCGCAGTGGCGCAGGCCGGGCTCATCGCTTTTGTCGGGCTGGTCTCGCCGCACCTGGTGCGCCGCCTGGTGGTGGTGCGCCATGGGCCGCTGCTGGCGCTTTCGGCGCTGGCCGGCGGTGTGCTGCTGGGGGCCGCCGACGTGGCCGCGCGCAGCGTTGTCGCGCCGATGGAACTGCCGGTGGGTGTGCTCACCGCGGTTTTTGGCGGCGGCTACCTGCTGTTGCTGCTGCGGCAGCGCTGGGCGCAATGACGGTGGCCACGCCGCCGCTGCAAGCCGAGGGCCTGAGCCTGCGCCTGGGCGGCCGTCGTGTCGTGGACGGCGTGTCGCTGGCGCTGCACGGGGGCGAGTGGGCGGCCATCGTCGGCCCCAACGGTGCCGGCAAGAGCACCTTGCTGCAGCTGCTGGCGGGGCTGCGCGCGATGGAGTCCGGCAGCGTGCAGCTGCAGGGCCGTGCGCTGGCCGACTGGCCGGCGCGTGAACGGGCCTGCCGCCTGGCCTGGCTGTCGCAGCAAGGCGAGGCCGACGGCGACATCGCGGTGCGCGACGTCGTGCGCCTGGGCCGCCTGCCGCGCCACGGCCTGCTCGGCACGCCAGACGCCGCCGACGAGGCGGCGGTGGGCCGCGCCATGGCCGAGACCGAAACCTCGGCGCTGGCCGCGCGGCGGCTGGGCGAACTCTCGGGCGGCGAACGCCAGCGTGTGCTGCTGGCACGTGCGCTGGCCGTCGAGGCGCCGGTGCTGCTGCTGGACGAGCCCACCACGCACCTCGACGCGCCGCACCAGCGTGCGCTGCTGCGCAGCCTGGCCGCACGCGCCCGCGACGGCGTGGCCGTGGCGGCGGTGCTGCACGACGTGACGCTGGCGCTGGCCGCCGACCGCGTGCTCGTGATGCAGCAGGGCATGCTGGTGGCCGACGGTGCGCCGGACGACGCTGCGCTGCGTGCTGCGCTGGTGGCGGTGTTCGACGCCGCCTTCAGCATCGAGGCCGTGGCCACCGCCGCCGGCCGGCGCTGGGTTGCGTTGCCGGCGCTGTAGCACGGGGTTCGCATGGGCCCGCAACGCATCGTCTGCCTGACCGAAGAGACCACCGAGTGGCTCTACCTGCTGGGCGAAGAGGCGCGCATCGTCGGCATCAGCGGTTACACCGTGCGGCCGCGCCGCGCGCGCCAGGAGAAGCCGCGGGTCAGTGCCTTCCTCGACGGCAGGATCGACCAGATCGTCGCGCTGGAGCCCGACCTCGTCATCGGCTTCAGCGACATGCAGGCGGCGCTGGCCGACAAGCTCATCCGCGCCGGGCTCAACGTGCTGGTCACCAACCAGCGCAGCGTGGCGCAGATCTTCGACACGTTGCGCCTGGTGGCGGGCCTCATCGGTGCGCAAGCACGCGCCGAGGCCTGGATCGCCGACTGCCTGGCCGAGCACACACGCACGGCTGCGGTGGCCGCCGCCTGGCCACGCCGGCCCCGCGTCTATTTCGAGGAATGGGACACGCCGATGATCAGCGCCATCCAGTGGGTGTCGCAGCTGGTGGCGGTGGCCGGCGACGACGACGTCTTCCCCGAACTGGCCGTGCAGGGAATGGGCCGCAACCGTGTTGTCGCCGATGCGCTGGAACCCGCGCGGCGCGCGCCAGACATCATCGTCGGCAGCTGGTGCGGCAAGAAGTTCCGCCCAGAGAAGCTGGCCGCGCGCGAAGGCTGGGCCGCAGTGCCGGCGGTTCGCGACGCGCAGCTGTTCGAGATCAAGAGCTGCGACATCCTGCAGCCCGGGCCTGCCGCGCTGACCGACGGCCTGGTGCAGCTGCACCGCCGTTTTGCCGCCTGGGCGGCGGCGCGCGCCGGCGGCTGATCCGCCGCAGCGGCGCTTCAGCGGGTGTCGTGCGCGCTTCGTCGCAAGGGCCTCGCGCGGCGGGCGCGGCGCGACGACATTGCAGTCATCGCAGTACGGTCCAGCAAGGAGCCCACCATGTCACCCAGCCTCTTCCAGCGCGCCCTGTCCCTGGCCCTGTCGGTGGTGTTCACCGTGGCCACGCTGGGCAGCATCCACCACCTCAGCCAGCCCGAGGCGCCAGCCGAGCAGTGGGCGGCGCACACATCGGTGCAGGCATGAAGGCCCTGATCTTCTTCGTCGGCTGGTGCCTGCTCTTCGTGCTGAGCTGGCCGGTTGCACTGCTGGCGCTGGTCCTGGCGCCTTTGGTGTGGCTGCTGTCGCTGCCGTTGCAGCTGATCGGCATCACGGTTGGCGCGGTGTTCGCGCTGCTGGGTGCAGTGCTGATGCTGCCCGCGCGCTTGCTCGGCTGGCGCCGCTGAGAGCCCCGAGCGGGGGCCGCCCGGCGGCACGAGACGCCGGGTATCGGCCCGTTGCGGACGTTCACGAGCTGTCGCGTTGGCTCGACCGTGGGGGCGTGCGGCGTAACGCAGGCGGGGAATTCGGCCCCGCGGCCGACCTTCTTTCTTTGCTGGTGCAAAGAAAGAAGGCAAAAAAAGCACCTGT
>JBBRBW010000033.1:0-39744 GCA_038205425.1 Burkholderiales bacterium | reverse complement strand
CACCCGGCCTGCGCCTCCAGGGCGTTCGACAGCACGTCGGTGCTGGCGTCGCCCGGCGCTTGCCGGGCCAGTCTGTCGAGCGAGGCTTCGCGAGATCGCGCGCAGCAGCGGCTGAAGCGCAGCGATCGATGACAACGGCTCGGAAGGTGTGCCGTATTGAAGGTACTTTCTTTGCTTCCTTTCTTTGCACCCGCAAAGAAAGGGAGTCGGCCGCCGGGCCGAAACCCCGGCCTACGTTACGCAACGCACCACGAAAGGCCGAGACAGCCCAAAACGTCGCCAACGTCCGCAACAGGCCGAGAGCCGCCACACGCTTCACTTCAACGCCACTCCCAGCAGCGGGTCGCCGATCTTCAGCACGTACATGCTGATCATGGTCAGCGTGCCGGCGAGCACCACGTAGTAGATGGTGGGGATGACCGTGCGCCGCAGCGTCAGCCCCTCGCGGCCCATCACACCGACGGTGGCCGAGGCAGCCACGACGTTGTGGATGGCGATCATGTTGCCTGCGGCCGCGCCCACCGACTGTGCCGCCACCATGGTCGCGCCGCTGACACTCAGCGCCTGCGCCACGCTGTACTGATACTGGCTCAGCATCAGGTTCGACACCGTGTTCGAACCGGCGAGGAAGGCGCCCAGCGCGCCCACCGTCGGCGCGAAGAAGGGGTAGACGTCGCCGACCGAGGCCGCCACCCAGCGCGCCATCAGGATGGGCATGCTGGCCAGGTCGTTGGTGTTGACACCCGACTGGATCATGATGCGCACCATCGGCACGGTGAACACGAGCACGAAGCCGGCGCTGAGCAGTGTGCCGCCCGATTCTTTCACCGCCAGCCCGAAGGCGGGCAGCTTCATCCGGTGCGCCAGCAGGGTCACCAGGCAGACAAAGACGAGGATGCCGCCGGGCAGGTACAGCGGCTGGAAGGTGCCGCTGATGCCGGTTTCGCCCAGGATGTTCTTCGCGCCGACGCTCACCGAGAGCAGCGCCGCCTTGAACGACGGGATGGTGCGGCTGGCCACCAGGATGGCGGCCAGCAGGATGTAGGGCATCCAGGCCAGCAGCACCGGAATCTTGCGTGCGCCGATCTCGTCGAGCTTCATTTCCAGCGTGCCCAGCCACTCGTTCGGCCACTCCTTGGGCGGCGGGAAGTCCCAGATCTGCTTGGGCACCAGGAAGCCGACACGGGCAGCGGCCGAGACGATGGCCAGGCCGATGAGCGCGCCCAGCAGCGAGGGGAACTCGGGGCCGAGGAAGATGCCGGCCAGCGCGTACGGGACGGTGAAGGCAAAGGCCGCAAACAGCGCAAAGGGCAGCGCCGCCAGGCCTTCGGTCCACGATTTGTTGCGGCCGAAGTAGCGCGTCATGAACATCACCAGCAGCAGCGGCAGCAGCGTGCCGCAGATGGCGTGGCCCAGCGCCACCTGACTGACGACGACGTTGAAGAAGTCGGCCCAGCCCTGGCCCTGGGCCTGCAGCGCGGCCGTCATTTGCTCGCGCTGCAGGCCACCCTGCACACCCACCAGCATGGGCGTACCCACGGCGCCGAAGGATACCGGCGTGCTCTGGATCATCATGCCGAACATCACCGCGGCCAGCGCCGGGAAGCCCACCGCCACCATCAGCGGTGCGGCCACCGCGGCCGGCGTGCCGAAGCCCGACGCGCCCTCGATGAAGGAACCGAAGAGCCAGGCGATGAGGATGACCTGCACGCGTCTGTCGGGGCTGATGCGCGAGAAGCCGCTGCGGATGCTGGCGATGCCGCCCGAGTGCTTCAGCGTGTTCAGCAGCAGCAGCGCGCCGAAGATGATCCACAGCACCTGCACGGTGATGATCAGGCCTTCCAGCGTGGCCGCGGCGACGCGGTTGAAGCTGACGCCCCAGAAGACCAGTGCGATGGCCGCCGTGACCACGTAGACCAGCGGCATCGCCCGCTTGGCGGGCCAACCCAGGCCGACGAGCAGCACGCCTGACAGGCCGATGGGGGTGAACGCCAGCAGTGCCTGCATTCCGAGGTTCATGGCCTGTCTCCTTTGCCGCGACCGACGGCCGCTGCGCATGCTCGTTGCAGCGCGCGGCCCGGTGCTTGATCCAGGTCAGTTTGTCGGCCGCTGTGGCCCCAGGCATACCCGCAGGCAAAGCAGCGACGCGAGCAGGGTCAAGGCGCGGCTGCGCGCGCCGCGCGTTACCCGGCAACGAGCAGGATGTGCAGCCGCCGCGGGCCGTGAGCGCCGAGTTGTATGGTCTGTTCGATGTCGGCGGTGCGCGACGGCCCCGAGATGACGTTCACCGTGCGTGGCATCGGCCGCCCGGTGGCGCGCCACTTGGCCCACAGGTCTTCGAAGTGCGCCACCACCTGGGCTTCGTGCACGACGACGACGTGGTTGTCGGGCACGAAGTTCAGCGTGCTGGGAGTTTCGGCGCCCGACAGCGTGACGATGCCGCCCGCTTCGGCCACCGCCGCGAAGCAGGGCGTGACGCTGCTCAGGTCCTCGCGCACCGCGGCGCCGTAGTGCACTTGCAGGCCTTCGGGCCAGGCCAGCGTGCGCAGCGCGCCCGAAGCGCGCACCTGCGCCGGGGCGGCAATGTCCACGAGGTAGCGCGCCACCGCCGCGCCGACCTCGTCCATCGCGGCCAGGCGCTCGACGGTGGCCGCCTTCTCCAGCATCTTGGCGACGAAGCGCTCGACCACGTCGCCGCTGAAGGCCGGGATCGGGCCCGGGCCGGGCAGCGGCGTGATGGGCGCAGGCGCCAGGCCGCTGCGGCCCAGCGACTGGCGGATCTGCGCCAGCACCTGCTCGCGGCCGTTGCTCATGACCCGCCCCCCTTGCGCTGCTTCCAGGCCTGCTGGAAGGTCTGGCCCTGCGGCGCGGGCAGGTCGCGTGTGTCGGTCCAGCCGGCGGCCAGCGGCAGCCAGCGCAGCACGCCGCGGCGCCGGCCCAGGCGGTGCATCAGCGGTATGCCGATGCCCATCAGCAGGTGGTACAGCGGCGCGCGTTTGGCCACCCAGGCCCAGGACTGCAACGCCAGCTTCACCGGCCAGTGTGTCAGCCCGCGTTCGAACTGCTGGCGGCGGATCTCGCGCAGCAGCCCGGGCAGCGGGATCTTCACCGGGCACACCGTCTGGCAGCGGCCATTCAAAGTGCACGCATTCGGCAGGTCGTAGGCGGTGTCGATGCCGTTGATCAGCGGCGTGAGTACCGAGCCCATCGGGCCCGGGTAGACCCAGCCGTAGGCGTGTCCGCCCACCGCGGTGTACACGGGGCAGTGGTTCAGGCAGGCGCCGCAGCGGATGCAGCGCAGCATCTCGCGGAAGGGGCCACCCAGCATCTTCGAGCGCCCGTTGTCGACCAGCACCACGTGGTACTCACGCGGCCCGTCATGGTCGCCCTCGCGGCGCGGGCCGGTGCTGACGGTGGTGTAGGTCTCGGTCTCCTGCCCGGTGGCGCTGCGCGCCAGCAGGCGCAGGAAGGTGGTGGCGTCGTCCAGCGTCGGCACCACGCGTTCGATGCCGCTGGTGACGATGTGCACCCGCGCCAGTGTCTGCGTCAGGTCGCCGTTGCCTTCGTTGGTGACGATGATGCTGGAGCCGGTCTCGGCCACCAGGAAGTTGCCGCCGGTAATGCCGACATCGGCCTCGAAGTAGTGCCGGCGCAGCACCTGTCGCGCCTCGTTGACCATCTCGCTCACCTCGGTGAGGTGCTTGGTGTAGCCCAGCGGCCGGTGCGCGGTGTCGAAGAGGTCGGCGACCTGCGCGCGTGTCTTGTGCACGGCCGGCACGATGATGTGGCTGGGTGGCTCGTGGGCGAGCTGGATGATGTATTCGCCGAGGTCGGTCTCGACCACCTTGTGGCCCGCGGCTTCGAGCGCGTCGTTGAGGCCGATCTCCTCGCTGACCATCGACTTGCCCTTGGTGATGGTCTTGGCGCCGACACGTTTGCAGATGCCCAGGATGATCTCGCGCGCCTCTTCGGCGGTGGACGCCCAGTGCACGTGGCCGCCCTGGCGTGTGACCTCGGCCTCGTAACGTTCGAGGTAGGTGTCCAGGTTGGCCAGCACGTGTTCCTTGACCTCGCGCGCACGTTCGCGCAGGGCTTCGTACTCGGGCAGCGCCGCCACCTGGGCCGCGCGCTTGGCGACGAAGCCGCCGCTGGCGTGGTTCAGCGCGGCCTGCAGGCGCTTGTCGTGCAGCGCGACGGTGACGCGCTGCGGGAAGGTGTTGGTCGGCGCGTGCATCAAGCGGTCCCGCCTTCGCCCTGCGCTTCACCGATCGCCGGTGCGGCGCCCATGCCGGCCAGCACCTCGGCGGTGTGCAGCACACGCACCGCGATGCCCTGGCGCTTCATGCGCCCGGCGATGTTCAGCAGGCAGCCCAGGTCGCCTCCCAGCAGCGTGGTGGCGCCGCTGGCCTGCACGTGGGCGATCTTGTCGTCGACCATCTTGGTCGAGATCTCGGGGTACTTGACGCAGAAGGTGCCGCCGAAGCCGCAGCACTCCTCGGTGCCTTCCATCTCGATCAGCTTCAGTCCCTGCACGCCGGCCAGCAGCTGGCGCGGCTGGCGCTTGATGCCCAGTTCACGCAGGCCCGCACAACTGTCGTGGTAGGTGGCGGTGCCGTCGTAGCGAGCGGCCAGCGCCGACACCTTCAACACGTCGACGAGGAAGCTGGTCAGTTCATGGCTGCGGCGCGACAGGTCTTCGGCGCGCACGCGCCAGGCGGCGTCTTCCACCGAGGTACCCGAAAAGAGCGCGGGGTAGTCGTGGCGCAACGTGCCCATGCACGAACCCGAGGGCCCGACGACTGCGTCGAAGCCCTCGAAGGCGGTGATGACCTGCATCGCGATCTGCCGGGCGTCGACGCTGTCGCCGCTGTTCAGCGCGGGCTGGCCGCAGCAGGTCTGCGCGGCGGGCACCTCGACGGTGCAGCCAGCGTCTTCCAGCAGCTTCACCGCGGCGAAGGCCACGCTGGGGCGCATCAGGTCGGCCAGACAGGTGACGAAGAGTCCTACGCGCATGGTCTACGAGCCTCCCGTGCCCGGCTGGACAGGCTGCGACTCTAGCGGCGGGGCTTGCGCGCAGATTGATGCAGATCACTTCGACGGCGTGCCCGCGCCGCCTCGATGCAAGTTTTGTTCGCCGTGGCATTGAGCTGGGGCAAGGTCAGGGTTTTCCATGTCTCTAACATTTGTCGCAGGGCAAGACGCATGTTCGTGAGTTGCCCACAAGCCGGGAAGTTCATGGACCAGCGTGTCTTCAAGCCTCTTCACACGCCTGCCTGTACGGTGGTGTGCTCGACCTGCAACCTGCGTGAGATCTGTCTTCCCGTCGGATTGACCCTGCAGGAACTGGCGCAGGTCGACCAGCGGCTCGTGACCTCGCGCCACAAGCTCGCACGCGGCGAGAAACTGTTCCAGACCGGCGACCGCTTCGAGTCGGTGTATGCAGTGTGGACGGGCTTCTTCAAGACCTGCATCGCGTCAAAGGACGGCCGCGAGCAGGTCTCCGGTTTCCAGATGGGCGGCGAGCTGATCGGCCTGGACGGCATCGGCACGCGCCGCCACGAGGTCGACGCGGTGGCCCTCGAGGACTCGCAGATCTGCGTCATCCCCTATGCGGAGCTGGAGACGCTGGCGCTCGAGATCAACTCGCTGCAGCAGCAGTTCCACCGCATCATGAGCCGCGAGATCGTGCGCAACCACAGCGTGATGCTGCTGCTGGGCAGCATGCACGCCGAGGAACGGCTGGCGGCCTTCCTGCTGAACCTCACGCACCGGCTGCAGGCGCGCGGCTTCTCGTCGTCGTCGGTGGTGCTGCGCATGAGCCGCGAAGAGATCGGCAGCTTCCTCGGCCTCAAGCTCGAGACCGTGAGCCGCACCTTCTCGAAGTTCCAGGCCGACGGCCTGCTCTTCGTGCGCCACCGCCAGATCCAGATTACCGATCCGGTGGGCCTGCAGCAGGTGATCGACGGCGACGCCGAGACCGATTAGCCGCTTGTGCGGCCAGCGCTGCGCAGCCTGGCTGAGCGCGTCGATGAGGCGCCAGTCCACCGGCTCATCGTGGAAGCGGCCGGCGCGACACACGCTGACCGCGCTGCCAGCGCCGCGTAAGCAATGCTGCGGCGCCGCCCAGCGCCAGCAGCGCCAGTGTGTCGGGCTCGGGTATCGCTGCCGGTGCGGCCGTGAACCGGACTTCCAAGCCACTGCTGCTGGCGTTGACCCGCCACGCCGTGCCGTCGCTATCGCGGCGAACCAGGAAGTCGACCGCGGGATCGGTGTAGGCCACGTCCAGCAGTGCGTAGTCGGCACCGTCGATGGCCAGCGCGTCCATGTCGAACAAGGCCCTGAACGGTTCGTGCAGGCCGGTCGCCGCGCCGTCGAAGAGGGTGAAGGGGTCGCCGGTCTGATTGACCAGGGCCGCGCTGTAGGTGACCTGCAAGCCGGCGCCGCGTGCCGAACTGGCGTTCAGGCCGCTGGGCACATCAGGGTAGTACAGCGGCAAGAAGGCGCCCAGCGTCTCGCAGTAGGGCGGCGGGCACAGCGCCACCGCCAAAGACGTGGTGCCGACGTTGCGGGCCGCCGCTTCGCGCGCCGCTTGAACGGGGGGCAGCAGCAGGGCGATCAAGACGGCGATGATGGCGATCACCACCAGCAGCTCGATGAGGGTGAAGCCACAGGTCAAGAGCTTGCGGGTGTTCATGGTGTCTCCCGGTTTGGTTGGGGGTCGAGCGCACATCCGCCGGCAAGCTCAGCACGGGGCCCGGCGTGCCGGGCGTTGCCGCGCCAGGCGCAGCACGGCCACCCCGCCCAGCAGCATCAGCAGCGCCGATGCGGGCTCGGGCACGGCGGCGGCGCTGAATTGCCGGCTGTCCAGCGCCACCATGTCGGCGCCGTCGATGGCCACCTCGATGCGCCGAATGTCATGGCCCGAGTCGACGAAGCCCACAAACCGCCACGCGATCGGGCTCGGGTTCGGAAAAACCATCTCGAAGCTGCCCAACAGTTGGGCGGCCCCATCGAACACCGCCACGCCGTTGCCGGCGACCTCGGAATCCAGGTACCAGAAGGCCACGCCTTGCTGGCCGTTGGCGAAGTCCATTGCCAGCCCGCCACCGCCACCGGTGAGCAACGGCAGGGCCAGCGAGACCACGTTCGAGCCGCTGTGCGCGAAGTTGTAGAGCGCCGCCTGTGGCGTGCCAGCGTTGAAGGCGCTGAAGTCGACGCCGGGAAACTGGCCCGCCAGCGGCGTGAGGTCGGCCAGGCCGTCGAAGTCGATCATGGTCGCGGGCTGGCCGAGCGCGGCCGTCCAGGCCGTGGCATCGGTGTACACAGTGAACTGCGCCTGGGCGGGCGCCGAGATGCCAAAGGCCGCGGCCGCCAGGGCCAGTATGCGGGCCGTCGAACGCCAGAGTCTGGAATGGGTCATGGTGCCTCCACCGGGTTGTGAACCGAGTCGGCTGCGACATGCAAGCCGATGTCCACACGGTGGCA
The DNA here is from genome assembly GCA_038205425.1 of Burkholderiales bacterium. Classification (GTDB taxonomy): domain Bacteria; phylum Pseudomonadota; class Gammaproteobacteria; order Burkholderiales; family Burkholderiaceae_C; genus Rubrivivax. The sequence goes on along the minus strand of JBBRBW010000033.1, from coordinate 32,259 downwards.
GTGGGGGCCGCGCAAGTCCTTGGCGCGGCTTGAAGGATTCCTGAACGTTCGCTGATTCCTGGGCCTGGACCAGGGCGGCCGGCCTTCAGGGCGCTGACAGGCCCGGTCCGAACCGATCCAGCCGGAGCCTGCGCAGCAGCGCCACGAAGCGCGGCTCCTGGCGCAGGCCGGCCCAGCGCCAGTCGTCCTTGAACGCGATCAGCCGCGTGTCGTGAACCTGCACCGCCTGCTCAAGCAAGGCCAGCGCCGGCGCCACTTCGCCCAGCGCCGCGTGCAGCGCCGCCATCGAGGTGGGCGGCACATAGCGCGTTCTGGACAGCGCCAGCATCTGGTTGAGGATGGCGCGCGTTTCGTCGCGCTGGCCCAGGCGCGCCAGCTGAACGCCCAGCATGACGATGGGTTGCGTGCTGCCATCGGCCAGTGCCACCGCGCGGCGCAGCGCGGCGATGCCGGCGTCGGTTTGCTGCTCGGCCAGCAGCAGCAGGCCCTGGGTGGCGTGGGCGAGCCAGAAGTCGGGGGCGATGTCGAACACGCGCGCCAGGCGGGCTCTGGCCTCGGCGCGCCGGCCGCCGCTGAGCAGGTAGCCGGCCTCGATCGTGTTGATCACCAGCGACATCGGGTCGAGTTCGCGTGCCTGGCGCACATGAGCGAAGCCTTCGTCGATGCGATCCTGCGTCAGCAGCATCATGCCCAGGCCGTAGTGCGACATGACCACGTTGGGGTTGAGGGCCAGCGCGCGGCGGAATGCGCGCTCGGCGCCAGGCCAGTCGAAGTCGTACCAGTACAGGCTGTAGCCGATCTCGGTGTGGGCCTGCGCCAGGTTCGGGGCCGCCGCCAGTACACCCTGCAAGGCCACCTGGATCGGCGCGAACACCTCGCTCGGCACGGCGTCGGCACTGAAGAGCCGGCGCCGGTGGACTTCGGCCAGCTTGACCCAGGCCAGGGCATAGCCGGGATCGACCGTGAGCGCCTGGTTGAGCAGTTCCAGGCTCTTGCGCAGGCCGTCGGCGCGCAGACCCTGCGCGTGCTGAGAGGCTGCCAGATAGAGTTGGTAGGCCTCGATGCTGCGCGTGCCGCCCAGGTCGGTGAGTGGTAGGTTGACGTCGGCGCCCGTACCCGCCGACGACCCTGCCGCAGCCTGCAGCGTGGGCGCCAGCGCGTGCATGACGCGGTTCGAGATCTGGTCCTGGATATCGAAGACGCCGGTGAACTTCTCGTCGAAGCTGCCGCTCCAGGCGGCGCTGCCATCGGCGGCGCGCAGCAGGCGGGCGGTGGCACGCAACTGGTCGCCGCGGCGCTGCAGCGAGCCGTCGACGATCCAGGTCACGTCCAGCTCGCGTGCGGCGCGCACCGGGTCTTGCGCCGGCCCGGCGTAGCGCAGCACCGAGCCCACCGAGCGCACCACCAGCCCGGGCACGGTGGACAGGCGGGCGATCAGGCTGTCGGCCATGCCGACTTCGAGCAGTTCGTCGCGGCCTTCGGCCACCAGCGGCTTGAAGGGCAGCACGGCCAGCGTGCGGCCCGTCGGCGCGGCGGCGGGCGTACGGCGCCAGCCCCACCAGGCCGTGCCCGCCACCACAGCCGTTGCACCGGCGGCCAGGGCCAGGCGCAGCGTGTGGCGCTTCGGGGGATCGACTGGAGTTCCAGGCGGGCCCGGGCTGATGGGTTCTGGCAGGGGTTCGGGCGGACGTTCGGTCGGCGGCGGTGCCGGCGTGGGCGGTGGCAGGTCGGCCAGCGGCAACGCATCCGCGCGGGGCACCGCCTCGACCGGCGGCGGCGTATCGGCATCGGGCAGCACCGTCACCGCGGCCACGAACCTGAAGCCGCGCCGCGGCACGGTCTGGATGTAGCGGCTGCCCTGGGTGTCGTCGCCCAGGGCCCGGCGCAAAGCCGACACCACTTGGCTGAGGTTGTTTTCCTCGACCACCAGACCAGGCCACAGCGCCAGCATCAGGGTGTCCTTGTCGAGCAGATCGCCGGCGCGCTCGGCAAACAGCACCAGGGCGCTGAAGTGGCGCGGCGCCAGGTTCAGCGGCGTGCCGTCGCGGTGCGTCACGCGCTGCTGCGAGCGCTCAAGCACGAAGTCGCCGAAGGCAAGACGTTCCGACACGGTCATGGCGCGGCTTCAAGCCTCATTCAGGAAACGTTCAAGGGCGTTTAAGGACGCACGGAGCAGCCAGCGGCATTGTGCGGCGTCGGCCTGCATCCCGCAGCCGACCAGCCCACCCTAGCCTTCGGAGACACCATGACCTCGTCCACCTCATTGAAGACAGTTGCCCTGATCGCCGTCACCGCGGCCGCCACCACGCTGCTGATGCAGGCCTGTGGCGGCGATGCCCAGGCACAGCCGGCCAGCGACGCCGACACGGTCGAAGGCGTGTGGGAGTCAACCCTCACCGTCAAGGACTGCACCAGCGGCGCCGTGCTGGCCACGTTCAAGGGGCAAGCGGTGCTGCACCGGGGCGGCACGCTGTCGGCCGACAACTCGCAGCCCACGGTCACGCGCGGCGCCGCTTACGGCACCTGGAAGCGCGGCACCGGCAACGCCTACACATCCACCATGGTGTTCATGCGTTTCAACCCCGACACCACGCTGGCCGGCACACAGAAGGTGGTGCGCGCCTTCACCTTGGCCGCCGACGGCAACAGCCTGACGGGCACCAACACGGTGCAGATCATCAACACGGCCGGTGTCGTGCTGCAACAGGCGTGTGTCAGCGAGACCGGTGTCCGAACCAGCTGGTGACGCGCGGCGCGACAGCGCAAGCCATTGCCGTCAGCCATCGCCGCCGTCAGCCATCACCAACAGCGCGCGCCGCACCCACCACACTATCGTGCCCGCCACCGAGGATTGCACCTGATGAAAAACCTTCACGCCGCGTTCATGGTCGTCGTGGCGATCCTGGCGAGCGCGCCCGCGGCAGCGCAGATGCCTACAGCGCGGCCCGAGGCCGTGGGCATGTCGTCAGCGCGCCTGCTGCGCGTGGATGCGTTCATCGCCCGCATGCAGGCCGAGGGCAAGCTCGCCGGCGCCGTCACCGCAGTGGCGCGGCGCGGGCAGGTCGTTTCGCTCAAGGCGCACGGCCTGGCCGACATCGAGACGCAGCGTGCGATGCGGCCCGACGACATCTTCCAGATCCAATCGATGAGCAAGCCGATTGCCGTGGTGGCCGTGCTGATGTTGCTGGAAGAGGGGCGCTTCCTGCTCAGCGACCCAGTGGCCAAGTTCCTGCCCGAGTTCCGCGACATGAAAGTTGCCGTGGCCAAGGCCGATGCGACCGACGGCTTTGTGCTCGTGCCGGCGCAGCGCGCCATAACGGTCCACGACCTGCTGACCCATCGCGCCGGCCTGGCGGGCGTGCCCACCAGCAACACGCCAGCCGAGGTGCAACAGCGCGTGGCGCTGCAGGCCCTGCGCGCCAGCGGCGACTTCACGCTGGAGCAGGCCGTGCGGACCTTGGCTTCAACCCCGCTGGACAGCCAGCCCGGCAGCGCCTTCAAGTACGGCCCCTCCGTCGACGTGCTGGGGCGTCTGGTCGAGGTCGTCTCGGGGCGCCCGATCGCGCAGTTCTTGTTCGAACGCATCTTTCAGCCGCTGGGCATGAAGGACACCTCGTTCGTGGTGCCGGCGGGCAAACACGCCCGGGTCGTCTCGGCCTACGCGCGCTCAGCCGAAAAGGGCTTGGTGAAGCTGCAGCCCTACGCGTTGGCGCCCCGCTATCACTCGACGGCGGGCAACCTTTTTTCTACCGCAGCCGACTACCTGCGCTTTTGCCAGATGCTGCTCAACGGCGGTGAGTTGGGCGGCCAGCGCCTGCTCAGCCGCAAGTCGGTAGAACTGATGACGGCGCGCCACCTCGAAGCCTTTCCGCTGTCCTTCAGGGCCGGGCAGCATGTCGGCCTGGGCGTGGCCGTGCGCACGGCCGGTGGTGAGTCGGGCCTGCTCGGCTCGGCCGGCGCCTACGGCTGGAACGGTGGCTACAACACCTACTTCTGCATCGACCCGCAGGAAAAGCTCATCCTGATCTTCATGCCGCAGCAGCAATTCGTGCCGCCGGACATGGAACTGCAGTCGGGCTTTCACAACACGGTGATGCAAGCCGTCGATGACTGACGCGCAGCGTCCGTCCCAGGCGTCTCAGTGCAACGAAGGCAAACAACTGCGGCCGGACCTGGCCGGCTCGAGCCTGCACACGGGCGATCCGCTGTGGGCGTTTGCACTGCTGTTGACTGACAGGGCCCTCGTGAAGACCGTGGCCCGGACATGCGCGCTGGCCGACAACCGGGGGAGTTGATACGGGCGGCCTCGCACCCGACAGGCCGCCTGGAAGCCGTCACCATCCGCCCGCTGCTGCTGGCCGCAGTGGGCAAGGCCGCCAGCCATGCCAACCAGACGACGCTGTACCTGACGCCGCAGCACGGCCGAGCAGACATGCAGCGCCGGCTGACCGCCGACATCGGCGTGGCCTTGCAGCACGTCAAGGCTGCAGCGGAGCCGTTCATGGGCCTCGACCGCTGGGGCTGCCTGCTGCGCTGCCCTGCTGCGCTGCCTGCTGCGCTGCCTGCTGCGCTGCCTGCTGCGCTACCTGCTGCGCTGCATCAGCGACTGCATCGCATGCGTCATCGGCCCGCCAAGATCTCCTGCAGCACTACCGGCGACGGGCAACTTCCGGATTTGGGATCACCCGAGCACAAGTCAGCCCGGATGTCCGGCGTCAGGCTTGCGGTTGGGGCAGGTGGCGCAGGAGATCTTCTCGCCGCCGGGCGTGTGCAGCGCCGGCCCGCCGCAAGAGCCGCGCAGGCAGGGCCGCTTGAAGATCACGCCGATGGCCATGCCCAGCAGGCCCAGGCCGAGCAGCGCCAGCACCACCAGGAACATCGGCAGAAGGGCGGAGAGGTCCATCAGCGGCCCTTTCGCATCAGGCGCCGCGGAGCGCCGAGAAGGCCTCGGTGGCGATGTCGACGAGGCCGCCGCCGGGCTGGCGCACGATGAAGTGCGCCGCGATGCCCTGCTGCCGCGCCAGCACCAGGCCGGCGCCGGGGCCCATGACGATCAGCGCCGTGGCCAGAACGTCGGCCTGCATGCAGTCGGCGGCCACTACCGTTACCGAGGCCAGACCGTGAGCTATGGGTTCACCGCTCTTCGGGTCGATCTCGTGCGAGTAGCGGCGGTGACCTTCCTCGAAGTAGATGCGGTAGTCGCCCGAGGTCGCCATCGCGGCGCCCGACAGCGGCACGACGAGCCGCGCCCGTTGCGGCACGGCGTCGGGCTCCTCGATGCCGATCTGCCATGGCCGGCCCTGCGCATTGCGGCCGGCGGTGCGCAGTTCGCCACCGACTTCGACCATGTAGTGCGCGCAGCCTTGAGCCTGCAGCACCGCGGCGGCCCGGTCGACGCCGTAGCCCTTGGCGATGCCGCCGAGGTCGGCCTGCAGCCCGGGCAGGTGCTTGGTGGCCAGGCCACGCGCGGCGTCGAGTTCCAGGTGGCGGTGGCCGGTGTTCGCGCGCCGCTGCTGCAGTACTGCCGCGTCGGGCAGGCCGTGGCGCGCCTCGGAGCCGAAACCCCAGGCCAGCACCAGCGGCGCCACGGTGACGTCGAAGGCGCCGCCGCTGAGCTCGGCCACCTGCTGGCCGGCGTGCAGCACCGTCATCAGCTCGGGCGACAGCGCCAGTGGTGTGCTCGCGGCGTGGCGGTTGAAGCGCATCAACTCGGAATCAGGACGGTACAGCGACATGCGCTGGTCAACGGCGTCGAGTGCGTCCTGCACGTCGGCCTGCAACCTGTCGAGCCGGGCGGGGCTCAGTGCCGCGCCGGCCAGGCGCACGGTGTAGCTGCCGCCCATGGTCTGGCCGCTGAAACGCTGTCCGCTGGTAGCGGCTGGCGGCGGGGGGCGGCTTTCGGTGCAGCCGGCCAGCGCCAGGGCGCCGAAAGCGCCGGCTGCGCCGAGCAGCCGGCGCCGGCCGTGGCAGAGCAGGGTGTCCATCGTGTTCTCCAGGGGGTACGTGGCGCGCATGGCGTCAGGCCGCAGCACGGCCGCCCGCGCCGCGGATCTCGGCTTCGAGCCGGCCCTCGCCGTGGCGGATGAGGTGGTAGGTCAGGTCGCGCATCGAGAGCAGCCCGAAGACACGCGGGCCGTCGATGACCAGCAGGTGACGGTGGCGGTTGACGTGCATCAGCGCCAGCGCAGCTTCCACCGTCGTGCCCGGTGAGACGAAGCGCACTTCGCGCGTCATCACCATCGAAATCGGGGTCGTCTTCGGGTCGCGGCCGGCGTGCACCACGCGCGTCAGCAGGTCGCGCTCGGTGAAGATGCCGTCGATCAGCCCGTCCTCGTTGCGGATGAGCACGGCGCCAACGTGGCGCTCGGCCATCACGGCCACGGCCTCGACGACGAGCGCGCCGGCGTCCACGGTGATCAGTTCGTCGGTGCCTGCCTTGTCGTCGATGACCGCTTGCACAGCTTGTTTCATGGTGCTTGTCTCCTCACCTGCTAAAGACCGAAGTCGTCGAGCATGATGTTCTCGCGATCGACGCCCATTTCCATGCACATCCTGATGACCGCCTTGTTCATGACATCGGGGCCGCAGAGGTAGTACTCGATGTCCTCGGGCGCCGGGTGCTTGGCAAGGAACTGGTCGCGCAGCACCTTGTGGCGCACCAGGCCCACCGGGCCCGTCCAGTTGTCCTCGGGCCGCGGTTCGGACAGCACGATGTGCCAGGTGAAGTTCGGGTGCTCTGCCTGCAGCTTGTTGAATTCCTCGACGTAGAAGACCTCGGAGAGGTTGCGCGCGGAATACCAGAAGGTCAGCCTTCGCTTCGTCTTCAGGCGGATGAGCTGGTCGAAGATGTGGCTGCGCATCGGCGCCATGCCGGCGCCGGCGGCGACGAAGCACATCTCCTTGTCGGTGTCGCGCGCGAAGAACTCGCCGAAGGGCCCGGCCACGGTGACGTGGTCGCCCGGCTTGAGGTGGAAGAGGTAGGAGCTCATCTTGCCCGGCGGGATGTCGTTGCGGTAGTCGGGCGGGAAGACGATGCGGATGGTGAACAGCAGCACACCTTTCTCGAGCGGGAAACTGGCCAGCGAGTAGCCGCGCTCGACCGGCTCGGTCACCACCGACTTGAAGCGCCAGAGGTCGAACTTGTTCCACTCGTCGTGGAACTGGGGGTCGATGTCGAAGTTGCGGTAGTTCAGTTCGTGCGGCGGGCAGGAGATCTGCACATAGCCGCCGGCGCGGAAGGGCACTTCTTCGCCGGCGGGAAGTTCGAGCTTCAGCTCCTTGATGAAGGTGGAGACGTTGCGGTTGCTCAGCACCTTGCAGTGCCACTTCTTGACGCTGAAGATCTCGGCCGGCACCTCGATGCGCATGTCGCGCTTGACCTTCACCTGGCAGGCCAGGCGGCAGCCGTGCTTGGCTTCCTTGCGCGAGATGAAGCCGGTCTCGGTGGGCAGGATGGCGCCGCCGCCTTCCTTGACGATCACTTCGCAGACACCGCAGGTGCCCTTGCCGCCGCAGGCCGAGGGGATGAAGATCTTGTTGTCGGTCAACGCGCCCAGCAGCGTGCCGCCGGCGGCGACCTTCATGACCTTGGAGGTGTCTTCGTTGATGGTGATAGCCACGTTGCCACTGGGCACCATGCGTCTGCGCGCCACCATCAGCAGCGCCACCAGCATCAGCACCACCGCAGTGAACATCACGACCGCCAGACCGATGGAGAACATGCCGATTCCCTAGAGCTGTATGCCCGAGAACACCATGAAGGCCATCGACATCAGCCCGGTGGTGATGAAGGTGATGCCCAGGCCGCGCAAGCCCGCGGGCACGTTCGAATATTCGAGTTTCTGGCGGATGGCACCCAGCGCGATGATGGCGATGGCAAAACCACCGCCCGAGCCGATGCCGAAGACGACGCTCTCGGTGAAGTTGTAGCTGCGCTCCTGCATGAAGAGCGAGCCGCCCAGGATGACGCAGTTCACCGCGATCAGCGGCAGGAAGACACCCAGCGAGTTGTAGAGCTCGGGCGCGTAGCGCTCCACCGCCATCTCCACCACCTGCGTGGCCGCCGCGATGGTGGCGATGAACAGGATGAAGGACAGGAAGCTCAGGTCGGCGGTGGCCAGCGACGGGTGTACCCAGGCCAGTGCACCTTCGGCCAGCAGGTAGTTCAGCAGCAGGTTGTTCAGCGGCACCGTGAGCACCTGCACGAAGACCACCGCGACGCCCAGCCCGATGGCCGTCTCGACCTTCTTGGCGCAGGCCAGGAACGAGCACATGCCCAGGAAGTAGGCCAGCGCCATGTTCTCAAGGAAGGCCGACCGAAGGCCGAGGTTGATGTAGTGTTCCATCACGATTTCTCTTGCAGCTGCGGCTTCCAGGTGCGCAGCGCCCAGACCAGCAGGCCGATGATGAAGAGCGCCGACGGGGCCAGCAGCATGAGGCCGTTCGGTTCGTACCAGCCGCCGTCCTTGACTTGCGGCAGGATCGTGAAGCCCAGCACCTTGCCGGCGCCTAGCAGCTCGCGCAGGATGCCCACGAGCACCAGCACCACCGAGTAGCCCAGCCCGTTGCCCAGGCCGTCGAGCGCCGATTCCCAAGGCGGGTTGCTCATCGCGAAGCCTTCCGCGCGGCCCAGCACGATGCAGTTGGTGATGATCAGGCCGACGAAGACGCTGAGTTCCAGCGACAGCTCGTACAGCGTGGCCTTGAGCACCTGATCGAACACGATCACCAGCGTGGCGATGATCGACAACTGCACGATGATGCGGATGGACGAGGGCGTGTGGTTGCGAACGAGGCTCACCGCCAGGTTGGACAGCATGGTGACGAGGATCACGCCGGCGCTCATCACCAGCGCCTTGGCCACCGACGTGGTGACCGCCAGCGCCGAGCAGATGCCCAGCACCTGCACGCCGATGGGGTTGTTCAGCAGCACCGGGTCGAGCAGGATGGCCCGCTGCCGGGGGCCGAAAGCCGACGCCGGTCTGGCCGCCACCGGTAGGGTCTCGCCGGGGACTGCGCTCATGCGGGTGCTCCTTCACGGAACTTCTTCAGGAATTTGCCGTAGCCCTGGTCGCCCAGCCAGAAACGCACGAGTTGCGTGATCGCCTTGCTGGTGACGGTGGAGCCCGACAGGCCGTCGACGTGCATCGGGTCGGTCTCGGGCGGGCCGGCCTGGCCCTTGATGACCTGGATGCCGATGTTCCATTGCGCATCAAAGGCCTTGCGGCCGCGCCACAGCGCCTGCCAGGTGGGGTTGGCGATCTCGCCACCCAGACCCGGGGTCTCGCGCTGGTCGTAGTAGGTCAGGCCGCGGATGGTGTTGCCGTCGGGCGCCAGCGCCATGAAGCCGTAGATCGTGCCCCACATCCCCAGGCCCTCGATGGCGATGACGATTTGGTCGACCGCCTCGCCCTTCTTGATGACGTAGACGATGCCCTGGTTCGGCAGCCGCCGCACGCCGGCGCTGTTGACCGGCGCCACGCGGCTGGTGGCGGGGTCGTCGCGAGCGCCGCGCTGGTTGTAGCGGCGCGCGTCGGCGCCGCCCTCGGGCAGCAGCTCGCCGGTGGCCAGGTCGACGAGCCGGGCCTGCACCTGCTGCTTGAAGATGGCCTCGACCTGCGCCGTGGTGACCTTGCTGCCGGGCTCGACGAGGCCGGCGGCCAGCAGCACGTTCTTTTCCTTGTAGAGCAGGGCGTTGGCCACCTGCCCGGGTTTGGTGAGCACGGCGGCCACGGCGATGAGCGCCGCGCAGACCACGCACACCACCGTGGCGAAGACCACGGTGTAGCGTACCGAGTTCACATCACGGGTCTGGGTTTCAGCCACGGCGAGCAAGCCTCCGGCGGATGTTGGCCTGCACGACGAAGTGGTCGATGGTCGGGGCCACGACGTTCATGAACAGGATGACGAGCATCACCGACTCGGGGTAGGCCGGGTTGAAGACGCGTATCAGCACCACCAGCGCGCCGACGAGCAGGCCGTAGATCCAGCGCCCGGTGTCCGAGTGCGGGCACGTGACGGGGTCGGTGACCATGAAGACCATCGCGAAGGCCCAACCGCCCATCACCATGTGCCACCAGAAAGGCACGCCCATCCAGGCGTTGGTGGCCGAGCCGATGGCGTTCAGCCCCAGCGCCATCGCGATGGTGCCCAGGCACATCGCCAGCATCAGGCGCCACGAACCGACGCCGGTGACGACGATGATCACGGCGCCGATCAGGCAGGCCAGGGCCGAGGTCTCGCCCATGCTGCCGGGTTCCAGGCCGATGAAGGCGTTCCACCACGAATGGCCGCGCTCGACGAAGTCGCCTTCGGCGCCGCGCACCTTGCTCAGCAGCGTGGCGCCGGAATAGCCGTCTATCGCCGCACCGGGCGGCACGGCGGCCCAGACCTTGTCGCCCGAGATCGCGGCCGGGTAGGCAAAGAAGAGGAAGGCGCGCATGGCCAGCGCCGGGTTCATGAAGTTCATGCCCGTGCCGCCGAAGACCTCCTTCACGAGCACGACGCCGAAGGCCGTGCCCAGCGCCGCTTGCCACAGCGGTGTGGTCGGCGGCAGGATCAGCGGGAACAGGATGCCGGTGACGAAGAAGCCCTCGTTGACTTCGATCTTCCGCACCACCGAGAACGTCACTTCCAGCGCCACGCCGACGATCATCGTCACCGCGTAGAGCGGCAGGAAGTACAGGCCGCCGTGCACGATGTTGCCGAAGAAGCTGTCGGGCGAGTAGCCCACGCCCAACAGCCGCATCACGCTGTGGCGCCAGCCCTCGAGTGCGCCGACCTTGGCCGGGTCGATGGCCAGGTTGGCCTGCAGCCCGGTGTTGTAGAAGGCCATGAAGACGCAGGGCAGCGCTGCGATGATCACCAGGATCATCATGCGCTTGAGGTCCATCGCGTCGCGCACGTGGGCCCCGGTCTTCGTGACGTTGCCGGGCGAGTAGAAGAAGGTGTCGGCCGCTTCGTAGAGCGGGTAGAAACGTTCGAGCTTGCCCCCTGGATGGAAGGGCTTGCCGATGCGGTCGAGCAGTGAACGCAGCGCGCGCATCAGGAGGCCTCTTTCTCGATGCGGGTGAGGGCCTGCCGCAGCAGCGGGCCGTATTCGGCCTTGCCCGGGCAGACGAAGGTGCACAGCGCGAGGTCTTCTTCGTCGAGTTCAAGCACGCCCAGCTTCTCGGCGCGTTCGTCCTGCGACATCAGCAGGGCGCGCAGCAGGAAGGTGGCCATCAGGTCGAGCGGCATCACGCGTTCGTAGGAACCGATGGGCACCATCGCGCGGTGGCCGCCGTTGGTGGTGGTGTTCAGCGCCAGCTTGGGGTGACGCATCCAGGCGCCCGCGACCACGCCCGAGAGCGAAAACTTGTCGGTGCCGGGCTTGATCCAGCCGAGGAGCTCGCGCTCCACGGCCTCGGCCAGCGCCGTGATCTGCAGGTGATAGCGGCCCAGCCAGCCGTGCACGGCACCCGCGGCGGTGCGGCCGTCGAGCACCGAGCCCGAGACAACGCGCTGCGCGCCCGGGGCGATCTCGCCTTGCGTGAGCACGTCGACCGAGGCCCCCAGCCGCGTGCGCAGCAGGCGCGGCCGCAGCATGCTGGGCCCGGCCAGCGCAACCACACGCTCGACGTCGAGCTGCCCGGTGGCGAACAGGCGACCGATAGCGGCCACGTCCTGGTAGCCGATGTGCCAGACGCTTCGCTCTTGGTCGACCGGGCACAGCAAGTGGATATGCGTGCCGGCGTTGCCGGCCGGGTGCTGGCCCTCGAAGACCTCGACCGAGACCTTCGGCATGGCCGGCAGCGTGACCGCGAAGCCCGGCGCCACGCAGACATAGGTGGGGCCGTCGCTCAGTTGCGCCAGCACGGAAACGCCGACGCGGAAGTCGTCGTGCCGATCGGCCAGCACGGTGTTGACGGCCGGCGCATGGGGCCGGGTGTCGATGGCGGTGATGAACAGCGCGCGTGGCGTGGCGTCCAGCCGCGGCACCTTGGAATAAGGGCGCGTGCGCAGGGCCGTCCACAGCCCCGACTCGACAAGCAGCGCGCGCACCTGCGCGGCGTCCAGCGCCGCCGGCGGCTTGCCGGTGTGGCTGCCGAAGGTGGCCTGTGCATGCGGGCCGTCGTCGCCGGCGATGTCGATCACGAGCGACTGGAAAGCGCGGTACTCGCCGCGGTGCAGCGCGCTCACGGTGCCGGCGCAGGGTGAGGTGAACCGTACGCCAGGGGCCTGCTTGTCGTTGAACAGCAACTGGCCACGCTGCACGGCGTCGCCCGGCTGCACGTGAAAGGTGGGCTTGAGGCCCGGGTAGTCGGCCCCGAGCAGGGCCACCTGCACGCAGTCGCGTGCGGGGTCGATGGCCTGCACCGGCTCGCCCGCCAGGGGCAGGTCGAGGCCGCGCCGCAATCGATGGCTCGTCATCATGGTTGCTTCAGCCTCGCGCGTGACGCCGGGTGGCTCGCGACTCACGGATGCAGGCGCTCGTACTTGGCCTGCAACTGCTCTCGCGACTCGGCGTGCTTGGGGTCGGGCACGATGCAGTCGGCCGGGCAGACGTCCATGCACTGCGGCTCGTCGTGGCCGCCGACGCACTCGGTGCACAGGGCCGGGTCGATGACGTAGATCGGCGAGCCGACACTGATGGCCTTGTTCGGGCAGGGCTCGACGCAGGCGTCGCAGGCGGTGCAGTCGTCGTTGATCAGAAGTGCCATCGTGGTTTCCTTCGGTTGAACGGGTTGTGGTGCGCCTGGCCGCGAGAGGCTAGACGAACTCGCTGCTGTAGGACTTCAGGGCTTTCATATAGTTGGCGCGCTCGAAGGCGTCCGGATCCGGGCACGACTGCTGGGACAGCGAGCCTTTCATCTGGGCCACCGAGCAGTACTCTCGCTTCGTCATCCATGCCAGCACGCCCCGTACCAGGGTATCGACATGGCTGGGGCCTCGGGTCAGCAGGCAGCTGGCAAGCATCACGCAGTCGGCGCCGGCCAGCAGCAGCTTGAGCACGTCGTCGCTGGTGTGTGCGCCGCCGGTGGCAGCCAGGCTGGCGTCGACGCGGCCGCGCAGGATCGCGATCCAGCGCAGCGCCAGGCGCAGCTCGTCCGAGGTCGACAGCACGAGGTGCGGCGCCACCTCGAGCTCCTCGAGCTCAATGTCGGGTTGCAGGAAGCGGTTGAAGAGCACCAGCCCCGAAGCCCCGGCCTTGGTCAGCCGCGCGGCCATGTTGGCCATGGCGCTGAAGTAGGGCGCCACCTTCACCGCCACCGGGATGCTCACCTGCCGCGTCACCGATTCGACGAGGTCGACGTAACGTTGCTCGACCGCCGTGCTGCTGTCGTCCACGCTGGTGGCCAGGAAGTAGACGTTGAGCTCGATGGCGTCGGCGCCAGCCTCCTGGAACTGGCGCGCGATGCCCGTCCAGCCGCCCGGCGTGTAGCCGTTGAGGCTGGCTATCACCGGCACCGACAGCGCCTTCTTGGCGTCGGCGATCAGTTTCAGGTACTGGTCGGGCCCGGTGCGGTAGTTCTGCATCTCGGGGAAGAACCCGTGCGCCTCGGGCGACAGCTCGGTGCCCGACATCATCATGTTGTGGGCGGCCATCTCCTCGTGTTCGATCTGCTCTTCGAACAGGGAAGGCAGCACGACGGCCGCGACGCCCGCGTCTTCCAGGCGCTTGAGGCTGTCGATTGAGCTCGTCAGCGGCGACGCCGACGCCACGATCGGGTGCTTGAGTTCGAGGCCGAGATAGCGGCTGCGAAGATCGACAATCATGTTGTGGCCTCCGGCGTGTTGGGCGTGGTCGGTAATTTGTCGGCGGGCGCGGGTGGCGACACGGGGATACCGGCAGCCATGATCGCCTCTTGATCCTCGGTCACCACGCGGTGCACGCCGGCCACTTGCTCGTAGAGTTGCCAGCGCGCGTCGGCATCGCGTTGCGCGGCCTGCATCAGCTGCTTCGACTTGGCCGGGTCGGACTGGGCCAGCATCGCGTAACGGCCCTCCATCATCGCCACCTTCTCCAGCGGGATCGTCGGCTTGCGCGAGTCCAGCTTCAGCGGCTGGTCGGCGCCGCCCATGCCCAGGCGCGGGTCGTAGTGGTAGAGCGTGAGGTAGCCGCTCTTGACGAGGTCACGCTGGTGGCTCATGCCGGTGGTCATGTCGATGCCGTGCGCGATGCAGTGGCTGTAGGCAATGATCAGCGAGGGGCCGTTCCAGGCCGCCGCCTCCTGGAAGGTGCGCACCGTCTGCACCGGGTTGGCGCCCATCGCCACCTGGGCCACGTAGACGTTGCCGTAGGCCATGGCGATCATGCCCAGGTCCTTCTTGCCGCTGGTCTTGCCGCCGGCGGCGAATTTGGCCACCGCGCCGCGCTGCGTCGACTTGGAAGCCTGGCCGCCGGTGTTGCTGTAGACCTCGGTGTCGAGCACCAGGATGTTGACATTGCGCCCCGAAGCCAGCACGTGGTCGAGCCCGCCGTAGCCGATGTCGTAGGCCCAGCCGTCGCCGCCCACGATCCACACGCTGCGCACCACCAGGCTGTCGGCCACGGCCAGCAACCGGGCGGCCTCGGGTAACGGCAACTTGATCAGGATCGCCTTCAGGCGCTTGACGCGCTCGCGCTGCAGGCGGATCTGCTCGTCGTTGTCCTGCGGCAGCTCCAGCAGTTCGGTGGCCAGCGGGTCGCCGATGGCGCCGCGCAATTCGCGCACCAGCATCAGCGCCAGGTCGCGCTGGGCGTCCAGCGCCAGCCGCATGCCGAGGCCGAATTCGGCGTTGTCCTCGAACAGGCTGTTGGCCCAGGCCGGGCCCTGGCCGGCGGCGTTTTGCGACCATGGCGTCGAGGGCAGGTTGCCGCCGTAGATCGACGAGCAGCCGGTGGCGTTGGCGATCACCAAATGGTCGCCGTAGAGCTGCGACAGCAGCTTGAGGTAGGGCGTCTCGCCGCAACCCGAGCAGGCGCCCGAGTATTCGAACAAAGGCTGGCGCAGTTGCGAGCCGCGCAGGCCGTCGATGCTGTCCATCGCCGGGCGCACCTCGGGCAGGCTGAGATAGAACTCGTAGTTGGCGCGCTCGACCTCCAGGTGATCGAGCTTCGGCGCCATGTTGATCGCCTTGTGCTTGACCTCGGTCTTGCTGCGCGTGGGGCAGACATCGACGCAGATGCCGCAGCCGGTGCAGTCGTCGGGCGCCACCTGCAGGCTGTACATCATGCCGTCGAGCGGGCCGCCGTCCTTGCGCGACCAGGGCACCGCCTTGAAGCCCGGCGGCGCGCGCTTCATCTCTTCGGGCGTGAAGACGTTCATGCGGATCGCGGCGTGCGGGCAGACCAGCGGGCAGATCGCGCATTGCGTGCAGATCGTCTCGTCCCAGATCGGGATCTCTTGCGCGATGCTGCGCTTTTCCCACTGCGTGGTGCCGGTGGGGAAGGTGCCGTCGATCGGCAGCGCCGACACCGGCAGCAAGTCGCCCTTGCCGTCCAGCATCATCGCCGTCACGCGTTGCACGAAGTCGGGCGCTGCCTTGGCCACGGCCGGGAAGCGGCGCAACGTGGAATCGGCGCTGCTTGGCGGCGTCACCTCTTGCAGCGCGGCCAGCGAGGCGTCCACCGCGGCAAAGTTGCGCGTCAGCACCGACTCGCCGCGCTTGCCGTAGGTCTTGCGGATCGAGGCCTTGATCTCGGCGATCGCCTCGTCACGCGGCAGCACGCCCGAGATGGCGAAGAAGCAGGCCTGTGTCACGGTGTTGATGCGGCCGGCCAGGCCGGCCTGCTTGGCCACCGCCAGTGCGTCGACAACGTAGAACTTCAGCTTCTTGGCCAGGATCGTCTCTTGCGCCTCGCGCGGCAGCTTGCCCCACACCTGCTCGGGCCCGTAGGGGCTGTTGAGCAAGAAAGTGGCGCCCGGGCGGGCCAGCGCCAGCACGTCGAGTTTTTCCATGAACTCGAACTGGTGGCAGGCCACGAAGTCGGCGCGGGCTATCAGGTAGGTCGACTCGATCGGCTTGGGGCCGAAGCGCAGGTGCGACACCGTGATCGCGCCCGACTTCTTGCTGTCGTAGACGAAGTAGCCCTGCGCGTGCAGCGGCGTGTTCTCACCGATGATCTTGACCGTGTTCTTGGTGGCGCCCACCGTGCCGTCGGCGCCCAGGCCGTAGAACACGGCGCGGGTCACGCCTGCGGCCTCGGTGTCGAAGCTGGCGTCCCACTTCAGCGACAGGTGCGTCACGTCGTCATGGATGCCGACCGTGAAGTGCCGCTTGGGCTGCGGCGCGCGCAACTCGTCGAGCGCGGCCTTGGCCATCGCCGGCGTGTACTCCTTGCTTGAGAGGCCATATCGGCCGCCGGTGACGCGCGGCATCGGCAGGCCCGGATGGGCCTCGGGCCAGCCCTCGACCAGCGCGGTGACCACGTCCTGGTACATCGGCTCGCCGATCGCGCCCGGCTCCTTGGTGCGGTCGAGCACGGCAATCGACTTCACCGTCTTGGGCAGGGCGGCCACGAAGGCCTGCACGTCGAAGGGCCGGTACAGCCGCACGGTGACCAGGCCGACCTTCTCACCGCCGGCCACCAGCTTGTCCACCGCCTCGCGCGAGGCGCCGACGCCCGAGCCCATCTGCACCAGCACGCGCTCGGCGTCGGGCGCGCCGGTGGTCCAGAACAGGCTGTAGCGGCGGCCGGTGAGCTTGGCGAAGCGCTCCATCGCCTCGCTCACGATGCCCGGCACCGCCGTGTAGAAGGCGTTGCAGGCTTCACGCGCCTGGAAGAAGACGTCCGGGTTCTGCGCCGTGCCGCGGATCACCGGCTTGTCGGGGTTGAGCGCGCGGCTGCGGTGCGCCACCACCAGCTCATCGTCGATCAGCGCGCGGGCGTCGGCTTCGAACAGCAGCTCGATCTTGTTGACCTCGTGGCTGGTACGAAAGCCGTCGAAGAAGTGCAGGAAGGGCACACGCGACTTCAGCGTGGCCATGTGGGCGATCATCGCCATGTCCTGCGCCTCTTGCACGCTGGATGAGGCCAGCAGCGCGAAGCCGGTGGTGCGCGCCGCCATCACGTCGCTGTGGTCGCCGAAGATCGACAGCGCGTGCGTGGCCAGCGTGCGCGCGGCGATGTGGAAGACCACGGGCGTCAACTCGCCGGCGATCTTGAACATGTTGGGCAGCTTGAGCAGCAACCCCTGCGACGCCGTGAAGGTGGTCGTCATCGCGCCGGCCTGCAGCGAGCCGTGCACCGCGCCGGCGGCGCCGGCCTCGCTCTGCATCTCGATCACCTGCGGCACCATGCCCCAGATGTTCTTGCGTCCCTTGGCCGACCACTCGTCGGCCAGCTCGCCCATCGTCGACGAGGGCGTGATCGGGTAGATGGCGATCACTTCGCTGACAAGGTGGGCGATGCGTGCGGCGGCTTCGTTGCCGTCCAGGACATGCGTGCGTTCGGTCATGGGGGCCTCTTGTCGGGTGAAGGGCGCGCGGGTGCGGCCGAGCTGTGGTGGATGCTGGCGGCGCAGGCGCTCGGCCGGGTGGCTACAGAATGCCGGCCCGGCCGGTTTCCCAGCGCCGGTACTCGGTGCCCAGCAGTTCGACGTGCTCGCGCTCCTCGGCGGCCAGCTCTTTGTAGAGATCTCGCTCGACCGAGCCGGCCGGCGCCTTTTCGCCCTCGCCGGCAAAGAATTCCACCGCGCGCTGCTCGAAGGCGATGGCGATGCGGAACAGGTTGGCCGGGTCTTCGGGCTTGCGGTCGACGCCAGCGAAGATGGCCGCGCGGTCGAGCTGGAAGTCCTCGGCCGCGGTCGGTAGCGTGGCGTGGTAGCGCTTGGACAGGATGTCCATATGCTCTTTCTCCATCGCGGCAAAGCGGCCGAACAGCTCGCGCAGCACAGGGTCTTTGGCGTCGCGCGAGGCGCGCTCGTAGAAGGCGTGGCCGCCGAGCTCGATCTCGAAGGCCTTGCGCACGGCTTCCATCGCCTGGTCGCCTTCGATCGCGCCGCGGTCGAGCAGGGCCAGCTTGCCCTTGCAGTGCGGGCACATGCCGTAGGGGAAAGCGAAGCCTTCGCTGACCTTGTGGCAGTCGGCGCAGCGCCAGCGCAACTCGACGCCGGCACAGCAGACGTACGCCTCCTCGTCTTCGAGTTCGCGTTTGCAGCGGGGGCAGATGCTCATGATGGAGTCTCGCTGGAAGCTGGGGTGGCGGCAGAGGCCGCGCCGATGGCCGTGGGCGGCACGAAGGCGTCGATCTCGGGCTGCGTGATCGGCCACTGGCTCTTGCCGCCGGCCAGGTAGGCGCCGATGGCACGCGCGGCGCGGCGGCCGGCGCCCATGGCAAGGATCACGGTGGCGCCGCCGGTGACGATGTCGCCGCCGGCAAACACGCCCGGCACGCTGGTGGCTTGCGTGGCCGCATCGGCCACGATGTAGCCCCACTTGTTGAGCTCGAGCCCGGGCGTGGACTTGGTGACGATCGGGTTGGCCTTGGTGCCCAGGGCGTAGATCACGGTGTCGCAGTCGAGTTCGAGAAACTCGTCCTGCGGGATCGGCTGGCGGCGGCCCTTGGCGTCGGGCTCGCCGAGCACCATCTTCTGCACCTTCATGCCGCGCACGCCGCCATCGGCGTCGGTCAGGATCTCGACCGGGCCGTGCAGGAAGAAGAACTCGATGCCTTCCTCCTTGGCGTGGCGCAATTCTTCGATGCGCGCCGGTGCCTCGGCCTCGCTGCGGCGGTAGACGCAGCGCACGGTGGGCGTGCCCAGCCGCTTGGCCACGCGCAGGCAGTCCATCGCGGTGTTGCCGGCGCCGATCACGACCACGCTCTTGCCGATCGTGATGGGGGTGTCCACGTAGGGGAACTTGTCGCCGCCCATCAGGTTGACGCGGGTCAAAAACTCGTTGGCCGAATAGACCTGGCCGGCAAACTCACCCGGGATGCCGAGGAAGGCCGGCGCGCCGGCACCGGCGCCGACGAACACGGCGTCGAAGCCCATCTGGTCCATCAACTGCAGCACCGAGAAGGTCTTGCCGATGACCTTGTTGGTCTCGAACTGGATGCCCATCGCCTTGAGGTGATCAACCTCGCGGCTGATGATGTCGCGCGGCAGCCGGAACGACGGGATGCCGTACTGCAGCACGCCGCCGACGACGTGCAGCGCCTCGTAGACGGTGACCTCGCAGCCGTAGCGCCGCAGGTCGGCCGCCACGGCCAGCCCCGACGGACCCGAGCCGACGATGGCCACGCGGCCCAGTGTTCGCTCGAAGCGCTGCGGCTCCACCTTGTGCGGCCGCGCGCTGTCGCCCACGAAGCGTTCCAGCCGGCCGATGGCCACCGATTCGAGCTTGCGGCCGACGATGCATTGCGCCTCGCACTGCGACTCTTGCGGGCAGACGCGGCCGCAGACCGACGGGAACAGGTTCGACTGGTTGATGACGGCCAGCGCGCTGTCGATATCGCGCACCAGCAAATGCTTGATGAAGCCCGGGATGTCGATGCCCACGGGGCAGCCTTCGATGCAGGCCGGCTTGCTGCACATGATGCAGCGCTCGGCCTCGGCCAGCGCGTCGGCCATCGAGTACCCGAGGTTGACTTCCTTGAAGTTGCGCGAGCGCTCCAGCGGGTCGCGTTCGGGCATCTTGGTCGCGTGCGGCGCCAGGTCCTTGTACTTCTTGTAGTTCTTCTTGTTCTGCTCGAACAGCACCTTCTCGACGTTGCACACGTGCGCGTAGTCGGTGTTGGCCGCCGTCTCTTCGCCCTTGAAGCGCTTCTGGCGCAGCATCAATTCCTTGAAGTCGACCTGGTGGCCGTCGAAGTCGGGCCCGTCGACGCACGCGAACTTGATCTCGTCGCCCACCGTGACCCGGCACGAGCCGCACATGCCGGTGCCGTCGACCATGATCGCGTTGAGCGAGACCATGGTCTTGACGCCGAACGGCCGCGTGGTCTCGACGCAGGCGTTCATCATCGGCAACGGCCCGATCGCGATCACCAGGTCGGGGGGGTCGTTCTCCAGCACTTCTTTGAGTGCGGCGGTGACGAAGCCCGGCTTGCCGTAGCTGCCGTCATCGGTGCAGACGATCAGGTTGTCGCAATGGCGGGCGAAGCTCTCTTCCCAGAACACCAGGTCTTTGTTGCGAAAGCCGATGATGCCGGTGGTGCGGTTGCCGGCCTCCTTGAAGGCTCGCAACTGCGGGTACACCGGCGCCACGCCCAGGCCGCCGCCCACCAGCACCACGTGGCCGACCTTGCCGACGTGCTGCGGCATGCCGAGCGGGCCGACGAAGTCGACGATCTGGTCGCCGGCCTTGAACTGATCGCGCATCTCCTGCGTCGTCTTGCCCAGCGCCTGGATCACCATCGTGATGGTGCCGCGCTCGCGGTCGAAGTCGGCCACCGTCAGCGGGATGCGTTCACCCGCCTCGTGCAGCCGCAGCATGACAAAGTGCCCCGGCTCGGCCGCGCGGGCCACATCGGGGGCCAGCACCTCCCACAGGAACGTGGTGTCCGAGAAGGCTTCACGGCGAACGATGGGGTACATGTCGGGTCTTCCGGTCGTTCAGGGTATCGATCGGGGCTGGCCGTGCGCAGCACGAAGTGCTGTCGCAGCCCGCGCCCGCGGGGCCGCGCATCGCCGGTCGTCGTGGCACTTGGCATGCGGCCACGTTGTGAGACCTCTCTTCGTTGGGCGCGATTCTGCGGGCGCCCGAGTTGAGGACACTTAACTCAGATCAAACCGGACGCGCGGCGCGCCCGAAGGGCCGCTGGCAAGAGGCGGGCAAAAGGCTGGCGGTGCGCGGCGCACCGCGGCTGACGCGGCCGCGTGCTGCAGTGCGTCACCGCGCCGCCGCCAGGCGTCGTTGGTCCCGGGCGGCCGGCCGCTGTGGCAGCGCGAGGCTGCCGGCGGGGGGTCAGGGCTTGACGACCTGGTTGATCTCGACCACCAGCCCGCTGCTGTTGTTGGCGACCGACCCCGAATCGCCGGTGAGGTCGCCGGCGACCGGTGCCGCCTGGCCGCTCTTGCTGACGCGCGCGCTGATGATGAGCTTGGGGAACAGCGACATCTTGGCCGCCGGCGACATCGCCATGTTGTCGTCGAGCTTGAAGCTCAGCGGCAGGTCCTTGACCTGGTGGCGAAGGATGGCCAGCGGCATGCGCGAGCCTTCGGCGGCACGTGCGTAGATGAAGACCGCGTCGTCGGGCGCGGCCTGTTTCAGCAGCGCCGGCGACAGGCGCACGGTGCCGGTCACGGTGGCGGCCGATGCCGTGGCGGGGGCATTGCCGTTCGCGGGCGCGGCGCCTGCCGGCGCGACCGGCCCGGCAGACGGGGTGGCCTGGGCGAGGCGCGGCCCCGCCGGCATGCCGCCCAGCGTGCGCGCTTCGTCGATGCTGCTCTGCAACTGCGCCATGAAGGGGGCGTCGGGCGTGGTCACCTTGGCCAACCGCTCCCAGTGGCGCACGGCGATGGGGTAGTCCTTGCGATTGAAGGCCGCGGTGCCGGCCAGCGCCAGCGCCTTGGCGTTGTCGGGCTCGAGTTTCAGCGCGCGCTCGACCAGCTTCGTGGGTTCACCCTCGAGGTTGCGGTCGTTTTTCATCGCTACGGTGTCGGCGTAGTCGGCCAGAAGGCGCGCGTCCTGCGGCGCCAGCGACACTGCCTTGTCGAAGGCCGGCACGGCCTCGGCGTGGCGGCCCATGCGCGCATAGGACCGCGCCAGGATGGCCCAGCCCTCGGCGCTGTCGGGTTCGTTCTTCATGCGTTCGGCCAGCTTGTCGACGGCCTCGGCGAACTGGGCCTCGTTCATGCTGTGCGGGTCGGCTTCGGCCTGCCTCTGCGAACCGGGCTCGCCTGCACTGGGCAGGCCGGGCGAGCCGGTCAGCATGTAGCCGCCACCGGCGACGACAAGCACCAGCACCGACAGCAGGCCCACCACGTTCCATGACGGCCTGGGCGTGGACGGCAGCGATGGCGCGGCCGCTGTCTCGGCGGTCTCGGGATGGGCCATCACATGGTCGAGCAGCTTGCGCTCCAGCGGCGCCGTGGCTGCGGCATAGGCGGCCGCGTCGAGGGCGCCGCTGTCGTGCTGGGTCTTGAGCAGCTGCAGCTGTTTGCGCAGCGCGGCGATCGGATCTTTCATTGGGCGGGGTCTCGGCGCCTGTCGGCGGCAGGAAGGGCGACATCGGCGTCATCGGCCTCGTCGGTTTCGAATTGATCGGCAGGCAGGCGGCTGCGGCGGCGCAGCACCAGCCACAGTGTGACCAGACCACCCAGCATCAGCAGCGCGGGCCCGAACCACAGCAGGGCCGTGGAGGTCTTCACCGGCGGGCGGTAGAGCACAAAGTCACCGTAACGCGCGGTCATGTAGTCGACGATCTCGCGCTCGCTCTTGCCGCTGCGAAGCATCTCGCGCACCTGATTGCGCAGGTCGATAGCGAGGTCGGCGTTGCTGTCGGCGATGGTCTGGTTCTGGCAGACCAGGCAGCGCAACTCGGCCGCCACCGCGAGGGTGCGCTTTTCGAGCACGGGGTCGGCCGCGACGTCAGCGGCGTCCTTGGCGGCGGCGCCGAATGCTGCGCAGGCCAG
This sequence comes from Burkholderiales bacterium, assembly GCA_038205425.1. Taxonomy (GTDB): domain Bacteria; phylum Pseudomonadota; class Gammaproteobacteria; order Burkholderiales; family Burkholderiaceae_C; genus Rubrivivax. Next base: position 9,715 of record JBBRBW010000033.1, on the reverse strand, counting down.
CACGGCGGCCCAGAGGAACTTACGCATTGAGTTCTTTCAGCAGGGGCTCGATGCGCTCGCGCAGCACCTGCGGTGTGACGGGGCCGATGTGCTTGTAGCGAATCACGCCCTGCTTGTCGATGACGAAGGTTTCGGGCACGCCGTAGACGCCGTAGTCGATGCCGACCAGGCCCTTCAGGTCGTGCAGCGAGGCCGTGTAGGGGTTGCCGAAACGTTGCAGCCAGTTGATGGCGTCGGGCCGCTGGTCCTTGTAGTTCAGGCCGTACAGCGGCACCGGGCTGCGCTTGGCGTACTCGACGAAGATCGGGTGTTCCTCCCGGCAGGCCACGCACCACGAGGCCCAGACGTTCAGCACCCACACCTTGCCCAGCAGGTCGTCCTTGCTGATGGTCTGTGCCGGGTTGTCCAGGCGCGGCAGCGCAAAGGCCGGCGCGGGCTTGCCGATCAGCGGCGAGGGCACTTCACGCGGGTTCAGGTTCAGGCCCACGGCCAGGAAGCCCAGCAGCACCGCAAAGAGGCCCAACGGGGCCAGGTACTGCCACTTCGTCATGCCGCGGCCCCGGCAGTGCTGCTGCGCGTTTCCTGCTCACGGCGCACGGTGCGGTAGCGGCGGTCGCTGGCGGCCAGCATGCCGCCCAGAGCCATCAGCACGCAGCCGCCCCAGATCCAGGTCACGAAGGGCTTGTAGTACAGCCGCACGACCCAGGCGCCGCGTTCGGTGGCCTGGCCGAGTGCGACGTAGATGTCGCCCATCGGCCGGCTGCGGATGGCCGCCTCGGTCATCGGGTTCTGCTGCACGCGGTAGACGCGCTTCTCGGGCCGCAGCTGGGCCAGTTCGCGCCCGTTCTTGCTGAGCGTGATCAGCCCCTGCTCGGCGCGGTAGTTCGGGCCCTGCACACTCTGCACGCCCTGGAACGTGAACACCCAGCCGGCGATCTCGGTGGTGTCGCCGACGGCCATGTTGACGTCGCGCTCGACCTCGTAGGTCTTGACCATGGTCACGCCGATGATGAACACGCCGATGCCCAGATGCGCCAGCATCATGCCGTGCGTTGCGCGTGGGATCTGGCGCCAGCGATGCAGCAGCGAGCTGCGCATGCCGCCGGCCGGCCGGACCCGTTCCCACAGGTCGGTGGCCAGCGAGGCAAAAATCCAGAACGCCGCGAAGAGCCCGAGACCGCCCAGCCACGAGACGCGGCCTTCCAGAAGCTCGGTCAGGACCGCCGCCACGACCGCCACACCCACGGCCCAGCGCAGCCTGCGGCCCAGGTCGGGCAGTTCGGTCTTCTTCCAGCGTGCCAACGGGCCGATGCCCATCAGCAGCACCAGCGGTGCCATCAAGGGCGCGAACACCGTATCGAAGTAGGGCGGGCCGACGGAGATCTTGCCCATGCCCAGGGCGTCCAGCAGCAGCGGGTACAGAGTGCCCAGCAGCACGGCAGCGCAGGCCACCACCAGCAGCACGTTGTTGGCCAGCAGGAAGGTCTCGCGCGAGGCGAGCTCGAAGCGCGAACCCAGGCCGACCTTCTGCGCGCGCCAGGCGTACAGCGCCAGCGACGCGCCGATGACGATGGTCAGGAAGGCGAGGATGAAGAGGCCGCGGCGCGGGTCGGTGGCAAAGGCGTGCACCGACGACAGCACGCCCGAGCGCACGAGGAAGGTGCCCAGCAGCGACAGCGAGAAGGCCATGATGGCCAGCAGCACCGTCCAGCTCTTGAAGGCGCCGCGCTTTTCCGTCACCGCCAGCGAGTGGATGAGCGCCGTGCCCACCAGCCAGGGCATGAAGGAGGCGTTTTCCACCGGGTCCCAGAACCACCAGCCGCCCCAGCCGAGTTCGTAGTAAGCCCACCAGCTGCCCAGCGCGATGCCCAGCGTGAGGAAGATCCAGGCCGCCGTCGTCCAGGGACGGGTCCAGCGCGCCCAGGTGGCGTCGAGGTTGCCGCCGATGAGTGCGGCGATGGCAAAGGCGAAAGCCACCGAGAAGCCGACGTAGCCCATGTAGAGCATGGGCGGGTGGAAGATCATGCCCGGGTCTTGCAGCAGCGGGTTCAGGTCGCGGCCGTCGACGGGCACCGGCGTCAGCCGGTCGAAGGGGTTGGACGTGAGCAGGGTGAAGAGCAGAAAGCCCACCGTCAGCCAGCCCATCACGGCCAGGATGCGCGCCACCATGGCAGGGGGCAGGTTCTTGCTGAAAACGGCCACGGCCATTGCCCAGCCGGCCTGCATCAGCAGCCACAGCAACATCGAGCCTTCGTGCCCGCCCCAGACCGCGGCGATGCGGAACTGCAGCGGCAGCGCGCTGTTGGAGTTCTGCGCCACGTAAAGCACAGAGAAGTCGTGCTGCACGAACGCCCAGGTCAGGCAGAAGAAGGAGACCAGCACCAGGCCGAAGAGCGCGATCGTGGCGGGCCGCGCCAGCGCCATCCAGTCACCGCGGTTGCGCTGCGCGCCGACCAGCGGCACCACGCCCAGCACCAGCGAGACGCCCAGCGCCAGCCAGAGTACGAAGTGGCCGATCTCGGGAATCATTTCGCAGCCCCCTTGTCCAGCGTCTGGTTCATCTTCTGGTAGTCGGGGTGGCCACCGGCCTGCAGCGCGCTGGCGGCCTCGGGCGGCATGTAGTTCTCGTCGTGCTTGGCCAGCACCTCGCGGGCGACGAAGACGTCACCCTGCAGCTGGCCCTGGGCGACGACACCTTTGCCCTCCTTGAAGAGGTCGGGCAGGAGTCCCTCGTAGCGCACCGGCACCTTCTGCGCGCTGTCGGTGATGATGAACTGCACCTTGGTGCCTTCGACCTTGACCGAGCCGGTCTCGACCAGCCCGCCAACGCGGAAGGTGCGCGCGCTGGGCGCCTCTTTCGCCGCCACCTGGCTGGGCGAATAGAAGAAGACGAGGTTGCTCTGGAAGGCATTGAGCACCAGGGCGACCACGATGCCGGTGGCCGACAACAGGCCGCCGAGGATGGCAAAACGCTTGTGGCGGGGTTTCATGACTGATCCTCCTGATCGTGGGATTGGGCAGCGGCGTCGCGCAGCGCCTGGCGGTGGCGGTGGCGGGCGAGCAGCGGTTCGGTCAGCATGAAGGCCGCGCACACGACGTACGAGCCCCACACGTAAAGGCCGTAACCGCCCATGGCAAAGAACTCAGAGGCACTGTTCCAGATCATCGCGCGATTCTCCTCTGCACGAGTTCGGCCACCCATCCGGCATGGGATTCACGCTCGATCGTGAGAGCGCGGGCGCGCATGAAGACCACCGCAAAGGCGTAAGCCCAGCAGGCGATGGCCATCAGCAGCATCGCCAGCAGCATCGTCGAGGCCATCGACGAGCCCTTGGTGACGCTGACGCTGGCGCCCTGGTGCAGTGTGTTCCACCACTTCACCGAGAAGTAGATGATCGGCACGTTGACGCTGCCCACCAGGGCCAGCAGCGCGCCGGCCTGGTCGGCGCGGCGCTGGTCGTCGATGGCGTTGATGAGCGCGATGTAGCCCAGGTAGAGGAAGAGCAGTATGAGCTCGGTGGTCAGTCGCGCGTCCCACACCCACCAGGTGCCCCAGGTGGGCTTGCCCCAGATGGCCCCGGTCCACAGCGCCAGGAAGGTGAACATGGCGCCGGTGGGAGCGATGGCGCGCGCGAGCATCGAGGCCATGCGCGCGTTGAAGGCCCAGCCGATGCCGGCCCAGAAGGCCATCACCAGGTAGAGCACCATCGACATCCAGGCCGTCGGCACGTGGATGAAGATGATGCGGTAGGCGTCGCCCTGCGTGGCGTCGGTGGGCGCAACGAAGAACCCGATGTAGAGGCCGGCCGCGGCGAAGCCCAGGCAGACCAGCCAGCACAGCGGGATCAGCCAGCCCGTCAGCCAGTAGAAGCGTGACGGCGCCGCGAAGGTGTATAGGCGCAGGCCTTGGAGATTCACGCGGGTTTCCTCATTCCGTTGAAATGCGCAGCGCCGCGGCGATCGCCGGCGGCACGCCGATGGCGGTGGTGATGAGCAGCGCGCCGAGCAACGAGAAGTGCCCCGACGCCGACATGCCGGCTTCGATGGTGCCCACCGCGCCGGCGCCGAAGATCAGCGCCGGGATGGCCAGCGGCAGCACGATCAGGATCAGCAGCATGCCGCCGCTGCGCAGGCCCAGCGTGAGCGCCGCGCCCAGCGCACCGAGCAGGCTGAGGATGGGCGTGCCCAGCACCAGCCCGGCCACCAGCGCGGCCAGCGCCGGCCCCGACATGTCGAAGAGCAGGCCGACGAGCGGCGTGGCCACGATCAGCGGCAGCCCGGTCACCAGCCAGTGTGCCGTGCACTTGGCCGCGGCCAACGCCATGGCCGACTGCGGTGCCAGCAGCATCTGTTCGAGCGAACCGTCGGCGTGGTCGCCGGCGAAGAGCGAGCCCACCGACAGCATCGAGGCCAGCAGCGCGCAGACCCAGACCACGCCCGGCGCCATGTCGCGCAGCATGCCCGGCTCGGGGCCAACGCCCAGCGGAAACAGGCTGATGGCCACGATGAAGAAGGCCAGCGGCAGCAGCGCGTCGATACGCCGGCGCGAGGCCAGCTTCAGGTCGCGCGCGAGCACGCTCGAGAACACCTCGGGCATTGCACCTCCGGGGGCGGGGGTGACGGCACTCATGCGCAGGCATATGGTTCGAGGTCGAAGACCGCCGGCACCGGCTGGGTCAACGTCAAAGGTTGGTGGCTGGTCAGCAGCACGCAGCCCCCGGCCGCGGCATGCGCGGCGATGATGTCGTTCAGCGCGGTGATGCCGTCGGTGTCGAGGGCGTCGAAGGGCTCGTCGAGCAGCCACACCGGCGCGCCCATCGACAGCACCAGCCGCGCCAGCGCAACGCGGCGGCGCTGACCCTGGCTGAGCGTTCGCACCGGCGCGTGCTGTCGGTTGGCCACGCCCATGCGCTTCAAGGCCTGCGCGATCAGTGCGTCGTCGGCCGGCAGGCCGTGCAGGCGGGCCAGGAAACGCACCGCCTCGGTGGCGCTGAGGTCGTCCTTGAGCGCGTTCTGGTGGCCGATGTAGACCCAGTGGCGGCGCCACGCCGGCCCGCCTTCACGCAGGGTGCGGCCGGCGACCCGGATCTCGCCGCTCATCGGCGTCGAGAGGCCGGCCAGCAGACGCAGCAGGCTGGTCTTGCCGCGGCCGTTGCGGCCGCGCAGCCAGGTCACGCTGCCGGGCACCAGGGCCATTTCCAGGCCGCTGAAGAGGGCGCGGTCGCCACGCTGGCCGGCCAGCGCGCGGGCCTCCAGCACCACGGCGGCGTCGACGGAACGGGGGGCGGTGGCGACGGTGACGGGCTGCGACTGCAAGATGCTGAAATCTGGACCAAGACTGCGGGCGGTGCCAAGGGCGGACGGCGCTTGCGGCGACCGCTCTCGACAACCGGCTGAAGTGTAAGTGCCCCACCTTAAGGCCCAGCTGAAGACCCGCGCTCGAGACCGGGGTAGCGGGCGCCGGCGGCGAAGGTTGCCCCAGGTGGGGCTGCAGGCCCTTGATCTGCGTCAGCCTGCGGCCAGCGGGCACGGCCGGGTGCACAAGGCGCTTGACCGCGCGCAGGCTGGCGCGCCCGGCGCTGCGTGCGACGCGGACGTTATGCCGCCAAGCATTGCGCAGGAACAAGGCGCAGGCCAGCCGGCACTGGTCGAATGGACTTCAAGCCTGAAGGCCGGGCCCCGAGCGCCCCGGAAGGGCCCGCACGCGGCGCGGGTTTTTCTGAACAGAACGCCCGCGATGGAGTCGACATGAAGATGCATCTGCGTTCCGGCACTTCCACCCGCCGCGGCGGTGCAGGGCTTGCACTCGCGCTGGCCCTGCTGACGGGCGTCGCGCTGCCCGCGGCCCAGGCGGCCACGCCGGCAGATCTGCTCGCCGCCTACGAGGCCCAGGCCAAGGCCACGGCCTCGCCCGAGCGCGGGCAGAAGCTGTTCACCACCAACTTCGGCCGCGATCTCGGCTTCAGCTGTTCGTCCTGCCACGGCGCCGAGCCGGTGAAAGCCGGCCGCGACCAGGTGACCGAAAAGTCGATACGCCCGCTGGCCCCGGCGTACAACGCCCAGCGTTTCACTGACAAGGCCAAGGTCGACACCTGGTTCCGGCTGAACTGCCTGGACGTGGTGGGGCGCGACTGCACCGCCGGCGAGAAGGCCGACGTGCTGAGCTGGCTGGTCAGCCTGAAGCCCTGAGAGTGTGAGAGTCTCTCGCCCATGCCCGCTCGTCTTGCCCAGAGACGTGCGCTGCTCGTTGCAATTGCTCGCCATAGCCCGAGCCAGGGCTGTGCTTCGCGCCTGGACCTGACGCCTTTGGGCGCGCCGCTCCGGCACGTTCGAAAAACTCTCACACGCTGACGGCACGCCGGCGGGCCCGGCGATCCCCCTGCGCCGGTGGGCGCGCCATCTCGGGTTCAATCGGGCGAGCCGAGTCGCAGCCGGTCCGCCCGCCCAACCTGCCCATGTCACCCACCCACCCCAAGCCCCCGCGCAGCGCACCGGTACCGCAGGGCCGTGCGCGCCGCCTGCTGCACATGGGCCGTGCGGTGGGCGAACTGGCCGCCGGCGCGGCGGCCGAAGGCGTGGCGCGATTGGCACGTGGCGAGAGCCTGGCGCTGTCGCAGCTGATGCTGACGCCGGGCAACGCGCGCCGCCTGGCCGAGCGGCTGTCGACGATGCGCGGCGCGGTGATGAAGGTCGGCCAGCTGATGTCGATGGACGGCAAGGGTGTGCTGCCGCCGGCCTTCGCCGAACTGCTGAGCGGCCTGCGCGACCGCGCCCACCACATGCCGGCCACGCAGCTGACCGAGGTACTCGAGCGTGAATACGGCGCCGATTGGCACCGCCGCTTCCGCCGCTTCAGCTTCGAGCCCGTGGCCGCCGCCTCGATCGGCCAGGTGCACCGCGCGGAAACGCACGAGGGCCGCGTGCTTGCGCTGAAGATCCAGTACCCCGGCGTGCAACGCAGCATCGACAGCGACGTCGCCAACCTGGCGCTGCTGGCGCGCACGCCCGGCCTGGTGCCGGCGGCGCTGGAAGTGGCACCGCTGCTGGAGCGCGTGCGCCAGCAACTGCACCACGAGACCGACTACCGCGCCGAGGCTCGCGCGGCCACCGCCTACCGCGCGCTGCTGGGCGACGACCCGGTGCTCAGCGTGCCCGAGGTGGTCGAAGAACATTGCAGCGACCACATCCTGGCCACCGACTTCGTCGCCGGCATCCCGGTCGACCGCCTGGCGCTGCCCGGGCAGCCGCAGGCGCGGCGCGACCACGTGGCGCTGGCGCTGGCGCGCTTGTCGGTGCGCGAGTTCTTCGAGATGCGCCTGGTACAGACCGACCCCAATTTCGGCAACTACCTCTTCGACGCCGACACCGGCCGCGTGGCGCTGCTCGACTTCGGCGCCACCGAGGCCGTGACGCCCGAACGCGTCGAGCAGCTGCGTGAGCTGGGCCGCGGCCTGCGCGACGGCGATACGCCGCGCATCCGCGCCGCGGCGCTGGCCGCGGGCTTCGTCGCCGAGGACGACCCGCCGCTGCAGACCCAGGCCGTGCTCGACATGATGGCGCTGGCCGGCGAGCCGTTTCGCGATCGCGGCGTCTACGACTTCGGCGCCTCCGACCTCTTCGGCCGGGTCTTCGACCGGGGCCGTGCGCAGGTGCTCGGCGAGGGTTACGCGCGCACGCCGCCGCCCGATCTGCTGTTTTTGCAGCGCAAGTTCGTCGGCACCTTCATGCTGTGTTCGCGGCTGCAGGCGCGGCTGGATGTCGGCGCGCTGTTCGGCGCGCAGCTGTAGTGCGGGCTGCCGGCGCGAAGTATTGACGTGCCGCAAGTGCCCCCACCGGTATCGCGGGTTCAATGCCCCATCGTTGCCTGCAGGAGAAGCGCCGTGCTCAAGGAGCTGTTCACCACCGACGTCGGTCTCATGACCGTGATCGGTCTTTCATTCATGCTGGGCATGGGCGTCTTTTTCATCCGCTACTTCCTCAGGCACATGCGCGAGGACGGTGAGGCGGCGGCACGGGCGGCCAAACGCTGACGAGCGGCGGCGCTCAGTACAGCCCGGGCACGAAGCGCGCCGTGCGCGCACGGTAGTCGGCGTAACCGGGATGGTGCGACAGCAGCCAGCCTTCCTCCAGCGTCGCCTTCGCGACCAGCACGGCGGCCAGTGCGGCCCAGCAGGCCCAGCCGGCCGCATGGCCGGCGGCCACGGCGCAGCCTGCGCCGCCCTGCAGCACGGCCGTGTACATCGGGTGGCGTATCCAGCGGTAGGGCCCGTGTTGCACCAGCACGCCACCACGCCGCGGTACCGGGTGGATGTTGAAGTTGCCGGGCCGGTTGCAGCGCAGCGCCCAGATCCCCAGCGCGGCCGCCGCGGCCGCCAGGGCCCAGGCGAGCGCGCCGGCGCGCCCACCCAGGAAGGCCGGTGCCGCCATCAGCGCCAGGGCCGCGATCAGCAGCAGCTGCAGCGCCACCAGCAGCTGGCCAATGCGCCGCCCGCGGGCGGCGCTGGCCGCCGCTGGCGCTTCGCCGACCTCGGGCTTGGCCATCAGCCTGGGCGGCGCAGCAGGCGCACGTGCATCGGGCGCTCGAAGCGCGCGCCCGTGGGGCCGGCGTGCGGCGCGAAGGCGGCCTGCACGCGGTTGAGCAAGGCGTCGTCGATGGCGTGGTCGGCAAAGGTCGTGCGCATCATGCGCTGCTCGAATTCGGCGAAGTCGCGGAACTGCACCGGCATGACGAAGCGGCGCTCGGCCGCGCGGGCCCACAGGCCGCTGTGCATTGCGGCGTCCAGGGCCGTCTGCGCGGCGGCGCGCACCACGCCCTCGTCGTGGAAGAGACGCATCACGTCGTTCAGCGGCCCGGCATAGACCGGTTCCGACACATAGAGGTGCCCGTCCGGCCGCAGCACCCGCGCGGCCTCGGCCAGCGCCTGCGCCATCAAGGGCACCGGCACGTGGTGCAGCGACTTGAGCATCAGCACGAGGTCGAAGGAGGCGTCGGCGAAGGGGATGGCCTGTGCCCCGGCGGCGACGAACAGCAGGCCCGGCTGCGGCGCGACCAGGTTCTTCGTGTGCTGGCGGGCGTCGACCTCGAGCCCCGTCACCCGGCTGCCGGGGTGGCGCGCCAGCAGCGCACGGGCCAGTGCGGCGTTGCCGCAGCCGAGTTCGAGGATGTCCTGGTCGGCCAGCGGCACCAGTGCGGCGAGCAGGTCGAGTTCGTCGGCTACGACGGCAGGGGCAAGGGCGGCGGTGTTCATCGAGGGGGGACTCCGTCTGCGCTAGGGGGGAAAGGTCTCGGGCGGGGCGTTTCAGCGCGGCGGCGCCACCGGCCCGGCCCGCAGCGGCCCAAGGCGGCTTTCCAGTGCCGCGGCGTTGAGCAAGCCGAAGTGCGCGTCGACCTGGCGCCCGCGGGCATCGTAAAACACCGTCGTGGGCAGCCCCGGCGAGCCGACCGCCGGGCCCAGCGCCGAGCGTTCGTCCAGCAGCACGTTTTGCACGGCGTAGGGCAGGCCGGCCAGGTAGCGGCGCACGGTGGCCGCGCTCTCGCCCTGGTTGACGAACAGGAAACGAAGGCCGGTCTCCCGCTGTTGGGCCGCGGCCAGCAGCGGCATCTCCTGGCGGCAGGGCGCGCACCAGCTGGCCCACAGCACGACCACGGCCGGCCGGCCCTGCGCGGCCTGCGCCAGCGTCAGCGCCGCGCTGCTGGTGTGCTCGACGAGCGCCA
>JBBRBW010000032.1:0-41457 GCA_038205425.1 Burkholderiales bacterium | reverse complement strand
AGAGATGTTCATGCGCTACGCCGAACAGTATGGTGGCAACAGTGCGGCCGCAGCCGCCATGTTCGACGCGGAAGTCGCTCGTCAAGGATTGCGACCCACCCGCGTCTTCTCGAACGGGTCTGCCTTGCCAAGCTCGTTTGAAAGCCTGCGTCGCCAACATACGAACGAGGCCAATGAGCCAGCCTTCAATCCCGATCTCGTCGGCGCTGATCGCGAGCATCGACGCCAAGTTGCACGCTTCGGCAACACGGCACCGGTCGCCGAGACACCCTCATCGGCCTCGCCGCTGCGCAACGAGATCCAAACGAAGGCGGCCGAAATACGCCACCAAGCCGAAGTTTCCCGGGACAGCTTTGATTCCAATGCCGAGATCGTCCCAACTTCTGACGGAACTCTCGCATCGAAGAAGTCACTGCTGAAGCAGACTGCCAAGCAGGTCGGGAGCGACGCTGGCGCGTCAATCGACGTGGCCAAGGATGCCGTCAAGGATCTGTTCAAAAGGAAACCCTGATCAGTCCTGCCGATCCGGGTCAAACATGTGGTGATCAGGTTCGGCACTCGGTGGCTTCATGAATGGCGGATGTCCCTTGTCTCTCCAGTAGTTGCGATCCAGTTCCGCCAGAGGCGCGTCGTCTGGTTCGACACTTCCCCGCGCACGCTCTCGTCTTCCCGTGCTGGTCAACGCTCCACCGAGCACGATGCCCACGACAGCACCGATTGTCATCATCACGACCTTGACGCTCCAGTCGTCGTGCAGGGCCGAAAACAGGCCGATGACCGCTCCGAGCACGATGAAAGAGATGAATATGAGTTTTCGCAATTGAGTGCCCCTCCTACACGACAGGGTACAGGCCCATTACGTCTTTGCAAGGTTCAGCATTTCCCGACGAACGCACTTTCCGCCTACCAAGCTACTTCAGCAAGATTCGCAAGTTCTCGCGAACTGTCGCTGCAACATCCGCGCCCGACATCCCATACAGGCGACCCAAGCCCTCGACCACTAGCGACACGTCAGCAGGTTTCGATGGCCGATCGCCGGTCTTTGTGAACGGGCCATCCGTCTCTGTAAGCAACCTGTGGGGCGGGATGACCGCGACCATCGGTGCGTGACGCTCATTGCCCAGCATCGCAGCATTGATCGAAAAGTAGCACCCGAGATCAAGGGCACGCTTCGCTTCGCCTTTGGTTCCCGTGAACCAATGGAGCACCACCTTGCCTCGCGCGGCTGGCAAGTACGCCTCGACATGATCAAGAACCGCTTTCGCGGCGCGGATGCTATGCACCGTGATGACTTTGTCGCCGACCTCCGCGCAGCGCTGCAGAACATGCTGGAAGACCTGCCTTTGCAGATCGAACGACTTATAGAAGCGCGGGCCGGCATCGAGACCTACTTCACCTACGTAGCGAGTTTCTGACAGGTGCCTGTCCCACAGATCCAGTTCATTGGCCCGTTCGCTGACCAACTGCGGATGAAGGCCGAGCGCTGCGCGCACGTGTCGCGTGCGCTGCGCCAGTTCATGGTTGCGCGGCCAGGCCCTCGGGGTCGTCGTCACCGCCAGCGTGAAGACGCCTGCTTGGTCCGCCTCCAGCACCGCGGCTTGGTGATCCGGATAAAGGTCGAGATGGCAGTGAAAGTCCACAAGCCCTGCCGTGGCGATCATGAGCGATCCAGCATCAGCTTGGCCCTGTCACGACACCATCGATCAAGCTTGCAACTTCGTCGAGGCCACGACGGTAAACGTCAGCGAGTTGGTCCAAGCGAGTGACTTCGTCGGCCAGCGAGCCGGGCTTGTGAATGAGAAGGTTCGCGAGCTGCGGACGTCCACGGAGACGCTCGATAGCGTATTGGAATGACCGTACCTGCTGACCCGTCGACTCCCGGGTGTCTAGTGCCTTGGCACGTAGATCAGACACCGTGTAAGTGGTCTCATCCTTGCCGGAGCCCCAAGCCCTGTCCAAGGCAGCACGCCTGATCAGGCACGGCAGGCAGTAGCCGCAATGCTCGATGCCTAGCCCCTGCCAGCGCCCCTTCGCGGGCGACGAACAAGACAGGGAATCTGGCGCGAGCTTGGCCAGCAACGCGGGGTTCGCGCAAGCCGACGCCATTTCGCCCTTGGTCTTGTCCCAGTAAGGGTTCTCGACGCGACCGTCGACGCCCAACTCCTGGAGCAAGTCGTTCCAGCGAGCCATGTAGTAGGGATGGGTGGTGCGGGTGCTGTTCGAGCCCAGACGCAATGGATCCAGCGGGACATTCAACGCGATCAGCCCATTTTCGGGCACGCGCAAAGTGAAGCTCTTGCCCAACCCGGTACCAGCAAATACACCGAGCGCGAAGAACAGGAACGAGCGCCCACGCGTGGTGTTCTCCGACCCGACATCCTCGACCAGGCCGTCGGGGAAGGTCATGCCGACCCGCAAGCGCTCAAAAGACGACTTGTCGTAGTTCTTCTTCAACCCGGAAAAGAGCTTGCCCTGGGCATCGCTGGTGGCGCCTTCGCCGAAATGGCTTATCAGCAGCGGCGTGGACCCGCTCTGCAGCAAGTCGATGGCACCGATAAAACTGTCCAGGCCGCCCGAAAACAGGCTCACTGCGTCGAACGGCGGCGCGAGCAAGGTGGGAGGCGTCTCGCTGGCGATAGTGACAAATCTGGGTGGACGTGCCCGATACCCGACCGTCCAGCGGTCGCCGGTCAAGAAGTTCAAGGCCTTCGTCAGCGTTGGAGTTACAGCGGTCCAGCGCGTCGGATCGCTCACTGGCACGACCAGGCGAATCTCCCGCGTCCAGGAGTCCTGCGACTGCTCGGCACGGGAGATGCGGGTGTCAGCCGCATGGACGTGCGCTGCGACTACCAATAGGTCAATGCCGATTTCGGACGGGAAGATTCCAAGCTTCTTCAAGCTCGTGAGCGCGCCCCCGATACCGTGACCAAGCGACTTTTCGCCAGCGACCATCTGCAGCAAGGTAAGCTGTTCGTCTGCGGCCATCGGGATGTCGGCTTGATCGTCAGGGCCAAAGCGGCCGGCCAGAAGTTGCCGTTTCATTGATCTGCCTCCGCCTGGCCGAGCGTCTGGAGGATCGAAAACGCCGACTCGTACACCGTGTCCACGAACGACTGGATGCGCTCCAGGGCCAGATTGGGCGATTCGTCGCGCGCCCTCGTGAGCGCGTCGCTTACTCCGCCACGGATGAAGTCGCGCAGTTGCGCTTCCACCCGATGCGCAGCTTGCACATCCGTCGGCATCGTCACGGCCTTGGTGCCGATGTCGTTGCAGATGCGCGCTTCGATCGCATGAGTTGCATACAACTCGAACACGGTTTGCATCTGGTCGGGCGTGAAGGTCGAAAGATCGGTCAACCCCTCGGTGGCCAGTTCAATGATCGTCTCGATATAGGCCTCTCGCGCGATGCCCTCGTCGACGGTGCCCGCCCCTGGGCAGATGTAGTCGGCCAAGCCTACAAAGATTTCTTGGATCGGCCGCCCCGCTAGCGACTCAAGATCCAGTGAGCGCAGCGCTTCGCGCAAGCCCCTGGTTTGGGCATCCGCAAGAAAGCCCAGCAATCTCGCGCCAGAACCCCGCGAGGCCCCCATGCGTTGCGCCGCCTGGCGTGCACCACCCGCCGACGTCGACACGTATCGGGAGACGGCACGTCCCAAGTTGGCTCGATCACTGCCGCCCGATCCGGCAAATCGCGTGAAGCTACTGCGCGCTCCGGAGAAGCGCTGCGGATCAGCGGTGGCAGGAATGGACGGCCGGCTCGGCGCGATGGGCGGCGCTCCTCCGTCACCAGGTGGAACGCCGTCAGCCCCGGGAGGTGATGCTGGCGACGCTTCGCCACCGTCCAACCACGAGGGAACCAGTGGCGTCCCGCCCCCTGGGCCTCCGTACGCTGTCGAAGTTCCCATCAGCGAACCCCCTTCGCGTCTTTGAGCGCCAGTTCGGCGGTCGCCTTGAGCGTGGGGTTGTTCGTCAACTTGCTCCAATCCGTCAACAGCTTGGTCAGCCGCCCGACGCACTCTGGATCCTTGATGACAACCTGCCATCCGCGCACGGCCCATGGCCCGCACTTGCTGCTCGGCAAAGCCTCCAGGAAATCGAGCAACTTGCCTTGCAAACCCGGCTGCGCCTTTACCAAGACGATGAGGCCGTCGACGCCAGGTGGCATCGTATCGAAAGCCCCAGTGCCCATGATCGTCGTGCGCACGGCTTCGAACACCTTGTCGGCTTCAGGCTGGGCCAACTGCCTCAACTCGGCTTCATAACCTTGAACCATCATCTTCCCGCCGAACAACTTCTCCACCACGCTGGCCAGGTGCCCCAACACCGACACCGCCCCGAAGTAGTCCTTCTTGTCCTTCGTCACGAAGAGGTATGGACGCAAATCGACCGCGGACAGCACGGGCTGCACGCGGGCCCAATCACAAACCGTGTCAGACGATTTCCACTCCGTCAGAACCGCGTTGTCGGACGAGGACCCAGGCGAGTCCGGGGGCTTTGCCCCCTTGCGCGCTCCCTGCGCGCTTGCCTTGCCGTCTGCGGCTAGGCTCTTCTCAAGCGCCTCAAGATCTTCGCAGAAGCCTTTCGGATGGACCGCCGCGACGAACGCGATCTGCTCGAACAGTCGGGGGATGAAGCGCTCGGCGAGCATAAGTTTTGCCAAGACGGGCAACGTGATGTCATCGCCGAACCCCCGCGCGGCCGCCGTCCGTTCTCGGAGTAATAGAGTGTTCAGGAATCGTTTGATCTGGCGCGGGTTACCCTTCACGCCACTTGTGAGGATGGGGCCGATCTGGTCACTGAGCGCGAGCGCGTTGTTCGCTTGTTCGGCTTTCTCGCCAAGTGCCGCCTTTACAGTCGCCGCGTCGAGTCCACCGCTTGCCCACGGCCGCTTGAGGCGTTCCCGTGCGACGTCGATGAGCTTCGCGTAGGCGGCATCCCCTTCTCCAAACTCCGCACCGATCAACAACAAGCTAACGTAGATGCGCGTCTCAGTCTCACCCAAGGCCGGGATGCGAAACGGCACCTGGATCAGTTTTTCCAGGTAGTTCCGGGCATAGTCGCGAGGCCCTGTGGTCTCGGGCAGATCAGGGAAGTGCTTACGTACCGCGTACTCGATCATCGCCTCGTCGGCGGCGACCACGAAAGCAGTGCGCGCGGTGAACACGAACAATCGGATTGCTTCGAGTGTCTCGATAGCTGTATCCGGCAAGCAGCGGTCAAGGTCATCGATCAGCACTACGAGCTGCTTGATGCCGGCATCTTTCAGGAGCTTGTCGAACGCTTTGCGAAAGGCTTCAACTTCCTCCGGGACGTTCTTGGTTTCCGCCGGCTTCAACATCGACTTCACGCCATCAATTGCAGACGTAAGGTTTTCTTTCGTCGCCAACTTGCCTGGGTCGGCGAACATGCCTTCGAGCGTCCCCAGAACGGCACTGATCTGGTCTGGCGTCGGGATGCCGGTGAATGCGGTGACCGCCAAGCCACCTGCCCGCTTCGCGACCTTCAACCAATCGATGCGATTGAAGACATCCTTGACCGCGCCCGCAGACTTCGTCATTGCAGGGCGCTTGTCGACCAGGCCCGTCACGATGCCCTCAATCAACGCGATCTTGGCATCCTCGAAACCCTGGAAGCGCCAACCGTTGAACTTCAGGCAGAGCACATCGTCCTTGCCCGAGAATCCGGCTTCGATCATCTCCAAGACGCTGGATTTCCCAGCACCCCAATCGCCGTGGACTCCGATCGTCACGGGGTGGTCCGGTTTCTCGCGCAAGAGTTCGATGATGGTCTTCGCGATCGCCTCGTTGTTGAGCAAGTCAACTTTGGTTTCGTTGTCGGTCAGGATCATCTGCCTCCCACGTTTGTTTGGAACATCAGACAACACTCTTCGCTTTGGAACGCAACATCGCGGCTGTCGCCGCTCCCACGCAGTCGCGCAGCCGGTTGTCGTCCAAACCGTTCAATTCACCAGCGCTCCGTACGCCGACGGTCAGTAGTGCCAGGCACTGGCCGCGGGTCAAGTGAACCGACAGCTTTGTAAGCGGCAGTGCAGCGGAGGGCAGTCCGAATTCCAGGCGCTGAAGGATGTCGTCGAGGCCCTTCAAGAACTCAGGCTGGTCTGGGAACAGCGTCGAGAGGATCTGGTGCGCCGAGCGCAGATGAAAACGTGTCGCGTCGGCGATGCCGATGATGTTGCCGTACCCGATGGCTCCGCCGAACGGTGTCGTGGAATACCGCTTCTCCAGCACATCGACTTGCGTCCCCTCGATCCAGTCGTGGAGCAGCGCGACGCGTTTGCACCGGGCCCAGAACTCGATCTGGTCGCGGCAGTACCGCTGCAGCATTTGCGGCATCTGGGGTCCAAAGCGCTGCGCCACGTCGCTGGCACGCACGCTCTCGGATTGCCCTTTCTTCATGACCGGCGTATAGATGGCGTCCATTTCATCCAGTACCTGCACCATCGCGACAACGTGGCCGGGTGACGTTTCAGCGGCGTTCAAACGCCCCATCAGCTCGACTAGGCGCAGGCTCGATTCAAACGACAAGGACGAGGCGCCGCAGGCGCGTCCGAGCAACGTCAGGTGGACGAGATCGCCCTCTCGCTCGGCCAGCGCGGCCTGCAGCAGGCGATCGACCAGGGCTGTCACATCCCGCTCGACCATTGCAATCCACTGGGGGTTGGCACGCGAGGCGGAGAAGCCGCCGAAGGTGTTGACCAGTAGGCCTTGAATTTCGTCGGCGCGAACACCGCGCACTTGGCTGAGCAGGCGCAGTGTCCATGTCGGCAGGTCGCGTTGCTCGAAGGACGACTTCACGTCTTCCGGCACACCCATCACATAGCGCTGGAACAGCTGGGCACGCTCCATCGGCGTGTCCGCCAGGATGATCGCTTTGCCGATTTCATTAAAACCCAGTCGGCCCGCACGGCCGGCCATGTTCTTGTATTCAGCCACGGTGAACTGCCTGCCGTCCTCGCCGACGAACTCGTTCTCGGCGAGCACCACCGTCGAGGCCGGCGTGTTGATGCCAGCAGCCAGGGTCGTGGTGGCGACCAGCGCATGAATACCGCCCGCGACGCTGCGATAGCCCCGCTCGACAGCCTCTCGCTCTGCCCGAAGCAAGTTGGTGTTGTGAAACGCCGTACCGCCGGCCAAGCATTCCCGCAAGTCCTGCGATGCGCCGGTCAGGTCTTGGGTGGGTAGCACGTCAAGGACAGCGGTAGCCGGCCCGAGCCCCAGCTCCTTGGCCAGGTACTTCGCGCACCCCTGTGCCGGACCGCGCATATTGCGGAACACCAGCAGCTTCTCGCCCTGCGAGACCAGTTGCTGCGCCAGGGGCACGATCACATCCTGTGAACTTGGCTTGTCGCGGCGCTGCACGATGCGGTGCGAAGGTAGTAAGGCCTGGGTCTTCGTCGTGCCATCGGCATCGACGTACTGAAACGTACCGCGCCGATCGAGCACACCTTCGATCAGCGGCACAGGGCGCTCGCGCGACAGCAGCAACGGCACGCCGAGCCAACGATCGAAGCTGTTCAGGTTGCCGATGACCGCAGACAAGATCAGGAGCTGCGGGTCGATGCCACGCTGCCGAGCCCGCAGCAGCAACGAGAAGATCAATTCGACCGTGATGCCACGGTGCGGATCCGTGATGAACTGCCCTTCGTCGAGCACCACAAGGCCGAGCTGGTTCAGCACGCGGGGAGACCCGAGCGCCAGATTGAGGAAGGTTTCGTAGGTGAAGAAGCCCAAGTCATAGCGCCCCGCCAGCACGGGTCCGATGCCGTCGGTGGCATCGCCGCTGCAGCGGACAACACGCAGCCCTGCGGCCGCATAGCGTTCCGTGAACTCCTCGAACTTTTCGTTGACGAGTGCGCGATAGGGCAGCAGGAAAGCCGCCTTCTTGCCGGAAGTGACGGCCTGGATCGCCGCCACTTCACCGATCAGGGTCTTGCCGGAACTCGTCGGCGCGACCACCAGCAGGGACTTGCCGCTGAGCACGCCGAATTCGTTGACCGTCTTGAGCTGGAGCGCATTGAGCCCTTGCGGGAAATCCGTCTCCCATCGCTCGACAATCTCGGGCGGAAAGCCGTAGGCCGAAAACTCCGCGAACGATCCGGACATCTGCTGCACCGCCCTCGCGGGGAAGGCTGCGGCGTAGTTGTCGCCGCGTTTGAGTGCCGGGAACACCAGGCCGCCGTGCACACTTCCCAAGAAGACCGGCGTTTGCGTCACGCTGATGCGTTCGGCTTCGACACGCGCGAGACGAATGATTTCGCCGGCGATCTCCGGAAAGCTGACCGATCCACCTGCGGCTCCGGTCAGCGCCTCGATCACCGCGTGCGTGAGCAGCCCGTGGCCCGTGCCTGGCTGCTCCCATGCTGACTCGTTGGTGGCACAGGCGGCCAGCAGGATGCGCCCTTCCCCATAGACGCCGGTGAGCGCGAACGCGCTGCGCGGGCGTGCGGCGTTCTCGAGCACGCGGGCAGGCGCCTGGCCGCTGAAGCAGCAATCGAGAATGCACAGCACAACGCGGGCCTTCGTCGCCTTGAATGCATCGGCCAGGCCCGCCATCGACAAGGCCGTGCCGGCGAGATCGGCCGTGCTCGTGTCGAACAGCACCAGGGTCCCGTCGGGCGAACCATGCCCCGCGAACGTGATGACGACCACATCTTCTGCGCCCGCAGCGGCCAAGGTGCCGAGCATCGCCCGCGATACCTCGGCGTGGGTGGCGGCTTCATCCACCAGCAACCGGGCACTCAGCCCTTCGACCGTGTCGGTGAACAGCGCCCACAGCGCCGTGGCGTCACGGCGCGCCCCACTCAACTCGGGAATCGTCGTGTCGAGGTGCTTGTTGATGCCAACGAATATCGCCTTGATCGCCACGCCGCGCCCTATCCGATCCGTCCGAGGAGCTGTTCGATCACGTCGCTGGCCTGGCGCTGACGCAACGCCCTCGCCTCGCGCTGCTCGGCCTCCTCGCCCTCGCCAAGCTCGAACTTGGCGACCGATACCGGGCCATCCTTGCGATAGCCTTCCGTCCTCTCGTCCTGCGCGAAACGACTGCGCAGAATTGCCAGCGAAGCTTGGATTACCGCGCCGTGCTTGCCATCGCGCTCCTTGCGGAAGGCCTCGGCCACGGCGTCCATCCCATCTGGCGCGTGCTCGATGCAATAGATCAGGTCGTGCGCATCCTTGCGTTCGAAACGCTGGTCGAACGCGAACGACTTCAGGCAGGTGAAGCTGACCAAGTTGGCGTGTTTGATTTTCTCGGTCACGACGCCGTTGCCGCCCAACAGTTCGGCCTGGATCTCAGTGACTTGGTGAAGGTCAAAAACGATGGACGAATGCGGGATGTTCAGCGCCGAGATCGTGCCTTCAGTCGGCAACGGCTGGACTCTGCCGCCCGCGATGTGCGGCGCGTCCGCAAGCAGCTCCAACACCATCAGCGCGCCGTGTTCGGTGCGGGTCTGCCATCGCCAGGAGAGCTTCTGCTTCTTGTCGTTCTCGGCCCGCTCGAAACCCATCTTTTTGAGGTTGTCCTCCAGTGTGTGATACGCCTCGGTGTCGGCCAGGATTTGCAAGTCGATCACGATGTCGACATCCAGGGTTCCGGCATGTGCGGGAACCACCGGCGGCCGCGCTGCAACGAGGTACCTCGGGGTGAGGCCTCCGACCAGGTAGACAGAATCCTTCCACGGCCCCAGCCCGCGCAGCAGCGTCACGAGGACGCGTTCGCAGTCGAGCGTGTACTGGTCGCTGTAGCCGTCGAGCGTTGCGGGCTTGGCCATCAGAAGCCGATCCTTTCTTTGCGCAGATGCTCTGCCATTTCTTTCCCGCGGCCCTCGCCGCGCAGCAGGTCGAGATAGACCTGAACCGGGCTGGCCAGCCAAATGCCGCCGACCCGCTCGCGGAACAGCAGTTCGCCGGGCGACTTCGCTTCGATGATGGCAAGGTTGGCGCCTTCGTTGACGACACGCGCGCCGAGGTCGCCGATGGCGGCGTCGGCGTTGGAGCCGATCAGCAGCCGAGTGCGTACTTGAGAGACGCTGGAGAGGAACGGAGCGTAGCGCTGTGCTGCGGCTTCGTGACTGATCGCGTACTCGGCGTTGTGGGCGTTGAAGACTTCGCCGACCCGTTCCAGCAACGTGTCGGCCTTCGCGCCCGGCACGTAGTAGCGACGCAAGTTCGGCGGCCGGAGGGATACGAGTTGCTTCACCCACGCATCCAGCAAGGCTGCGGGCTCGCGAAGGTGGCGCTCCTTACTGGGCCCTTGCCCGCGCGACTCCAACCAGTCGAAACGCTCAAGCTCCGTCAGCACTTGCGAGGCGGTGGCCGGGGACACCATGGCCTGTTTCGCCAGATCCTTGACGCCGAACCAGTCCTGATGCTGGACCAGCAAGGCGTGAAGCACCTGCGCGCGTCGTCCGGAAAACAGGGAGCGAACCGACTTCGCAAGGGTCTTGGGCGGCGGCTTGTCGATGTAGAGGTAAGCCCCCGGCGCAGGCAGGTACAGGCTGCCGCCACTGTCGTAGTACCCAACGCGCTCATCTCTGAGCAGTTCCTTGGCTCCCGGGGAAATGGATTCGGCGACCAGGAGTGACAGGGGTTCTTTGCCCTGCCCCTTGGACCTGCTGCCGCTAGCTTCCCGGAACTGCCAGATCACCTGACGGACGTCTCGTGGGAAGACTGCCTTCTTGACTTCGATCAGCAAGATGAAGGACTTGCCTGCTACGTGCAGATCGATCTGGGCGTCATGCCCGCGGTCACCGGTGGAGCCCGTAGGCTCCCATTGATCCAGGTTGGCATCCACCTCCGGCAGTTCCCGGAGGGCGTCAAGGAACTGCGCGATCAGCTGCCGTCCGGTGAGGGAAGACTCCAGCATCATGGTAACCGAGCGTTGTTCGCTGTCCAGTAAATAAGCGCATTCTAGCGAATATTCGACGCTTTAGTGTTATTTACTGCGCAGCAAATATCTCAAGTGAATCTCGCGTGAGCGACCCCGGCGTCGCGATCATCTGGCCTGCACCCGGTCCTTGCCTTCAAGTTCGGACCATAGCCCACACCTACGGTAGCTTGCGCCGTCCGCCTTGCCGGGTCACTTGGCGGCTTGTGCGACTGAACCACAGGGCGTTGCGTCATCGGCCGCTACGCAGACGCCGCAGTAGGGCTCGCCCGGTGACCAGGCTGGCCCAGATGCAAACGGAACGTACTGTGGTCGTCGTCAGACGGACCAGGATGCGAACCATAGGTGTGCAGCATCTTGAACAGACCGTTGAGGCAGCTCCTGCCATCGGGGTCCACTCGTCCTCTCCTTCGAGAGGGAGCCTCTTTCGGCCAGTAGCGCCCGACGGTTTTCGGAGGTGATCAACAACGCCGCCTGCGTATTTCAGCGATCGTGGACGCCCATTTCAGTCTGATCGTGGACGCTGTTTCAGCATGATCGTGGACGAGCTGGGGAGGCGCACAAGTTCCCGGTTGAATGTAGCTCAATCGTCCACGATCAGCCTGAAACGGCCTGCCGCGGCGCCGACGTCGCGACCGGCTTTAGGGTTGGATTGATCATCAGATTTCAGGCCCCTGCCAGGGCCGTCGGCAGGCGCCCCGGGCGAGCAAATGTACTCATGCTCGGTCCGAGTTTCTGCGGTGCCTGAGCAAGCGCTGTTCATGACGCCTGCTCGGGGCGCTCGCGACGAAGCCTTGAACTAGCAAGAACGCTGCGGCGGCCGCAGAGACAACCGTAGTCGCTCACAGGCAGTAGGCCGATCGACCTGTCGTTGATGCGCTGCCGGCTCTGCAAGTCTGCAAGCTGCAAACGTGGCGGTCGCGCCAAGACAGACCAACACGGCCACCGAGAGCCCAATCTTGGGCGGGGGTCGGGACGGGGGTCGAAACGAAACACGGGCCGCGAAGGCCCGTGTTTGCTTGATGGTTGGCGGAGTGGACGGGACTCGAACCCGCGACCCCCGGCGTGACAGGCCGGTATTCTAACCAACTGAACTACCACTCCACGCGGTAAGCGGCTTACAAGCATTGCTGCCTCAAGCACCGCCAGGCTTGGCTGACTGTGTTGCCAACTGAGTTGGCGTCCCCTAGGGGATTCGAACCCCTGTAATCACCGTGAAAGGGTGGTGTCCTAGGCCTCTAGACGAAGGGGACTTTGAACTTGGCACTTCACTAACGATTCCCTTGAACAGCGCTTGTTTGGTGGAGGTAAGCGGGATCGAACCGCTGACCTCTTGCATGCCATGCAAGCGCTCTCCCAGCTGAGCTATACCCCCGATTGCGTCGATCTTCAGTTGCCTGGTGACCTTCGCGTTCAGCGCTGTTCAAGCGAGCCTTAGATTCTAAAACACTTTTCAGACACCCTGCAAACGCTCAAGCACGGTCTGGCGTGCAAACAGCGTCAGCACGGCGTCGATCGACGGTGTTTGCGCACGGCCGCAGACGAGCACGCGCACCGCCGGGGCCAGTTGCGGCATCTTCATCTGGTGCGCGGCCAGGGTCTCCTTCAGCGCCGCGGCTATGGACCCCTTGTCCCAGGCCACCGTGGTCAGCTTGTCGCGCAGCGCCAGCAGCGCAGACTTCACGGCGTCGGTGACATGCGCGGCCAGGTCGTCGGCGCTGGCCCGAACCGGCACAAAGAGCATCTCGGTCCAGTCGGCCAGCTCGACCACCGTGCTGCAGCGCTCCTTGAACAGCGCGCTGGCACGCTCCAGCAACGGCAGGTCGTCGACCACCACGCCACGCGTGGCGAGCTGGCCTTGCACCAGCAGTGACAGGCGGCTGTCGGCCGCGGCCTTGATGTAGTGCGCGTTGACCCAGGCCAGCTTGGCCGGGTCCCATTGCGCGGGGCTTTTGGCCATGTGGCTGCCGTCGAACCATTGCACCATCTGCTCGATAGAGAAGAGCTCGTCGTCGCCGTGGCTCCAGCCCAGGCGTGCCAGGTAGTTCAGCATGGCCTCGGGCAGGTAGCCGGCGTCCTGGTAGGCGGTGACGCTGACCGCGCCGCGGCGCTTGCTGAGCTTTTGGCCGTCTTCGCCCAGGATGATGGGGCAGTGGCCGAACTGCGGCAGCGGCACCTTCAGCGCACGGAAGATGTTGATCTGCCAGGGCGTGTTGTTGATGTGCTCGTCGCCGCGGAAGACGTGCGTGATGCCCATGTCCCAGTCGTCGACGACGACGGCGAAGTTGTAGGTGGGAATGCCCAGCGCGGCAGCGCCCTCGGGCGCACCTTCTGGAGCCGGGCGCAGGATGATGAGGTCGTCAATCTCGTCGTTGCTGATGGTGATGGGGCCCTTGACGAGGTCTTCCCAATGCACCTGGCCATGTTCGGGGTTGGCAAAGCGCACCACCGGCTGCACGCCTGCAGGCACCGGCGGCAACTGCTTGCCGGGCGCGGGCCGCCAGCGGCCGTCGTAATGGGTCTTCTCGCCGCGCGCGCGCTGGGCTTCGCGCATCACGTCCAGTTCCTCGGGCGTGGCGTAGCAGCGGTAGGCCGTGCCGGCGGCGATCATCAGCTCGGCCACCGCGTGGTAGCGCGCCAGGCGCTGCATCTGGTGGATCGGACCTTCGTCATAGGTCAGGCCCAGCCAGTGCATGCTGTCCAGGATTTGCTGCACGCTGTCCTGCGTGGAACGGGCGACGTCGGTGTCCTCGATACGCAGCACGAACTGGCCACCATGATGCCGCGCGTAGGCCCACGAGTAGAGCGCGGTGCGCGCAGTGCCCAGGTGCAGGAAGCCGGTGGGCGAAGGGGCGATGCGGGTGCGCACGGTGTTCGTCATGCGCGTTGCGACAGGCCGTTCAGCAGGTCGGCCTTCAGGTCTTCAACATCGTCCAGCCCCACCGCAACGCGGATCATGCCCTGCACGATGCCGGCGGCCTGGCGCTGCGGCTCGCTCAGGCGGCCGTGCGAGGTGCTGGCGGGGTGGGTGATGGTGGTCTTGGTGTCGCCCAGGTTGGCGGTGATGCTGCAGATGCGCGTGGCGTCGATGGTCGCGAAGGCGCCTTCGCGGCCACCCTTGACGATGAAGCTGACCACCGCGCCGCCACTGCCGCTTTGCTGCGCCATCGCCAACGCGTGCTGCGGGTGCGAAGCCAGGCCGGGGTGGTACACACGTTCCACCGCGGGCTGAGCCTCCAGCCACTGCGCCAGCGCCAGCGCACGCGCGCTCTGTGCCGCCATGCGGATGGACAGCGTCTCCAGCCCCTTCAGCACCACCCAGGCGTTGAAGGGCGACAGCGCCATGCCGGCGCTGCGCATCACGGGCACGAACTTCGTCTCGATCAGCGCTTCCGGCCCGCACACCGCGCCGGCGATCACGCGGCCCTGCCCGTCGAGGTACTTGGTGCCGCTGTGGATGATCAGGTCGGCGCCCAGCTTCACCGGCTGCTGCAGCGCGGGTGAACAGAAGCAATTGTCGACCGCGAGCAGCGCACCACCGCCATGCGCGATGTCCGCCAGTGCGCGCACGTCGCAGACTTCGGTGAGCGGGTTGCTCGGCGTCTCGGCGAACAGCAGCCTGGTGTTCGGCCGCATCGCGGCGCGCCACTGCGCGACGTCGGTCTGCGAGACAAAACTCGTTTCGATGCCGAACTTGGCGAAGTCCTGGAACAGCTTGAGCGTGCTGCCGAAAACACTCTGCGAGCACACCACGTGGTCGCCGGCCTTGAGCAGGCCCATGATGACCAGCAGGATGGACGCCATGCCGCTGGCCGTGCCGATGCAGCCGCCAGTGCCTTCCATCGCCGCCAGCCGCCGCTCCATCATCGTGACGGTGGGGTTGCTGAAGCGGCTGTAGACGAAGGCCTCTTCCTCGTTCGCGAAACGGCGCGCCGCGGTGGCGGCATCGGGGTGCACGAAGCTGCTGGTGAGGTACAGCGCCTCGCTGTTCTCGCCGTAGGCCGAGGGCGGCAGCCCCTCGCGCACGGCCAGGGTGTCGGGCCGGGCGTCGGCCGGCAGCTTGACTCTCGGTATGGCCATCAGCCCTGCTCCGCACCCTGCAGCGCCAGCCGCGAGCGGTTGTTGTTGTTGTCTTCTTCGTCGAACTGCAGCTTGCGTTGCGCCTGCATGGTCGCGAAGTCTTCGGCGGAAACGTCGCCCGTGATGTAGCGGCCGTCGAAGCAGCTGGCCTCGAAGGTGACGATCTTCGGGTTCAACGCGCCGACGACGCGTTTCATCGCGTCGACGTCCTGGTAGATCAGCGCATCGGCGCCGATGTAGGCGCGGATCTCCTCGTTGTTGCGCTCGTGCGCGATCAGCTCCTCGCTGGTCGGCATGTCGATGCCGTAGACGTTCGGATAGCGCACCGGCGGCGCGGCGCTGGCCATGTAGACCTTGCGTGCGCCGGCCTCGCGCGCCATCTGCACGATCTCCTTGCTGGTGGTGCCGCGCACGATGCTGTCGTCCACCAGCAGCACGTTGCGGCCCTTGAATTCCATGCCGATGGCGTTGAGCTTCTGGCGCACGCTCTTCTTGCGCACGCCCTGCCCCGGCATGATGAAGGTGCGGCCGACGTAGCGGTTTTTCACGAAGCCCTCGCGGTAGGGCTTGCCGATGCGGTGCGCGAGCTGCATCGCGCTCGGGCGACTGCTTTCGGGACTCGGGATCACGACGTCGATCTCGTTCGGCGGCAGTGTGCTGATGACGCGCTGGGCCAGCGTCTCGCCCAGGTTCAGGCGCGCGTGGTAGACCGAGATGCCGTCCATCACCGAATCGGGCCGCGCGAGGTAGACGAACTCGAAGATGCAGGGGTTCAGCGTCGGGTGTTCGGCGCACTGGCGGGCGTGGATGCGGCCTTCGAGGTCGATGAAGATGGCCTCGCCCGGCGCGACGTCGCGCGTCAGCTTGTGGCCCGTGCCTTCCAGCGCCACCGACTCGCTGGCCACCATCACGTCGCGGCTGCTCTCGGGTGTGTTGCCTTCGCCGAAACACAGCGGGCGGATGCCGTGGGGGTCGCGGAAGGCCAGCAGGCCGTGCCCGGCGATCAGTGCAATCACCGCGTAGCTGCCCCGGATGCGCTTGTGCACCGCGCCGACCGCCTTGAAGACATGTTCCGGCGTCAACGGCAGATCACGCGCCACCTGTTCCAGCTCGTGCGCCAGCACGTTGATGAGCACCTCGGTGTCACTCTCGGTGTTGATGTGGCGGCGGTCGACATCGAAGAGCTCGGCCTTCAGCGCCGGCGCGTTGGTCAGGTTGCCGTTGTGCACGAGCACGATGCCGTAGGGCGCGTTGACGTAGAAGGGCTGCGCCTCTTCCTCGCTGTAGGCGCTGCCTGCCGTCGGGTAGCGCACCTGGCCCAGGCCCACCATGCCGGGCAGGCCGCGCATGTTGCGCGTGCGGAAGACGTCGCGCACCATGCCGCGCGCCTTGTGCATGAAGCACTTGGTGCCGAGCATGGTGACGATGCCCGCGGCGTCCTGACCGCGGTGCTGCAGCAGCAGCAGCGCGTCGTAGATGAGCTGGTTGACAGGCGCCCTGGAGATCACGCCGACGATGCCGCACATGTGTTGGGGTGTCCTCTTCAGGTTTTCAGTTCGGCAACAAGCCTGCGGCCTTGCCTGGCAGCAGCGGCTTGAGCGCCTGCAGCGCCTGCCCGAGCCAGCGCGCGCCGTGCGAGCTGCGCCAAGGCGTCGATTGTGCGGCCGGCGTCAGCGTGACGACGCTGGCCAGCGCGAGCAGCAGCACGCCACCGCGCAGAACTCCGAAGCCGGCGCCGAGCAAGCGGTCGGGTATCGACAGCGGCGTGGCGTGGATCAGCATGCGGATCAGCCGCGCCAGCAGGGTCCAGACGACGACGGCGGCCAGGAAGGCCAGCGCGAAGGCCACCCCCAGGTTCAGGCCCGAGCCGGCCACGCCCACCGGAATGTGCGGCGCCAGCACCGGTGCGGCCCATTGCGCCGCGAACCAGGCCACGACCCAGCCGGCGAGCGCAAGGCATTCAAAGACGAAGCCGCGCACCAGTCCGATGACCACCGAAACCGCCAGCACGGCCAACAGCGACCCGTCCACCCACGACAGGCCGAGGGCGACGTCGCGCAGCGTGTCCATCACAGCGTCAGCACGTTGCCCGGCAGACCGGCGGCCTTGAGCTTGGCGGCCGCCGCGTCGGCCTCGGCCCGCGTGGCGTAGGGCCCCAGGCGCACCCGCGTGCGTTTGCCGGCATCGCCCTCGATGATCTGGGTGTAGGTCTTGAGGCCGAGCTTCTCGACCTTGGCACGCGCGGCGCGCAGTGTCGTGGCGTCGGTATAGGCCCCGACCTGCACCACGAAGCGCCCTTCGGCCGCTGCGGCCGGTGCCGAGGCCGTGCCTGCCAGCAGGGCCGCAGCGCGGGCGCCGTCGGCCGGGCGCGACGCCGCCGGCTGCGGGCGCGGCGCGGCCGGGGCGGCCACTGGCGTCGCCGAGGCCTTCCCGGCGGGCGCCTTGGCCAGTACCGAAGCCGGCGCCACAACGGCTGCCGGCGGCGCTTTGCGCGCTTCGAGAACCGTCTCGGCCGGCACCGACGCGGCGGCTGCCACCGCAGGTTTGGCCGCCAGCGCAGCCGGCGGCGTCGCTGGCAGCGGCGCAGCCGGCGCGGCGCCGTTGCCCTCGGCACCGTCATCGGCCGGCACGCTCAAGACCGGCAAAGGGCGGCCGGGCGCTGGCGGCGCGGCCGGCGCGCCGCTATGGCCCTCGCCGGCGGGCAGCTGGATGGGAATGTCCAGCGGCAGCGGGCGCGGTTGCGTCTCGAAGAGCACCGGGAAGCCGATCACGCCGACGAGCAGCAGCACCAGCGCGCCCACCAGCCGGCGGCGGGCGCGCGCGCGCGCCACCGCGATGTCGCCGGTCGACTCGACGGGAGCCTGCCGCGCACGGTTGGCCCGTGTGGCAGCCGGGCGGACGGTCTCAGACGCGGGCTTGGGGCGCAGGAAGGGCAATCGCATGCGGGTGGGTGGGCGTGGTCGGCAGGCTGGCGAGGCCCCGGTGCCAGGGCTCAGAGTGTGAAGTCTTTCAAACGTGCCCAAGCGGCGCGTCCAAAGGTATCCGGTCTAGGCGCAAAACACAGTCATGGCTCGGGCTCTGGCGAGCATTTGCAACGACGAACGGGCGTCTTTGGGCGTGCCGAGCGGGCATGGGCGAGAGACTCTCACACTCTCACGCGACATGGGCGGCCGTCAGCCGGGGCAGGCCTTCCTCGAGCACACCGCCCACGGTGTAGAAAGACCCGAAGACCACGATTCTATCGGCGGGGTCGGCTGCGGCCGCCGCGGCGCGCAGGCCTTCGGCCGGGCTTGCGCGGGTGTGCACGACGACGGGCTCGCCGATGCGCCCGACCACCGCTGCGTGCAACAGCGCGGCCAGTTCGTCGGCGCTGGCGGCGCGTGCGGTGGGCAGCGTGCAGCAGTGCCAGACGTCCACCAGCGGCACCATCTTCTCCAGCAAGCCGGGGATGTCCTTGTCGCGCATGGCGCCGAACACGGCGTGGGTGCGCGGAAAGTAGCCCATCGCGTCGAGGTTCAGCGCCAGCGCCGCCACGGCCTGCGGGTTGTGCGCCACGTCCAGCACCAGTGCCGGCTGGCCGGGCACGATCTGGAAACGGCCCGGCAGCTCCACCAGCGCCAGCCCGCTGCGGATGGCCTGCGCGGTGACGGGCAGGCGGCTGCGCAGCGCTTCCAGCGCTGCGATGGCACCGGCCGCGTTCAGCAGCTGGTTGGCGCCGCGCAACGCCGGGTAGGACATGCCGCTGTAGCGCCGCCCGCGCCCCGCCCAACCCCATTGCTGGCGGTCGCCGGTGTGGTTGAAGTCGCGGCCCACCAGCCACAGGTCGGCACCGATGGCTTCGGCGTGTCGGACCACGCTCGCCGGCGGCAGCGGGTCGCTGACGATGGCCGGCTTGCCGGCCCGCATGATCTGCGCCTTCTCCAGGCCGATGCTTTCGCGGTCGGGGCCCAGCCACTCCATGTGGTCGAGCGCGATGCTGGTGATGACGGCGCAGTCGGTGTCGAAGGCGTTGACGCTGTCGTAGCGGCCACCCAGGCCTACTTCGAGGATCAGCAGGTCCAGCGGCAGCAGCGACAACAGGCGCACGATGGCCAGGGTGCTGAACTCGAACTGCGTCAGCGTGATGTCGCCGCGGGCTTGCTCCACCGCCGCGAAGTGCGGCACCAGCTCTTCCGCTTTCACCGGCGCGCCGTCGACGCGACAGCGTTCCTCGAAGTGAACGAGCTCGGGCTTCTGGTACAGCCCCGTGCGGTAGCCGGCGTGGCGGACGATGCTCTCCAGCATGGCGCAGGTGCTGCCCTTGCCGTTGGTGCCGGCCACCGTGATCACCGGCATCGTGAAGCGGATGTCCAGGCGGCGCGCGACCTCGGCCGTGCGCTCCAGCGACAGGTCCATGGTCTTGGGATGCATGGCGGCGCAATGGGCCAGCCAGTCGTCTAAGGTATTCAAGGCAATGTCAGTGGATCAAGAACCTGCGCGGATCCGGCTCCGCCGGTCCGCTGCAGGAGCCCCCTCGGGGGGCAGCGAGCGCAGGAAGCTTGGGGGCCAGCTACGCCACCGCGTCCGCGGACTGCCGCTGCAGCATCGCCAGCAGCCGCGCGATGTTCGGCCGCAGCCGACGCCGGTCGCAGATCATGTCCAGCGCGCCGGTGCCGATGAGGAACTCGCTGCGCTGGAAACCTTCGGGCAGCTTCTCGCGCACGGTGTTCTCGATCACGCGCGGCCCGGCAAAGCCGATCAGCGCCTTGGGCTCGGCGATCACCACGTCGCCGACAAACGCGAAGCTGGCAGAGACGCCGCCCATCGTGGGGTCGGTGAGCACGCTGATGAAGGGCAGCCTGGCTTTGCTCAGCCGTGTCAGCGAGGCATTCGTCTTGGCCATCTGCAGCAGGCTCAGCAGACCTTCCTGCATGCGCGCGCCGCCGGTGGCGGTGAAGCTGACGAAGGGCACCTTCTGTTCGATGGCGGCCTCGACGCCGCGTACGAAACGCTCGCCGACCACGCTGCCCATGCTGCCGCCCATGAACTCGAACTCGAAGCAGGCGGCGACCACCGGCACGCTCATCACCGCACCGCCCACCACCACCATGGCGTCGGTCTCGCCGGTGGCTTCCAGCGCGGCCTTCAGGCGCTGCGGGTACTTCTTGCTGTCCTTGAACTTCAGCGCGTCGACGGGCATCACCTCCTGCCCGATCTCCCAGCGGCCTTCGGGGTCGAGGAAGGCGTCGAGCCGGGCGCGGGCACCGATGCGGTGGTGGTGGTCGCACTTGGGGCAGACGTTGAGGTTCTGCTCGAGGTCGGTCTTGTAGAGCACGGTCTCGCAGGCCGGGCACTTGATCCACAGGCCCTCGGGCACAACACGGCGTTCGGCCGGGTCGGTGGGCTGGATCTTGGGCGGCAGCAGTTTTTCGAGCCAACTCATGCAAACACCTCCAGGGTGGGTGAAGCGTCAAACGGGGCGTCAGGCGGGGCGGCGGGCCCCGGAGCCTGGATCATGCATCCAGCGCGGTGCGGATCTCGACCATGAAGGCCCGCGCCGCATCGGCGGCGCGTTGCCGGTTCTCGGCGGCGGGTGCATTGTCGCGCGTCTGGGATTCCAGGATCTGGATCAGCCGCGAGCCGATGACCACCGCATCGGCCACCGCACCCACGGCACGCGCCGTGGCGGCGTCGCGGATGCCGAACCCCACGCCCACGGGCACGCTGACATGCTTGCGGATGCGCGGCAGCATCGCGGCCACCGCGTCGGTGTCGAGGTTGCCCGCGCCGGTGACCCCCTTCAGCGACACGTAGTAGACGTAGCCGCTGGCGATGCGTCCCACTTCCTGCATGCGCTGCTCGGTCGAGGTGGGCGCCAACAGGAAGATGAGGTCCAGGCCGGCCGCCTTCAGCTGCGCGGCGAAGGCCTCGCATTCCTCGGGCGGGTAGTCGACGACCAGCAGGCCGTCGACACCGGCTTCGGCCGCGTCGACGACGAAGCGGCCGGCGCCGTGTATCTGGTCGTAGCGCTCCACCGGGTTGGCGTAACCCATCAGCACCACCGGCGTGGTGGTGTTGGTCTTGCGGAAGACACGCACCATGTCCAGCACCTGCACGGCGCCGATGCCGCGCGCCAGCGCACGTTCACTGGCCTTCTGGATCACGGGGCCATCGGCCATCGGGTCGGAGAAGGGCACACCGAGCTCGATGATGTCGGCGCCACCGTCGGCCAGCGCCTGCATGATCTGCGGCGTGGCATCGACGAAGGGGTCGCCGGCGGTGATGTAGGGGATCAGCGCCTTTCGGCCCCGGGCCTTCAGCGCGGCCAGCGTGGCGGGAATGCGGCTCATGGCGGGCCCCCGACGACGACGCCGCCCTTCACGCTCTGGCCTCGGCACGAAGGCCGGCAGTAGAACTCGGTCCCGGTCAGGTCGGCGACGGTGCCGATGTCCTTGTCGCCGCGCCCGCTCAGGTTCACCAGCAGGTGCTGCTCGGGTTTCATCGTCGCCGCCAGCTTCATCGCGTAGGCCACGGCGTGGCTGCTTTCCAGCGCCGGGATGATGCCTTCGGTTCGGCACAGGCGGTGGAAGGCGGCGAGCGCCTCGCCGTCCTCGATGGCCACGTACTCGGCACGGCCGATGTCCTTCAGGTACGCATGCTCGGGGCCGACGCCCGGGTAGTCCAGGCCGGCACTGATGCTGTGTGTCTCGGTGATCTGGCCGTTGTCGTCCTGCAGCAGGTAGGTGCGGTTGCCGTGCAGCACGCCGGGGCTGCCGCGGTTCAGGCTGGCCGAGTGCTTGCCGCTGTCCAGGCCCTCGCCCGCCGCCTCGACGCCGATGAGACGTGTGCTCTCGTGCGGGATGTAGGGGTAGAAAATGCCCATCGCGTTGCTACCGCCGCCGACACAGGCGATCACGGCGTCGGGCTGTTTTCCGGCTACACCGATTTGCTCGGGCATCTGCCACAGGCACTCGTCGCCGATGACACGCTGGAAGTCGCGCACCATCATCGGATAGGGGTGCGGGCCGGCCACGGTGCCGATGATGTAGAACGTGTTCTCCACATTCGTCACCCAGTCGCGCAGCGCCTCGTTCAGCGCATCCTTCAGCGTCTTGCTGCCCGATTCGACGGGCACCACCTTCGCGCCCAGCAGGTGCATGCGGTAGACGTTGGGGCTCTGACGCTTGATGTCCTCGCTGCCCATGTAGACCACGCATTCCATGCCGTAGCGCGCGCAGATGGTGGCGGTGGCCACGCCGTGCTGGCCGGCGCCGGTCTCGGCGATGACCCGCGGTTTGCCCATGCGCCGCGCCAGCAGCGCCTGCCCGATGGTGTTGTTGACCTTGTGCGCGCCGGTGTGGTTCAAGTCTTCGCGCTTGAGGTGGATCTGCGCGCCGCCGATCTCGCGGCTCAGGCGCGCGGCGTGGTAGATCGGGCTCGGACGGCCCACGAAGTGCTTGAGCTCGTGGTTGAACTCAGCGACGAATTCGGGGTCGTTGCGGTACTTCGCGTAGGCGTCTTCCAGTTCGTGCAGCGCATGCACCAGCGTCTCGGCGACGAACGTGCCGCCGTAAGGCCCGAAGTGCCCGCGGGCGTCGGGTTGGTGGTATTCCAGCATCTCGTTGATTCCTCTTGCGACGCGGACCGGCGGACCGGGCCGCCGCCGCGTTCATGTGCCGAGCCGGTGATCGGCTTCGTACACCGCCTTGCAGAACCGGCGCATCAGCGGGCCGCTCTTGACGCCCTTGCTGATTTCCACGCCGGAGCTCACGTCAACGGCCCAGGGCCGGACGCGAAGCACCCCATCGGTCACGTTGGCAGGATTCAACCCACCAGACAAAACGACCGGAAGGGGCACGCTTGGTGGAATCAGTGACCAATCGAAGACCTTCCCGGCCCCGCCGTAAGCCTCGACATGGGCGTCGAGCAGCAGGGCTTGTGCGCCTGGAAAACGAGTCGCGAAGTCTATCAAATCGAGGCCCCCCCCGCCGGCAACGGTGGCGTCGGGAGACCCCATGCGGGCGGCCCGGATGTAGGGCCTTCCGGCGGCGTCGCACATCGCCGCGGTTTCGTCGCCGTGGAACTGCAAAAGCGCCTGCGGCAGCAGATCGGTGGCCAGCCGCACTTCGGCCGGCGACGCATTCACGAACAGCAGCACCGGCGTGACGAAGGGTGGCATGCGCGCCACCAGCTCCGCCGCACGCTGCGGCGTGACGTGACGCGGGCTCTTGGCGTAAAGCACGAAACCCAGCGCGTCGGCGCCGGCGTCGATGGCCTCGTCGACATCGGCCTCGCGCGTCAGGCCGCAGATCTTGATGCGTGTGCGGGACATGAGGGGGATCAGAGCATCCAGTCCATCGCGGGCGTGTGCGCCGGGATGTCGTAGATGGCATCGTAGTACGGCCCCACGAAGTACAGGCCATCGGGAGGGAAGGTCGGTGCCGCGGCGTCGCGGCTGCGCGCGGCCAGCACCTCGGCGATCCAGCCAGGGCGGTGGCGCCCCTGCCCCACCGCCACCAGGCAGCCCATGATGTTGCGCACCATGTGGTACAGGAAGGCGTTGGCGTCGAACTCGAAACACCAGTAGGCGCCCCGCCGCGTGATGGCCACGCTGCGCAGCGTCTTCACCGGCGTCGGCGACTGGCAGTTCGCAGCGCGAAAGCTGGTGAAGTCGTGTTCGCCCAACAGCAGTGCAGCGGCGGCGCGCATCGCGTCGCCGTCGATCGGCCGGAAGACCCAGCCCACGAGCCCCACTTCCAGCGCCGGGCGCACGGCGGATTCCAGGACCACGAAGCGGTAGCGCCGCCCCCAGGCGCTGTTGCGGGCGTGGAAGGTGTCGGGCACCTGGCGCGCCCACTGCACGGCGATGTCGCGCGGCAGGTAGCGGTTGGTGCCGCGCACCCACGAGTACAGCTCGCGCTCGAACGGCGAGTCGACGTGCACGACCTGGTTCAGTGCATGCACGCCGGCGTCGGTGCGGCCGGCACAGACGGCGGCCATCGGCCGCGTCACGAAGGCGCTGAGCGCGATCTCGAACTCGTCCTGCACGGTGCGGCCGTCGGGCTGCGACTGCCAGCCGTGGTAGGCCTGGCCGCGGTAGCTCAGGCCCAGTGCGAGGCGCATCGGAGGTAAGGGAGTTTTCCCAGCCGACGCCGCGGAACCGGCTCTGCCGGGCCGCTGGCGTCGCCCCCTCGAGGGGGAGCGGCGCAACCGCTACGGGGGTGGGTGGATCACGCCAGCTTGTCTAGCATGCCCTGCGCCTTGGCCTGCAGTGGGCCGCTGCCCTTGGCCACGACTTCTTCGAGCAGGTCGCGCGCGCCTTCGAGGTCGCCGATCTGGCGGAACTCCTCGGCCAGTTCCAGCTTGCGCGACAGCGGGTCGTTGGCGTCGTCTGCCGCGGGCTGCGCGGTCAGCGGTTCGCCGCCGATCGAGAACTCGCCGAAGTCGAAGCCCGAGGCCACGGCCGGCGCGTGCGCCGGCGTCTTGATGGCGATGGTGGGCGGTTCGTTGGCCAAGGCGCCGAGGTCGAAGTCGAGCGAGTGGTCGTCGGCCGGTTCGGCCGGGCGCGCGACGGGGATGGTCTTCGGATCGCCCGGGGTCTCGAGCGTGAGGTCCAGCGTCTCGTCCGAGCCCATCTGCACGTTGGTGCCCATGGCCTGGGTCGACTCGGCGAAGGGCATCGGCGCCGACACCGGCAGCGAGCCGCGGGCGGGCATCTCGAGTTCGAGGTCGAGGTCAAGTGAGCCGTCGTTGCGTGCGTCGAGCGTGGCGTCGGCCGCGGGCTGGAAAGCCGGCGGCTGCACCGGCGCAGTGTAGGGCTGAGTCGACGCGCCCAGCGCGTCGGGCATCATCACCCCGCCGGCTGCACGCACGTCCTCGGGCTGGCCGCCGGGCCGGTAGAGCTCGTTGGTGGGGTCGATGCCCTGGCCGAGTTCCTGCGCCTTCTTCCAGTCCTCGCCCTCGCCATGCGTCAGGTTGAAGAGCTGGGTGGCCAGCAGTTCGAAGGCCTTGTTGTCGCGCCGCTTGGCATACACCTCGAGCAGCTTGGTGCGGATGGCCATGCGCTCGGGTGTTGCGCGCATCGCCTCCTTCAGGATTTCCTCGGCCTGCAGGTCGCGGCCGTAGGCCAGGTAGACGTCGGCTTCGGCCACCGGGTCGACATCGCCGATGGCGTCCAGCTGCGACAGCGAGTAGTTCATCGACGACGAGTTCGCACTCGCCGGCGCGTCGCGGGTGTCGATGCGCTGGCCGCCGCTGGCGCCGAAGAAGGAATCGGGCTGCAGGCGGCTTTCCAGGAAGGAGGTCTCGCCGGCCTGCTTGCGCCGGCCGCGCAGGCGGTACAGCCCCAGGCCGGCCAGCAGGGCCACCAGCACACCGGCGCCGGGCAGCAGCAGCGAGTTGTCGAGCAGCGAATCCAGCAGGCCCGGCTCTTCGGCCGCCGGCGCCGCCGGTTTGGCGGCGGGCTTGGCGTCCGGGGCGGGCGCCGCAGTGGGGGCGGGGGCGGGCGCCGCAGTGGGCGCGGGTGCCGGTGCCGCGGTGGTCGCGGGTGCCGGTGCCGGGGGCGGCGCAGCAGCCACCACGGTCGGCGCGGGCATCGCCGGGGTCTGCGCCGCGGCCGGGGCGGCTGGAGCAGCCGGCGCCGGGCCGGCCGGCGCGGTGGCGCCCTGCAGCTTCTTCAGTTCCTCGACGTTGCGTGCCAGCTCGGCCAGCCGGGCGCTGTCGGCGCGCGTCTGCGTTTCACGCGAGGTGCGCGCCTCGGGTGCCGAGGCCTGCACGCCGCCCTGCGACAGGCGCAGGCGGTCGGGTGTGGTCGCGGCGGCCTGCTTGCGGTCGTCGACCTGGGTCTGCACCTGGCCGCGCGCCTGGCGCGTGGCAGCGGCGTCGGCTTCGGTCGTGGTGCCGGTGGCCAGCCGCTGGCGGTAGGCCGCGAAGTCGGCACTCTGCGCAACGATGATCTCGCGCGTCTCGCGCGGCGACAGCTTGGCGGCCTCGTCCGCCGAGGGCATCGAAAGCACGGCACCCGACTTCAGGCGGTTCATGTTGTCGCCGGCGAAAGCCTGCGGGTTGCCGCGGAACAGCGAGACCAGCATCTGGTCGAGCGACAGACCGGGCTGCAGCGTGCGCTGGGCGATGCGGCTGAGCGAATCACCGGGCTTGACTCGGACCTCGCCACCGCCGCCACTACCGGCCGGTGCCGCACCGGCCACCGGCACGCGGGGCGGTTCGATCGGCGCGGGCCGGGCGGCCGGGCGGGCCGGCGCCGGGGCGGCGGCCACTGGCGCGGGCGCAGGCGCGGCCGCAGTGGGTGCCGGGGTCGGCGCCGGTGTCATGACCGGCCCGGTGGTCGGCGCCGGCGCCTGCGCGGTGCGCGAACCGGGCGGGTCGAACAGCATCGTGTACTCGCGCACCAGGCGTCCGCTGGACCAGGTGGCCTCGATGATGACGTCGACGAAGGGTTCGAGCACCGCACGTTCGCCGGTGATGCGCACCACCGAGCGGCCGTCGGGGCGCTTCACGATCTCGGCACGCGCCGAAGGCAGTGCGGCGTTGTACTCGACGCCTGCGGCACGGAAGGCCTCGGCCGGGGCGATGCGCAGCTGCAGCGACGAGGCTTCCTCGGGCGTGATGCTGGTGACTTCGATCTCGGCACGCAGCGTCTCACCCAGCGAGGAGTTCACTGTCAGCCGGCCCAGCCCCAAGGCCCAAGCTTGCGAGGCCCACAGGCAGGCGGCGGCGAAGGCCACCCCGGTCAGCGCGAACCGCGCAGCGTCACTCGGTCGATGATTCAAGGCAGTTCCCCCACGCCGGTCGGTAGCGGCTTCGGGAGAAGCCGGCCCTTTTATCTTCACACCACCCACGAGCGGCCCATGACCAAGCCCGGCGAGCGGCAGAAATTGCAACAACATCAAGCATATAGGACCGCAAGCTCACGCAGAAGCTGACGATCGCAGGCGAAATGCTTTGTTTCGGCGGCCGCTGTACCGTGTTGCCCAGCGGCAACGTCTTGATACCAGCCCGCGGCGGCAGATGCCGGTCGCGGGCGCCAGGTCTCTAGGCGGCCAGCAGGATGCGCAGCATGCGGCGCAGCGGTTCGGCCGCGCCCCACAGCAGTTGGTCGCCGATGGTGAAGGCGCCGACATATTCGGGGCCCATCGCCAGCTTGCGGATGCGGCCGACCGGAATCGTCATCGTGCCGGTGACGGCCACTGGCGTCAGGTCGTGCAGCGTCGCCTCGCGCGTGTTGGGCACCACCTTCACCCAGGCGTTGTCGGCGGCGATCATGGCCTCGATGTCGGCCACGGGCACGTCCTTCTTCAGCTTGAAGGTCAACGCCTGGCTGTGGCAGCGCATGGCGCCCACGCGCACGCAAAAACCGTCCACCGGGACCGCCGCCGATCCGCATCCTTCGCCCTGGCCGAGGATCTTGTTGGTCTCGGCCATGCCCTTCCACTCTTCCTTCGACATGCCCCAGCCGGGCTCGTCCCGGCTCTTTCCGATACCGAGGTCCTTGTCGATCCAGGGGATGAGCGAGCCACCCAGCGGCACGCCGAAGTTGGCGGTCTCTGCCGCCGAGAGTGAACGCTGCTTCGCGATGACCTGGCGGTCGATCTCGAGGATGGCGCTCTTCGGGTCGTCGAGCAGCGGCTTGACCGCGGCGTTGAGCGTGCCGTACTGCGTCAGCAGTTCGCGCATGTGCTGCGCGCCGCCGCCGCTGGCGGCCTGGTAAGTCTGGGTGCTCATCCACTCGACCAGGCCGGCCTTGTAGAGCGCACCCACGCCCATCAGCATGCAGCTGACGGTGCAGTTGCCGCCTATCCAGTTGCGGCCACCCCGCGACAGCGCGTCCTTGATCACCGGCATGTTCACCGGGTCGAGGACGATGACCGCGTCGTCGGCCATGCGCAGCGTCGACGCGGCGTCGATCCAGTGGCCGTTCCAGCCCGCGGCGCGCAGTTTCGGGTAGACCTCGCTGGTGTAGTCGCCACCCTGGCAGGTGATGACGATGTCGCAGCGCTGGAGCGCCGCGATGTCGTGCGCGTCCTGCAACTTCGTTTCGTTCTTCGCCTGCGACGGTGCGGTACCGCCGGCGTTGCTGGTGCTGAAGAACAGCGGTTCGATGAGCGCGAAGTCGCCTTCGGCCTGCATGCGGTCCATCAGCACGCTGCCGACCATGCCGCGCCAGCCAACCAATCCTACGAGTGCCATTTTTGTCCTGCCTTTCCAGTATGTCTGGACCCCGGTTCGCCCCCGGCTCGTGTCGCCGGGGTCCAGAGGTGGGGCGAGACGGTCCGAGACGCTAGGTCTTGGTGGTCATGGTTTTGCCGGTGAAGTTGCCACCGACTGCGGCGACGACCGCATCACCCATCTCGCGTGTGCCGACCTGGGTCGTGCCTTCGCTCCAGATGTCGCCCGTGCGCAGCCCGGCCGTCAGCACGGCCTGCACCGCGGACTCGATGCGGTCGGCCGCGGCGGTTTGCTGGAGGGTGTAGCGCAGCATCATGGCAAGGCTCAGGATTGTAGCCAGCGGGTTTGCAAGATCCTTACCGGCGATGTCGGGCGCGCTGCCGTGGCTGGGCTCGTACAGGCCCTTGTTGTTCACGTCGAGCGAGGCGCTCGGCAGCATGCCGATCGAGCCTGTGAGCATGGCGGCCTCGTCGCTGAGGATGTCGCCGAACATGTTGCCGGTGAACACCACGTCGAAGGCCTTGGGCGCCTTCACGAGCTGCATGGCTGCGTTGTCGACGTACATGTGCTGCAGCTCGACGTCGGGGTAATGCTCTGCATGCACTTCGGTGACCACGTCCTTCCAGAACTGGAAGGTCTCGAGCACGTTGGCCTTGTCGACGCTGGTCACGCGCCCGCTGCGCTTGCGCGCGGCCTGGAAGGCGACGTGGGCGATGCGCTCGATCTCGGGCCGGCTGTAGCGCATCGTGTCGAAGGCTTCTTCGGCGCCAGGGAAGTGGCCGTCGACGGCGGTGCGGCGGCCGCGCGGCTGGCCGAAGTAGATGTCGCCCGTCAGCTCGCGGATGATCAGGATGTCGAGGCCCGCGACGAGTTCGGGCTTCAGCGACGAGGCGTGCGTCAGCTGCGGGTAGCACAGCGCCGGGCGCAGGTTCGCGAACAGGCCGAGGTGCTTGCGCAGGCCCAGGATGGCTTGCTCGGGGCGCAGCGCACGTTCGAGTTTGTCGAACCTCCAGTCGCCCACGGCGCCGAAGAGGATGGCGTCGGCGTCCTTCGCGAGTTGCAGCGTCGCTTCGGGCAGCGGGTGGCCGTGGGCCTCGTAGGCGGCGCCGCCGACGAGCGCGGTCTCGGTCTCGAAGGACAGGTCCAGCACCTGCATCACCTTCACGGCCTGGGCCATGATCTCGGTGCCGATGCCGTCGCCCGGCAGGATGGCGATCTTCATGTTGCTTGTTGCCTTTGAAGTGTGTTGTTCGTCTTGATCAAGCTTCCCGCCACGGCGCAGGCTCCGCCGGGACGTTGGCGGACGACCCCCACGGGGGGCAGCGAGCGCTAGCGAGCTTGGGGGCTCACATCCCCCAGCCAGGGCATCTTCGCCAGGCGCTCGGCCTCGAAGGCCTTGATCTTGTCCTGGTGCCGCAGCGTCAGGCCGATGTCGTCGAAGCCGTTGACGAGGCAGTACTTGCGGAAGGCCTGCACTTCGAAGGGCAGCTCGCTGCCGTCGGGCTTGACCACTACCTGGCGCGGCAGGTCCACCATCAGCCGGTAGCCGGGGAAGGCAAACACCTCGTCGAAGAGCTTGGCCACCTGCGCTTCGGGCAGCACGATGGGCAGCAGCCCGTTCTTGTAGCAGGTGTTGAAGAAGATGTCGGCGAAGCTGGGTGCGATGACGGCACGGAAGCCGTACTGGTCCAGCGCCCACGGCGCGTGCTCGCGGCTGGAACCGCAACCGAAGTTGCTGCGCGCCAGCAGCACCGAAGCGCCGGCATAACGCGGCTGGTTCAGCACGAAGTCGGGGTTGGGCTTGCGTGACGCCGGGTCCTGCCCCGGTTCACCGGGGTCGAGGTAGCGCCAGGCGTCAAACAGGTTGGGGCCGAAGCCGCTGCGCGCGATCGACTTCAGGAACTGCTTGGGGATGATGGCGTCGGTGTCGACGTTGTCGCGGTCCATCGGGGCGACGAGCCCCTGGTGCACGGTGAAGGCTTGCATGGCGGTGTCCTACTTCTTCGTCGCGGCTGCTTCGATCTTCTCGCCGGCCTTCGAGAGGTCCTTGCCCAGGCCCTCCATGGTGTTGCAGGCGGAAAGGGCAAAGGCTGCAATGAGCGCGGCGAGGATGTGCTTGGTCATGACGTGGGCTCCTGACAGGTTCAGCCGACGCGTCGGACGTCGACAAAATGCCCGTTCAGCGCGGCGGCGGCCGCCATCGCGGGGCTGACGAGGTGGGTGCGCCCCCCTGCACCCTGACGGCCCTCGAAATTGCGGTTGCTGGTACTGGCGCAGCGTTCGCCGGGCTCCAGGCGGTCGGCGTTCATCGCCAGGCACATGCTGCAGCCGGGTTCACGCCACTCGAAGCCGGCCGCGATGAAGATCGTATGCAGGCCCTCGGCCTCGGCCTGGGCCTTCACCTGGCCCGAGCCCGGCACGACCATCGCCACCTTCACGTTCGCCGCCACGCGCTGGCCTGCGCGCTTGACGACGGCCGCCGCCTCGCGCAGGTCTTCGATGCGGCTGTTGGTGCAGCTGCCGATGAACACCTTGTCGATGCGGATGTCGGTGATGGCCTTGTTCGGCTCCAGGCCCATGTAGACCAGCGCGCGCTCGATGGCGCCGCGCCTGGTGGCGTCCTTCTCCTTGTCGGGGTCGGGCACGCGCCCGTCCACGCCCACCACCATCTCGGGGCTGGTGCCCCAGGTGACCTGCGGCTGGATGGCCGCGGCGTCGAGTTCCACCACGGCGTCGAAGTGCGCGCCGGGGTCGGACTGCAGCGTGCGCCAGTGCGCCACGGCGTGCTCCCACTCCACGCCCTTGGGCGAAAACAGCCGGCCCTTGCAGTAGGCGATGGTCTTTTCATCCACCGCCACCAGGCCCGCGCGTGCCCCGGCCTCGATGGCCATGTTGCACACCGTCATGCGGCCTTCCATGCTCAGCGAACGGATGGCGTTGCCGCCGAACTCGATGGTGGTGCCGGTGCCACCGGCGGTGCCGATCTTGCCGATGATGGCCAGCACCACGTCCTTGGCGGTGACGCCGCGGCCCAGCGTGCCTTCTACCTTGACGAGCAGGTTTTTCGCCTTCCTGGCCAGCAGCGTCTGCGTGGCCATCACGTGCTCGACCTCGCTGGTGCCGATGCCGTGCGCCAGCGCGCCGAAGGCACCGTGGGTGCTGGTGTGGCTGTCACCACAGACCACCGTCATGCCCGGCAGCACGGCGCCGTTCTCGGGCCCGATGACGTGCACGATGCCCTGGCGCTGGTCCAGGAAGGGGAAGTAGGCCGCCGCACCGCTGGCCTTGATGTTGGCGTCCAGCGTGGTGATCTGCAGCTTGCTGATGGGGTCGGTGATGCCGTCGTAACCGTCGGCCCAGCCAGTGGTGGGCGTGTTGTGGTCGGCGGTGGCGACGATGGAACTCACGCGCCAGACCTTGCGCCCGGCCAGACGCAGGCCCTCGAAGGCCTGCGGGCTGGTCACTTCGTGCACCAGGTGGCGGTCGATGTAGAGCACGGCGGTGCCGTCGTCCTCGGTGTGGACGACGTGTTCGTCCCACAGCTTGTCGTAGAGCGTTCTTGCGGTCATGGCGTCTCAGTCTGAAGCGGCGGATTGTCCGGGAGTGGGGGCGGCGGCGGGTTCGGGCGGGCACAGGGCGTCGACGAAACGCTGCACCACGGTGGGCAGCACCTCCTGGCGGCGCACGGCCAGCAGGTAGTCGCGCTCGGCCCAGGCGTCGGTCATGGGCAGCACCTGGACGCGGAAGAGCATCGCGAAACGCTGCGCCACGGCCGCTGGCATCACGGCCACGCCGAGACCGGCTTCCACCAGCTGCGCGATGGCGTCGAAACCGCGCACCTGCAGCCGCGCCTTCAGCGGCCGGCCCTGGCCCTCGGCCTCGGCGCGCATCAGTTCGTGCACGGCGGCGCCGTGGTGCAGGCCGACGATGTCGTGGTCGAGCAGGTCATCGAAGCACACGCTCGCGCGGCCGGCGAGCACGTGGCCGGCCGGCACCATGGCGGCCAGCGCGCCGTGGCGGTAGGTGCGCATGGCCAGCCGGTTGTCGAGCAGCGGCGGCACGAAGATACCGACGTCGGCGCGGCCCTC
The DNA here is from genome assembly GCA_038205425.1 of Burkholderiales bacterium. Taxonomy (GTDB): domain Bacteria; phylum Pseudomonadota; class Gammaproteobacteria; order Burkholderiales; family Burkholderiaceae_C; genus Rubrivivax. Next base: position 9,220 of record JBBRBW010000032.1, on the reverse strand, counting down.
GGCCACCGCGGCCTGCACCTCGGCGCTCGTCTGGTCTTCGAGACTGATGCGGATCTGCGGATGGGCCTGCGAAAAGGCCGCCAGGTCGGGCGGCAGGCATTCACTGATGGCACCGGCGTTGGCCACGATGCGCAGGTGGCCCTGGATGCCGCGCGAGAACTCGACAACCTCGCTTTCCAGCGCGTGCAGGCTGCTGCGCAGGCCACGCACGTGGCGCACCAGGGCGCGGCCGGCTTCGGTGGGCTCGACACCGCGCGCGCGGCGCTCGAACAGCGGCACGCCGAAGCGTGCTTCGAGGTCGCTCAGGCGCTTGCTGGCCGCAGCCAGCGCGATGTGCTCGCGCTCGGCGCCGCGGGTGATGCTGCGGGTGTCGGCAATGGCGAGCACGAGGTTGAGCGTGGTGAGGTCGAAGCGCATGACGGCGGCCGGCGGCGCGCAGAGACCTGAACCATAGCCTTCGCGTCCATAGATTTGTTGCGTCAATTATCAATCAAGCCTTCGTTCGAGACGAAGGCTCTGGGCCGCCGAGCGAACTCCACCGCCGCTCAGCGCCCGAAGATGCCCTTCAGCAGGTCCTTCACGCCGGGCATGGCGGGTTCCTTCTTCTCGGGCGCGGGTTCGCGGTCGGCGCCCTGCCCCGGCATGCCGGGCATCTCCATGCCGAGCATCGCCATGGTCTGCGACTTCACGCGCACCTTCACGGCCCACTGCGGTTCCCAGGGCAGCTTGACGTCGGTGGGCCGCGGCGGGTGGGCCAGGTTCAGCTCGTTGCCGTAGGCGATCATGCGCAGCATCGCGCCCTGGCCGGTGAACACACCCTTGGGCACGGCGCAGGCCGTCGTCTTCGGCGCCAGCAGCACCTGCTCTTTAAGCCAGCGGTCGACCGCGGCGTTGGTCTGGTAGTCCATGAGACCGAAGCCGGTGTCGGGCTGTTCGCTGCTGGTCCAGATCACCATCTCGTTTTCGCCACCGCCAGCACCCATGCCGGCGATGAAGTAGGCACGCGCGGTGGGCAGCGCCTCCCATTCCAGCTTCGTGCTGCCGCCCTGGTCCTGCTGTTTCAGGCTGATGGGCGGCATCAGGTCTTGCACCGCCGGGACGCGGAAGCGAAAGCCCTCGGGCACGCCAGCGCCGCTGAAGGTGTGTTCGCCGGCCAGCGAGGCGCCCTCGGGCACCATGCGCGCGTCATCGGGGCTGGGCCACACCGGCCGGCCGACGGCAGCGTGGGTGCCCCGCTGCGTGGCGCGCCGCGACTGGAAGACGCGCACCAGGTCGGCCGGCGTGGCGGTGGCGAAGTCGACCACCCGCGGCTGCCCGGCGCGCACCGCCTCGCCGCAGCCCCAGTACAGCAGCAGCTTGCCCTTGGGACGCTCGTATTCGCCTTCGACCACCTTGTCGTCGCCGGGCTCGGGCGCGCTGCCCTTGCTCTCTTTCGGCGACTGGAGTCTCAGCGCCGGCGCCAGGAAGCCGGCCGGCACCTGCTGTTCGGCTTCACCCAGCTGCGCGTTGTTGCGCGTGGTGAGCGTGACGTCGACCCAGCGGCCGCCGGGCGCGGTCTGCGTCTGCCCGAAGCGGTTGCCACCGCCACCGCCGATGGCGCGGCCGAACATGCCGCCGATCATCGACATCGCGCCGGCGCCACCACCGCCCATGCCGCCCATGCCCGGCATGCCGAAGCCGGCGCCGGTGGCGACGTCGATCCAGGCCTGCGCCACCGGCGGCTTCACAACCTGCTGCATCGTCTGCGCGAGCGCGGCGCCAGACAGCACCAGCGTGCCGGTGAAGGCCATGGCCGCGGGGGCGAACCTGAAGGCGGCCGCTGCGTGTGGCAGGCGGCGTGCGGGGCTGAACATCGTGTTCTCCGGCTGTGGCAAGGGCGCACAGCTTAGGCCCGCACGCCGCCGCCGCCAACCGCTGAGCAAGGGAGAAGCTGCACTGGCGCAAGGCCCCCGTCAGTCGATCTGCAGCACCACGTTGCCAACCACACGGCCCTGCTCGATCAGTTCATGCGCGTCGGCGATCTGCGCCAGCGGCAGCCGCGCCGCGATCTGGTGCTGCAGCGCGCCGCGGGCGAGGAAACGCGTCAGCAGCGTCTCGGCTCGCGCCCGGTCGTCGTCGTCCAGGTTGTATTCGATGAAAAAGCGCAGCCCCAGGTTCTTCAGGATCAGCGGGAAGAAGGGCAGCTGGAACTGGCCTGCGCCGCTGCCATAGGCCACGATCTCACCGCCGGGGCGCAGCAGCTCGATGTCGAGCGTGGCGTTGGCGGCGATGTCGACCTCGACGATGCGGTCGATGCCCTGGCCCTGCGTGGCCTCGCGCACGCGGGCGGCCACGTCTTCGGCCTTGTAGTCGATCACCGTATCGGCGCCCGCGGCCAGCGCCAGCCCGGCCTTGGCGGCATTGCTGACCGTGCTGAGGACCTGCGCCGCGCCCAGCAGGCGCGCAAACTGCACCGCGTAGTGCCCCACCGCACCCGCGCCGCCGGCCACCAGCACCCGCTTGCCGGCCACGCCGCCGTCGGTGAGCACGGCGTGCAGCGCCGTCAGCGCCGGAATGCCGAAGCAGGCCGCCGCGTCGTCGGGCACGTCGTCGCCCAAGGCTACGGCCTGGCACTGCGGCAGCACGACGCACTGCGCCGCGGTGCCGAAGGCCCGGCACCAGGCAGCGTTCCACACCCACACCCGTTGGCCGATGCGCAGCGGGTCGACACCGGCGCCCACGGCGTCGACCACGCCCATGCCGTCGCTGTGCGGTACCACGCGCTCGAAAGGCAGCACGCTGCTGCGCAGACCGGCGCGCGCCTTCACGTCGGAAGGATTCACGCCCGACCAGCGCAGCCGCACACGCAGCTCGCCGGCCGCGGGCTCGGGCATGGGCACCTCACCGAGCTGCAGCACGTCGCGCGCCGGGCCGGTGCGGTCGTAGAAGGCGGCCTTCATCATGGTGCTCATGGTCGGGGGCTCCGGTTCAGTACTGCGGTGTGCTCAGCGCCAGCCTTGCAGCCAGCGTGTGGTGTCGGTGAGTTCACGCCAGGCGATGGTGCGGCTGCGGCCGGAGTGCACGGCCTCGATGACGATGTCGACGACGGGTGGCGGCGGCACGGTGGTCGTCGCGGGCAGCACCAGCTGCGTGACGATGAAGTGCTTTTCCTTGTCGCGCGGCGCCACCGCCGTCCACTTGCCGAGCAGCAGCTTCTTCGGGTTCAGGCGCGGCGCTTTGGGCGTGTCCATGCGGCAGTGGGTCTCAGGCGGCTGCGCGACCGAAGCGCAGCAGCAGGTTGTTGGCGGGCAGTGCCAGGCGCTCTTCCAGCACGAAGCCGACCTGCGCGGCGGCGTGCACCACGTCGGCCAGCCGACGCAGGCCCCAGGCCGCGTCGCGGGCGCGCAGGTCGGCGTCGAAGGCGGCGTTGCTCGGCGCCAGTGGCTCGCCGTCGACGACGAAGGGGCCGTAGACGGCGACGGTGCCACCCTGCGCCAGGACACGCGCAGCACCCGAGAAGAAGGCGGGCGTGACCGGCCAGGGTGCGATGTGCAGCAGGTTGGCGCAGTAGACAGCGTCGAAGCCCGCCTCGGCCACCGACCAGGCGGGCGCCAGCACGTCCAGCTGCAGCGGCGGCAGCACCTGCGGCAGCCCGGCGCAGCGCGCGGCCAGCGCCGGCAGCGCCTGCGTCTCGGCTTCGGTGGCCTGCCAGGTCCAGCCCGGCCGGGCCTGGGAGAAAAACGCGGCGTGCTGCCCTGTGCCGCTGGCCACTTCCAGCACACGGGCACGCGGCGGCAGCCAGCCGGCCAGCGCCGCCGCGATGTGCGGCGCGTTGCGTTCGGCGGCGGGGCTGAAGGGCAGCATCGACAGATCGATGGCCGGGGACACGGGCGACGGCGACGGCGACGGCGACGGCGACGGCGAGGGTGCGGGTGCGGGTGCGGGTGCGGGTGCGGGTGCGGGTGCGGATGTGGGCTTCATCACCTACATTGTCCGGCGCCCCGCGGACCTCTGCCGCGGCCCCTGGATACAACCGGAGCCCCCCCCATGGCCGCCTACCTCTACGGCAACATCGAGATCACCGACCCGGTGCTTTACGAACAGTACCGCGCCCGGGTGCCGGCCGTGATCGCCGCCCACGGCGGACGCTACCTGGTGCGCGGCGGCGCCGCGGCGCCGCTGGAAGGCGACACGCCGGTACACCGCCAGGTGATCCTGGAGTTCCCGAGCATGGCCCAGCTGCAGGCCTTCTACCGCTCGTCCGACTACGCGCCCTTGATCGCGCTGCGCCAGCGTGCGGCGCGCGGCTCGCTGGTAGCCGTGGAAGGCATTTGAAGACGCGGCCGCTTCAGGTGGCGGTGACGCGGGTCTCCAGGTCGGCCTTCAGCGAAGGTGCCAGGCGCAGTTCGGTGGCCAGGGCGTCGAGGTAGGCGCGCTCCATCGTGCTCGTCTGGTCGATCACGAGCAGGCTGGCGAGGTAGATCTCGGCCGCCATCTCGGGGCCGGTGGCGGCGGCGGCCACGTCGGCGGGCTCGACCGGGCGGCGCAGTTCGGCTTCGACCCAGGCGCGTGTGGCGGCATCGGCGTCGGTGCGCTGCAGTTCGGCCTGCACCAGGCCTTGTTCACGTTCGTCCATGTGGCCGTCGGCCTTGGCGGCGGCGATCAGCGCCTTGAGCATGGCGCGGCCGTGCTCTTCCTGCTGCGGCGGGGGCAGCGCGGCGAAACTGCTGGGCGTGGCCGCGGGCGGCGCAGCGGCGGCCGCCGTCGGCGCCCCTGTCTGCTCACGCGCCTGGTGATCCTGGTAAGCCTTCCAGGCCAGCGCACCCAGCGCCGCCACGCTGCCGTACTTCAAGGCCGTGCCGCCGATGCCGCGGCCGCGGCGTGTGCCCAGCAACAGGCCCAGCACACCACCCACGGCGGCGCCCTTGGTGTACTTGTTCAGGTCGTCGCGCTGCGCCGTACCCGCGGCGGGCAGGCCGGACTTGAGCAATTGTTCGAGCAGCGAAAAGGCACTCATGGCGTGATCTCCAGGTTGTCGATGAGCCGCGTGCGGCCCAGCCGCGCCGCGGCCAGCACCACCAGCGCTTCGTCGGCGCCGCCATGCGGCGGCGCCAGGTCGGTCTGGCGACGCAGCGCCACGTAGTCGGGCACCCAGCCGCGCCGGGTCAGCGTGGCCAGCGCATCGGCTTCCAGCGCCGCGAAGTCGCGCCGCCCGGATTGCACCGCCACCGCCACCGCCAGCGCGCGCAGCGTCTGCGCCAGCGCCGGCGCCTCGGCGCGCTCGGCCGCAGAGAGGTAGCCGTTGCGCGACGACAGCGCCAGGCCATCGTCGGCGCGTGCCGTTTCGCCGCCCAGTACCTGCAGCGGCAGCGCCAGTTGGCGCACCATCTGCCGCACCACCATCAGCTGCTGGTAGTCCTTCTTGCCGAACACCGCCAGCCGCGGCTGCACGGCGTTGAAGAGTTTCAGCACCACCGTGCACACGCCGATGAAAAAGCCGGGGCGGAAGGCGCCTTCCAGCACATCGGCCAGCGCCGGGTCGGGATGCACTGTCACCCGCTGCGGCTCGGGGTAGAGCTCGGTCTCGTCGGGCGCAAACAGCAGGTCGCAGCCGGCCTCGCGCAGCAGCACGGCGTCGTGTTCCAGCGTGCGGGGGTAGCTGTCGAAGTCTTCGTGCGGCGCGAACTGCAGCCGGTTGACGAAGATGCTGGCCACCACCGGGCCACCGGCCAGGCGCGCCTGGTGCACCAGCGCCAGATGGCCGGCATGCAGGTTGCCCATGGTCGGCACGAAGGCCGGCGCGCGCCCACCGGCGATGACGGCGGCGCGCAGCGCGGCAATGGTGTGGACGGTGCGCACGTCAGTTGTCCATGGCACCACGCGCCATCCGCGACGCATGAAGCGCGGCACGGCGATCAAGTTTCCCGCTACGGAACCGGCTCGGCCGGGCCGTTGGCGGACGGCCCCCCCGGGGGGTAGCGAGCGCAAACGAGCTGGGGGGCTTCACTTCAATACCCGTGGGCCACCGGGTCGGGGAAGCTGCCGTCCTTCACCGCCGCGACGTAGCGCCGCACGGCCTCGGCCACCGGGTTCTCGCCGCTAGGCACATCGGCGATGAAGTTGCGCACGAAGCGCGGCACGGCGTTGCCGTTGAGGCCCAGCATGTCGTGCAGCACCAGCACCTGGCCCGCGGTGCCGGGGCCGGCACCGATGCCGATGACGGGTATCGGCAGCGCCGCCTGCAGCGTGTTGGCCACACTGCTGGGCACCAGTTCCAGCACCAGCAACGCGGCGCCGGCCGCGGCCAGCGCCTGGCCATCGGCCAGCAACCGCGCAGCGGCGGCCTCATCGCGGCCCTGCACACGCCAGCCGCCCAGGGCGTGCACCGACTGCGGCGTCAGGCCCAGGTGGGCACAGACCGGGATGCCGCGTTCCACCAGTTCGGCCACCACGGGCACCGTCCAGCCGCCGCCTTCGAGCTTGACCATGTGCGCGCCGGCCTGCATCAAGCGCACCGCGCTGTCGATGGCCTGCGCCGGGCTGCTCTGGTAGCTGCCGAAAGGCAGGTCTGCGATGACCCAGGCCTTGCTGCGACCCCGCACCACGCAAGCCGTGTGGTAGGCCATCTCTTCCAGCGTGACGGGCAGCGTGGAGTCGCGCCCCTGCAGCACCATGCCGAGCGAATCGCCGATCAGCAGCACGTCGATGCCGGCGGCGTCGAGCAGCGACGCGAAGGTGGCGTCGTAGCAGGTCAGCATCGCGATCTTCTCGCCTGCGGCGTGCATCGTGCGCAGGCGGTGCAGGGTGACGGGTTTGCGGTCGCTCATGGGATATGGGACAGGTCAGCGGCGGGGCGCGAGGGCGCGAAGCATAAGCCCGGCGCCGTGACACCGCGGCGTGTCGGTGCTTGCGCGGCTGTCACGGCCTTCAGGACAAGGCGGCCACCACTTCCGGCGGCGCCTGCACGAGTTCGATCAACACGCCCTCGCCGCCGATGGGGAAATCGTCGCTGGCCTTGGGGTGGATGAAGCAGATGTCGTGTCCCGTGGCGCCCTTGCGGATGCCGCCGGGCGCAAAGCGCACGCCGTTCGCAGTCATCCACTCGACGGCCCTGGGCAGGTCGTCGACCCACAGCCCGACATGGTTCAGCGGCGTGGTGTGCACGGCGGGTTTCTTCTCGGGGTCCAGCGGCTGCATCAGGTCGACCTCGACCGCGTGCACACCCTCGCCCAAAGCGCAGATGTCCTCGTCGACGTTCTCGCGCTCGCTGACGAACGTGCTCTTCACGCTCAGGCCGAAGATATCGACCCACAGCTTGTGCAGGCGCTGCTTGTCGGGCCCGCCGATCGCGATCTGCTGCAGGCCGAGGATGCGGAAAGGCTTGTTCATCGGAGTGCGCCTTCAGGCAAAGCTGAGGATGGGCTGGTCGACGGCCAGGGTCTCGCCCTTCTTGGCCAGCAGCTCGCCCACCGTGCCGTCCTGCGTGGCGGTGAGGATGTTCTCCATCTTCATCGCCTCGATCACCGCCAGCCGTTCACCGGCCAGCACCTTCTGGCCCGGCTGTACCGCGACGTCGACCAGCAGCCCGGGCATCGGCGACAGCAGGAACTTGCTCAGGTCGGCCGGCGCCTTGTAGGGCATCACACGCAGCAGTTCTGCCGCGCGTGCGCTCATCACCTGGGCCTCGATGCGCAGGCCGTTGTGCTCCACACGCAGCCACAGCCCGTGGCGTTCCAACTGCGCCGTGAAGGGCCGGCCGTTGCAGAGGCCGTTGGCGCGGATGCCACCGAACTGCCAGTCGCTGGTCATCACATACTGCTTGGCACCCATCGCCACCGTGATGGCGCCTTCGCTCTTCACGTGCACCGGCACGTAGGTGTGCAGGTCTTTCTCGCCCTTCACCGCGACGACGAAATAGTCACCGATGACGACGCCATGCCCGGCCAGTTGGCCGCTGATGCCTGCAGCGCGCTCGCGGTAGCGGCGGTAGGCGGCGGCGGCCAGCGCGACGAGGAAGTCGGGGTCGTCGTGCGGCACGTCTTCGGCGCGGAAGCCGGCGCCGTACTGTTCGGCGATGAAACCGGTGTTGAAGTCGCCAGCGACGAACTTCGGGTGCGCCAGCAGCGCGGCCTGGAAGGGGATGTTGCTGGCGACGCCACGGATCACGAAGCCGTTCAGCGCCTCGCGCATCTTGGCGATGGCGTCGCCGCGGTCACGCCCGTGCACGATGAGCTTGGCGATCATCGAGTCGTAGTACATCGGGATCTCGCCGCCCTCGTAGACGCCGGTGTCGACACGCACGCCGCCCCCTTCCAGCACGCGCCCGGCCTCGTCGAAGGTGGCGGGCACGGGCAGCGACGCTTCCATGGTCTGCGGCGGCGGCAGGTAGCGCACCAGGCGGCCGGTGGAAGGCAGGAAACCGCGGAACGGATCTTCGGCGTTGATGCGGCATTCGATGGCCCAGCCGCGGCGCGGAATCTGTTCCTGCGTGAAGGGCAGCTTCTCGCCAGCGGCCACGCGCAGCATCTGCTCGACGAGGTCGATGCCGGTGATGCTCTCGGTCACCGGGTGCTCGACCTGCAGCCGCGTGTTCATTTCCAGAAAATAGAAACTCTGGTCCTTGCCGACGACGAATTCCACCGTGCCCGCGCTCTGGTAGCGCACGGCCTTGGCCAAGGCCACGGCCTGTTCGCCCATCGCTTTGCGCGTGGCTTCGCTGATGAAGGGCGAAGGCGCTTCCTCGATCACCTTCTGGTGGCGGCGCTGGATGCTGCACTCACGTTCGTGCAGGTAGACGACGTTGCCGTGGGCGTCGCCCAGCACCTGGATCTCGATGTGGCGCGGCTCCTCGACGTACTTCTCGATGAAGACACGGTCGTCGCCGAAGCTGTTGCGCGCCTCGTTGCGGCAGCTGCTGAAGCCCTCGAAGGCTTCCTTGTCGTTGACGGCCACACGCAGGCCCTTGCCGCCGCCGCCGGCGCTGGCCTTGATCATCACCGGGTAGCCGATGTCCTTGGCGATCTTCACCGCCGCTTCCGGCGTCTGTATGGCCTCGTTCCAGCCCGGGATGGTGCTGACGTTGGCTTCCTTGGCCAGCTTCTTCGACGCGATCTTGTCGCCCATCGCCGCGATGCTGTAGTGCTTCGGGCCGATGAAGACGATGCCCTCCTCCTCGACACGGCGCGCGAAGTCCTCGTTTTCACTGAGGAAGCCGTAACCCGGGTGCACGGCCTGCGCGCCG
>JBBRBW010000031.1:0-41536 GCA_038205425.1 Burkholderiales bacterium | reverse complement strand
CTGCACGGCGACGGCCGTGTGCTGCAGCTGAATTCCTACGAAAACCGCGTCTTCCAGGTTTTCCTCGAGGAGCCCTTCCAGGGCCATGCCGCCGTGGTGGCCAAGTTCTACCGCCCCGCGCGCTGGAGCGACGCGCAGATCCTGGAAGAACACGCGTTCGCGCTGGAACTGGCCGCAGCCGAGGTGCCGGTCGTGCCGCCGCTGGTGCTGGACAGCGCCGCGTCAGGCGTGCAGCTGCTGGGCACGCCGCCGACCCTGGCCAGCGGTTTCGGCCACCGCTACACCGTGGCCGCACGCTGCGCCGGCCGCGAGCCCGAACTGGAAGACCCCGCGGCGCTGCGTCAGCTCGGGCGTTTCATCGGCCGGCTGCACGAGGTCGGCCGCAAGCGCCCCTTCCAGCACCGCCACCACCTCGACCCGCGCGCCGACGGCCAGCGGGCCATGCAGCTGCTGCTGGACGGCGGCGTTGTGCCACACACCGAGCGCACAGCCTGGGAGCCGGCCTGCAAACGTGCGTTGGAAGCGGTGAACGCGGCCTTCGACACCCACTTCCCCGCCGCGGCACCGCTGGCCACGCTGCGCCTGCACGGCGACTGCCACCTCGGCAACGTACTGTGGCGCGACGGCGCGCCGCACATGGTCGACCTCGACGACGCCATGCAGGGCCCGGCGGTGCAGGACCTGTGGATGCTGGTCTCGGGCGACTACCGCACGATGGCGCAGCAACTGGACACCCTGCTGGAAGGCTACGCGCAGTTCAGCACCTTCGACGACCGCGAACGTGCGCTGATCGAGCCGCTGCGCACGCTGCGCATGGTGCGCCACAGCGCCTGGCTGGCGACGCGTTGGGGCGACCCCACGTTCCCGCTGAACTTCCCGTTTTTCGACACCGCCGCCTACTGGAACCAGCAGACGGCGCAGCTGCGCGAGCAGCTGGAAGCGATGGCCGCCACCGCCGCCGTGGTCGGCGTCAGCACCCCGCGCCAGCGCTGGGCCGACGACGAAGGCGACGTGAATTTCGACGGTGACGGCTTCGCCTGAAGCCGCCGCCGGCGCAAACACCGCACGCGTCGATCAGGCCGTCAGCAGCGCGTTCACACGCTTGACGTAGGCGGCCGGGTCTTCCAGTTGCCCGCCTTCGGCCAGCAGCGCCTGGTCGAAGAGGATGTTCGCCAGGTCGTCGAAGCGCGCCTCGCCCTCGGCCGTGCCTTCCAGGCGCTTGACCAGCGCGTGTTCGGGGTTCACCTCCAGGATCGGCAGGCTCTTGGGTGCACTCTGGCCGGCCTGCTTGAGCATTCGCGCGAGGTGCGAGCTCATGTCGCCTTCTTCCACCACGATGCAGGCCGGTGAATCGACCAGCCGCGTCGACGCGCGCACGTCCGTGGCGCGGTCCTTCAGGCTCGCCTTCAAGCGTTCCAGCAGCGGCTTGAAGGCCTCGGCGGCCTGCTCGGCGGCCTTCTTCTCTTCCTCGTCCTGCAGCTTGCTGAGATCGACACCACCCTTGGCCACGCTCTGCAGCGGCTTGCCGTCGAACTCGTAGAGGTGGCTGAGCATCCACTCGTCGACGCGGTCGACGAGCAGCAGCACCTCGATGCCCTTCTTGCGGAAGATCTCGAGCTGCGGGCTGTTCTTTGCCGCGGCCAGCGTGTCGGCGGTGATGTAGTAGACGGCCTCCTGGCCTTCCTTCATGCGGCCCACGTAGTCGGCGAAGCACACGCCCTCGTCGGCCGTGGTGCTGGCGAAGCGCAGCAGCTTGGCCAGGCGTTCCTGGTTCTGGTGGTCCTCGCCGATGCCTTCCTTGATGACGGCACCGAACTGCTTCCAGAACTCGGCGTACTTGTCGGCTTGGTTCTCGGCCACGTCCTCCAGCATCGACAGCACCTTCTTCGTGCTGCCCTCGCGGATGGCCTTCACGTCGCGACTTTCCTGCAGCAGTTCGCGGCTCACGTTCAGCGGCAGGTCGGCACTGTCGATCACGCCCTTGACGAAGCGCAGGTAGGTCGGCAGCAGCGCCTCGGCGTCGTCCATGACGAAAACACGCTTGACGTAGAGCTTCACGCCACCGCGCTTGTCGCGGTTCCACAGGTCGAAGGGCGCCTTGGCCGGCACGTAGAGCAGCTGTGTGTATTCCGTGCGGCCTTCGACGCGGTTGTGCGTGTAGGCCAGCGGCGCTTCCTGGTCGTAGCTGATCTGCTTGTAGAACTCCTGGTACTGCGCGTCGGTGATGTCGCTCTTGCTGCGGGTCCACAACGCCGCGGCCTTGTTCACGGGCTCCCACTCGTCGGTGGTGACCTGTTCTTTTTTCTCTTCGTCCCACTTCTGCTTGGGCATCAGCACCGGCAGGCTGATGTGGTCGCTGTATTTGCTGATGATGGACTTCAGCTTCCAGGCCGAGAGGAACTCTTCCTCGCCTTCGCGCAGGTGCAGGATGACGTCGGTGCCGCGCTGCGCGCGTTCGATGGTCTCGACCTCGAAGTCACCGCTGCCCTCGCTGCTCCAGCGCACGCCCTCTGCCGGCGTGGCGCCGGCACGGCGCGTCTCCACGGTCAATCGGTCGGCGACGATGAAGCCGCTGTAGAAGCCGACGCCGAACTGGCCGATGAGGTTGGCGTCCTTCTTCTGGTCGCCTTCGAGCTTGGCCATGAACTCGCGTGTGCCGCTCTTGGCAATCGTCCCCAGGTGGGCAACGGCCTCCTCGGCGCTCATGCCGATGCCGTTGTCGCGGATGGTGATGGTCTTGGCCGCCTCGTCGAACCAGACGCGGATCTCGAGGTTCGGCGTGTCCTCGTACAGCGCCGCGTTGTCCAGCGCCTCGAAGCGCAGCTTGTCGCAGGCGTCACTGGCGTTGCTGACCAGCTCACGCAGGAAGATCTCCTTGTTGCTGTACAGGCTGTGGGTGACGAGGTGCAGGATCTGCTTGACCTCGGCCTGGAATGACAGGGTTTGCTTGTCCATGGTCGCTCTTGTGGCGTGTGAATGCGAAGGAGCGTGCGACCGCCCGGCTGCACGCAGCAGATCATCTTTGGGGCGCCCGGCGCCGTTTCAAGGGGCCGGGTTCTGCATCCGCAGCCGTCGCGCGGCTTCCTCGGCGCGCGCGTCGTCGATTTCGCGCACCACGCTGCCCAGGTCTACCGGCCCGGCGGGGCCGGCGTGGCGGCCGGTCAATACGCTGTCGGTGCGCAGCAGCCCCTTTTCGTACAAGGCCCAGATCTCGGGGCCGTACTGCGTGGGCAGCAGCGCTGGCACGTAGCGGCCGAAAAAGTCGCGCAGGTTGTTCACGTCGCGCAGCAGCATGCGCTGGGCGTGGTTGTTGCCGGCAGCGTCAACGGCCTGCGGCAGGTCGATGATCACCGGCCAGGGCTGACCCTCGTGGGTGCCGAGCAGGATGTCGAATTCCGACAGGTCGCCGTGCACAACACCGGCGCACAGCATGCGCAGCACCTCGACCAGCAGCGTGGCGTGGTGGGCGGCAGCTTCCTCTGCGGTGAAGTCGACGTCGTTCAGGCGCGGCGCGGCTTCGCCCTCGGCGTTGGTGACCAGCTCCATCAGCAGCACCCCTTCGTGGAAGTTGTGCGGCTTGGGCACGCGCACGCCGGCGGCAGCCAGGCGGTAGAGCGCGTCGACCTCGGCGTTCTGCCAGGCGGCTTCCTGCGACTCACGGCCGAACTTGGTGCCCTTGGCCATCGCACGCGCCTGGCGGCTGTTCTTGACCTTGCGGTTCTCGGTGTAGTCCACGGCCTGGCGGAAGCTGCGGTTGTTGGCTTCCTTGTAGACCTTGGCGCACAGCACCTCGTCGCCGCGGCACACGACGAACACGGACGCCTCCTTGCCGCTCATCAGCTGACGCAGCACGGCGTCGATCAGGCCTTCGTCGATCAGGGCCTGCAGGCGTTTGGGGGCTTTCATCGCCCGATTCTGGGGGCTTCAGTCCGTCCTCACGTTGCCGGCCTTCACGACCTCGGCCCAGCGCGGGATCTCGCGTGCGGTGTGCGGACCGAAAGCCTGGGGCGTGGTGGGCATCGCCACTGCGCCCTCGACCGCCAGTTGCTGCGCCACTTCGGGCAGCAGCAGCACCTTGTTGACTTCGGCGTTCAGCCGCGCCACCACCGCGGCCGGCGTGCCCGCGGGGGCCACGACGCCGTACCACTGGTCGGCCTCGAAGCCCGGGAAGCCGCTCTCGGCCACCGTCGGCACGTTGGGCAGCGCGGGAATGCGCTGCGGGCTGCTGACGGCCACCGCGCGCAGCGCGCCGCTGTCGATGTGCTGTTTCACCGAAGGGATGGTGGCGAACATGAACTGCACGCGCCCGGCCAGCAGGTCGCGCAGCGCGTCGGCGCCCTTGTAGGGCACGTGCACGGCCTCGAAGCCGGCACGCTTGGCCAGGATGAAGCAGCTCAGGTGGCTGCTGGTGCCGATGCCGGTGGAACTGCAGTTCAGCTTGCCCGGGTTGGCCTTGGCGTAGGTGATGAACTCGTCGAAGGTCTTGGCCGGCACGCTGGGGTGTACGACCAGCACGTTGGGCACGTCGGCGATCTGCACGATCGGCACCAGCTCGGTCAGCGGGTTGTAGGCCAGTTTGGGGTAGAGCGTCGGGTTGACCGCGATGGGGCCTACGCTGTTGACGATGAGCGTGTAGCCGTCGGCCGGTGCACGCACCACCATTTCGGTGCCGGTGTTGCCGCCTGTGCCGGGTTTGTTCTCGATGACGAAGGGCTGCTTGAGCTTCTCGGCGAGTTCCTGGCCGACCTTGCGCGCCAGGATGTCGGTGGTGCCGCCGGCCGAGAAGGCCACCACCACCTTCACAGGTCGGCTCGGCCAGGCCTGGGCCAGCGCCGCGCCGGCCAGGGTGACGCCGGCGATCAGCACCGCCGTGCTGCACATCGGCTTGTTCATCTTTGTCTCCGTCGGTTTGGGTGGATGGGCGGTCGGGTGCCGCCTGCACTCAGGTGCGGTAACTCGGGTCCATGCGGTCCAGCTTGCGCAGCAGCGCCGGCCACTCCATCAGGCCATAGGGGCGGCGCGTGCCACGCTGGTAGTTGTTCCAGGTGGCTTCCAGCACGGCCTGTGGCGGCTGCACCAGCGGCGTGTTGCAGGCCATCGCCGCCAGCTGCGAATGGCAGGACAGCTCGACGCGGTGCAGCCAGTTGAAGGCCTCGCCGATGCTGCGGCCGACCACCAGCGCACCGTGGTTGCGCAGCATCAGCGCGTCGCCAGGCCCCAAGTCGGCGATCAGCGAGGCCTTCTCTTCGTCGTTGAGCACCACGCCCTGGTAGTCGCGGTACGCGATCTTCAGGAAGCGCATCGCCGTCTGCGTGATCGGCAGCAGGCCGCACTCGAGCGCACTCACCGCCATCGACGCCCAGCTGTGGGTGTGGATGACACACGCGATCTCGGGCCGCGCTTCGTGGATGGCGCTGTGGATGACATAGCCCGCGCGGTTGATGCCGTAGCCGAGTTCGCCGAAGTCGGGCGAGGCCAGGATCTCGCCGGCCAGGTTCACCTTGATCAGGCTGCTGGCGGTGATCTCCTCGTACATCATCCCGTAGGGGTTGATGAGGAAGGCGCCGGGCTCGCCGGGCACGTGCGCGCTGATGTGGTTGGCCATCATGTCGCTCATGCCGTAGATGTCCACCAGCCGGTAGCAGGCGGCGAGGTCGACGCGCGCCTGCCATTCGACAGGCGTGCACTGCGGCTGCATCGAGGGGATGTCTAGACGTCCGGTAGGCATGGTGCGGTTCTCCCTCATTCGGAACCCAGGCGCAGGCGCGTGGGCAGACGGCGTTCGATGGACCACTTCAGCAGCGCGGCGCTGCGGTAGACGCCGTGCGCAAACTTGCCGTAGGGCATGGTGGCGAAGAAGGCCATCACCGCGCCGAGATGGAGGCACAGCAGCAGCGGCATGGCGGCTGTCCCGGCCGCCAGCGCCAAGGCCAGCCCGCTGGCGCCCGTCAGGCCCAGCAGGGCAACGAAACCCAGGTCCATCGGCTTCTGCGCCGCCACCACATGCTGTGGGTGGCGCTTCAGGCGCAGGCGCAGCAGGCCCACCGCGCCCAGCACCAGCAGCACGCCGCCGCTGCCACCGAGCAGCTTGGGCAGGCTCGTCCAGCCATACGGGGCTTCCCAGCCGAAGACGTAGTGGTAGACGGTGGCAACGCTGGTCGACGCAAAACACAGCATGAAGCCGTAGAAGGCCGCGTGGTGCACGGCGCGGCGCTCCTTCGTCCAGCGGTCGTCGGCCTCGTTGCAGCCCTGGCCGTGACCGCCGTCCAGGTACTTCAGCGTCAGCACGTTCTTCGCCGCCTCGGCCACCGCCGGCGTGGTGGCCGGGCCGGGCGCGCCGCTGCGCCAGAAGCGCGCCACACCGATGCCTAAAGCGAGCAGCACGAAGAGGAAAACCGGCGCGAACAGGTTCACCATCAGCCCGTGCGGGAAGATGCTGTAGAAGCTGCCGCCGTCCGGCGGCGAGGCCAGCGAGCCCTTCAGCGCCACCGCCAACGCCAGGAAGAACGACAGCCCGCCGGCCAGCGCCAGCGACAGCGTCAGGCCGTTGCGCTGGTAGAGCCGCCCGAAGCCGGGCGGCCAGGCGTAGTCGGCGTAGGTCTGCGCGCGCACCGTGGCCATCGCCGTGGGCACGCTGACGGCAAACTCGTGCGGCGGCGCGTACTGGCAGGCATGCAGGCAGGCACCGCAGCTGTGGCAGAGGTTGGCCAGGTAGTGGATGTCGGTCTTGCCGAATTCCAGGCGCCGCGTCATCGCCGGGAACACGGCGCAGAAGCCTTCGCAATAGCGGCAGGCGTTGCAGATCTGCATCTGGCGCGCCACCTCGGCCTCGTCGGCAGTCAGCGGCAGCGGGCCGCCGGCGGCCAGGGCTTTGGCTTCCTGCACCAGGGTCTCAAGCGCCTGCAATTTCAACTCCTTGGGATGTCGGGGCGGCGACGGGCTGCGCCGCCTTGGCTGCCTTCGCGGCACTGGCACCGGCAATGCGGCCGAACACCGTGCCGATGGTCATGCCGACGCCAGCGGTGTAGCCCTGGCCCAGCACGTTGCCCGCCATCATCTCGCCGGCAGCAAAGAGGTTGGGGCTGGGCTGGCCGCCGAAATGCACGGTGGCGTGTTCGTCGACCCACAAGCCGAGGTAGGTGAAGGTCACGCCCGGCTTGAGCGTGTAGCCGTAGAAGGGTGCCGTGTCGATGGGCCGCGCCCAATGCGTCTTGGCGGGCGTCAGGCCTTCGGTGTGGCAGTCGTCAAGCACCGCGTGGTCGAAGCTGCCGACGCGGCAGGCGGCGTTGAAGTCGGCCACGGTCTTCAGGAAGTTGGCAGCGCTGTCGCCGGCAAGGCCCAGCAGGGCCGCCAGTTCGGGCAGCGTGTCGGCCTTCACGCCCGTGAACACCGGCGGCATGAAGCGCCCTACGGCCTTGGCATCGATGACGCAGTGGCCCACCTGCCCTGGCTGGTGGGCCACCAGACGGCCCCAGATGGCGTAACGCTTGGGCCAGAAGTCCTCGCCCTCGTCGTAGAAGCGCTGGCCGTCGCGGTTGACCATGAGCCCCAGGCTGACACAGTCCACGCGCGTGGCGATGCCGCCGTCGTAGAGCGGCGCGCGCGCGTCGATGGCCACCATGTGCGCCGCGGTGACGTCACCGATCGGGTCGGCGCCCTGCGCCAGCAGGTCCTTCAGCAGCACGCCCATGTTGTAACGCGTGCCGCGCACGGCGAAGCGGTCGGCTGGCCATTCACCACGCGCGTTCTGGCCCCAGGCCTCGCGCAGCCATTCGCGGTTGCTCTCGAAACCGCCGCTGGCCAGCACGCACACCTTGGCGGCAATGCGCTCGCCCTGCTGTGTGTGCGCGGCGACGAAGTGGCCGTGCTGCTGTTCGATGCGCGCCACCGGCGTGTCGTAACGCACTTCCACGCCCAGTTGCTCGGCGCTGCGGTAGTAGGCATTCACCAGCGCCTTGCCGCCGCCCATGAAAAAAGCGTTCGTGCGGCTGAGGTGCAGCGTGCCCGACAAAGACGGCTGGAAGTGCACGCCATGCTGGCGCATCCAGCCGCGGCAGTTCGCCGAACTGCGGACCACCAGGCGCGTCAGTGGCTCGCGGGTCTTGCCGCCGGTCACCTTCAGCAGGTCCTGCCAGTATTCTTCTTCGGGGTAGGCCTCCGTCAGCACGTCCTGCGGTGCGTCGTGCATGCAGCGGATGTTGCGCGTGTGCACGCTGTTGCCACCACGCCATTCGCGCGGCGCGGCCTCCAGCATCAACACCGAGCCACCGGCTTCGCGCGCCGTCAGCGCGGCGCAGAGCGCGGCGTTGCCGCCGCCGATGACGAGCACGTCCCACATCGATGCCGCCTCTTTCAGGGCTTGGCCGGGGCCACGGTGCCACGCAGCCCGGCGCGAGCCGCCGCCTGCTGCACCAGACCCTGCTCCACGACGTCGGCGGCAAAGGCCTTCAGCCAGACCGCCGCGTCTTCGCGGCCCCTGGGCACGCCGATGGCCAACTGCTCCGGGCCGAAGCGGCCTTCCAGCACGCACGAACCCGGCAGCTTGTCGGACATCTCGAACAGGATGCCCTTGTTGGTGGCATAGGGCTCCAGCCCGCCGTCGCGCAGCATCTGGGTGACGGCGATGACCGAGGGCGCCACCACCACCTGGGCCTGCTTCAGTTCACGCGTCAGCACGCCCTGCGAGGTGCTGCCCTGCGTGACGCCCACGCGCACACCGGCACGGTCGACATCGGCCACGCTGCGCAGGCTGGAGCCCGCGGGCACCAGGTAGCCGCTTTCCAGGCCCACGACGGCGGGCGTGAAGTCGATCTCCATGGCGCGCGCCGGCGAGACGTTGGTGTTGGTGAAGTCGGCACGGCCGCTCTTCAGCGCCTCCACCACTTCGGGCACACGCTCGAGCACGACGTAGGCCACAGGCACACCCGGCCGGCGCGCCAGTTCACGGCCGATGTCGACGGTGACCCCGCGCATCTCGTCGGCGCCGGGGCCGCGCACCAGCGAGGTGGGGCTGCCGGGGCAGACGCCTATACGCAGCGTGCCCGTGGGGGCCAGGGTCTTGACGATCTCGGGCGCCACGCCCGGTGCGGCGCAGCCGGCCAGCAGCGTGCTGGCCGCCAGCAGGGCCAGCGGCGCCTGCTGGGCCAGGCGGCGCGTGAAGTTGATGTGCATGGCGGGTGTGTGGTGGGTCAATCGGGCTCGATGCGGGCTTCGCGGATCAGCGCGTCGCAGCGTGTGCGCTCGCTGGCGATGAGCGCGGTCAGGCGCTCGGTCGGGCCGGGCAGCACCTCGCCGCCGGCGTTGACGAAGCTGTCGCGCACCTCGGGCACGGCCAGGGCCATCTGGACCGCCGCGTGCAGTTGCGCCACCACCGGCACGGGCAGGCCGGCGGGGCCGATGAAGCCGTACCGGACCGAGGCTTCGAAACCCGGGAAACCCGACTCGGCGATGGTCGGCGTGTCGGGGAAGATGGGGGTGCGGCTGGGGCTGAGCACGGCCAACACACGCAGGCGGCCGCTCTTCACGTGCGGCTGCACTTCCAGCGCGTTCACCGCGACGGCCTGCACATGGCCGGCCAGCACGTCGTGGATTGCCGGTGCGCCGCCCTTGTAGGGCACGTGGGTCAGCTGGATGGCGGCGGCGCGCGCGAACAGCTCCATGGCCAGGTGCGGCGTGGCGCCGTTGCCGGGGCTGCCGCAGGTCACCGAGGCCGGCTGGGCCTTCGACACCGAGATCAGCCGGGCGAGGCTCTCGGGCCCGGTCTGCGCGTTGGCGGCGATGACCAACGGCGCCCGGCCCACCAGCGAGATCGGCGTCACGTCGCGCGCCGGGTCGAACGGCGCGGGCTGGTAGAGCGACGGATTGGCCGCGATCGAGTTGGCCGTCAGCATCAGCATGTGGCCGTCGGCAGGGCTGTCGATCAGCGCACGCATCGCGATGTTGGTGCCGGCGCCGGGCCGGTTCTCGACGATCACGCTCTGGCCCAGGCTGCTGGCGATTTGCTGGCCCACAGGGCACGCGATGATGTCGACCGCGCCGCCTGGCGCAGAACCGGCGATCAGCTTGATGGGTTTGCCGGGATAGGCCTGCGCGGCAGCGGGGCCACAGAGCACGAAGCTGGCCAGTGCGGCCGCGGCAAGCAGGGTACGGCGGCGGGGGCTGGCAGGCGTCATGGCGGTCTCCTCGTGACGCAGGCCGTGGTGGCACTGCGCAGCGCGCACTCTATGCCGCTCGCAGCCTCACGCAGCACTGGCTGACAGAAGGGCTCTTCACGCCGCGTGAAGACGCGCGCCGGGCCAGCGGCCCGCCTCCACCAGGCTGCGCGCCACGTCGGCCAGCACCACGCGCGCGGCCAGGCCGGCGGGCGAAAGTTCGTCGTCGCACAGGCTGACCAGCAGGTTGGTGCGGCTGGCCGCGGCGTCGGCCACCTGGCGCACGACAAGCGGGCTGCCGTCCAGCCGCGCCGTGGCCGCACCCGGCTGCAGCGTGGCACCCAGACCGGCACGCACGGCATCCATCAGCATCGCCAGCGAATCGATCTCCATCACCACCCGCGGCTGCACGCGGGCGGCGGCGAAGGCCGCGTCGAGCGTGCTGCGCAGGCCGTGCGGGCCCGAGTTCAGGATCAGCGGCAGCTGCGCCAGCGCCGACAACCGCAGCGGCCGCGAAGTGGCGCCAGGCGGCAGCCCGGGCAGCGTGGGCGCGGCGACGACGAACAGCTTCTCGTGCAGCAGCGGCAGCACGCTCCAGCGCTGCGCGGCATCGGCCTTGAAAACCACGGCCAGGTCGAGCTGGCGGGCGCTGAGCATCTGCGCCAGGTGGCCCGACAGCGCTTCCACCAGGTGCAGGCGCACCTCGGGGTAGCGCTCACGCATGGCCTGCATCAGCGGCACGCCGAGCACCGAACCCGTGGTGGGCGCCAGGCCGACGCTGACCTGGCCCGACAGCCGCGCCTGCTGCGCCGCCTTGACGGCACCGTCGGCATGGCGCAGCACCAGCCGCGCCTGGTGCAGGAAGGCCAGCCCGGCCTCGGTGGGCAGCACGCCGGCGGCGGTGCGCTGCAGCAGCCGTGTCGACAGCTCACCTTCGAGGCGGCTGATCTGCTGGCTGAGTGCCGAGGTCACGACGCCCAGGTCGGCGGCGGCGCGGCCCATGCTGCCGAGTTCGACGACACGGACGAAGTAGCGCAGCTGGCGGAATTCCATGGCGCGGATTGTCGCGTGCGCCCCCGGCGCTGGCGCGGCGTGGCGCGCCGTCCTTGGCGCGCTCAGTCGGCGTCGCCCGCCGTGCTGATTGCGAACAGCTCGGCGGCACGTGTGCGCGCGCGTGCCGGCACGGTGCCGGCCAGCGCCACCGCGGCCGGGCTGGCCAGCATGCGTTCGAAGGCCGCCTGCACCTGCGGCGGCGTCACCGCCTGCAGGCGGGCCAGCGTGGCGGTGCTGTCGCGCGGCGCGCCGAAGGTGTAGACCTCCTGCACCGCGGTCTCCAGCCGCCGCGACGGCTGCTCCAGCGCCCGCAGCGCGCGCACCGTAAGCTGGTTGCGTGCACGTTCGAAACCCACCGCGTCGACACCCGCCGCCTGCGCGTGCAGCAGCCGCGCCACCTCGACGAAAAACTGCTCTGCGTGCTCGGGCGCGGTGGCGGCTTCGATCACGAACTGCCCGGTCAGCGGCAGCACGTCGGCCGAACAGGCGGCGTAATACGCCAGGCCGCGGCGTTCGCGGATCTCGTCAAGCAGCGGCGAGCTCATGCCCTCGCCAAACAAGGCCGCGGCCATCACGTAGGCCAGGTGGGCATCGTCGTGCAGCGCGGGCATCTCGAAGCCCAGCACGGCGTGGCACTGCGCACTGCCGGTCATGCGGCGCAGCTTCATGCCGCCCAGCCAGGGCGGTGCGGGCACGCCGTTGTCGCTGCCGCGTGGCATGTCGCCGAAGTGCGTCTGCACGTCACGCAGGAACTGCGCCGGGTCGAAACCGCCCGCCGCGGCCACCACCACGTTGCCCGCGCTGTACTGCTGCGCCACGTAACCCAGCAGGTCTTCACGCGTGAAACGCTTGAGGTTGGCACGGTTGCCGATCACCGGCTGGCCGGCCGGGTGCTGGCCGTAGCAGGCGCGGTCGAAGAGCTGGAAAGCCATCGCCGAGGGGTCTTCCTCGAACTCGGTGAACTCGTGCAGGATGACCTGGCGCTCACGCTCCAGTTCGTCGGGCGGAAAGGTGCTGTTCAGCACGATGTCGGCCAGCATGCCGACAAACACACCCAGGTCGCGCGCCAGGCCGTCGATGTGGAAGGCGGTGTGGTCCTTGTCGGTGTGCGCGTTGACCTCGGCGCCCAGACGCTCGGCGTCGAGGTTGATGCGCTGGCAGTCGCGGCTGTGTGTGCCCTTGAAGGCCATGTGCTCGACGACATGGCTGATGCCGTTGAGCCGCCGCGGCTCGTGCTGGCTGCCGGTGCGGATGAAGACGCTGAGACTCACGGTCTGGCGCCAGGGCATGGGCAGCGTGATGGCGCGCAGGCCATTGGGCAACAGGGTAAGCAGGGTTTCGGTCGGCATGATGGGCGCGAAAGCGCCGAGCATGCCACGCCGCCGTGGAAGACCGCGGGTCAGCAGGCCACCGCTTCAGGCAGCAGGCGCTCGTACTCGTGCCTGACAACGCCGTAACACTCGCATGCGCGCCGCTCGAGCCCGTGGCGGTCCAGCACCTCGATGTGGCCGCGGTGGTAGTCGATCAGCCCAGCCTTGTGCAGGTGCCCCGCCGCCTCGGTGACCCCTTCGCGGCGCACGCCGAGCATGCTGGCGATGAGCTCGTGCGCCATCACGACCTCGTTCGAAGTCAGGCGGTCCAGGTTGCGCAGCAGCCAGCCGCAGAGTTGCTGTTCCAGCGTGTGATGGCGGTTGCACACGGCCGTCTGGCCCGTCTGCATCATCAGCGCCTGCGTGAAGCGCAGCAGCAGGTGCATGACCGCCGGCGAATGCTCGAATTCATCCGTCAGCGTGCCGGCACGCATGCGCCAGGCGCTGCCGACACACAGCACGACAACCTGCGCCGGCGTGCTGGCGCCACCCAGGACCAGCCAGTTGCCGACCATGCCCTCGTTGCCGATGATGCTGGTGCCGGCGGAGTGACCCTCCTCGGTCAGGTAGTTTTGGGCGATGATGGCCGTCGTCGGGAAGACCACGTGCGTGAGGCGGCCGCCAGGTTCGCACAGCACCTCGCCCAGCGCCAGCTCGACCGCCACCAGGTGCGGCTGCCAGCGCTGCCAGACGGCTTCAGGCAGGCAGGCCAGCAGGCGGTTCCAGGGTAGCAGGGCCTTCGGCGCGCAGGGGCGCCGCGGTGTCGCGGCCGGATGGCGTTCGTGAAGTGGAAAAGCTTGTGGGTGTGCGGGCATCATCGCGTCCTCGCTGGCTCATAGGGACGGGGTCTGTAACGGTTCGATGCGTTCGAAACGCCTGCTGCGCCTGCGCGAAGGTGGTGAATGAAGTGCTGGTGTCGCTGGTGTCGCTGGTCACCGCTGGCAGCATGCCGGCTGCAGCCGGCCAGCGCGCCTGCAGCGCACGGCAGCGCGGCCGAGGCGCAGCAGGCCGCCCGGGCCGTTCATGGCGCGGCGGCCCCGGGTGCCGTGCATCGGGCCTGCGGGCGCGCAGCCCGCCACAGCGCGCGTTCGATGCGCATCACGGTGCCGTCGGTCGGCACCGCCTCCACCTTGAACCGCAGCCGGCGCGCCAGCGCGAGCATCGGGCGGTTGACGGCAATCACCAGCCCTTCCATCGTGCCGTAGCCGTCGCGCCGGGCGCGGCGCACCAGGCGGGCCAGCAACTGCGGCGCAAGGCCGCTGCCGCGCCAGTCCTCGGCCACCGTGATCGCGAACTCGCAGGCGCCGGGCTCGCCGGCCTTGGCCGGCACGTACTGCGCGGCGCCAACAATGTCGAAGCCGAGGCCGGCCGGCACCGTGGCCACGAACACGAAGGCCTGCCCCGGCACGGGGTGCAAGCCGTGTTCGAGGGCGGCGGCGTTGATGCCCTTCTTGTGGACCCCGAAGCGCGTGTAGCGCGACGCGGCCGACAGGCGCTCGAAAGCCTTCACGATGGCCGCCTCGTCGCCGGCCTCGACCGGGCGCAGCGTGACCTGCCGGCCGTCATGCAGCGTGACGAGGCGGGGCGGCAACACGGCGGCGGCGGGCGTCATGGCGTGTGCTCCGGGCCGCCCTCGGCCGCAGCGCCGCCGGCCGACGCGGCAGGCGGCGCGACCTCGGCGCCGTCGCGCAGCGAGCGCCGCAGGATCTTGCCCACCGTCGACTTCGGCAACGCCTGGCTGCGGAATTCGACGAAGCGCGGCACCTTGTAGCCAGTGAGGTGCTGCCGGCAGAACGCCAGCAACTCGTCCTGCCCGAGCGCGGGGTCGCGGCGCACCACCACCACCTTCACGGCCTCGCCCGAGCGTTCGTCGGGCACCCCGATGGCGGCCGCCTCGAGCACGCCGGGGTGCAGCGTCAGCACGTCCTCGATCTCGTTGGGAAAGACCTTGAAGCCCGAGACGACGATCATGTCCTTCTTGCGGTCGGTGAGGCGAAAGCGCCCCTGCGCGTCCATCACGCCCATGTCGCCGGTGCGCAGCCAGCCGTCGGCGGTGAAGGCCGCCGCAGTCTCTTCCGGGCGCTGCCAGTAGCCGCGCATGACCTGCGGCCCGCGCAGGCCGATCTCGCCGTGTTCGCCCGCGGCCAGGGGCCGGCCGAGTTCGTCGAGGACCGCCGCCTCGGTGCTGGGCACCGGCAGGCCGATCTGCCCGCTCCATTCACCGATGTCCACCGGGTTGGCGATCGCCACCGGCGCGCTCTCGGTCATGCCGTAGCCTTCCACCAGCGGCACGCCGGTGGCCGCCTTCCAGCGTGCCGCCACCACCTGCTGCACCGCCATGCCGCCGGCTACGGCGAGTTTCAGGCGGCCACGGTCGAGCCTGTCGAACCCGGGCGCGTCGAGCAGCGCGCGGAACAGCGTGTTGACGCCGATGATCGCCGTCGGGCGCGTGCGCGCCAGCGTCGTCATCATTGCCGGCAGGTCGCGCGGGTTCGCGATCAGCACCGCCTGCGCCCCCTTGCTGAAGAAGGACAGCGCGCCCGTCAGCGCGAAGACGTGGAACAGCGGCAGCGGAATGGCCAGCGTCTCGGCACCGTCGGCCATGTCGCGGCCGAGCCAGGCCGCCACCTGCAGCACGTTGGCCACCATGTTGCCGTGGCTGAGCATGGCGCCACGCGCGGCGCCGGTGGTGCCACCGGTGTACTGCAGGAAGGCCAGGTCGGCGTGCGCCAGCGGCACGTCGTCCAGGCGCTCGCCGCGGCCCTCGCTCAGCACGCGCCTGAACGGCAGGGCCTGCGGCAGTTCGAACGGCGGCACCATGCGCTTGACATGCTTGACCACGGCATTGAAGAGCCAGCGCCGGGGCGCCGGCAGCAGGTCGCCCACCTGTGTGGTGACGACCGTGCGCACCGCGGTGGCACCGATAACCTGGGCCAGGGTGTGCGCAAAGTTCTCGAGCACGACGATGGCCAGCGCGCCCGAGTCCTTCAGCTGGTGCTCGAATTCGCGCGGCGTGTACTGCGGGTTGAGGTTGACCACCACCCCGCCGGCGCGCAGCACGCCGAACAGCGCCACCGGATACTGCAGCAGGTTGGGCAGCGCCAACGCGACGCGCTCGCCGGGCTTCAGCCGTGCCACCTGCTGCAGCCAGGCGGCGAAGGCGCAACTGGCCTCGTCGAGTTGGCGGAAGCTGAGCACCGTGCCCATCGACTCGAAGGCCGGCCGCTCGCCGTAACGCGCACAGGCCACCGCGAGCATGTCCTTCAACGAGGCGTAGGTGGCGGTGTCGATTTCGGCGGCGATGCCCGCAGGGTAACG
The DNA here is from genome assembly GCA_038205425.1 of Burkholderiales bacterium. Classification (GTDB taxonomy): domain Bacteria; phylum Pseudomonadota; class Gammaproteobacteria; order Burkholderiales; family Burkholderiaceae_C; genus Rubrivivax. Next base: position 25,644 of record JBBRBW010000031.1, on the reverse strand, counting down.
GGCAAGCCACGGCCTGGCCGGGTGGTCGGCGTGGGTGTCGTCGGACAGGGGAGCCTGGCGAACGTGTTCATCGAACGCTGCGCATCCCGCAGTCCCGCCACCGCCATCGGGCGCGGCGACAAAGGTCATCGAGGGCAGTTCAAGGCTTGTGCGTGACGTCTTTCACCAACTGCTTGGCGTCACCGACGACGCGCTGCGTCTTGCCCTTGGTCTCGAGAATGTGGCCCTTCACGTGCTGATCGGTGTTGCCGACGAGCTTGCCGACCTCGGCCTGCACCTTGCCTGCCGCTTCCTTGACTGCGCCCTTGACTTGGTCCTTGTTCATGATCTGTCCTGGTAGGTTGATCGGACGGGGTGCTGCGTTGAAGCACCACCCCGACGGCAACACTAACCAGAGGCGCGGGGGCGGTCTGTGCGCTCGCGTACCACGCGGCGAAGCGGTCGGCCGCTCAACCGGCCATTTGCGCCAGCACGCGGTCGACCATCACACCGCTCTGCCCCAAGTAGTTCACCGGGTCGCACATCGCCGCCAGCTGTTCGCGGTTCACGTGTTTCATGATCTCGGCGTTTTTGCACAGCAGGTCGATCAGCGGCCGCTGCTGGCGGGCCGCTTCGCGGCAGATGTCGTAGACCAGGTCGTGTGCGTATTCGCGGCCGATGTAGCGGCCCAGGCCCATCATCACGGCTTCGCTCATCACCAGGCCGTGGGTCATGTCGATGTTGCGGCGCATCGCCACGGGGTCGACCTCCAGGCCTTCGAGCACGGCGCGGGTCTGCTTCAGCGCGCCGGCCATCAGGCAGAAAGCCTCGGGCAGCACGATCCATTCGATCTGCCAGGGGCCGGTGCTGCGCTCGTGGTCGGCCACCATCGCGTCCATCAGCGCCGCGGCGTGCTGGCGCACGACGCTGATGGCGCCGTGGATGTAGCAGCTGGCGATCGGGTTGCGCTTCTGCGGCATCGTGCTGCTGCTGCCGCGGCCGTGGTGGTAGGGCTCGAAGACCTCGGCCACTTCGGTCTGCATCATCAGCTTGACGTCCATGCTGACCTTGCCCAGCGTGCCGCCGATCAGCCCCAGCACTGCGCCCACTTCGGCGATGTTGTCGCGGATGGTGTGCCAGGCAATCACCGGCTGCTTCAGCCCCAGTTCGGCGCACAGGCCGGCCTGGGTTTCCATGGCCCCGGTTTCGAGCGATGCCAGCGTGCCGGCGGCACCGGCGAATTCACCCACCAGCACCCTTTCACGCAGCTGCGCGATGCGCTCGCGGTGGCGCAGCACCGCGCTCAGGATGCCGGCCATCTTGTAGCCGAAGGTCACGGGAATGGCCTGCTGCAGGTTGCTGCGGCCGATCACCGGCGTCAGGCGGTGCTCCTTCGCCAGCTTGGCCAGCGCCAGCGCGATAGCGGCGAGTTCGTCGTCGACGATGCACAGCGCCTCGCGGATCTGCAGCACGGTGGCGGTGTCGGTGATGTCCTGCGTGGTGGCGCCCCAGTGCACAAATTCACCCAGCTTGTCGCGGCAGAGCTGGTTGATCTGCGTCACCACGCCGAGGATGGGGTAGCCGATGCGTTCGGTCTGCTGGCGCAGCCGCACCATGTCGATCTGCGCCAGCTCGCAGTGGCTGACGATCTCGTCGGCCGCCTCCTGCGGGATCAAGCCCAGCCGCGCCTGCACGCGGGCCAGCGCACGTTCGACGTCGATGTACTTGGCGGTGCGGTTTTCGTCGCTCCACACGTGGCGCATCGCGTCGCTGCTGAAGATGCCCTGGAAGATGACGGAGTCGATGATCGTGGAAGCCATGCGGTTTGCCTCTGGTTTTGGATTGGGGTACTCAGCCGGCGCGCTCGACGGTGCGGCGCGCACGCTCGACGACGGGTCTGTCGATCATGCGGCCGTCCAGCTGCACGGCGCCCTGCCCGGCCGCCTGCGCCGCGGCCGCGGCCTGCAGCACACGCACGGCCCACGCCAGCTCGGCGGCGCTGGGCGCCAGCGCGTCGTGCACGGTGGCCACCTGCAGCGGATGGATGCACAGCTTGGCACCGAAGCCGTGCTGGCGCGCACGCGCCAGGTCGGCCAGCAGTTGCACCTCGTCGCCGATGGCGGTGGTGACACCGGCCACCGGCGCGGCGATGCCGGCCGCACGCGAGACCAGCGCCAGGTGGGCGTGGCCCGGGTCCAGCACCGTCGGGTCGTCGCCGAGGTCGAGATCGAGCGTGTAGTCGATGGTGCCGAAGACCAGTCGCTGCACGCCCGGCGCCTCGGCCAGGGCCTGCGCGGCCAGCATGCCGCGCGCGGTCTCCACCAGCGGCAGCAGCGTGATGCCCGGGCAGGCGGCGCGCAGGTCGGCCAGCGACAGCACACGCTCGGCCTTGGGCAGCATCACCGTGGCGGCGCGCGTGGCGGCCAGCATCGCCACGTCGGCAGCGAACCAGGGTGTGCTCTCGTCGTTGATGCGAACCACCACACGTTCGTGTTCCACCTCGGCCGCCAGCCATTGCGCCACCGCGGCGCGCGCCGCGCCCTTGGCCGTGGACGCCACGGCGTCCTCGAGGTCGACGACCACGGCATCGGCGCCACTGGCCAGTGCCTTGGCAAAACGCTCGGGCCGGTCGCCCGGCACGAAGAGGTAGCTGCGTGGAAGGCGCTTCATGTTCAGACCGCCTGTGCGGCCCGCAGCGCGGCGATGCCCGCAGCGTCCACACCGAGCTCGGCGAGGATGGCGTCGGTGTGCTGGCCCAGCGCCGGCACGGCGTCCAGGCGCGGTTCGCCGCCGCTGCCCGGGCCCCAGCTGCCGGGCGGCAGCAGCGCAGGCACCGGGCCGGCGGGGGTGTCCACCTCGCGCCAGCGGCCGCGGGCGGCCAGCTGCTCGTGCGCCCACAGGCCGGCCATGTCGCGCAGCTCGGCATTGGCGATCTGCGCGTCTTCGAGGCGCTGTGTCACCTGCACCGCGGTGAGTGCGGAGAAGGCGTCGACGATGAGCTGGCGCAGCGCGTCGCGCGCCGCCACACGCTTGGCGTTGCCGGTGAAGCGTTCGTCGCCGGCCAGCGCCGGCTGCAGCAGCACCTTGTCGCAGAACTGCCGCCACTCCCGTTCGTTCTGCAGGCCCAGCATCACCGTCTTGCCGTCGCCACAAGGAAAGGGCCCGTAAGGGTAGATGGTGGCGTGCGCGGCGCCGGCGCGCGGCGGCGGCGGTGCGCCGTCCATCGCGTAGTACATCGGATAACCCATCCACTCGCCCATCGCCTCGAGCATGCTGATATCGATGCGGCGGCCCTGGCCGTCGATCTGCCGCTGCAGCAGCGCGGCCAGGATGTTGCTGTAGGCGTACATGCCGGCGGCGATGTCGGCGATGGACAGCCCCGCCTTGCTCGGCTCGTCGGGCGTGCCGGTGATGCTGACGAAGCCGCTCTCGCTCTGGATCAGCAGGTCGTAGGCCTTCTTGTCGCGGTAGGGCCCAGGGGCATGCGGGTCGTCGCCATAGCCCGAGATGTCGCAGACGACGAGGTCGGGGCGCGCGGCCTTCAGCGCCTCGTGCGAAACGCCCAACCGCGCAGCGGCGCCGGGTGCCAGGTTCTGCACCACCACGTCGGCCTTCTCGGTGATCAGCTTCAGCAGCAGCGCCGCTGCCTGCGGGTGCTTGACGTCGAGCGTCAGGCTTTCCTTGCTGCGGTTGGTCCAGACGAAGTGCGAGGCCAGGCCGCGCACGCGCTGGTCGTAGCCCCGCGCAAAGTCGCCGACGCCCGGGCGTTCGATCTTGATGACACGCGCCCCCAGGTCGGCCAGCTGGCGCGTGGCAAACGGCGCCGCGATGGCATGTTCGAGGGTGACGACCGTGAGGCCTTTCAGGGGCTGCATGTCAGTGATTCCAATTCGATACTTCGGGCCCGGGACCTGGCTGGCGACGGCGATCGGTGGCGGCTTGCGGCCCGTTGCGGACGCATCGAGCCGCAAGCAGACGCAGAGCTCATCTCATGCTTTCAAGGTCGCCACGGCGTCCATCGTCAGCCAGCCATCGTGGTCCTGCGCCCACAGCTTGACGGTGGCGCCGTCTCGCTGGCCGTTGACGCGCATCGGCCGCCCGTCGAAGGTAGGCCGAACGGCCTTGAAGCGGAAGGCGGCAACCTCGGCCTCTGGCGCGTGGCGGCGCAGCACGTCCATCAGCAGCGTGGCGATCAGTGGGCCGTGCACAACGAGGCCCGGATAACCCTCGACCTCGGTGACGTACTTGCGGTCGTAGTGGATGCGGTGGCCGTTGAAGGTGAGCGCGCTGTAGCGGAACAGCAGCACGTCGTCGGGCAGGATCTCGCGCTGCCACGCCGCGCCGGTGGGCGCCGGCTGCGGCGGCGGTTCCACGTCGCCGGGCTGGCGCGCTTCGCGGTAGACGATGTCGTGGAACTCGCTCAGCGCGGGGCTCTCGGCGCCGTTGCCGAACAGCTCGTGCCTGACCTTTACGAACACCAGCTTGCCGGTGCGGCCTGCCTTCTGCGTCACGTCGACGATGGTGCTCTTGCGCGCCACCACGTCGCCCACGCGCACCGGCGCGTGGAACTCGAACTGGCTGCCTGCCCACATGCGCCGCGGCAGCGGCACCGGCGGCAGGAAGCCGCCGCGCCGGGCATGACCGTCGGGGCCGATCTCGCTTTGACGGTGCAGCGGCAGAAAGTAGAGCCAGTGCCACAGCGGTGGCAGCGGCGTGCCGGCGGGCATGGGCGCCGCCGGATGGTCGAGCGTGGCCGCCAGCGCGGCCACGGGCGTCGCGCCGATGGTGTCGTGCACGGTCTCGCTGCGGCCGACCCAGGCGGCCAAGTCTTGTTCGGGCGTACTCACGGTGTGGGTCTCGGGTTGACGCGATGGCGGGCCGCGAATTCTGGCGCAAGGCCGGCCCTGGCGCGGCGCGGTGGCGGTGGGCGTGGGCATGCCGCGCGCCGTGCCAGCGGTCACTCGCCACGTCCGGCTCGTTCGCTGCTGTCCGCAAGGCCTTGTGCTGTGTCAGCGAAGACGCAGTGCCCCGTCCTTACACTCGCGGCTTTCGAAGTTCATCACCACCCGCCATGAGTGCCTTCCTCGAAGAACGCGTGCTGAGCGTTCACCACTGGACCGACCGCCTCTTCAGCTTCACGACCACGCGCGACCCGACGCTGCGCTTCTCGAACGGGCACTTCACGATGATCGGCCTGCGCGTCAACGGCAAGCCGCTGCTGCGCGCCTACAGCATCGTCAGCGCGAACTACGAAGAACACCTCGAGTTCCTGAGCATCAAGGTGCCCGACGGCCCGCTGACGAGCCGGCTGCAGCACATCCAGGTCGGCGACACCGTCATCGTCGGCAAGAAACCCACCGGCACGCTGCTCATCGACTACCTGCTGCCGGGCAAGCGCCTGTACCTGCTGGGCACGGGCACGGGTCTGGCGCCTTTCATGAGCATCGTGCGCGACCCCGAGACCTACGAGAAGTTCGAGCAGGTCGTCCTGGTGCACGGCGTGCGCATCAAGGACGAGCTGGCCTACCACGACATGCTGATGGAGCACCTGCCGAAACACGAGTTCCTGGGCGAACTGGTGACCGACAAGCTGCGCTACTACCCCACCGTCACGCGCGAGAGCTACCGCAACATGGGGCGCATGACCGAGCTGATCGAGAACGGCAAGCTTTTCGTCGACCTGGGGGTGCCGCCGCTGGACCCGGCGGCGGACCGCGTGATGATCTGCGGCAGCCCGGCCATGCTGCGCGACCTGAAACGCCTGCTGGAAGAGCGCGGCTTCAAGGAAGGCAACACCACCAAGCCCGGCGACTTCGTCATCGAGCGGGCCTTCGCCGAGCAGTAGCCGCCGTTGCGGCCCAGGCCACGGCCGCGGCCACGGCCACGCGCTCGGTTTGACGCGTCGCGGGCATCGCCTGCGCGGTGACTGCGTCCGGGGTCGCCCCTCATGTCGGGGGCTCGGGGAACCCTGACCTGCGGCGACTACGAATACGGACCGCCGGCGGCGTGTGCCATCGTGTTGCCCGCCGCTGCTCTTGTCCCGGCAGCTGAATCCGAGGTCTGCCGATGACACCCACCAACGCCCCCTCGATGCTGCCCGCACCCGCGCTCTGTCTGGCGCTCGCACTCGCGCTGAGCGGTTGCGCCCAGAGCCCGGCGCCCCGGCCCGCGGCGCCGTCCCCGTTCACGTCGTTCGCTGCCAACGAAGCCGCGCCCACAGCCCGCCCCTGCCCGACCGGCCTGCCGGAAGGCACACGCTGCCTCGGCGGCCAGGACTCGGCGGGCTCGTTCTACCTGATCGCCATGCCCAAGGAATGGAACGGCCACCTCGTCGTCCATGCCCACGGCGGGCCGCTGCTGCACACCAACCATGGCCCGCGGCGAAGAAGATCTGGTGCGCTGGGCCATCACCGTGCGCGCCGGCTATGCCTGGGCCGGATCGGTGTTCGCACAACCCGGCGTGGCCGTGCGTGCCGCCGCGGCCGACACCGAGCGCGTGCGGCGCATCTTCGTGCAGCACGTGGCCAAGCCTCGCCGCACGATCCTGCACGGCCAGAGCTGGGGCGCCGGTGCGCCGCAAAAGCAGCCGAAACTTATGCCGAAGGCCGTCCCTACGATGCCGTCCTGCTGACCGCCGGCGTGCTGGGCGGCGGCTCGCCCGCCTACGAGTTCAGGGCCGACCTGCGCGCCGTGTACCAGTATCTGTGCCGTAACCATCCGCGTGCAGACGAGCCGCAGTACCCCCTGTGGATGGGGCTGCCCGCCGGCTCGACCCTGACACGCGCCGACCTCGCCGCGCGTGCGCGCGAGTGCCTGGGCATCGGCAGCCCGGCGGCCGAGCGAACGCCCGAGCAGGCTGCTCGCCTGAAGACCGTCGTCGACGTGATCCGCATCCCGGAAACCAGCGTGCTTGCGCATCTGAACTTGGCCACTTTCCACTTCCAGGACATCTCCGCCCGCCGCACTGGCGGGCGCGGCGTGTTCAGCAATGACGGCGCGGTCTACCGCGGCTCGGCTGACGACACGGCGCTGAATGCCGGCGTTGCACGCTTTGCCGCCGACCCACAGGCCACGCGTGCCTTCGCCGAAGACACCGCACAAAGCGGACGCATCCCCGTGCCGGTGCTGACGGCGCACGCCATCAACGACCCGACGGCATTCGTCGAACTGGAAGACCTGTTCCGGCAGACGGTGCAGGCCGCCGGCGGCGGCGACCGTCTGGTGCAGACCTTCGCCGACTTCCGCGACCACAGCTACATGAGCCACGCGGTCTATCCGCCGCTCTTCGACGCGCTGATCGAATGGGTGGAAACCGGCCGCAAGCCGACACCACGCAGCGTGGCCGAAAGCTGCGAGGCCCAGCGCGCACGCTGGAGCGCCGATTGCCGCTTCCGGCCTGACCACGTCGTGCCCGCGATCGACAGCCGCATCGCGCCGCGGCCCCGCTTGCAGCCTTGACCCGTTCTCGGACCCAACAACAACGCTCGGAGACAAGACCCATGAAACGACTCGCCAGCCTGGCCCTCGCCCTCACTGCTGCGCTGCCGGCCAGCGCGGCGCCCACGACCATCCTCTTTGTCGGCAACAGCTACACCTTCGGTCGCCTCGACCCGGTGCTGACCTACAACGCCGCCAACGTGCGCGACCTGACCCGGCCGCAAGGTCCGCTGACCACGAACACGAGCGGCGCGCCGTTCACCAATCTCACAGGTACCAACTCTTACCCGGTGGACCCGGTGACCGGGGCGGTCGCCATCAACCCGGCCACAGGCAACGAGTTCAACTCCTACTCGCCGCACTCGCAGACCGTCACCTGGGGCGGTGTACCGGGCATCTTCAAGCAGCTCACGGTGCAGGCCGGTCTGGACTACGACGTGGCCTTGTCTACCCGCAACGCGGCCACGCTGCGGGGCCACTTCCTCAACACCGCCAACAGCAACTGGGACCTGCGCAGCAACATCAGCAGCCAGAGCTGGGACAAGATGGTGTTGCAGGAGCAAAGCGATGAGGCCCTGGCGCCACGGACCGTCAACGGTGTGGCCCTGGGTTCCAACTACCCGGCCATTCAGGCCTACGTCGATCGGATCGAGGACTGGGTGCACCAGGGCGCGGCACTGAACTACACCGAGCGGGCCATGTACGAGGCCATTCATGGCAACACGGCCAATTGCGTCGCGGCCGGCGGCACGCAGAGTTCCTGCACCAACAGCAATAACCGCGTGATCCCGCAGAACCTGAACGCCAGCGCGGCGACCCAGATCTACCTGCAGCAGACCTGGGCCCGACCGAACCTGATCAACGCGCCTGGCGCCACCACCATCGACCCGCGCACCGGGAATGCCACGTATTCCGGGGCGCCGGCGCCGAGCTACTTCAGCACGCTCGAGGCGATGACCACCGAGATGAGTACCGGCATGTCAAACGTCGCCGCGTTCGCGGGCGCGGACGGCTCGGGTGGCATCACGGGCATCATTCCCGTGGGGCAGGCCTTCATGACCGCCGTGCAAGCCGGATTGGCCACGCGCAACATGTACGCAGCCGATGCATTGACCGACGAGCTGATCGATCTCTGGTTCAACGATGGCACCCATGCCAGCGTGGCCGGCTCCTACCTGAGCGCGCTGACCTCGTTCGGCTCGATCACGGGCCTGGACCCGGCGATGTTCGGTGCCGGCGAGATTGCGGCGCGCGATCTCGGCCTCTCAAGCCGCGATGCCTGGCTGCTGCAGCGGGTGGCGAGCGTGCAGCTCGGGTTCAGTAACAGCATTCCCGAGCCGGGCAGCCTGGCGCTCGTGGCGCTGGCGCTGCTGGGCTTGGCCGGGTTACGCCGGCGCGCTGCGTCGGCCCATGCCCCGCAGGCCTGAGGTTCAACGTCACGCGCTGCACACCGGATGCGGCCGCCAGAGAGAGGCGGCGGCGGCGGTCGTGCCGATGGCGCCTTCTACCCCTCAGCCGGCCGAAAACTGCTCGGTGTCGACCTCGGACTGGCTCTGCACGCTGTAGCGGCCACCCGCAACGCGGGCCGGGTCGAACAGCGCGTCCAGCTTCGCCATCAACGCCGGCGGCAGCGTGACGGCGGCGGCGCCCAGGTTCTCGCGCAAGTGCTCCAGGCTCGTGGTGCCGGGGATGGGAATGACGTTCCCGCCCCGCGCCAGCAGCCACGCCAGGGCCAGCTGGGCCAGGCCGCAGCCGGCCTCGTGCGCCAGCGCCGTGAAAGGCGCCAGCAGCGCCAGGTTGGCGGCGTGGTGCGTGGGCTCGAAGCGCGGCATGCTGCGGCGAATGTCCTTGGCCTGCAGGGCTTGCAGCGCGGCCAAGTCGGGCAAGGCGCCGGCCAGGAAGGAGCGCGCCACCGGACTGAAGGCCACGAAGGCCGCGCCGATCTCGCGGCAGGCGGCCAGCACGGCGATTTCGGGGTTGCGCGTCCACAGCGAGTACTCGGTCTGCACGGCGGCGATGGGGTGCACGGCGTGGGCCTGGCGCAGCGTGGCGGCGGAAACTTCGCTCAGGCCCAGCGCCCGCACCTTGCCCGCATCCACCAGGCGTGACATCGCGCCCACGCTGTCGGCGACCGGCACCTGCTTGTCCCAGCGGTGCAGGTAGTACAGATCGATGACCTCGGTGCCGAGCCGGCGCAGGCTGTCTTCGCAGTCGCGGCGGATGGCCTCTGGGCGGCCGTCGATGACGCGCTGCAGCGCGCCGCCGGGCCCGATGGGCTGGCCCGTCATGCCGCCCTTGCTGCACAGCACGATGCGGCTGCGGTGCGGCTTCAGCACGCGACCGACCAGCGCCTCGTTGGCGCCGAAGCCATAGAGTGCGGCGGTGTCGAAGAGCGTCACCCCCTGGTCCAGCGCAGACAAAAGCAGTGTTTCGGCCGCAGCGGCTTCGGGCGGCGTGCCGTAGGCGTGGCTGAGGTTCATGCAGCCCAGTCCGATGGGGCTGACTTCGAAGGGGCCGATGCGGCGCGTGTTCATTGCAGTTGTTGCTCCAGTTGGTTCAGCACCTCGTAGCAGGGCAGGACCTGCGCCACGCTGGCGTTCGGTTCGCGGCCTTCACGGATGGCGGCGAAGAACTCGCGGTCCTGCAGTTTGATACCGTTCATCGACACGTCGACCTTGGAGACGTCGATCTTCTGTTCCTTGCCGGTGAAGAGGTCGTCGTAGCGCGCGAGGTAGGTGCCGGTGTCGCCGATATAGCGGAAGAAGCTGCCCAGCGGGCCGTCGTTGTTGAAGGACAGGCTCAGCGTGCAGATCGCGCCGTTGGCCGCCTGCAGCTGCAGGCTCATGTCCATCGCAATGCCCAGCGTGGGATGGATCGGCCCCTGCAGCGCGTTGGCCTTCACGATCGGGCTGCCCACCTGCCAGGCGAACAGGTCCACGGTGTGCGCGGCGTGGTGCCACGGCAGGTGGTCGGTCCAGCTGCGCGGCTGGCCCAGCGCGTTCATGTTCGTGCGGCGGAAGAAGCAGGTCCGCACGTACATCTGCTGGATGTGGAATTCAGCCGCCGTGATCTTGCGATGCAGCCACTGGTGGCTGGGGTTGAAGCGGCGGGTGTGGCCACACATCGCCACCCGCCCGGTCTCGCGCTGGCGCCGCACCACGGCCTGCCCATCGGCGAGGCGGTCGCACAGCGGGATCTCCACCATCACGTGTTTGCCGGCGTCCAGGCAGGCCAGGGCCTGGGCGGCGTGCAGTTGCGTAGGCGTGCACAGCAGCACCGCGTCCACTTCCTTGATCGCCAGGCTTTCGGCGAGGTCGGTGCTGACGTGCGGGATGCCGTAGCGGTGTGCGATTTCCTGCGTCTTGCCGAGCTGGATCTGCTCGGCCGCCACATGCCACGCACGGCGCCGATCATCTCGCTGGCAAAGAGGATGTTGTGCACCGGGATCACCTTGGTCAGCAGGTCGATGCCGGGCTGGTGGTAGACGCAGGTGTCGAAGAAGATGTTGTTCATCAGGTGCTCGCCCAGCAGCGGCTTCTTCAGCTCCTGCGCCAGGCCGCGGTAGCGCCCCCAGTGGTAGGGCACGGCGCCGCCGCCGTGCGGGATGACGAGCGCAACGTCGGGAAGTCCTTGAACAGACCGCCATGCAGGCACTGCATGAAGGCCGTCGTGTCGGCGTTGATGTAGTGCGCGCCGGTGGCGTGGAAGCAGGCGTTGCAGCTGCTGCTGACGTGGATCATCGCCGGGATGTCGTACCCGACCATCTTCTCGTAGACCGGGTACCCGTGGCGGGCAGTCAGCGGTGGGCCGGTCCAGTGGCCGCCGGAAGGGTCGGGCTCCAGGTTGATGGCGACGTTGCCGTACTGCTCGATGCACTTCACCAGCTCAGGGATGCAGGTCGCCGGGTCGACGCCCGGGCTCTGCGGCAGCATCGCCGCCGGCACGAAGTGCTCGGGAAAGAGCTGGCCGACGCGGAAGCAGAGCTCGTTGCAGATGGCGCCAGGTGGCGCTGACCTGGAAGTCGCCGATGTGGTGGGCCATGAAGCTGGCGCGCGGGCTGAAGACCGTCAGGTCGCTGCCGCGCGCCTTCATCAGCCTGAGCTGGTTGGTCTCGATGCTCTCGCGCAGCTCGTCGTCGCTGATCTTCAGCTCGCTGGCCTTGGGCATCGAGGCCAGGTCCTGGATGCCGGCGATCTGGGCGTTGCGCCAGTTCTCCAGCGCTTTCGGTGCGGTGGTGTAGTGGCCGTGGATGTCGATGATCATGGGTGTGCCGTCGTCAAGGGGTCAGACCAGGGTCAGTGCGGGCTCATGCCGTGGCGGCGCTTGGTGGCGTCGGCGGCGGGTGAGGTGAAGAAGCGCAGCAGATCGCGTACGGCGTCGGGCTGCGTGCCGGTGGCGCACCGGCCGGCGGAAATAGTGGTGATGCAGGCCACCGGCTCGGGCAGCGTGCCCAGCACGGTGATGCCGGACAGCGACCGCAGTTCGCCGAGTTGCTGGAAGCCGAGCTCGACGTCGCCACGGGCCACCAGGCTGCCTGCCGGCACACCCGGGGGCGCCTGCACGAGCCGGCCCGCGACGGCTTCGGCGATGCCCCATTCCTGCAGCAGGCGGCGCAGAAAATCGCCGCTCGGGCCGGTGGAAAAGCACAGGCTGCCGGCGACCTACACGCTGGAGTGGCTGGTGCAGGGCCGCATCGCCTGCGCCGTGGTCTACAACGCCACCCCGGCGGCGGCCATCGATCTGCAGCCGGTGCTCGAAGAGCAGCTCTTCCTCGTCTCGGCGCGCACCGCGAAGGGCCGCGCTGCGAAGGCCGCCGCCCCGCCCCCTTCTGCCACGCTGGCCGAGGTGGCGGTGCATGGCCTCGTCATCCCGAGCCGGCCACACGCCATCCGCATGCGGCTGGAAACCGTGCTGGCGCTGGCCGGCCTGAAGCCCACAGCGTGGCGCTCGAGATCGAAAGCGTGCCGGCGATCCTGGAGCTCGTGCGCCGTCACCCGCTGCACGCCGTGCTTTCGCGCAACGCGCTGCGCGCCAGTGGGCGCGAGGGCGACTTCGTCGCGCGACCTGTCTTCGGGCCACCACGCGCCACGCCGCTGGCCACCACGCTGTGGATCGCCACCTCGGCGCAACGGCCGCAGGGCCCCCTGCTCGTGCAGGCCAGCGCGCTGCTGGCCGAACTGCTGCGGCACAGCCTGGGCACGGACGGCATCGCCGCGGCCGAAGCGCCGGCCAGCGGTGGCACGGCGCGGCGCCGGGTTCAGGCCTTGTCCTGAGCCGGGCTCCGCCGGTCGTGGTGGCGGTGGTCGGCACGCGCCGAGCCGCTCCGCTCTCAGCGTGCGGGGCGGCCGTACAGGAAACGCAGCATCGGTTCGACGCGCGCCGCCCACGCCGCCTCGTCGTGGCCAGCTCCGGGCTCTTCCCGGTAGGCAGGCGCCCAGCCGCGCGCCTGCAAGGCGGCACGCAGGCGACGGGCGGCGTCGACCGTGCCCCGGCCCTCGTCCGTGCCGACGTCGAGCCAGACGCGCGGCAGCGGCGTGCCGGCAGGCGCCGCGGCCACCTGGACGACGATGGCTTCGCCCGCCCACCACACCGCCGGCGACACCACGAGCCCGGCGCCGAAGACCTCGCCATGCGCCAGCAACAGCCACATCGACACCAGGCCGCCGATCGAAGAACCGCCCACCGCCGTGCTTTCACGACCGGGCTCGGTGCGGTAATGGGCGTCGATGTAGGGCTTGAGCTCGTGCACCAGGTAACGAGCGTAGGCGGCCGCGCCACCGCCTTGCGGCGCCTGCGCCAAGGCCGCGCCGTGCGGGTGCGTGTCGGGCTGGTGCGTGTCGGGCTGGCGTGTGACGGGCTGGCGCGTGTCGGGCCACGGTGCGTAGTCGTGCAGGCGCTCGCGGCTGCTGGCCACCGCGACGACGATGAAGGGCGCCACCGCGCCCACCTCCACCAAGCGCTGCGCGGTTTCGTCGACCTGCCACTCGGCGCCCGCAGCCACGGCGTCGAAGACGTTCTGACCGTCGTGCAGGTAGAGCACCGGGTAGCGCCGCGCCGTCGCGGCCGCGTAGCCCGGCGGCAGCCAGACCTGCACCTCGCGGGGGTTGACATGCGCCGAAGGCTGCGGCGCGAGGCGCTCGATGCGGCCGCTGCGCCGCGGCAGCACCGCGGCGGCGGCACTGCCGAAGGCGCGCGCCAGGGTCTGCGCGCCGGGGCGCAGCAGCAGGCTTTGGTTGGGGCCGGGCTCCCAGCCTTCGTCGGGGCGGCCGGGCCGTTCGATCTTGAACTTGTAGGCCAGCTCACGGCCCACTGCGGGCACGGCGTCGAACTGCAGGCGCACACGCCACAGACCGGCTGCGCCCGCGGCATCACGCTGCGCCGTTGCACTGCGCTGCCACGACAGCGGCGCGCCCCCGCCGCGCAGGCCCACGGCGTCGTGCAGCGGGTCGAAGCGGCCGGCGGCGATCTCGGCGCGCAGGTCGATCAACACATCGACGGTGCCCGTCGACGCCAGCGCTGGCCCAGCCCGCACCAGCCCAGCCAGCACGGCCGCCAGCACACACCACGCCCAGCGCAAGATCCGGGTTTGCATGGACGGCGATGCTGCCATGCCACCGGGCGCGAAGTATTTACAGCGACTGGCGCACTTCAGGCGTAGATTGACGGCCATGGGCGACAAGTGGTGGGCGGTGATGGGCTTGGTGGCATGCGGCCTCGTGTGGGCGGGCATGGCGGCCGGCCCGGTGCGGCGCCAGCGCTGGCAGGGCCGCGCGCTGCGCACCTGGCACGCGCTGCTGCACCGCCTGCGCAGCCCGGCACAGGCCCTGCGGGCCCGTCGCGAGGCCACTGAGGCCATCGAACGTGCGCGTCGCGCCAAGCCCAAGGTCGACCGCGAGGGCAACGTCTACCGCCCCGACGCCTTCAACAGCAAGCGCGAAGGCCGCGACCGGCTGCACTGAACGGGCACAAACCCGACTGCCTGCATGGCAACGGGCGACGCATCATCATGCGCCCCGCCCCACACACATCCAGGAGACAGCTGCATGGCGCGATTGAACGTCAACGGCCGCGTGCGCGAGCACAACGCCGAGCCCGACACCCCCCTGCTGTGGGTGCTGCGTGAACATATCGGCCTCACGGGCACCAAGTACGGCTGCGGTGTGGCGCAGTGCGGTTCGTGCACGGTCCACATCGACGGCGCGCCGGTGCGCAGTTGCGCCGTGCCGGTATCGGCGGTGCAGCCCAGCCAGAAGATCACCACCATCGAGGGCTTGTCTGCCAAGGGCGACCACCCGCTGCAGAAGGCCTGGGTGAAAAACGACGTGCCACAGTGCGGCTACTGCCAGAGCGGCATGATCATGGCCGCCGCGGCCCTGCTCAAGAAGAACCCCAAGCCGACCGACGCCGACATCGACGCAGCGATCACCAACATCTGCCGTTGCGGCACCTTCAACCGGGTGCGTGCGGCGATCAAGGAAGCCGCCGGCGTCACCAAGACCGCGGGCCTGGACATCGTGCACGTGGTCAGGAGCGTGGCATGAGCGCCCGCACGAGGGTTTCGTCGATGAGCACCTCGATCAACCGCCGCCAGTTCATCGGCACCGGCGCCGCGGCCACGGCCGCCGCCGGGGGCTTTGTCTTCGGCTTCCCGACCGCGGCCTCTGCGCAGGGTGAAGCGCCCGAGGTCAACGCCTGGGTCGTGGTGCAGCCCGACGAGAAGGTCGTGATCCGCATCGCGCGTAGCGAAATGGGCCAGGGCACGCTGACCGGCCTGGCGCAGATGGTGGCCGAAGAGCTGGAATGCGACTGGGCCCGGGTCACGACCGAATACCCCACGCCGGGCCAGAGCCTGGCGCGCAAGCGGGTGTGGGGCAACTTCAGCACCGGCGGCAGCCGCGGCATCCGCGAGAGCCACGACTACGTGCGCAAGGGCGGCGCCGCCGCCCGCATGATGCTGGTGCAGGCCGCCGCCGACGGCTGGAAGGTGCCTGCCGCCGAATGCACGGTGGACACGGGCGTCATTCAACACGCTGCCAGCGGCCGCAAGACAAGCTACGGCAAGGTGGCCGTGGCCGCCGCCAGGCTGACACCACCCACCGAGATCACGCTCAAGGACCCCAAGGACTGGAAGCTGCTGGGCAAGCGCCTGGCGCGCCTGGACACGGCCGACAAGGTCAACGGCAAGAAGGTCTTCGGTGCCGACCTGAAGCTGCCCGGCCTGCTGAACGCCACCATCAACGCCTGCCCGGTGTTCGGTGGCAAGCTCAAGAGCTTCGACGCCGCCGCCGTCGAGAAGATGCCCGGCGTGAAGAAGGTGCTGGCCGTCGGCGACAACGCCGTGGCGGTTGTCGCCGACACCTGGTGGCACGCCAAGAAGGCGCTCGATGCGCTGCCCGTGGAATGGGACTTCGGCGCCAACGCCAAGCTGCAGCAGGCCGACTTCAACGCCGTGCTGAAAGCCGGCCTGGACGCGCCCGAGGCCGTGGTCGGCAACAGCAACGGTGATGTCAAGGCGGCGCTGGCCGGCGCGGTGCGCAAGGTCGAGGCGGTGTACGCCTTCCCGCACCAGAACCACGCCACGATGGAGCCGATGAACGCGACGGCGAAGTGGACGCCCGAGCGTTGCGAGGTCTGGACGCCGACGCAGAACGGCGAGGCCTCGCTGGCCGCCGCTGCCCTGGCCGCGGGCCTGCCGGCCGTGCAGTGCGAGGTCTACAAGATCGACCTCGGCGGCGGTTTCGGCCGCCGCGGCGCGGTGCAGGACTGGATCACCCAGACCGTGCAGATCGCCAAACAGATGCCCGGCGTGCCGGTGAAGCTGCTGTGGTCGCGTGAAGAAGACATGACCCAGGGCCGCTACCACCCCATCACCCAGGCCAAGCTGACGGCCGGGCTGGACGCGCAGGGCAACATCACCGGCCTGCACATGCGCATCAGCGGCCAGAGCATCCTGGCCGGCGTGGCGCCGCAGAACATCCGCGACGGCAAGGACCCGGTGGTCTTCCAGGGCCTGAACAACGGCGGTGGCGAGGCCATGATCGGCTACACCTTCCCGGCGCTGCTGGTCGACCACGCGATGCGCAACCCGCACGTGCCGCCGGGCTTCTGGCGCGGCGTGAACCTGAACCAGAACGCGGTCTACCTCGAGAGCTTCATCGACGAGATCGCGCACGCCACGCAGCAGGACCCGCTGGCGCTGCGGCGCAAGCTGATGGCCAATCACCCCAAGCACCTGGCGGTGCTGAACGCGGTGGCCGCACGCGCGGGTTGGGGCACACCCGCACCCGACATCGGCGGCCAGAAGGTTTTCCGTGGCCTGTGCGTGACCCACGGCTTCGGCAGCTACGTGGCGGCCTGCGCCGAGGTTTCGGTCAGCACCGAGGGCAAGCTGAAGGTGCACCGCATCGTTGCGGCCACCGACTGCGGCTACGCGGTGAACCCGCAGCAGATAGAGGCCCAGGTCGAAGGCAGCTTCGTCTACGGCCTGAGCGCGATGCTGTACGAAGAGTGCACGGTGAAGGACGGGCGCATCGAGCAACGCAACTTCGACACCTACCCGTCGATGCGTATCGCCGAGATGCCCAGGGTGGAGACCATCGTCATGCCCTCGGGCGGCTTCTGGGGCGGCGTCGGCGAACCCACCATCGCGGTGGCCGCACCGGCGGTGCTGAACGCCATCTTCGCGGCCACCGGCAAGCGCATCCGCGAACTGCCGATCAAGCAGCAGAGCCTGCGCGCCTGACCCCGGCGTGAGCGTGCTGGCCGCCGTCGCTCTGGCCGCCACCGTGAGCTTCACGGTGGTGGGCGACGGCATCCCCGAGCCGCTGACGGCCACGCCGGGCGACGCTGTGGCCGGGCGCGCCATCGTCGTCGACCGCCAAATCGGCCTGTGCCTGCTGTGCCACAGCGGGCCTTTCGACCGCACGCCGACCGAGCGCGCGCAGGGCAACCTGTCGAGCAACCTGAGTGGTGTCGGCAACCGCTGGAGCGCGGCGCAGCTGCGCCTGCGTGTGGCCGACGCCAAGCGCCTGAACCCGGACAGCCTGATGCCGGCCTTCCACCGCGTGGCCTCCGACCCGGCGGCACGGCGCGTGGGCGCCGCTTGGCGCGGCCTGCCGGTGCTGAGCGCGCAGCAGGTGGAAGACGTGGTGGCCTTTTTGCAAACACTGAAATGAGCAGAGTTTGGGCTTGCGGCCCGGTGCGGACGTTCAGCGTCGGCTTTGGCGTGCTGCCGCTGGTGGCGGCAAAGGGGCGTCCGGGCGGGGCGCGGCGTGCGACTGAAGCGGCCGCCGCTTCGCGTCGGCTGCCCTGCGGTGCTCGGGTCCATGGCCCGCCGCATAACTCGCTTCGTTCGCTGCGCTCACTGCGCTCAAACAGGATGCGCCAAGTCAGTTCACGAAGCGCGCTGCGCGCGCGGGTCATGAACCCTGCGCGCCAACGCGCTTGCAAGCGCGTTGGCCTTCGCCAGGCGAAGAAAAGTCCACAGGACTGTTCTTCGTCCGGGCTCAGCCTCGGCGCTTCACACGCACGCCGCGCCCCGCCCGGACACCCCTTTGCAACGAGCACCGTTGGTTTTCGGCGACCGCCATCCGTGGTGGTCGAGCGGCAGGCGGTGCTCGGCGGGGGCGCTGTGTGTGGCGCCGAGCAGCGCAGCCTTGAGGGGGGCGCGCGCAGCGCGCTTCGTGAACTGACTTGCCGCATCCTGTTTGAGCGTAGCGAACGAAATGAGCGCAGCGAGTTATGCGGCGCCCCCTCAAGGCGAGCAGCGCAGGGGAGTCGGCCCGCAGGGCCGACCGCCACAGTCTGCGACCCCGCCGGGCACCGCCTGACGCGATCAGCGCAAATCGTCGAACGCGGGCAGCAGACGCCAAAGAACGGCTGCAACGGGACACAAGCGGCGACCCGTCGCACGACGGAGTCCCGCCTGTGAGCGCCAGCACCGCTACCCCGGCAGCGCAGCCCCGGCGCCGTGCCCTGCTGCTCGCCGGCGCGTGCAGCGTCCTGCTGCGTCCCGCACTCGCGGCACCCACGGCCGAGGCGCAGGCCGCGGTGGCGCGTTTCACCGGCGGTCAGCCGGTGCGCGACGGACGGGTCGTGCTGGGCATCGACGCCGTGGTCGAGAACGGCAACACCGTGCCGCTCACCGTCACGGTCGACAGCCCGATGACGGCCGCCGATCACGTCCAGCGCATCGCCGTCTTCACCGAGCTCAATCCGCAGCCCGACGTGCTGGTCTGCCACCTGGGCCCCGCCAATGGCCGCGCCCAGATCGCCACGCGCATGCGCATGGCGCAGTCGCAGACGGTGACGGCGCTGGCGCAGCTGAACGACGGCAGCTTCTGGCGCCACCGCGTCGAGGTCGTCGTGGCGCTGGCGGCCTGCCTCGAAGGCGGTTGAGGCCAGCTCACCATGAACATCCGCGTGCTGATCCGCCTGCCCGCCACCGCCCGCCCCGGCGAGGTCGTGGAAGTGCGTCTGCTGTTGCAGCACCCGATGGAGACCGGCTTTCGCCCCGGCGCTGACGGCCGCACCGTGCCGCGCAACACCGTGCGCCGCATCGAGGCCAGCTTCGAAGGTGAGCGTGTGTTTGCCGCCGATCTCTTCCCGGCCATCGCCGCCAACCCCTACCTCGCCTTCGCGCTGCGCGCCACCCGAAGCGGCACGCTCGCCGTCAGCATCGAGGGCGACAACGGCCTGGCGCAGCGCGAAACCGCCGTCCTCACGGTGACATGACGCGGGCCCGGCTCGCGATGGCCGGCCTAGCCGGCGCGCTGGCCCTGGCCGCAGGCGCTGCCGGCGCCGCGGGCTTCGACACACGCCGTTCGGGCTACGAAGACATGTCGCCGTCGACCCAGGCCCTGCAGCGCGACGACACGCAGAACCCCGCCATGCTGTGGGTGAGCGACGGTGAGCAGCGTTTCGCCGCCGACTGCCTGCGCTGCCACAGCGTGGCCTCGATGCGCGGCGTGGCGGCGCGCCATCCGGCCTGGGACACGGCATCGGCCAAGCCGGTGACGCTGGCCGCGCGCATCAACCTGTGCCGCACGCGCCACGTCAAGGCGCCCGCGCTGGCCGCCGAGAGCGACGGCCTGCTGGCGCTGGAAGCCTACCTGGCGCTGCAGTCTCGCGGCCAGCCGCTGGCGCCCGACGGCACGCTGGCGCTGCGGCCCTTCCGCGCTCAGGGCGAACGCCTGTTCCAGCAGCGTTTCGGCCAGCTCGAATTCTCCTGCGCGCAATGCCACGACGACAACGCCGGCCGCCGTCTGGCCGGCGCGCCGATCCCGCAGGCCCACCCCACGGGCTACCCCATCTACCGGCTGGAGTGGCAGGGCATGGGCTCGCTGCAGCGCCGGCTGCGCAACTGCATGAGCGGCGTTCGCGCCGAGCCCTTTGCCTACGGCAGCGACGAGTTCACCGCGATCGAGCTCTACCTGAAGCAGCGCGCCGCCGGCATGGTGATGGAGTCACCAGCGGTGCGTCCTTGAGGCCTCCGGGGCTGCAGAATCGCAGACCCGCCGAGCATCAGGAAGACGCCGCCATGAACCCGATCGAAGACACCCAGGCCTGGCTCGAAGCGGCGGTCATCGGCCTCAACCTCTGCCCCTTCGCCAAAGCCGTGCACGGCAAGGGCCAGATCCGCTGGGTCGAGAGCGGTGCAACCCAGCCGCGCGAGTTGCTGGGCGACCTGGTGGCCGAACTCAAGGCACTGGACGCTGCCGACCCCGAGGCCATCGACACCACACTGCTCGT
The DNA here is from genome assembly GCA_038205425.1 of Burkholderiales bacterium. GTDB lineage: Bacteria > Pseudomonadota > Gammaproteobacteria > Burkholderiales > Burkholderiaceae_C > Rubrivivax. Next base: position 5,478 of record JBBRBW010000031.1, on the reverse strand, counting down.
CTGCCCGCTGGCACTGGGCGACTTCCTCGACTTCAACGACTTCCTCGACGTCGCCGAGGGCGCGATCGACGACCTGGGGCTCGAGGGCCGGCTGCAGATCGCCGCCTTCCACCCGCTGTTCCAGTTCGACGGCACCGAACCCGACGACCCCGGCAACTTCAGCAACCGCGCGCCCCACCCCACGCTGCACCTGCTGCGCGAGGACAGCCTCGACCGTGCCGTGGCATCCTTTCCGGAAGCTGAGACGATCTACGAACGCAACATCGAGACGCTGCGCGGGCTGACACCGGCGCAGTGGCGCGCGGTGTTCGGCGCGCGGGCGCCGCAGGGCCAGGCGGGCGGCTGAGGCGCTGCGGCTACAGCAGCTGCCACGCCAGGCCGGCCGCCAGCGCCAGCATCGTGATGCCGATCGCCTGGTCCAGCAGCTGCCAGGCGCGAGGCCGCGCGAACCACGGCGCCAGCCAGCGCGCGCCGTAACCCAGCACCGTGAACCAGGCCGCGCTGGAGGCGGCCGCACCGGCGGCGAACACCCACTTCGCCGCGCCGGGCTGCTGTGCCCCCAAACTGCCCAGCAGCAGTACGGTGTCCAGGTAGACATGCGGGTTCAGCAGCGTGAAACCCAGGGTCTGCAGCAGTGCCGCGCGCAAGCCCAGCGGCTGCGCGCCCGCGGCGGCCTGCAGCGCGTCTGGCTGGCGCGCACGCCACAGCGCACGCAGCCCGTAGGCGGCCAGGAAGAGCGCGCCGCCGGCGGTAAGGGCCAGGGCCAGCGCCGGCCGTGTGCCCAGCAGCTGCGCCAGCCCGGCCACGCCGGCCAGCATCAGCAGCGCGTCGAGCACCGCACACAGCGCGACGATGGCGCCCACATGCTCGCGGCGCAGGCCCTGGCGCAGCACGAAGGCGTTCTGCGCGCCGATGGCGACGATGAGCGCCAGCCCCAGCACGAAGCCGGTGGCCGCGGCCGAGGCCCCTGCGGCCGGGCTCACGTGGCGGTGAAACGGCGCACCGGCGCGCGCCGCTGCTGGCCAGGATTCAGACCTTGACGAGCGCCGACGCCACGGCTTCGGTGGCTTCCTTCAGCTTGTCGCGCGCCATCGTCCTGCAGGCCTCGGTGCTGCTGTTGACCGCGGCGTCGAAGGCGGTGGCCGTCTTCTGCGGGCGGAACAGCACCGCCTTCGCGGTGGCTGTCAACGGCACCAGCATGACCCGTGCGCTGACGACGCAGGTCGTGCCCTTCATGCCGCCCTCGACCTGGCTGATGAAGGCAAAACGGCTGGCCGGGTAGATCTTGAAGACCTTGGCGGGCAGGTTTTCGGCCATCACGGCCTTGGCCGCGTCGCCCGCGATCAGCAGCGCGTTCGAGTGGTCGACCAACGTCATCTTGACGACCTTCGGGTCGGCCGCCCAGCTGGCCGTGGAGAGCAGGAGTGCAGTGAGCAGGACGGCTTGTTTCATTCGGCACCTGTACAGAGTTGCGACCGCGGCGAGGGCCGCGCCCGGCCGCAGTGTAATCAGGTCGATCCGTCGACGGCAGCGCCGCCCGCCTGCAGACGCAGCACGTCCTGGCTCAGGCGGCTGGCGATCAGGCGCACCACTTCGAGGCCGAAGTCGGGGTTCTGGTAGACCAGCTGCTTGAAGGTGGCCTCGTCTATCGACAGCACGGTGCAGGGCGTCAGGCAGCGTGCACTGCTGCTGCGCCGGCGGTCGGGCGCGAAGAAGGCGATCTCGCCGAACATCTGCCCGGCGTCGAGCCGGCGGCCCACCTCGGGCAGTTCGATCTGCCCGGCGGCAAGGAAATACAGCCGCTCGGCCACCGCGCCGCGCTTGAAGATGCGCTGGCCGGCGCGGTAGTCGCGGCTGCGCATGTACGGGCGCAGCCAGATTTCCATCTGCCGCGGCTCGGCCGTACTGTTGGACACCCGCTGCGTCAGCTGCACCATCTGGCGCACTCGCCACAGGTTCACCGGCAGCAGCACCGCGTGCAGCACCACCATCAGCACGCTGGGGTGGACCAGGCCGTAGACGATGAAACCGACGTTGCTGCCCACGGCCAGCCAGCGCAGCGGGATCATCGTGCGCACGAAGGCGCTGACGATGACCAGCACCCCGGCCACCGCGGCCGAGGCCAGGGCCAGCAGTTCCTGCGGCTGCGTGGCCGCGGCCAGCAGCTTGTCGGCCTGGGTGGCCAGGAATTCGGTGGGCGACAGAGGGGCTCCGGTGTCGTAGGGGCGTTGCGCTACCAGCGCGCGGGCAGCTTCTTCAGCAGCACGATGCGGCCGTCGCGCAGCTCGAGGTAGCCACCCTCGGTCAGCGGCTTCAGGATGCGGCTGACCATCTCGCGCGAGGACCCCACGCGCTCGGCGATATCCTGCTGCGTCAGCTTCTCGGCCACACGCAGCGCGCCGTCCTCCTCGCGCGCCAGCTTGCGCAGCAGCCGTGCGACGCGGCCGTAGACGTCTTCCAGCGCCAGGCTCTTGACCTGCTCGGTCGACGCCCGCAGCAGCTTGATGAGCTTGAGCACCAGGTGCAGCGCGAAGTCGGGGTGGCTGGCGAGCAACTCGCGCACCTCGGCGCCCGGCACCACGGCGCAGGTGGTGGGCGCGAGCGTCATCACGCTGGCCGAACGCGGGCCGCCATCGAGCGTGATCTCGCCGAAGTACTCGCCCGCGCCCTGGGTGCCGTAGACGATCTCGCGCCCGTCGGCGTCGGCGCCATAGGCCTTGACGCGGCCGGCAAGCACGATGTAGAGCGCGTCCGAGCGGTCTTCCTCGGACACCAGCACCACGTTGGCCGGCCAGCTGCGCACGCCGCCGCGGTGCGCGATGGCACGCAGCAGTTCGTCGTCCAGCACGTCGGCGGTAGCGGCTTTTTTCACGCTCATGGCGCGCGATGGTGCCACGTGGCTTGTGCAGCGTCACACAGGCGGTGGGCCGAGGGGCCTATGCTGCGCGCAAAGCGCCCATTTTCCGGCGCTGCGAGACCTTGCCGTGGACCGCCATTTCCTGACCCCGCTGTTCGACCCCCGCTCGATCATCGCCTTCGCCGGCGACCCAGACGCCGAGGCCCCCACGCGCGAGGCCGCTGCGCTGCGCAGCGCCATCGACGAGGGCGGCTACGCCGGCCCCGTCACCTGGCTCGACATCCACACCCACGGCACGCTGGCCGATCTGGCGCAGTCGCGTGCCGACCTCGCGCTCATCGCGCTGCCGGCCGAGCAGTGTGCCGCGGCGCTGGAAGTCGCCGGCCGCATCCGCTGCCGCGCCGCACTGGTGCTGACCAGCGGCCTGGACGCTGCCAAGTGCACCGAGCTGCACACCATCGCGCGCCAGCACGGCATCAGCCTGCTGGGGCCGAACAGCCTGGGCATCCAGCGCCCGGCGATCAAGCTCAACGCCAGCTCGATGGGGCCGCTGGCCGCAGCCGGCCCGCTGGCACTGGTGTCGCAGTCGGGCGCGCTGACCACGGCCATGCTCGACTGGGCGCAGCACCACGGCGTGGGCTTCTCGACCGTGATCTCGCTAGGCCCGAACACGGTGGTCGAACTGCCGCAGGTGCTGGATTTCCTCACCGCCGACAGCGGCACCCAGAGCATCCTGGTCTACATGGAAGGCATACGCCACGCACGGCGTTTCATGAGCGCGCTGCGTGCCGCCGCCTACTCCAAGCCGGTGGTGGTGATGAAGTCCGGCCGCCAGGCTGCCGGCAGCAAGGTGGCACTCACGCATTCGGCGGCCATCGTCGGTGCCGACGACGTCTTCGACGCCGCGCTGCGCCGCGCCGGCGTGGTGCGTGTGCGCCAGTTCACGCAGCTGTTCAGCGCCGCGCAATGCCTGGCCTCGCGCTTCCGGCCGGTGGGCGTGAACCTGGGCATCGTCACCAACGGCGGCGGCCCGGCCGTGCTGGCCGCCGACTGGGCCTCATCGCTGGGCCTGAAGATCGCCAAGGTCGACGACCTCGGCGAAGACGCAGACGGCGCAGCCTACGTCGCCGGCATGCAGGCGGCGGTGGCCGACCGCGGCATCGACGGCGTGCTGCTGATCCACGCGCCCAAGGTCGGCGTCGACACCGAAGCCATCGCCAGCGCGGTGGGCGCCGAGTTTTCGCCCAACGCCAAGCCGGTGCTGGCGTGCTGGATGGGCGAGAGCCGCGTGCGCAAGGCGCGTGAACTGCTGGTGGCACGCCACATGCCGGTGTTCCGCACGCCTGAAGGCGCGGTCGACGCCTTCAACAGCATCGCCAGCTTCTACCGCAACCAGCAGCTGCTGCAACAGACGCCACCCCCGCTGGGCGGCGGCGCCGTTCCCGACACCGAAGGCGCGCGCCTGCTCATCGAAGGGGTGCTGGCCGAACGCCGCAAGGTGCTGACCGAGATGGAAAGCAAGGCGCTGCTGGCGGCCTTCCACATCCCCGTCACGCGCACCATGCTGGCGCGCAGCGCCAACGAGGCCATGCTGATTGCCAGCCAGCTGGGCTATCCGGTGGCGCTGAAGATCGATTCACCCGACATCAGCCACAAGAGCGACGTGCAGGGCGTGATGCTCGACGTGCACAACGCGACGCAGGTGCGCGACCGCTACAACGAGATGCTGCAGGCGGTGGCCAAGGCGCAGCCCGAAGCGCGCATCCACGGCATCACGGTGCAGCCGATGGCCGGCCCGCGCCAGGGCCCGCGTGGACGCGAGGTTTTTGTCGGCCTGACCACCGACGAGGCCTTCGGCCCCGTCATCACCTTCGGCGCCGGCGGCACCATGGTCGAGCTGATCGCCGACCGTTCGATGGAGCTGCCGCCGCTGAACCAGTTCCTGGCCCGCCACCTGATCGGCCGCACCCGCGTGGCCGAGATGCTGGAGGCCTGGCGCGGCACCCACGCCATCGACCACGCGGCGCTCGAAGCGGTGCTGCTGCGCGTCAGCGAGATGACGTGCGCGCTGCCGCAGCTGCGCCAGATGGACATCAACCCCATCATCGTCGACGAAAGCGGCGCGGTGGCGGTGGACGCCCGCATCGTCATCGACGACGCCAGCTCGACGCCGGGCAGCTTCAATCACCTGGCCATCCTGCCCTACCCGACGGGCCTGGACCGCGAATGGCCGCTGAAGGGCGGCGGCGCCTACACCGTGCGCGCCATCCACCCCGACGATGCCGAGATGCTGCAGGAGCTGGTGCGCAGGCTGTCGCCCGAGAGCCGCTACTTCCGCTTCGCCAGTTCGCTGCCCGAGCTGCCGCTGCGCATGCTGGCGCGCTTCACGCTGATCGATTACGACCGCGAGATGGCGCTGGTGGCGGTGGTGAACGAAACCACCACGGCCGCCGACGGCAGCAAGAGCGGGCATGAACGCATCGTCGGCGTCAGCCGCATCGTCGCCAACCCCGACGGCACGAGCTGCGAATTTGCGCTGCTGGTGGCCGACGACTTCGCCGGCCGCGGCCTGGGCTCGCGGCTGATGCTTTCGATCATGGACGCCGCGCGGCGCATGGGGC
>JBBRBW010000030.1:0-42642 GCA_038205425.1 Burkholderiales bacterium | reverse complement strand
GTCCTCGCCCACGTAGCCGGCTTCGGTCAGCGTGGTGGCGTCAGCGATCACGAAGGGCACGTTGAGCAGGCGCGCCAGCGTCTGCGCCAGCAGCGTCTTGCCGCTGCCCGTGGGGCCGATGAGCAGGATGTTGCTCTTGGTCAGTTCGACCTCGTCCTTGGACGCGTTCGCGCCAATGTGCTTCAGCCGCTTGTAGTGGTTGTAGACCGCCACGCTGAGCGTGCGCTTGGCCACTTCCTGGCCGATCACGTACTGGTCGAGGCTGCCCTTGATCTCGCTGGGGATGGGCAGGTCCGACTTCGCCGCCTTGGCCCCCGGCGTCTCGGCTGGCACCTCGTCACGGATGATGTCGTTGCAGAGTTCGATGCACTCGTCGCAGATGAACACAGACGGCCCTGCGATGAGCTTCTTGACCTCGTGCTGGCTCTTACCGCAGAAGCTGCAGTACAGAACCTTTTCGCCGGAGGCGCCCTTCTTGTCGGCCATGGATGGATTTGCGTGCGGGATAGTGAACGATTTGCCGACGCATCATAGACCAAGTGCCATGCCCCGGTCGGCAGTGAAAAGGGCCCGCAAACACCGTGTTCTGCGGGCCCCGGCCAAGCTGAAAATCCGGCTCAGGCGCGCTTGTCGAGCACCTGGTCGATGAGGCCGTAGTCCTTGGCCTCGTCGGGCGACAGCCACTTGTCGCGCTCCATGTCGGCGGCGATGCGCTCCAGCGACTGGCCGGTGCGGTCGGCGTAGATGCGGTTCAGCTGCTCGCGCGTCTTGATGATCTCGCGCGCCTGGATCTCGATATCGGTGGCCTGGCCCTGCGCGCCGCCAGACGGCTGGTGCAACATGACGCGTGAATTCGGCAGCGCCGAACGCTTGCCCTTGGCACCTGCCATCAGCAGGAAGCTGCCCATGCTGGCCGCCATGCCCATGCACAGCGTGCTCACGTCGGGCTTGATGAACTGCATCGTGTCGTAGATCGACAGGCCGGCGCTGACGCTGCCGCCCGGGCTGTTGATGTAGAGGAAGATGTCCTTGTCGGGGTTCTCGCTCTCCAGGAACAGCATCTGCGCCACCACCAGGTTGGCGGTGCCGTCGTTGACGGGGCCGACGAGGAAGATGATGCGCTCGCGCAGCAGGCGGCTGTAGATGTCGTAGGCACGCTCGCCGCGGCCCGACTGCTCGATGACGATGGGCACCATGCCCAGGCCGACGGTCTCGTGCACGCTCATGGATGGATCCTTGCTCACTGTTGGGTCATCAGTTCATCGAACGGTAGCACCTTGTCGATGACCTTGACCTGGCCGAGCACGAAGTCGGTCACGTTGTTCTCGATGACCACGGCTTCCACCTCGGCCATGCGCTGGCGGTCGCTGAGGTACCAGCGCATCACCTCGGCCGGCTTCTCGTAGCTCTGGCTCAGTTCTTCGATGTGCGCCTGCAACTGCTCGGGCTTGGCCTGCAGGTTGTGCTTGCGCACCAGCTCGGCGACGACCAGGCCCAGGCGCACCCGGCGCTCGGCCTGCGGCTTGAAGATCTCGGCCGGGATCGGCGCCGTCTCGGCGTCCTTGACGCCGCGCTGCTTGAGGTCGGCACGCGCACCCTCGATCAGGCGGTCGGTTTCGCCGCCCACCAGCGCGTTGGGCAGGTCCAGCTCGGCGGCCTTGGACAGCGCCTCCATCACGGCACCCTTGTTGCGGGCCAGCACACGGAACTTGACCTCACGCTCGAGATTCTTCTTGACGTCGGCGCGCAGGCCCTCGACGGTGCCTTCCTTGATGCCCAGGCTCTTGGCCAGCGCTTCGTCGACGGCCGGCAGGTTCTGCGCTTCGATCTTGTTCACCGTCACCAGGAAGTCGGCTTCCTTGCCGGCGACGTCGGCGCCGTGGTAATCGGCCGGGAACTGCAGCGGGAAGGTCTTGCTCTCGCCGACCTTCATGCCGCGCACGGCCTGGTCGAACTGCTCGAGCATCTGACCTTCGCCGATGACGAACTGGAAGGCCTCGGCCTTGCCGCCCGAGAAGGGCTCGCCGTCGATCTTGCCTTCGAAGTCGATGGTCACACGGTCGCCCTCGACGGCGCCCTCGTCCTTGGCGCGCAGGCCGAAGCTGCGGCGCTGCTTGCGCAGGATGTCCACCGTGCGGTCGATCGCGGCCTCGGTGACCTCGGTGCTGACACGTTCAACCTCGGCGCCGCTCATGTCGCCCAGCTTGACTTCGGGATAGACCTCGAAGGTGGCGTCGAAAGCCAGTTGGCCCTCGGGCGATTGCTCCTTCTGCGTGATCTTGGGCGCGCCCGCGACACGCAGCTTGGCCTCGTTCACGGCCTCGTTGAAGCTCTGGCCGACGCGGTCGTTGACGACCTCGTACTGCACCTGGTGGCCATAACGCTGCGAGACGACGCTCATCGGCACCTTGCCGGGCCGGAAGCCATCGGCCTTGACGGTGCGCGCCAGCTTCTTCAGCCGCGACTCGACCTCGCCGTTGATGGTGTCGGCCGCCAGCGTGAGCGTGATGCGGCGTTCGAGCTTCTCTAGGGTTTCGACTGTGACGGCCATGGTGTCTTTGCGTGAAGGGCAGTGGGATGCTGGGCTGGTGCGCGGGGCCGGACTCGAACCGGCACGCCCGTGAAGGCGTCAGGACCTAAACCTGGTGCGTCTACCAATTTCGCCACCCGCGCGGGTGGAATGCCGGACGACGGCGAACCCAGCATTTTAGCTTCAGGCGCCAGCGCCTTCCCTTTTGATGCGAAACCACGCCGCGAGCATCAGCCGGGCGACGCGCTTTCGCGCTTCACGCGGAACCACGCCGCGAGCATCAGCCGGGCGACGCGCTTTCGCGCTTCACGCGAAACCACGCCGCATACATGGCCGGCAGCGCCAGCAGCGTCAGCGCCGTGGCCACGACCAGCCCGCCCATGATGGCCACCGCCATCGGCCCCCAGAACACGCTGCGCGACAGCGGGATCATCGCCAGCACCGCCGCCGCGGCGGTCAGCACGATGGGGCGGAAACGCCGCACCGCTGCGCCGACGATGGCGTCCCAGGCTGGCACGCCGCGCTGGCGGTCCTGCTCGATCTGGTCGATCAGGATCACCGCGTTGCGCATGATCATGCCCATCAGCGCGATCACGCCCAAGAGTGCGACGAAGCCGAAGGGCCGGTTCAGCAGCAGCAGAGCGGCAGCCACGCCGGCGATGCCCAGCGGCCCGGTCAGGAACACGAGCACGGCGCGGCTGAAGCTCTGCAACTGCAGCATCAGCAGCGTGAAGATGATGAACAGCATCACCGGCACGCCGGCGGCGATCGAGCCCTGGCCCTTGCTGCTTTCCTCGACCGCGCCGGCCACCTGGATGGCGTAGCCGGCCGGCATGGTGGCGGCCAGCGTCTGCAGTTGCGGCGCCACCTGCGCCGTCACCGTCGGGCCCTGCACACCCTCGACGACGTCGCCCTGTATGGTGACGGCGAAGTTGCGGCCGTCGCGCCAGATCACGCCGGGTTCCCACTCGAAGCCGACCTTGGCCACCTGCGTCAGCGGCACCGAGCGGCCGCTGCTCGTCGGCAGGTTGGCGTTGCCGAGGTCGGTGATGGCGTTGCGCTCTTCCAGCGGTTGGCGCAGCACGATGTCGATGAGCTTGTCGCCCTCGCGGTACTGGCCGACCGTAGTGCCGCTGAGGATGGTGCGCGACGCCTGCGCCAGGCCCTGGCTGGTGACCCCCAGCGCACGCGCCTTGTCCTGGTCGACCTGCAGGCGCAGCACCTTCACGGCCTCGTTCCAGTTGTCGTTGACACCGCGCATGCTCGGGTTGGCGCGCAGCACCTCCTTGGCGCGGTCGGCCCAGGCCCTGACCTGCGCCGCGTCGGTGCCGACGACGCGGAACTGCACCGGGTAAGGCACCGGCGGTCCGTTGGGCAGCAGCTTGACGCGTCCGCGCACCTCGGGGAACTCGGTCGCCAGCAGCTCTGGCAGGCGCAGGCGCATGCGCTCGCGTTCCTGCAGGTTCTTGGGCAGCACGATGGCCTGGCTGACGTTGCCCTGCGGGAAGACCTGGTCCAGCGGCAGGTAAAAGCGCGGCACGCCGCTGCCGATCCACGTGGTGACGCTGGCGATGCCGGGCTCCTGCATCAACCGCGCCTCGAAGCGCCGGGCGACAGCGTCGCTCTGCTGCACCGTCGAGCCTTCGGGCAGCCAGAGGTCCACCACGAGCTCGGGCCGGCTCGAATCGGGGAAAAACTGCTGCTGCACCTGGCCCATGCCGGCGATGCCCAGCACGAAGCTGGCCAGCGTCAGGCCGATGGTGATCCAGCGGTGCTGCACGCACCAGTCGACGGCGCGGCGGAAGCGGGCGTAGAAGGGGGTGTCGAAGAGCTCGCCCTCGTGTGCTTCGCCCTGCACCGTCTGGCGAGTGTGCAGCAGCCGGGCGCCCAGGTAGGGCACGAAGTAGACCGAGACCAGCCACGAGATGACCAGCGCCGCCGAGGTGACGGCGAAGATGGCAAAGGTGTATTCGCCGGTCACGCTCTGGGCCAGACCGATGGGCAGGAAGCCGGCCGCGGTGATCAGCGTGCCGGTGAGCATGGGCATCGCCGTCACGTCGTAGGCATAGGTGGCGGCGTGCATCTTGTCGTAGCCCTCTTCGAGCTTGCGCACCATCATCTCGACGGCAATGATGGCGTCGTCGACCAGCAGGCCCAGCGCGATGATCAGACTGCCCAGGCTGATCTTGTGCAGCCCCACGCCCCAGTAGTACATGGTCACGAAGGTGATGGCCAGTACCAGCGGGATGGTGATGCCCACCACGAGGCCCGGCCAGATGTCGATGCTGGGTTTCCAGGTTCCAGGCTTGAAGTGCAGCCCCAGGCTGATGAAGCTGACGGCCAGCACGATGAGCACGGCCTCGATCAGCACGCTGACGAATTCACCGACCGAGCGCTTCACGGCAGTCGGCTGATCCTGCACCTGCGTCACCGTGATGCCGAGCGGCAGTTCCTGCTGCAGCTGCGCCACCGCCGCGGCCAGGGCATGGCCCAGCGCGATGATGTCGCCGCCCTTGGCCATCGACACCCCCAGCGCGATGACCTCCTGGCCCTGGTGGCGCACCTTGACGGCCGGCGGGTCGGCGTAGTCGCGCCGCACCTCGGCGATGTCGGCCAGGCGCAGGCTGCTGGCCACGCCGGTGGCCGGGTTGACGGCGCGGATGGCGAAGCGCTGCAGTTCCTCGACCGAGTTGAACTGCCCACCCACGCGCACCTGCAGGTTCTCGGTGCCGGCGTTCAGCACGCCGGCGCCTTCGACCGCGTTCTGGGCGCCGATCTGCGCAATCACCTGGTTGAAGTCCAGCCCGAGCTGCGCCAGGCGCTTGTGCGAGATCTCGACGAACAGCTTCTCGGGCTGGGCACCGAAGACCTCGACCTTGGCGACATCGGGCACCCGCAGCAGGCGCTGTCGCACACGGTCGGCGAACTCGCGCAGCTCCTCGCGGCTGAAGCCGTCGGCCGCCAGCGCAAAGATCGAGCCGTAGACGTCGCCGAAGTCGTCGTTGAAGACCGGGCCGACGACACCCTGCGGCAGCGTGCTGCGCATGTCGCCGATGCGCTTGCGCACCTGGTACCAGCTGCTCGCCACTTCCTTTGGCGGCGCCGAGTCCTTGAGCTGGAAGATCGTCAGCGATTCGCCGGGCTTGGTGTAGCTGCGGATCTTGTCGCCGTAGGGCACTTCCTGCAGCGTCTTCTCGATCTTGTCGGTGACCTGTTCGGCCATCTGCAGCGCGCTGGCGCCGGGCCAGTAGGCCTGCACGACCATGGCGCGGAAAGTGAACGGCGGGTCCTCGTCCTGACCGAGCTGGAAATAGGCGGCAACGCCCAGCAGCATCAGCACCACCATCAGGTAGCGCGTCAGCGCCGGATGCTCCAGCGCCCAGCGCGAGATGTTGAAACGCGAGGGCGACACGTGGCCGGTGACGGGGCTCATGGGGAAACCTTCGTGCTTCGCATTGCGGTGCGAGCCCCTTCGGACGGCCGGGCGGTGCTCATGGACGGGCTCCGGCGCTCAGCGGCTGGCCGCGGCGGCAGGCGCGGAAGCGGCGGCATCGGTGGCACCAGACGGGGCGTAGAACTTCACCTTCTGCCCAGGCGTCAGCACGTGCACGCCGGCCGTCACCACCACCTGGCCCGGGCTCAGGCCCGAGGCCACCACGACCGTGTTGCCGTCGGCACCGGCCACGGCCACGGGCTGCACCTTCACCGTCATGGTGGCCGTGTCGAGCAGCCACACGGCGGTCTGGCCCTGGTGCTGCATCACCGCAGACAGCGGCAGCCGCGTGATGCCGTCCAGGCGCGGCAGGTCGACGAGCACCGTCACGGTCTGGCCGAGCTGCACCGCGGCGCCGCCGAGGTCGGCCTTGACGAGGTAGGTGCGGGTGCTGGAGTCGGCTGCGGCGGCGACTTCGCGCACCGTGGCCGGCAGCGCGGCGCCACCGCCCCACGGCCGCACCTTTACGGCGCCGGGCTTGCCCAGGCGTGCGCGCATCGCGGCGAGGTGGTCCTCGGGCACCGCGAACACGGCGTCGCGCGGGCCGTCGTGCGCCAGACGCAGCACCGGCGCGCCGGCGGTGAGTACGGCGCCGACATCGGCATCGACCGCGGTGATCACGCCGCTGGCGGTGGCGGTCAATGCGGCGTAGCCGGCCTGGTTGCCCTGCACGCCGGCCTGCGCCAGGGCCTGTTCGCGCTGCGCCTGCTGCGCCTTCAGCGCCGCCTCGCGGCGCTCGAGCTCGAGGCCGCTGATGAAACCCTGCCCACGCAGTTCCTGGTAGCGCTTGAATTCGGCCGCAGCGAGTTCGTAGTTGGTCTGCGCCGCCCGGCTGGCGGCCAGGGCCGCGTCCTGGCCGAGCTTGAGGTCGGTTGCGTCCAGGCGCGCCAACACCTGGCCGGCCCGCACCTGCTGACCGAGTTCGGCGCTGCGCGAGACCATCTTGCCGGCGACGCGGAAACCCAGGCGCGACTCGGTGCGCGGCCGCACCTCGCCGGCATACTCGCGCCCGCCCGCGGCGCTGTCGGCCGTCAGCGTCATCGTGCGCACGGCGCGCACGGGTTCGGGCGCCGGCGCCGGACGCGAGCAGGCGCCCAGCACGCCGGCCGCAATCAGCGCGAGCGCCACGCGAGCGGCACGGTGAATGGAAACAGCGTTCATCGTGGCAGGCCCCAGGATCGATCGTGGGGCCGTAGCGCCCGTCGAGAGTTAATGACTGACTGGTCAGTACTCTATGGTCCGTGACCCCTTGCTGTCAATCACCGCACAGCCGTCCCCGGCAAGGCGCCCGGATTGGCGAGAATCGGGCGGTGAGCGTCGAACACTATGAAAACTTCCCTGTCGCCTCGGTCCTGTGCCCCCCGGCACTGCGCCCGGCCGTTCTGGCCATCTACCACTTCGCCCGTACCGCCGACGACATCGCCGACGAAGGCGACGCCCCGGCTGCGCATCGGCTGGCCGAACTCGCGACCTACCGTGCCGGCCTGGACGCCGCGCTGGCGGGACGGCCGGCGGCGGGCCAGTGGCGGGCGGTCTTCGAGCGGCTGGCGCCGCGGGTGCGCCAGTTCCGGCTGCCGGCGCCGCTGCTGCACGACCTGCTCGACGCCTTCGAGCAGGACGTGCGCAACCCGCCCTACCCCGACCGCCCCGCGCTGCTGGACTACTGCCGGCGTTCGGCCAACCCGATAGGCCGTCTGCTGCTGCACCTGTACGAGGTGCGCGACGCCCGTTCGCTGCAGCAGGCCGACGCCGTGTGCAGCGCGCTGCAGCTCATCAACTTCTGGCAGGACCTGAGCGTCGACGGCCCGCGCGGCCGCTGCTACGTGCCGCAGGCAGACCAGCAGCGCCACGCCGTCACGCGCGACGAACTCGGCCGCTGCGTCGACGGCCCGCGCAGCCGCGCGCTCGTGGCGGCGCTGTGCGACTGGTCGCGCGCGCTGCTGACGCAGGGCGCGCCGCTGGCGCTGCGTGTGCCCGGTCGCGCCGGTTGGGAACTGCGCCTGGTCGTGCAGGGTGGCCTGCGCATTCTTGAGAAAATCGCCGCCATGGACCATGCCGCGCTGCGCCAGCGACCCAAACTGTCGGCCCTGGACCTGCCCTTGCTGCTGTGGCGCGCGCTGCGCATGCACGCCCAGAGCCGATGAGCCCACAGCAGTACGTGCAGGACAAGGCGGCGAGCAGTGGCTCGTCGTTCTACTACGCCTTTCTCTTCCTGCCGCCGCCCCGGCGCGCGGCAATCACGGCCTTCTATGCCTTCTGTCGCGAGGTCGACGACGTCGTCGACGAGGTCAGCGACCCCAGCGTCGCGGCGCACAAGCTGCTGTGGTGGCGCACCGAGGTCGCGGCGGCCTACGCCGGCCGGCCCACGCACCCGGTAATGCAGGCGTTGATGCCGCTGGCGGCCGATTTCGGCATCGAGGCGGCGCACCTGCTGGCCGTGGTCGAGGGCTGCGAGACCGATCTCGTGCAGACCCGCTTCCTCGACTTCCCCGCGCTGCAGCGCTATTGCCATCTCGTGGCCGGCGTGGTCGGCGAGGTGGCGGCCAACATCTTCGGCCGCACGGATGCCGCCACGGTGCAGTACGCGCACCTGCTGGGCCAGGCGATGCAGCTGACCAACATCATCCGCGATGTGGGCGACGATGCGCGCCGCGGCCGCATCTACCTGCCCATGAGCGAGCTGCAGCAGTTCGACGTCAAGACCCACGAACTGCTCAAGCGCGAAGCGCCATGGGGCTACAGCCCGCGCTTCACGGCGCTGATGCGTTTCCAGGCCGAACGTGCGCATGCCACCTACGACGCGGCGCTGGCCTTGCTGCCGCAGGCCGACCGCGTGGCGCAGAAGCCTGGGCTGATGATGGCCAACATCTACCGCACGCTGCTGCGCGAGGTCGAGGCCCAGGGCTTCCAGGTGCTGCACCAGCGCACCTCGCTCACGCCGCTGCGCAAGCTGTGGATCGCCACGCGCACCCACCTGCAGGGCCGATGACCGGGCCCGGGGGGCGCGCCAAGTGAGGCTGGCCGTGGTCGGCGGCGGCTGGGCCGGGCTGGCGGCCGCCGTGCGCGCCATGCAGGCCGGCCACAGCGTGACGCTGTTCGAGATGGCCGGCCAGTGGGGCGGCCGCGCGCGCGGTGTCGACGTCCATGGCCTGGCGCTCGACAACGGGCAGCACATCCTCATCGGCGCCTACCGGCACACGCTGGCGCTAATGCGCACCGTGGGCGCCGACGTCGAAGGCGGCCTGCACCGCGCCCCGCTCGAACTGCGCTACCCCGACGGCCGCGGGCTGCGCCTGCCGCCCGGCCCGGCAGCGCTGGCCTTCGGCGTCGGCGTGCTGCGCGCCGAAGGCTGGACGGCGGCCGACAAGCTGGCGCTGCTGGGCGCGGCGGCGCGCTGGGCGCTGGCGCGCTTTCGCTGCGCACCCGGCACCACCGTCGACACGCTGTGCGCCGGCCTGCCGCCGGCGGTGCGGCAGTTGCTGATCGACCCGTTGTGCGTGGCGGCGTTGAACACGCCGGCGGCGCAGGCCAGCGCCACGGTGTGGCTGCGGGTGCTGCGCGACGCGCTGTTCGGCGGCGCCGGCGCGGCCGACCTGCTGCTGCCACGGCGCTCGCTCGGCGAACTGCTACCGCGGCCGGCGGCGGCCTGGCTTCAGGCGCATGGCGCCACGCTGCGGCCCGGCACGCGTGTGCAGCAACTGTTGCGCTCGGGCGCCGCCTGGCGCGTCGACGGCCAGGAATTCGACGCCGTCGTGCTGGCCTGCACTGCGGCCGAGGCGGCACGGCTCAGCGCCGAAGCCGCACCCGCCTGGTCGGCCCGCGCCGCGGCCCTGCACTACGAACCCATCGTCACCGTCTACCTGCGCTGCCCGGGAGCACGCCTGCCGGCGCCGATGACGGCGCTGGTCGACAGCCCGTCGGCACCCGCGCAGTTCGCTTTCGACCACGGCGCTTTAGGCGCCACGCCGGGGCTCTTCGCCTTCGTCGTCAGCGGCGCGCGGCGCTGGACCGACGCCGGTCTCGACGCCACCGCCGAGGCCGTGCTGCTGCAGGCGGCGCAGGCCTTTGCGCCCGGCACCTGGCCGACACCGCCCACCGTCGTGCGCACGCTGGCCGAGAAGCGCGCCACCTTCCGCTGCGTGCCCGGGCTGGACCGCCCGCCAATGGCCATCGCGCCCGGGCTCGTGGCCGCGGGCGACTACGTGCAAGGCCCCTACCCGGCCACGCTGGAAGGCGCCGTGCGCGCCGGCGAAGCCTCGATCGGCGCGATCGCTGCTCTCGCCCGCCCCTAGCGCAGTGCCGACCGCAGGCCGTGGGCAGCGCAAACGCGCGTCACTCTCGTGATGCAGGCACCGGTTCCGCGATGCAAAATGGCGGACAACCACCGGACGCGCCGCCACCATGACCCCCAAGGACCCTCTCCGGCCCACCATCCAGGTCCTCGAACGCAGCTTTGCGCTGCTCGAGACGCTGGCCGCGCAACCCGAACCGGTATCGCTGAAGGAGATCAGCGAACGCACCGGCCTGCACCCGAGCACCGCACACCGCATCCTCAACGACCTGGCCATCGGCCACTTCGTCGAGCGGCCGGCAGCCGGCAGCTATCGGCTCGGCATGCGCCTGCTGGAACTGGGCAACCTGGTGAAGGCGCGGCTGGACGTGCGCGAAGCGGCGCTGGGGCCGATGCGCGAACTTCACAAGGTGACGCACCAACCGGTCAACCTGTCGATGCGCCAGGGCGACGAGATCGTCTACATCGAACGCACCTACAGTGAACGCTCGGGCATGCAGGTGGTGCGCGCCGTCGGCGGCCATGCGCCGCTGCACCTGACCTCCGTCGGCAAGCTCTTCCTGGCGCACGAGGATCCGGCGCGGGTGCGCGCCTACGCCACGCGCACCGGTCTCACCGGGCACACGCGCAACAGCATCACTGACCTGGCGCGGCTGGAACGTGAACTGGCGGGTGTGCGCGGCACGGGCATGGCGCGGGACGACGAGGAACTGGAGCTCGGCGTTCGCTGCATGGCCGCCGGCATCTACGACGACCAGGGCAAGCTGCTGGCGGGGCTGTCGGTGTCGGCACCGGCCGACCGCTTGGAGGAAAGCTGGCTCGAGCGCGTGAAGGCCACGGCGAGCCAGATCTCGCTGGCGCTCGGCTACCGGGGCTGATCGGCCAGAACGGCGGTAAGCGGCAGGGCCACAGGCGCCACGGCCGGGCCGACCATGACGACCGGCCGTGCGGGTGCCGGTACAGGTGCCAGTGCCGGCGCCAGAACCGGCGCGGCCACGGCCGAGGGCACGAAGGGCGCCGTGGCCAGCCACTTGCGGATGCGTTCGGCGTCGCCCATGCGTGAATACTTGCCGGCCGAATCGA
Source organism: Burkholderiales bacterium (assembly GCA_038205425.1). Classification (GTDB taxonomy): domain Bacteria; phylum Pseudomonadota; class Gammaproteobacteria; order Burkholderiales; family Burkholderiaceae_C; genus Rubrivivax. Next base: position 31,245 of record JBBRBW010000030.1, on the reverse strand, counting down.
GCAGCACCATGATCAGTTTGCGCCCGGCCATCTGCGTCTGCATCACGAGGCAACGCCCGGCGGCCGAGATGTAGCCTGTTTTCTGCAGGCCGATGTCCCACTCGGGGTTGCGCACCAGGCCGTTGGTGGTGTGGAACTGCACCTGGCGCCGTCCCACCGGCACGCTGGCCTCGGTCGAGGTTGACAGGTCGCGGATGATGGGGTGCTCGGAAGCCGCGCGCACCAGACGCGCCAGGTCCTGCGCGCTGGACTGGTTGTCGCTCGACAGCCCGGTGGGTTCAACGTAACGCGTGTCGCTCATGCCCAGCTGGCGCGCCTTGGCATTCATCGCGGTGACAAACGGGCCCATGCCACCGGGGTAGGTGCGGCCGAGCACGTGCGCGGCCCGGTTCTCGGACGACATCAGCGCCAGGTGCAGCATCTCGCCGCGGCTGAGCGCAGTGCCCAGGCGCAGGCGCGAGCGCGAGGCGCTGGTGGCGTCGACGTCGTCCTGCGCCACCACCAGCATGTCGTCCATCGACAAGCGGGCTTCGGTGACGACCAGCGCCGTCATCAGCTTGGTGATGCTGGCGATGGGCAGCACGGCCTGCGGGTTCTTGCTCAGCAGCACCTCGTTGGTGTCCTGGTCGATGACCAGCGCGACGCTGGACTTGAGGTCGAGCGGGTCGGTGGCCTGCTGCAGGCCGGAGAGGTGGCCGAAAGACGCGGCCACCGGCACCGCGCGCATCACGACCTTGCGCGCCGGGGTGCGGGTGGCCTTCTTCGCCGCCGCGGCCTTGGCCTGGCGCGTGCCGGCCTTGGGCTGCGGCTTGGCCGCCGGGGCAGCCGCCGTGGCCTTGGTGGTTTTCGCGGTCTGTGCCTGTGCAGCCGGCACACCGGCCAAGCCTGCGACCACCAAGCAGGTCAGTGCCCCGCGTAAACCCAACGCCTTGATCTTGTGCACCGAATACCCCGCTCTTCGCCAAGTTATAGAGTGTAGGCCCGAGGAAAAACATCCGCAAGATCAAATGCTTGCGCGTTTTTCCTCAAGTCGTCTCTTTGGTGCAGGCCGGTCGGCTTCAACCTTGCGCGGCGACCCGGTCGGCAGCGCTGTGCAGCTTGTTCAGCGCCGACAGGTAGGCCTTGGCCGAAGCCACCACGATGTCCGGGTCTGCACCCACCCCGTTCACCACGCGGCCGCCGAGTTGCAATCGCACGGTGACCTCACCCTGGGATTCTGTGCTGCCCGAGGTGATGGCATTCACCGAATAGAGCATCATTTCCGCGCCACTTTGCACCTTCGACTCGATCGCCTTCAGGCTGGCGTCGACCGGGCCGTTGCCGTCGCTCTCGGTGTGGTGCTCGACCGTGCCGGCGGCGAACGCCACTCGAGCGTGCGGCCGTTCGCCCATCGCCGACTGCTGCGACAACGCCAGCAGCCGGTAGTGTTCGTGCTCGGCGGTCACGCTCTCGTCGCCGACCAGCGCGATGATGTCCTCGTCGAAGATCTCGCTCTTGCGGTCGGCCAGGTCCTTGAAGCGCGCGAAGGCGGCGTTGATCTCGGCCTCGCTGTCCATCTGGATGCCCAGGTCCTGCAGGCGCTGCTTGAAGGCATTGCGCCCGCTCAGTTTGCCCAGCACGATCTTGTTGGCGGCCCAGCCCACGTCCTCGGCACGCATGATCTCGTAGGTGTCGCGCGCCTTGAGCACGCCGTCCTGGTGGATGCCGCTCGCGTGGGCGAACGCGTTCGCGCCGACGACGGCCTTGTTCGGCTGCACGACGAAGCCGGTGGTCTGGCTGACCATGCGCGAGGCCGGCACGATCTGCGTCGTGTCGATGCCCACCGTGAGGCCGAAGTAATCGCGCCGCGTGCGCAAGGCCATCACCACTTCCTCGAGCGAACAGTTGCCGGCACGTTCACCGAGGCCGTTGATCGTGCATTCGATCTGGCGCGCGCCACCGATCTTCACGCCGGCCAGCGAGTTGGCCACCGCCATGCCCAGGTCGTTGTGGCAGTGCACGCTCCAGATCGCCTTGTCGCTGTTCGGCACACGTTCACGCAGGCTGCGGATGAACTCGCCGTAGAGCTCGGGCACGGCATAGCCCACGGTGTCGGGAATGTTCAGCGTGGTCGCACCCTCGTCGATCACGGCTTCGAGCACGCGGCACAGGAAGACGGGGTCGGAGCGGTAGCCGTCTTCCGGCGAGAACTCGACGTCGCCGCACAGGTTGCGCGCGAAGCGCACGGCCAGTTTCGCCTGCTCGAAGACCTGGTCGCGCGTCATGCGCAGTTTCTTCTCCATGTGCAGTTCGCTGGTGGCGATGAAGGTGTGGATGCGCGATCGCGCGGCTCCCCTCAGCGCCTCGGCGGCACGCGAGATGTCGCGGTCGTTGGCGCGCGCCAGCGAGCACACGGTCGCGTCCTTGATCGCTTCGGCGATGGCTTTCACGGCCTCGAAGTCGCCGTTGCTCGACGCCGCGAAGCCGGCCTCGATGATGTCGACGCGCAGGCGCTCGAGCTGACGCGCGATGCGCAGCTTCTCCTCGCGCGTCATCGAGGCGCCAGGCGACTGTTCGCCGTCGCGCAAGGTGGTGTCGAAGATGATGAGCTGATCGGTCATGGTGTGTGCCTGTGCGTTGGAGGTTCGCAAGCAGATCCGGAAAAATGCACAACGGCCCGCTGCTTGCGCTGGCGGGCCGTTGATCGGAAGAGCTTCAGACGTGGACGATCAGCGCACCCGCAGGGCTCCTAGCAGGGCTAGCGCGATGGGGCTGCGGAACGTCGTCATGGCGGGAATGTAGCACGTGCCTGCGGCGCGGCCGTCACTGGTGCAGGCCCTTCTCGTCGGGGTCGTCGGTCGACGTGGCGATCACGCTCACCGACTGACCCTTGAAGCGCCGCCACGCGTAGACGCCGTAGCCCGAGACACCGTAGATGCAGAACAGCACGAACAGCGCCAGCGGCGGGTTCTGGCTGATGAGCGCAATCGCCAGCGCGATGGCCATGATGCTGGCGAAGGGCACCGTCTGCTTGGCACCCACGACCTTGAAGCTGTAGAAGGGCACGTTGGTGACCATCGTCAGGCCGGCGTAGAGGGTGACCGCGAAGGCCGTCCAGGCCAGCCAGTCGATCTTCCATACCGCCTTGAAGCCGGCGTCGTCCATGACCCAGATCAGGCCCATCACCAGTGCCGCCGCGGCCGGGCTGGGCAGCCCCTGGAAGAAGCGCTTGTCGACGATGCCGATGTTGGTGTTGAAGCGTGCCAGGCGCAGCGCCGCGCCGGCGATGTAGACGAAGGCCGGGATCCAGCCCCAGCGGCCGAGGCCTTTCAACGCCCACTCGTAGACGATGAGCGCCGGCGCGGCGCCGAAGCCGACCATGTCGCACAGGCTGTCCATCTGCTCGCCGAAGGCGCTCTGCGAGTTCGTCATGCGCGCGACGCGGCCGTCCAGGCTGTCGAGCACAGCGGCGCAGAAGATGCCGATGGCGGCCAGCTCGAAGCGGCCATTCATGGCCATCACGATGGAATAGAAACTTGCGAACAGCGCCGCCAGCGTGATGCCGTTGGGCAGCATGTAGATGCCCTTGCGCCGCGGGCGTGGCGCCTCGGCGTGCTCGGCCGCTTCGATGGCGGCCTGGGGCGGGCGGGTGTCTTCTGTCATAGACGACGAGGATACCCCTCTGCGGGACATCAAGCGAACGCCGCGGCACCGGCTTTGCAGAGCCGCAGGCGTTGCCCCCTGAGGGAAGGCGACCGCAGGTCGCTCCGGGGTGGTCCTAGTTGCGCGAACGGTCGACCAGCTTGTTGGCCTTGATCCACGGCATCATCGCGCGCAGCTTTTCGCCGACGACCTCGATGCTGTGCTCGCTGGTCAGGCGACGGCGGCTCAGCAGCGTCGGCGCGCCGGCGCGGTTCTCGAGGATGAAGCTCTTGGCGTATTCGCCGGTCTGGATGTCCTTCAGGCACTGGCGCATCGCGTCTTTCGTGGCCTCGGTGACGATCTTCGGCCCGGTGACGTACTCGCCGTACTCGGCGTTATTGCTGATCGAGTAGTTCATGTTGGCGATGCCGCCTTCATAGATCAGGTCGACGATCAGCTTCAGCTCGTGCAGGCACTCGAAGTAGGCCATCTCGGGCGCGTAGCCGGCTTCCACCAGCGTCTCGTAGCCGGCCTTGATCAGTTCGACGGTGCCGCCGCACAGCACAGCCTGTTCGCCGAAGAGGTCGGTCTCGGTCTCTTCGCGGAAGTTGGTCTCGATGATGCCGGCCTTGCCGCCGCCGTTGGCCGCGGCGTAGCTCAGCGCCAGGTCGCGCGCCTTGCCGCTCCTGTCGGCGTGCACGGCGATCAGGTGCGGCACGCCGCCGCCTTGGCTGTAGGTGTTGCGCACCGTGTGGCCGGGGGCCTTGGGCGCGACCATCCAGACGTCGAGGTCGTCACGCGGCACGACCTGGCCGTAGTGCACGTTGAAGCCGTGCGCGAAAGCCAGACTGGCGCCCTGGCGGATGTTGGGCTCGACGTCGTTCGCGTAAACGGCGCCGATCTGCTCGTCGGGCAGCAGGATCATCACGACGTCGGCGCTCTTCACCGCGTCGGCCACCTCGGCCACCTTGAGGCCGGCCTTCTCGACCTTGGCCCAGCTCGCGCCGCCCTTGCGCAGGCCGACGGTGACCTTGCAGCCGCTGTCGCTCAGGTTTTGCGCATGGGCATGGCCCTGCGAACCGTAGCCGATGATGGTGACGTTCTTGCCCTTGATGAGGCTGAGGTCGGCGTCCTTGTCGTAATAGACCTTCATGGGTTCTCTCCGTAAAAAGGGGTGATGGGTTGTTCAAGTAGCCGCCGCGGAACCGGCTCTGCCGGGCCGCCAGCGGCGTCCCCTTGAGGGGGAGCGCCATAGGCGCTTCGGGGCTGGGTCATACCCGAAGAATGCGTTCGCCGCGGCCGATGCCGCTGGCGCCGGTACGCACGGTCTCGAGGATGGCGGCGCGGTCGATCGCGAGCAGGAAGGCGTCGAGCTTGCCCGAGTCACCGGTCAGTTCGATGGTGTAGGTCTTCTCGGTGACGTCGATGATGCGGCCGCGAAAGATCTCGGCCATGCGCTTCATCTCCTCGCGCTCCTTGCCCACCGCACGCACCTTGATGAGCATGAGCTCGCGTTCGGTGTAGCTGCCTTCGGTCAGGTCGACGACCTTGACCACCTCGATGAGCCGGTTCAGGTGCTTGGTGATCTGCTCGATGACCTCGTCGCTGCCGGTGGTGATGATGGTCATGCGAGAGAGGCTGGCGTCCTCGGTGGGCGCCACCGTCAGGCTCTCGATGTTGTAGCCGCGGGCGGAAAACAGCGCCACCACGCGAGACAGGGCGCCGGGCTCGTGCTCGAGCAGCACGGCAATGATGTGTTTCATGGGAAATCGTCCTTCGCGCGCTCTTCAGACCGCCGGCGGTAACCGGTCGGCCCTTGGCCACGCCGTTCGATGGAAAAGGTGAGATCGAACCGGGGCGGTGCTCAGCTTCGTCCGCGGCCCCGGCAGCCGGCGCGGTAACGCCGGTGCCGGGCTGCGGCTTCAGCCGCTCACAGGTCCTCGGAACCCAGCAACATCTCCGAAATGCCCTTGCCCGCCCGGACCATGGGCCAGACGTTTTCGGTGGGGTCGGTGCGCACGTCGAGGAAAACCGTGCGGTCCTTCAGGCGGATGGCTTCCTTCAGCGCGCCCTCAACGTCAGACGGCTTCTCCACCAGCAGGCCGACGTGGCCGTAGGCCTCGGCCAGCTTGACGAAGTCGGGCAGCGCGTCCATGTAACTGTGCGAGTAGCGGCTGCCATAGTCCAGCTGCTGCCACTGTCGCACCATGCCCAGGTAGCGGTTGTTCAGCGAGACGATCTTCACCGGCGTCTTGTACTGCAGGCAGGTCGACAGCTCCTGGATGCACATCTGGATGCTGCCTTCGCCGGTGATGCAGAAGACGTCGCTGTCGGGCTTGGCGAGCTTGATGCCCATCGCGTAGGGCAGGCCCACGCCCATGGTGCCTAAGCCACCGCTGTTGATCCAGCGCCGCGGCTGCTCGAAACGGTAGTACTGCGCCGCCCACATCTGGTGCTGGCCGACGTCGGATGTGATGTAGACGTCGCGGTCCTTGGTGAGCTGCCACAGCTTGTCGACCACCATCTGCGGCTTGATGACGTCGCTGCTGTCCTTGAAGGCCAGGCATTCGCGCTTGCGCCACTCGTTGATCTGGCTCCACCAGGTCGACATCGCGCCGGCATCGGGCCGCGCCTGCGCGTCCTTGATCTGCGCGATCAGCTCCAGCAGCACTTCCTTGACGTCGCCGACGATGGGGATGTCGACCCGCACGCGCTTGCTGATCGACGAGGGGTCGATGTCGACGTGGATGATCTTGCGTTCCACCGACGCGAAGTGCTTGGGGTTGCCGATCACGCGGTCGTCGAAACGCGCGCCCACCGCCAGCAGGACGTCGCAGTTCTGCATCGTCATGTTGGCTTCGTAGGTGCCGTGCATGCCCAGCATGCCCAGAAACTTCGGCTCGCTGGCCGGTATCGCCCCCAGGCCCATCAATGTGTTCGTGCACGGGAAGCCGAGCAGGTCGACGAGCTGGCGCAGCTCGGCCGAGGCATTGCCCAGGATCACGCCGCCACCGGTGTAGATGTAGGGGCGTCGCGCCTGCAGCAGCAACTGCACGGCCTTGCGGATCTGGCCGCCGTGGCCTTTGCGCACGGGGTTGTAGCTGCGCATCTCCACCGTCTCGGGGTAGGAGAAAGCGGTGGTCTTGAGCGAGACGTCCTTGGGAATGTCGACCACCACCGGCCCGGGGCGGCCGGTGCGCGCGATGTGGAAGGCCTTCTTCAGCGTCAGCGCCAGGTCGCGCACGTCCTTGACGAGGAAGTTGTGCTTCACGATGGGGCGTGTGATGCCCACGGTGTCGCATTCCTGGAAGGCGTCGAGCCCGATCGCCGGCGTCGGTACCTGCCCGGTGATGATCACCATCGGGATGCTGTCCATGTAGGCCGTGGCGATGCCGGTGACGGCATTCGTGACACCCGGGCCCGAGGTGACCAGCGCGACGCCGACTTCACCGGTGGCGCGAGCGTAGCCGTCGGCGGCGTGCACGGCGGCCTGCTCGTGACGCACCAGCACGTGTTCGATGCTGTCCTGCTTGTACAGGGCGTCGTAGATGTAGAGCACGGCGCCGCCTGGGTAACCCCAGAGGAACTTGACCCCTTCGGCCTGCAGGCAGCGAACGAGGATCTCGGAGCCGTTGGGCTCGGGTGCTTGGGAGGGGGAGGAGGCAGGGGCTCGACCATCGACGGTCGCAGCACGCTTGACATCCGCGGCAGACATTTCCATGTAAGAACCTCTGAGGTTTTCTCTGACGAAAATCCATCGGTGCGCCTCCTGCGAGCCCTCGTGAGGCCGATTTGGTGCCAGCGCGGTCGAAAATCCGCCGTCGGGGTAGACGACCGGGCTTAGGACCCATAAGAACGTTGTGCGAAGCCCGCCATTATGCACCGCGCAGCCTGCACGCCGGCTGACGCGGCCGTGCCGCAGCGGCACGGTGTGATAATCCGGCGCCCGAACCGGGGCGAAGCTACTTGCACCGCGTTGGCCACAGACAAAGAACTTTCCGACTTTCTGAAGAGCGTCGAGAAGCGTGCGTTCAAGCGGGCGGTCTATGCGGTGCGCAACGACGACGCCGCGCTGGATATCGTGCAGGACGCGATGATCCGCCTGGCCGAGAAGTACGCCGACCGCCCGGCGGCCGAACTGCCGCTGGTCTTCCAGCGCATCCTGTCCAACGCCACGATGGACTGGTTCCGGCGCGAGAAAACACGCGGTGCCGTGATGCAGAACCTGTCGGACTTCTCCGGCAACGACGAAGATGGCGACTTCGACCTGCTCGAGACGCTGCACGCGCTGGAGGACACGCTGGGCACCGAGAGTGCCGCCGACGCGGTTTCCCGGGCACAGATCCTGCAAATCATCGATGCGGAGGTGGGCGAGCTCCCGGCGCGTCAACGGGAAGCCTTCCTGCTTCGTTACTGGGAAGAATTCGACGTGGCCGAGACGGCAGAGGCGATGGGTTGTTCGCAGGGCAGTGTCAAGACGCACTGTTCGCGGGCGGTCCGCGCCCTGGCCAAGGCCCTCAAGACCAGGGGAATCACGCTATGAACAGCCGGGACCGAGTTGCAGACCGGCATGCCATCGAGGCACGCCTGGGCGCGCGCCTGGCTGGCAGCCTTACCGCGCGCGCGCAGACCGTGCCGCACGACGTTGCCGAACGCCTGCGCTTCGCGCGCGAGCGGGCCGTAGCGCGGGCGCACGACGTGCGCCGGGCCCCGACCGCCACGGTCGTGGGCGTGTCGGCTTCCGGCGCGGCCGTGCTCGCCGGGTTCGCAGCGCCCTGGTGGCAGCGCGCGGCGTCGCTGCTGCCGCTCCTGTTGCTGGTATTCGGGCTGATGGCGATCGACCACTGGTCGACACGCGAACGTGTGCTGGCTGCGGCCGATATCGACGCCCAGCTGCTGGCCGACAAGCTGCCGCCCAGCGCCTACAGCGACCCCGGGTTCGCCGAGTACCTTCGCTCGGCACCGCCGCAATGAAGGTGCCCGGCCTGTCGCTCTGGGCCGGCAGCCTGCTGCTGGTGCTGGCGACGTCGCTCACGGCCCTGGCGAGCGAGCCGGGCGCGAGCTGGGCATCGCTGTCGCCGGCGCAGCAGCAGGTGCTGGCGCCGCTGCAACGCGAATGGGGCAACATCGACGCCGGCCAGCGCGACAAGTGGATCGAGGTCGCCGGCAAGTTCCACAAGATGCCCGCCGACGAGCGCACGCGCTTGCAAGCCCGCATGAGCGAGTGGGTGCGCATGAGCCCGGCCCAGCGGGCGGCGGCGCGCCAGCAATTCCAGGAGGTCAAGCGCCTGCCCGCCGAGGAACGCCAAGCGCGCTGGGCCGCCTACCAGGAACTCTCGCCCGAAGAGCGCGTAAAGCTCGCGCAGAGTGCCAAGCCGGCGGCGCGTGCAGCGTCCGCGGCGCAGGCGCGGGCGACGCCCGATGCCGACAACCGCAAGCGCAACATCGTCGGCGCGCCGGCCGCCGCGCCGGCGCGTGTGGTGGCACCCACCGTGGTGCAGGCCCGCCCCGGCGCCACGACGACGACCATGACGACGCGCGCCACGCCGCCGCCGCACAACCAGGCCGGCCTGCCCAAAATCGCCGCGACGCCCGGTTTTGTCGACCCGGCCACCCTGCTGCCGCAACGCGGCCCCCAGGGCGCAGCTGTGCGGACCGTGCCGCCCGCCGAGCGCCCGCGCCACCAGTGACGGCCCCGTCGCTGCCAGCGGCCGAGGCGGCCGTGCCCGGCCTGCGGCGTCGCCTGGCGTGTTTTGTCTACGACGGTGTACTGCTCTTCGGCGTGGTCATGATCGCCGGGCTGGTGTACGGCATAGCCACCCAGCAGCAGCACGCGCTGGTCGGCACCACGGGCCTGCGGGTCTTCACCTTCATCGTGCTCGGTGCCTACTTCGTCTTCCTGTGGTCACGCAGCGGGCAGACGCTTGCCATGCAGACCTGGCACATCCGGCTCGTCACCCGCGACGGCCAAACGGTGGGCAAGCTGCGCGCGCTGTGCCGCTACCTGCTGGCCTGGCTGTGGTTCCTGCCGGCGCTGCTCACGGTCTGGTGGAGCGGGCTGAAGGGCAGCGGCTTCACCTTTGCGGCACTGGTGGCCGGCGTTCTGGCCTACGCTGCGCTGGCCTGGCTGCATCCGCGGCGCCAGTTCTGGCACGATGCCGTGTGCGGAACGCAGCTGATCACCTGGAAGCCCGTCCGCCGGGCCTGAACCGATGAATCCCACCCCCCTCAGCATCTGCGTCTACTGCGGTGCACGCCACGGCAACCGGCCGGCCTATGGCGCGGCGGCGCGTGCGCTGGGCCGGGCTATCGGCGAACGCGGCTGGCAGCTCGTCTACGGCGGCGGCAAGGTCGGCCTGATGGGCGAGCTGGCCGACGCCACGCTGGCCGCGGGTGGGCGCGTGGTCGGCGTCATCCCCGAGTCGCTGAAGGCCCTTGAAGTGGGCCACACCGGCCTGCATGAACTGCATGTCGTGCCGACGATGCACCTGCGCAAGCAGATGATGGCCGAGCGCGCGCAGATCTTCATCGCGCTGCCCGGCGGCATCGGCACGCTCGAGGAGCTTTACGAGGTCTGGACCTGGCGCCAGCTTGGATACCACGACCAGCCCATCGGGCTGCTGAACATCGAGGGCTACTACGACGACCTGCTGCGCTTCATGGCACACACGGTCGACGAGGGTTTCCTGTCGGCGCCGCAGAACGGCGTGCTGCAAGTGGGTGTCGACCCGGTGGCACTGCTGCTGCAACTGGCCGCGCGAGCTCAGCGCGCCGGCGCGGCGGACGACTACTCGCGCATCTGAGCGCCCCCAGGGCCGGGCTCTGCACTCAGCCCTGCCCGGGCGGCGCTCAGATCGCCGCTTCGTCGGTCTCGCCGGTGCGGATGCGCACCACCTGGTCGACGGCGGTGACGAAGATCTTGCCGTCGCCAATCTTGCCCGTCTTGGCCGCCTTCACGATGGCCTCGATGCAGCGGTCGACGTCGCCGTCCTTGACTACAACCTCGACCTTGACCTTGGGCAGGAAGTCGACGACGTACTCGGCACCCCGGTAGAGCTCGGTGTGGCCCTTCTGGCGGCCGAAGCCCTTGACCTCGGTGACGGTGAGGCCGGAAACGCCCACGTCGCCCAGCGCCTCACGCACCTCTTCGAGCTTGAAGGGCTTGATGACCGCGGTGATCTGCTTCATGGCGTGCTCCGGTGATGCGATGGGGTTGGCAACGATTTAAGCACGGAACTTCGACGTGATGGGATAGCGCCAATCCCGCCCGAAAGCCCTGTGGGTGATGCGGATGCCCACCGGCGCCTGACGCCGCTTGTACTCGTTGAATTTGATCAAGCGTGTCACGCGCTCGACCACCGCGCGGTCGAAGCCGGCGGCGACGATCTCGTCCACGCCCTGGTCGTCTTCCATGTAGCGCGCCAGGATGGCGTCCAGTACCTCGTACGGTGGCAGGCTGTCCTGGTCGGTCTGGTCGGGGCGCAGCTCGGCCGACGGGGGCCGGGTGATGATGCGCTCGGGGATCACCGGGCCCAGGCTGCCGTCGGCGCGGCGCACGGGCTGGCGGTTCTTCCACTCGGCCAGCCGGTAGACGAGCGTCTTGGCGACATCCTTGATGACCGCGAAGCCGCCAGCCATGTCGCCGTAGAGCGTGCAGTAGCCGGTGGCCATCTCGCTCTTGTTGCCGGTGGTCAGCACGATGGCCCCGAGCTTGTTCGACAACGCCATCAACAGCGTGCCGCGGATACGGGCCTGGAGGTTCTCTTCGGTGGTGTCTTCGGCGCGGCCTTCGAACTGCGGCGCCAGTGCGCTGCGGAAGGCGTCGAACATCGGCTCGATGGCGATCTCGTCGTAGCGCACGCCCAGGCGCTCGGCCATGTCGCGAGCGTCGATCCACGAGATGTCGGCCGTGTAGGGCGAAGGCATCATCACCGCATGCACCTTGTCGGCGCCCAGCGCGTCGACAGCGATGGCCAGCACCAGCGCCGAATCGATGCCGCCCGACAGGCCGATGATCGCGCCCGGGAAGCCGTTCTTGCCCAGGTAGTCGCGCACGCCGGTGACCAGCGCGGCCCACGCCTGGGCCTCGACGTCGGGCACTGCGGCCACCTCGCCGCGCGGCGCTCGGTCGGTGGCGATGTCCAGCATCAGCAGCGCCGGCTCGAAGGCCGGCGCGCGGGCGGTGACCCGCCCGGCGGCATCGAGTGCGAAGGAAGCGCCGTCGAAGACCACTTCGTCCTGCCCGCCGACCAGATGCGCATAAAGCAGCGGCAGGCCGACGGCGCGCGCGCGCTCGGCCATGCGCGCCTCCCGCTCGCCGGCCTTGTCGAGGTGGAAAGGGGAGGCATTCAGCACGCACAACAGTTGTGCGCCGGCGGCCACCGCGGCCTGCGCCGGCTCGTCGAACCAGGCGTCCTCGCAGATCAGAAGGCCGACGCGCAGCCCGCCGACCTCGAACACCAGCGGCGGCAGGCCGGCGTCGCGACCCGAAGCGAAGTAGCGCCGCTCGTCGAAGACCTGGTAGTTGGGCAGTTCGCGCTTGCAGTAGGTGCCCAGGATGCGACCTCCGCTCAGCACCGAGGCCGCGTTGTAGCGCCGCTGCACGGCCTGCGACTTCGACCTAACATCGCCGCGGCTGCCGAACTGGTGCGGGTGACCCACCACCAGGTGCAGGCCGGGGCAGTCGGCCAGTTCGGCCGCCAGTGCAGCCAGGGTGTCGGCGCAGGCCTGCATGAAGGCTGGTCGCAACAGCAGATCTTCGGGGGGGTAGCCGGCCAGCGCCAGTTCCGGGGCCAGCACCAGCAGGGCACCCTGGCGGTAGGCATCGCGGGCGGCGGCGGCCAGCAGGCGCGCGTTGCCGGCGAGGTCGCCGACGGTGGCATTGATCTGCGCCAGTGCTGCTTTCACCTTGTCATTTCCACGTCGTCGGGCCTTGAATGTCGCAGGACAGCAGCATCGAAAAAGATTATGTCATCCGGGTCCACGGCGAGCCTGCCACGCTGGATGCCGACGCCTGGGACAGGCTGCTCGCGGCGCAGGCGGCGCCCACGCCGTTCATGCAGCTCGCCTACCTCGCTGCGCTGCACGCATCGGGCAGCGCGGTGCCCGAGACGGGCTGGGCGCCGCAGTTCATCACGCTGGAAGCAAACGGCGAACTGATGGCCGCCACGGCGCTGTACCTGAAGAGTCATTCCTACGGCGAGTACGTCTTCGATTGGGCCTGGGCCGACGCCTACCGCCGCCACGGCCTGCGCTACTACCCCAAGCTGCTGGGCGCCGTGCCTTTCACGCCGGTGCCCGGCTCGCGGCTGCTCGCGCGCAACGCGCTGTGGCGCACGCGGCTGGTGGACGCCATCGGCCGCTACGCCCGCGAAGCGAAGCTGTCGTCGGCGCACATGCTCTTCGGCGACGACGCCGAGCAGGCCGCCTTCGCGGCGGCCGGCTGGATGCTGCGCCAGGGCGTGCAGTTCCACTGGACACAGGACGCCGACAGCCCGATCGCCGACTTCGCCGGGCTGCTTGCACGGCTGCAGCGCGAGAAGCGCAAGAAGATCCAGCAGGAACGCCGTCGCGTGCAGGAACAGGGCATCGGGTTCACCACGCACGAAGGCGTGGCCATCGACGACACGCTGTGGGACTTCTTCTACCGCTGCTACACGCTCACCTACGAAGCCCACAACAGCACGCCGTACCTCACGCGGGACTTCTTCGCACGCATGGCGCACACGATGCCGCAGCACTGGGTCATGTTTGTGGCGCGCCGCGAAGGGGTGCCGATCGCGGCCTCGCTGATCGCCGTCGATGCGCGCTCGCGCGCCGCCTGGGGCCGCTACTGGGGCTGCATCGAGCCCGTGCCCTGCCTGCACTTCGAGGCCTGCTACTACCAGCCGCTGGCCTGGTGCCTGGCCAACGGCTACCAGCGCTTCGAAGGCGGCGCGCAGGGCGAGCACAAGATGGCGCGGGGCCTGCTGCCGGTGGCCACGGGCTCGGCGCACTGGCTGCGCGACGAACGATTCGCCGCGGCCGTGTCGGACTTCCTGGCCAGCGAGGGCCAGGGTATCGGGCAGTACGTCGACGAGTTGCGCGAACGCAACCCGTTCAAGGCAGGCTGATCAGCCCTTGTGAGTCTTGGCCCAGTTCGCCATGCCCTGCACGACTTCGGTACGCGCAGCGTCCGGGCCTTCCCAGCCGACGACCTTCACCCACTTCCCGACCTCGAGATCCTTGTAGTGTTCGAAGAAGTGCTGAATGGTCTTGAGCCGCAAGGGGTTCAGGTCTTCCGGCTTCTTCCACTCCGAGTACAGCGAGAGGATCTTCGGAATCGGCACGGCGATCAGCTTGTTGTCACCGCCAGCCTCGTCGTCCATGCGCAGCATGCCGATGGGGCGGCAGGTGACGACCACGCCCGGGATCAGCGGCACCGGCGTGATGACGAGCACGTCGACCGGGTCGCCGTCGTCGGCCAGCGTGTCGGGGATGTAGCCGTAGTTGCACGGGTAGTGCATCGACGTGCTCATGAAGCGGTCGACGAACAGCGCGCCGGTCTCGTGGTCGACCTCGTACTTGATCGGGTCGCCGTTCATCGGGATCTCGATGATGACGTTGAACTCGTCCGGCGCCTTGGCGCCGGGGGTCACGTTGTGCAGGCTCATGGATGTTCTCGAAACGCGCCCAGACGACAGGGCAAGACGCATTTTAGGCGGCGAACTTGCCGCCCCCTGACGCAGCGCAAGGACCACAGGCAAACCCCGGCCGGACGGCCCACGGCCAGCGTGTAGCATGCGCCGCGGCCTGGAAAGGGTCGTCCCGACGTGTCGTTTGTCGAGCTCACACCCCACCAGAAGAACCGATCGAGGAAGGAGCCTTTCCCATGAGCACCATGATGGCGCTGTACATAGCGTTGGCCTGCGGCCTGGCCGCCGTCGCCTACGGCTTCGTGCAACGCAGCTGGATCCTGAGCCAGGATGCCGGCAATGCACGCATGCAGGAGATTTCCGGGGCCATCCAGCAAGGGGCCGCAGCCTACCTGGCACGGCAGTACAAGACCATCGGCATCGTCGGCGTCGTGCTCGCCGTGCTGATCTTCGTCTTCCTCGACAACAAGACCGCCATCGGCTTCGTGCTCGGCGCGGTGCTCTCGGGCGCCTGTGGTTTCATCGGCATGAACATCTCGGTGCGCGCCAACGTGCGCACTGCGCAGGCCGCCACCAAGGGCATCGGGCCGGCACTGGACGTGGCCTTCAAGGGCGGCGCCATCACCGGCATGCTCGTGGTGGGCCTGGGCCTCATCGGCGTCGTGCTCTTCTTCTGGTGGACCACCGGCGCGGTGATGCCCACAGGCGACACGACCCTGTCGCAGGTACTCAAGCCCATGCTCGGGCTGGCCTTCGGCTCGTCGCTGATTTCGATCTTCGCTCGGCTGGGCGGCGGCATCTTCACCAAGGGCGCCGACGTCGGCGCCGACCTCGTTGGCAAGGTCGAAGCCGGTATCCCCGAAGACGACCCGCGCAACCCAGCCGTCATCGCCGACAACGTGGGCGACAACGTCGGCGACTGCGCCGGCATGGCCGCCGATCTGTTCGAGACCTACGCCGTGACGCTGATCGCCACCATGGCGCTGGGCGCCATCATGGTCGTCAGCGCACCGATGGCCGGCGTGGTCTACCCGCTGGTGCTGGGTGGCGTGTCGATCATCGCGTCGATCATCGGCTGCAGCTTCGTCAAGGCCAGCCCGGGCATGATCAACGTCATGCCGGCGCTGTACCGCGGCCTGGCCGTGGCCGGCGTGCTGAGCCTGATCGCGTTCTTCTTCGTCACACGCGCGATGTTCCCTGAGCCGATCAAGCTCACCGATGGCACGATGGTCGGCGCGACGGCGCTGTTCGGTGCCTGTTTCGTCGGTCTGGCGCTTACCGCCGCGCTGGTGTGGATCACCGAGTTCTATACCGGCACGCAATACAGCCCGGTCAAGCACATCGCGCAAGCATCCACCACCGGCCACGGCACCAACATCATCGCCGGCCTGGGCGTGAGCATGAAGTCGACCGCCTACCCGGTGCTGCTGATCTGCGCCGCGATCTACAGCGCGTTCGCCCTGGCGGGCCTGTACGGCATTGCCGTCGCGGCCACCGCCATGCTGAGCATGGCCGGCATCGTCGTCGCGCTGGACGCCTACGGTCCCATCACCGACAACGCCGGCGGCATTGCCGAAATGGCGGAGCTGCCCAGCAGCGTGCGCGACATCACCGACCCGCTGGACGCCGTCGGCAACACCACCAAGGCGGTGACCAAGGGCTACGCCATCGGTTCGGCCGGTCTGGCAGCGCTGGTACTGTTTGCCGACTACACGCACGCCCTGCAGGCGCGCGGCATCTCGGTCAGCTTCGACCTCTCGGATCACATGGTGATCGTGGGCCTGTTCATAGGCGGCCTGATCCCGTTCCTGTTCGGCGCCATGGCCATGGAAGCGGTGGGCCGTGCGGCCGGCGCCGTGGTGGTCGAGGTGCGCAAGCAGTTCGCCGACGGCCAGATCATGGCCAACAAGCGCAAGCCCGACTACAGCGCGGCGGTGGACATGCTCACCACGGCGGCGATCAAGGAAATGATCGTGCCTTCGCTGTTGCCGGTGGCAGCCCCCATCCTGGTCGGCATGTTGCTCGGCCCGGCCGCCCAGGGCGGCCTGTTGATGGGCACCATCGTCACCGGCCTGTTCGTGGCCATCAGCATGTGCACGGGCGGCGGCGCGTGGGACAACGCCAAGAAGCTGATCGAAGAGGGCTTCACCGATGCCGACGGCAAGCTGCACAAGAAGGGCAGCGAGGCACACAAGGCCGCCGTCACCGGCGACACCGTGGGCGACCCCTACAAGGACACCGCCGGCCCGGCCATCAACCCGCTGATCAAGATCATCAACATCGTGGCCTTGCTCATCGTGCCGCTGCTGCCGATCTCGGCCAGTACCAAGGCCGCGACACATGCCGCGCCGGCCGCGATGACGGCACCGGCCACCGGCATGTCGGCCGCGCCAGCGGCGCCGGCCCTGGCCCCGGCGGTGGCGGCTGCGGCCGCGCCGGCCTCGGCCGCTTCGCAGTAGGCGAACACGCTTGCGGCCGCTCGTGCGCGCCGCACCACCGCAGCGGGCGGGACGCCAAAGCGCCCTGCCCGTTTTTCATCGCGACCCCGCGCTTGCGCGCTGCGTCAGAGCTGCAACACCTGCGCCAACTGCGCCGTCGGCAGCCCGCCCGACTGCACGCCGTAAGGCCCCGCGGCGCCGATGCGGTAGACCATGTGCGGCACGCTCTCAGCCTTCAACTCGCGCCAGATCTCGGTGTTGACCTTGATCTTCGCCAGCAGACCGTCGTTCGCGGGGCCCGGCACCGCGAGCCCGCCCTGACCCGCGGCAAGGCGGCTCTCGTGCAGGTCCATCGCAGCCGCGGCATCCGCGGCCGCGAGCAGCAGCGCGCCCTGCGGCCCCGACGTCGGCCCGATGAAGGCCACCGGTATCCACACCATGCGGATGCGGTCGAGCAAGGGCCGGCTGGCAGCCCACAGTGCGGCGCAATGCGGACATTGCGGGTCGAAGAAGACCCGCACCTCGCGCGCCGCGATGGCCTGACCAACGACAAACCCGGTGCCGCGCGCGGCGGCCTCGAAGGCCAGGCGCGCAGCGTCGGCTGCGGGCGCCGCCGCACCGGGCGCCGGTGCGTCGCCGACGCCCTTGGAGCAGGCCGATACGGCCAGCAGCGCGACGCTGCCCGCGCCCCACAGCGCCTCGCGGCGCCGCATGCCGACCGCCCCCTGAGCATGGACTTCGCCGCGCGGCGGTGCGCCTGGAATGGTGGACATGCGGTGGGCTCCTTGAAACGGTGTACGGGGATGACAGCCGTGCATCGTAGCCAACTGCCGCGCCCTGCCGCGTGGCCCCGCGTGCACCGCTGCGGCTGCGGCGCGCAAGGGGGCAGCGTATGCTCACAACGTCCTCACATGCAAGGAAATGCCATGACCCTGTGCCCGATCGCGATCGTTGCAAGTTGCGCCAAGTGCCCCGCCGTTTCGGTCTGCCCGCTCAAGACGGTGATCGGCGACGCGCCGAAGGCCGGCGAGCAAAAATCAGCGCCGGCCAAGAAGAAGTGACGCCTGCGGGCCACTTGGCCCACCAGCACCCACGGCGGCCGTGGCCGTGCGGCCTCATCATGTGTTGAGCCACAGACCGAGGGGCAACCGTGCAGACGCTGGACGAGATGTTGAACCGCAAGCTGCTAAGCCCCGGCCAGCATGCCGAAATCGGCGCCTGGATCGCGCAGGCACGCACACCCGAGGCGATACGGCGCATGCCCGCCTCGTTGTGGCGCAAGCTTGAACTGGCCAGCGTGCTGATGAACCTCGACGCCGACCTGACGCAGCCTCCGCCCTGGCTGGATGCCCCCTGATCAGCCGTTCAGCGCCTTCCGGATGCGGGCGATGGTGTGTTCAGGCTTGTCGTGCACCGAGACCTCGAGCCCGAGATGGCGCGCGATTTCGTTGACACGCGCCGGGTTCAGCGGGATACCGCCGGTATCGACGGCCGCAATCAAATCCAGCGCGCGCTGGCGCTGTGTCGTCGCCACCGCAGGCGGACTTGCAGTCCGACCTGTCACGCGTTTGATCCACCGCATTGCGCGAGTCTAGGCCGCACCACCGATGCGCAAGAGTGCAAGATCAGATGGCAGAAGCAAAAAGCCCGGTACCTTGCGGTACCGGGCTCGTGCTCAACTATGGTCGGGGCGGCGGGATTCGAACTCGCGACCCCTTGCACCCCATGCAAGTGCGCTACCAGGCTGCGCTACGCCCCGACTGAGCCTTGAATTATAGACCGAGGCGGGCGCCTCAGACCGAGAGCAGTTCGCGGATGGACAACAGTTCGGCGCGCAAGTGTTCGGCTTCGAGGGTCTGCGGCGCAGAAGCTGCAGAAGCGCCAGAAGCAGCGCCATTCGACGGCACCGGGTCAGACGCCTGCAGGTCGTCGTCGTCCTCGTCGTCGAATGCGGCCACGGCGGCCGGCGGCATCGCGTCCGACAACCGGTTGCGTGCGCCGCTGATCGTGAAGCCCTGGTCGTAGAGCAGGTCGCGGATGCGCCGGATGAGCAGCACCTCGTGGTGCTGGTAGTAGCGGCGGTTGCCGCGGCGCTTCATCGGCTTGAGCTGCGTGAACTCCTGCTCCCAGTAGCGCAGCACGTAAGGCTTCACCCCGCACAACTCGCTCACCTCACCGATCGTGAAGTAGCGTTTGGCTGGTATGGTGGGGAGAGATTTCTCCATTGAAATCAATGGGATCACCTAGCAAAACTCGACTCTACTCGAAGTCTCCTTCGGCCGGGGTGTCGCCTTGCACGACGGACTTCAGCTTGTGGCTGGCGTGGAAGGTGACGACGTTGCGCGCCTTGATCGGGATCGACTCGCCGGTGCGCGGGTTGCGTCCGGGGCGCGGCGCCTTGCGCCGGATGTTGAAGTTGCCGAAGCCAGAGAGTTTGACGTCCTGGCCCTGCACCAGCGTGCCGTGCACGATCTCGAAGAAGGCCTCGACCATGTCCTTGGACTCGCGCTTGTTCAGGCCCAGGCGGTCGAAGAGCAGCTCGGCCAGTTCAGCCTTGGTCAGCGTCGGCGTTTCCAGCGACGAGAGGACGGCGGACTCGCGCACGGGGGTGTCGTCGGTGGCCATGGAAAGTCCTCTCAGGCGCGCAAGCGCGCGCCGAATGCGTGGGTCGCGCGCGCGACGGCAGCGGCCAGGGCCGCGTCGATGCGTTCGTCGGTCAGGGTGGCGCTGTCATCGCGCAGTTCCAGCCGCACGGCCAGGCTGCGTTCGCCCTGCTGCAGGCCGGCCACCGGCGCGGCGGGCTTGTAGATGTCGAACAGCGTGGCGCTGCGAACCAGGCCTAGCGGGTCGTCCTGCAGGCGGGCCATCAGTGCGTCGTGCGAGACCGTCTCGCCCAGCACCAGGGCCAGGTCGCGCTGCACCGGCTGCTGGCGCGAGACGGGCACGAACTCGGGCACGGGCACGTCGAGCACGGCGTCGAGATCAAGCTCGAACATCACCGGCGCCTGCGGCAGCTCGTAAGCCTGGCGCCACTTCGGGTGCAGTTCGCCGACATGGCCGATGGCACAACCGTCCAGCGTGATGCTGGCGCAGCGGCCCGGGTGCAGTGCCGGGTGCGTGGCGGGCGCGAAGACGGGTTTGCGCGGCGCCAGCAGGGCTTCGATGTCGCCCTTGACGTCGTAGAAATCGACGCCCTGCTCCTTCGCGGCCCATTGCAGCGGCAAGGCCGCACCGTAGGCCAGGCCCGCCACGCGCTGCGGCTGGTGCACGCCGGCCACGCTGAGCGGGCCATCGGCCACGGCAGCGTCGCGCAGGAAGACGCGGCCGATCTCGAACAGGCGCACACGGCCCGCCTTGCGCGCCAGGTTGTGGCGCAGCGACTGCACCAGACTGCCGATCAGGCTGGACCGCATGACGGCCAGCGGCGCGGCGATGGGGTTCAGCACGCGGATGGGGTCGGCGTTGCCGGCCAGTTCGTGTTCCCAGCGCGCCTCGACGAAGCTGAAGTTGATGGTCTCGATGTAGTCCAGTGCCGCCAGCGTGTGGCGCAAGGCGTGGCTGCTGCGGCGCGCCTCGCGGCGCACGCGCGCGGTCACCGGGGCGACGGGCGGTGTGTCGGGCAGCTTGTCGAAGCCGATGACACGCGCCACCTCCTCGATCAGGTCTTCCTCGATCGAGAGGTCGAAGCGCCAGCTCGGCGGCGTCACCGTCAGTGTGCCTTCGGCTTCGGTCCAGGCCAGGCCCAGGCGCTTGAAGACATCCGCGCAATCTGCCTGGCTCACCGGCATGCCGAGCACACGCGCGGCGCGCGCCACGCGCAGCGTCACGGGCGGGAAATGCGGCAGGCTCAGCACCTGGTCGTCCATCGGGCCGGCCTGGCCGCCGCAGATGTCGATGATGAGCTGCGTGATGCGCTCGACATGTTCCACCGTCAATGCCGGGTCGACACCCCGTTCGAAGCGGTGGCCCGCGTCGGTGCTGAAGTTGTAGCGGCGCGAGCGGCCGGCAACGGCCTCAGGCCACCAGAAGGCGGCTTCGACGTAGACGTTCTGCGTGTTGTCCGACACTGCGGTGGCGTCGCCGCCCATGATGCCGGCGAGCGACTCGACGCCCTGTGCGTCGGCAATGACGCCGACCTGCGCGTCGAGCTCGATGCAGTTGCCGTTCAGCAGCTTCAGCGTTTCGCCAGGCCGGCCCCAGCGCACAACGAGCTTGTCGTGGATCTTGTCGAGGTCGAAGATGTGCGAGGGCCGTCCGTATTCGAACATCACGTAGTTCGAGATGTCGACCAGCGCCGTGACGCTGCGCTGGCCGCAGCGCGCCAGGCGCTCGACCATCCACGAAGGCGTCTTCGCCTTCGTGTTCACGCCACGCACGACCCGGCCCGAGAAACGCCCGCAGAGGTCGGTCGCCTGTACCTCCACCGGCAGGCGCTGCGCGTGCGTGGGGGCCACCGGGGCGATGGCCGGTGTGCGCAGCGGCGCGCCGGTCAGCGCGGCAACTTCGCGCGCGATGCCGAACACGCTCAGACCATGCGCCAGGTTGGGCGTGAGCTTGAGCGTGAAGATGCTGTCGTCGAGCTTCAGCCAGCCGCGGATGTCGGCGCCCACCGGTGCGTCAGCGGCCAGTTCGAGCAGGCCGCCGTGGTCGTCGGCGATCTTCAGTTCACGCGCCGAGCACAGCATGCCGCGGCTTTCCACGCCACGCAGCTTGCCGACGTCGATCTTGAAGGGATTGCCATCTTCGCCCGGCGGCAGTTCGGCGCCCACCATGGCCAGCGGCACCTTGATGCCGACACGGGCGTTCGGTGCGCCGCAGACGATCTGCAGCGGGCCGTCCTTCGAGTGCATGCCGGCGTCGACCGTGCACACGCGCAGGCGGTCGGCCTGCGGGTGCTGCTCGGCAGTGAGGATCTGTGCCACGACGATGCCGCTGAACGGTGGCGCCACCGGGCGCACGTCTTCGACTTCCATGCCGGACAAGGTCAGCAGGTCGGCCAGTGGCTGCGTGGCGAGCGGCGGGTTGCAGAACTCGCGCAACCAGGATTCGGGGAATTGCATTTCGGGGTCTCGGCGTGATCAGCTTGAGCGGCGTCGGGTCAGCGGAACTGCGACAGGAAGCGCAGGTCGCCGTCGAACATCAGGCGCAGGTCGTCGATGCCGTAGCGCAGCATCGCAAAACGGTCGGCGCCGATGCCGAAAGCAAAGCCGATGTGCTGCTCGGGGTCGAGGCCGTAGTTGCGCACCACGTTCGGGTGCACCTGGCCCGAGCCGGCCACCTCGAGCCAGCGACCGGCCAGCGGGCCGCTGCGGAAGGCGATGTCGATCTCGGCACTGGGCTCGGTGAAGGGGAAGAAACTGGGCCGGAACCGCATGTCGAAGTCGTCAGTCTCGAAGAACTGACGCACGAAGTCGCTGAAGACGACCTTCAGGTCCTTGAAGCTGACGTTGCTGCCGATCCACAACCCCTCGCACTGCTGGAACATCGGCGAGTGCGTGGCGTCGCTGTCGACGCGGTAGGTGCGGCCCGGCGCGATGACGCGGATCTCGGGCATCGGATCGGCGCCCTTGTACTTCGCGGCATGCGCCTGCGCGTAGCGCACCTGCATCGGGCTGGTGTGCGGGCGCAGGCACAGCCAGCGGCCGCCGGCGTCCTTCACGTCGACGTAGAAGGTGTCCTGCATCGAACGCGCCGGGTGGTTCTCGGGGTTGTTCAGTGCCGTGAAGCTCATCCAGTCGGTCTCGATCTCGGGGCCTTCGGCGACGTCGAAACCCATGCTGCCGAAGATGGCCTCGATGCGTTCGATGGTGCGGCTGACCGGGTGCAGCCCGCCCACGCCGCGGCCACGGCCGGGCAGCGTGACGTCCAGCGCCTCGGCCTGCAACTGCGCTTCGAGTTCGGCTTCCGCCAGTTGTTCGCGGCGCGCCTGCAGCGCGGCTTCGATGGCGGCCTTGGCCTGGTTGATCTCGGCGCCGCGCGTCTTCTTCTGCTCGGGCGTCAACGCGCCCAGGCCCTTCAGCAGTTCAGTGATGCGGCCGCTCTTGCCCAGGAAGCGCGCTTTCGCGTCTTCCAGCGCCGCGCCCTGGCGGGCCGCGGCGAAGTCGGCTTGGGCCGCTTGCACCAGGGTGTCGAGATCGTTCATGGAGGAAGAGAGGGACAAAAAAAGGCCGCCACGAGGTGACGGCCTTCGAATCGCTTGAAGCCGGCGGCTTGCCGCCGGCAATGCTTGACCGCTCGGCGCACCGAGCGGGGCAATCAAGCCAGCTGAGCCTTCACCTTGTCGACGATGCTGCTAAAGGCAGCGGGGTCATGGATGGCCATGTCCGACAGCACCTTGCGGTCGATGTCGATGTTGGCCTTCTTCAAGCCGGCCATGAACTTGCTGTAGGTGATGCCCAGACCCCGGCTCGCGGCGTTGATGCGCGCGATCCAGAGCTGACGGAAAACCCGCTTGCGGGTGCGGCGGTCACGGTAGGCGTACTGGCCGGCCTTCATCACCGCCTGCTTGGCGATGCGGAAGACGTTTTTACGGCGGCCGCGGAAGCCCTTGGCGAGCTTCAGGATCTTCTTGTGGCGGGCGTGTGCGGTTACACCACGTTTGACGCGAGGCATGGTTTATTCCTTGTGCGTTGTCGTGGAGATCACAGGCCGGCGAAGGGCAGCATCTGGGCCATGTGGCCCATGTTGCTTTCGTGGACGTTCACTGCGCCGCGCAGGTTGCGCTTGCGAGCGGTGCTCTTCTTCGTGAGGATGTGGCGCTTGAACGCCTGACCGCGCTTGACGGTACCCCCCGGACGCACGCGGAACCGCTTCTTGGCGCCGCTCTTCGTTTTCATCTTGGGCATGACTGCTCCTTCTTCATTTGCTGCTGCAGGCGGCCTCGACTTCCGGTGCGCTTGTTGGGCCTGCAGTCGCTTCTATTCGCCGCCCCGGGGTTGCCCACCGCGGCCGCGACATCCTTCAAATTCCGCTCACTTCCGCTTCGGCGCCAGCACCATGATCATCTGGCGCCCTTCCAGCTTGGGCATGTTCTCGACAATGGCCACGTCGGCCAGTTCGTCGCGAATGCGTTCCAGCATGCGCATGCCGATGTCCTGGTGGGTGATCTCGCGGCCGCGGTAGCGCAGCGTGACCTTGCCCTTGTCGCCGTCTTCGGCGATGAAGCGCCGCAGGTTGCGCATCTTGATCGCGTAGTCGCCGTCGTCGGTGCCCGGACGGAACTTGACTTCCTTGATCTCGATGACCTTCTGCTTGCTCTTCGCCTCGGCGGCCTTCTTCTGTTCCTGGTACTTGAACTTGCCGTAATCCATCAACCGGCACACCGGGGGATCTGCGGTGGCGGCGATCTCGACCAGATCGACGTCCAACTCCCCCGCCATGCGCAACGCGTCCATCGTGCTGACGATGCCCAGCGGCTCGTTTTCAACCCCGTTCAAGCGCACCTGCAGCGCCATGATCTCCCGGTTCAGCCTGTGCTTGCGCTCCGCGTTGGGTACGCGGCGGTCCATGAAAGTAGCGATGGTTCCAGCTCCTGTGGCAGCCCGAAGACAAGCGGGCCACAAAAAATCTTCGCGCGCCTGGGGTGGCTACACCTTCGTGGCGATGTCACTGGTGATCTTCTGGAGGAAGTCTGCCAGCGGCATCACACCAAGGTCTTGATTGCCCCGGGCGCGCACGGCGACAGTCCCGTTTGCCTTCTCCTTGTCGCCGACGACCAGGATGAACGGAACCTTCTGCATTGAATGCTCGCGGATTTTATAGTTGATTTTCTCGTTGCGCAAATCCAAGTTGATTCTAACTCCTTGTTTTTGCAGCGATTTCGCCACGCTGGCCGCATATTCCGCCTGTTGCTCGGTGATCGAGGCCACCACCACCTGCACCGGAGCCAGCCAGGCGGGCAGCGCGCCGGCGTGCTGCTCGATGAGGATGCCTATGAAACGCTCGAGGCTGCCGACGATGGCCCGGTGCAGCATCACCGGGTGGCGGCGGCTCGAATCCTCGGCCACGTAGACGGCGTCCAGGCGCTCGGCCATGCTGAAGTCGACCTGCATCGTTCCGCACTGCCACTGGCGGCCGATGGCGTCCTTCAGCGTGTACTCGATCTTCGGGCCGTAGAAGGCGCCGTCACCGGGGGCAATCTCGAACTCGCAGCCGCTCTGGCGCAGGCTCTCGATCAGCGCGTGTTCGGCCTTGTCCCAGATCGCGTCGCTGCCTATGCGCGCCGCGGGGCGCGTGGCCACCTTGTAGATGATGTCGGTGAAGCCGAAGTCCTTGTAGACCTGCTGCAGCAACGTCGTGTAGGCTACGCACTCGGGCAGGATGTGGTCTTCGGTGCAGAAGATGTGGCCGTCGTCCTGCGTGAAGCCGCGCACGCGCATGATGCCGTGCAGCCCGCCCGTGGGCTCGTTGCGGTGGCAGTTGCCGAACTCGCCGTAGCGCAGCGGCAGGTCGCGGTAGCTCTTGATGCCCTGCTTGAAGATCAGGATGTGACCGGGGCAGTTCATCGGCTTGATCGCGTAGTCGCGTTTCTCCGACTCGGTCGTGAACATCGCGTCGCGGTACTTCTCCCAGTGGCCCGACTTCTCCCACAGCGTGCGGTCGAGGATCTGCGGGCCCTTCACTTCCTGGTAGCCGTTGTCCTGGTAGACGCGGCGCATGTACTGCTCAACCTGCTGCCACACCGTCCAGCCCTTCGGGTGCCAGAACACCATGCCGGGGCTGTACTCTTCGAGGTGGAAGAGGTCGAGTTCCCGGCCCAGCCGGCGGTGGTCGCGCTTCTCGGCTTCCTCCAGCATCGTCAGGTAGCCAGCCAGCGCTTCCTTGCTTGCCCAGGCCGTGCCGTAGATGCGCTGCAGTTGCTCGTTGGCCTGGTCGCCGCGCCAGTAGGCACCGGCCACCTTCATCAGCTTGAAGTGCTTCAGCCGGCCCGTGCTGGGCACGTGCGGGCCGCGGCACAGGTCCTCGAAGCCGCCTTCGCGGTAGAGCGAGACGTCCTGCCCTGCGGGGATGCTGCCGATGATCTCGGCCTTGTAGAGCTCGCCCTGGGCCTTGAAGTGGGCCACGGCCTCGTCACGCGGCAGAACGCGGCGCACGACCGCCTCGTTCTTCGCGGCCAGCTCGCCCATCTTCTTCTCAAGCGCCTGCAGGTCCTCGGGCGTGAAGGGACGCTTGTAGGCGAAGTCGTAGTAGAAGCCGTTCTCGATCACCGGGCCGATGGTCACCTGGGCCTCGGGGAACAGCTCCTTGACCGCGTAGGCCAGCAGGTGGGCCGTGCCGTGGCGGATGACCTCGAGGCCTTCGGCGTCCTTGTCGGTGACGATGGCAAGCCGGGCGTCGGCCTCGATGCGGTGGCTCGTGTCGACGAGCTTGCCGTCGACCTTGCCGGCCAGCGCCGCCTTGGCCAGGCCGGCACCGATGCTGGCGGCCACCTCGGCCACCGTCTGCGACTGCGGGTACTCGCGGCGCGAGCCATCGGGCAACGTGATCGTGATCATCTTCGGGGCTCCAGAAACGAAAAAAGCGCGGGGAGTGCCGCGCTTGTCTTCAGGGGAAAGGGGATCGTGACAGCGCAGCCGACTATGTTGCGGTGAAGAACCGGGTAGTCCGCGGTGTCATAACCATGATGCCTTTCCCTGCCCTTGTTGGGTTGCGTGGCCCGCCAGTGTAGCCGAGCTCAGAGCCTGTGAATGGACTGACCCGGCGCGCCCGAGCGGGTGCCCCAGGCGGCGCCGATCGAGGCGCAAAGCACAGCCGCAGCTCGGGCTATGGCGAGCATTTGCAACGACGAGCGGTGACGCCTGGAGCGCACGAGAGGGCGTGTCGGATTTGGTCACAGGCTCTCAGAGCAGCGGCAAGGCGTCGAAAGGCCGGCCATCGCGCGCCAGTTCGGCAAACTCGTCGGCCAGGCGCCGGCTTTCGGCCAGCGTGATGCGCCAGGCGCGCTGGCGGCCGGCCTCGTCTTCGCCATAGCGCTTGAAGTCGCTGCGGTCGGGCAGCTTGCCGCCGGGCAGGCCGGCCACCCAGGCCGGGTCGGGGCACAGCAGCACCAGGTTGTCGAGCGCCGCGCTGGCACGGTGGCGGCGCTTCCAGGCCTTGTCCAGCCAGCCCGGCACGACATGCCGCGTGAAGTGCGGGTAGAGCACCAGCCCCTCGGGCATGTCGGCATAGGGCAGGTGCAGGTGGTAGTCGGTAATGCCGCCGTCCCAGTAGGTGCCGGCCGGAGCGCCGGGCACGTCCTGCACCGCCTCGAGCGAGAACGGCATGGTGCAGCTGGCCAGCACCGCCGGCGCCAGGTTCTTCGCGTCCAGTGCCACGCGCTGCGTCGGATAATCGGACAGGGCGAAAGGCAGCGGCTCGCGCGGGTCGCTGAAGACCACCCGCTCCATCCAGCCTCCCAGCGTACGGCGACTGATGGCGTTGGCGGCAAACGCCCCCAGCCAGCCCAGCGGCATCGCGGCGCGACCGGGCCGGTGCAGCAGGCGGCGGCCGCGGCTGGTGAAGACATGCAGCCGGCGCTGCGGGTGCGCCAGCACCTCGGCAGCGCGGGTGCCCAGCCGTTCCTGCAGCCGTTCGCCGAA
This sequence comes from Burkholderiales bacterium, assembly GCA_038205425.1. Classification (GTDB taxonomy): domain Bacteria; phylum Pseudomonadota; class Gammaproteobacteria; order Burkholderiales; family Burkholderiaceae_C; genus Rubrivivax. The sequence continues at coordinate 3,975 of JBBRBW010000030.1, read as the reverse complement.
AAGCCGCGTCACCACCCGCGCGCTGGGCGGCCTGCCCGGGGCGTGCGGGTAGGCCTGGGTGATGTAGTCCTCGCCCAGTTGCGCCAATGCCGCATCGGCGTCGGGCAGGCAGGCCGCGGCCATGCGCCAGGCGCCGATGGACGCGCCCAGCAGGTGCACGCTGTGCGGTGCGTGGGCGGCGCCGGCGAGCCAGCTGCCGAAGAGGTAGCGGTCCAGCGGCAGCAGCGCCAGGCCCTTGGGTCCGCCCGCGGCCGCAGGGATCACGCGCACATCGGCCGGCCGCAGGCCGTGCGCACGCAGGTGTTCACGTGCACGCGGCCCGGCGTAGACCTGCAGGGCCTTCACCGCTGCGGTGTCAGCGTCGCGTCGGCAGCTTGGCGAAGGCCGCAGCCATGGCGCTGGCGCCGGTGGCCTCGGGCGCACGGCCGCGTGGCTGCTCGCCGCGCGCTGCAGGGCGGAACTTGTTGTCGGTGCCAGCCGTGCTGCGTGCCGCGCCGGTGGGCGCGTCGAGCTTCATCGTCAGCGACACGCGCTTGCGCGCCAGGTCGACTTCCAGCACACGCACCTTCACCACCTGACCGGTCTTCACCACTTCGCGTGCGTCGCTGACGAACTTGTTCGCCAGCTGGCTGACGTGCACCAGGCCGTCCTGGTGCACACCCAGGTCGACGAAGGCGCCGAACTGCGCCACGTTGCTGACCGTTCCCTCCAGCACCATGCCGGGCTGCAGGTCCTTCAAGTCGGACACGCTGTCGTTGAAACGCGCCACCACGAAGTCGGGTCGCGGGTCGCGGCCGGGCTTTTCCAGCTCGACGAGGATGTCCTTGACGGTGATGGCGCCGAACTTCTCGTCGGCGAAGAGCTCGGGCTTCAGGCTGCGCAGCACCTCGGCGCGGCCCACCACCTCCTGCACCGGGCGTCCGGTCTGCTTGAGCATCTTCTCGACGACGGGATAGGTCTCGGGATGCACGCCGGTCATGTCGAGCGGGTTGTCGCCGTCGCGGATGCGCAAGAACCCCGCGGCCTGCTCGAAGGTCTTGGGCCCCAGCCCGGTGACGTCGCGCAGCTGCTGGCGGTTGCGGAAGGCGCCGTTGGCGTCGCGCCAGCGCACGATGCTGGCCGCCACCGCCGGGCTGAGGCCCGACACGCGCGACAGCAGCGGCGCGCTGGCCGTGTTGAGGTCCACGCCCACCGCGTTGACGCAGTCTTCCACCACCGCGTCCAGGCTCTTCGCCAAACCGCTCTGGTTGACGTCGTGCTGGTACTGGCCGACGCCGATGCTCTTGGGGTCGATCTTCACCAGCTCGGCCAGCGGGTCCTGCAGTCGGCGCGCGATGCTCACCGCGCCGCGCAGGCTCACATCCAGCTCGGGCAGTTCCTTGCTCGCGAATTCGCTCGCGCTGTAGACCGAAGCGCCCGCCTCGCTGACCACCACCTTGTCAACCTTGACGTCGGCTGCCGTTGAAGCGATGCGCTTGATGAGGTCGGCCGCCAGCTTGTCGGTCTCGCGGCTGGCGGTGCCGTTGCCGATGGCGATCAGGTTCACGCCGTGCGTGGCCACCAGGCGGCCCAGCGCATGGAGCGATCCTTCCCAGTCGCAGCGCGGCTCGTGCGGGTAGACGGTGTGGGTGTCCAGCACCTTGCCGGTGTCGCTGACCACGGCCACTTTCACGCCGGTGCGGATGCCCGGGTCGAGGCCCATCACGACCCGCTTGCCGGCGGGGGCGGCCAGCAGCAGGTCACGCAGGTTGTCGGCGAAGACCTTGATGGCCACGGTCTCGGCGTCTTCGCGCAGGCGGCCGAAGAGGTCGCGTTCCAGGCTCAGGCTGAGCTTGACCTTCCAGGTCCAGGCCACCGACTTGCGGATCAACTCGTCGGCAGCGCGTAGCGGAACCCCCAGGCTCGCTGCGCTCGCCACCCCCCGAGGGGACTCGGTACGAACCGGCGAAGCCGGCTTCGTACCGGCATGGCTCCAGCCCAGGTGGATGGCGATGCGGCCTTCGGCCATCGAAGGCTTGCCGGGCACGACCTCCTCGTCGAGGATCAGCTTGGCGTCCAGCCATTCCTGCGTGCGGCCGCGGAACACCGCCAGCGCGCGGTGGCTGGGCACGGTGCGTATCGGCTCGGCGTAGTCGAAGTAGTCGCGGAACTTCGCGGCGTCGGCGTGCGTGCCGTCCTTGCCCTCGACGAGCTTGCTTTGCAGCAGCGCTTCGGCCCACAGCCATTCGCGCAGCTTGCGCACCAGCACCGCGTCCTCGGCCCAGCGTTCGCTGAGCAGGTCGCGCACGCCGTCGAGCACGGCATGGGCATCGGCAAAACCGCCGTCGGCATTGATGAAACCGGCGGCCTCGGCCAGGGGGTCGAGCGTGGGGTCGGCGAACAACTTGTCGGCCAGTGGTTCCAGCCCGGCCTCGCGGGCGATCATGCCCTTGGTGCGGCGCTTCTGCTTGTAGGGCAGGTAGAGGTCTTCCAGCTCCTGCTTGGTCGGCGCGGCCTCGATGGCGGCGCGCAGCGCGGGCGTCAGCTTGCCCTGCTCTTCGATGCTCTTCAGCACTGCCGCGCGGCGGTCTTCCAGTTCACGCAGGTAAGCCAGGCGCGTTTCCAGCTCACGCAGCTGGATGTCGTCGAGGCCGTCGGTGGCCTCCTTGCGATAGCGGGCGATGAAGGGCACGGTGGCGCCGCCGTCGAGCAAGTCGACGGCGGTCTGGACTTGCGCCGGCCGGGCCTTCAGCTCGGCGGCGAGTTGCAGCAGGATCTTGTTCAAGGAGAGCGGGGCCCGCGGGCGCGGTTTCTGGAGGCGCCGGAGTTTAAGCGGGCGCCCCGACGGGGCCGGACACACGCGCCAGCCATTCGGCCGCACCCTGCCCGGCGGCCCGGCCGCTGGCGAAGCAGGCCGTGAGCAAATAGCCCCCGGTGGGCGCCTCCGCCTCGAGCATCTCGCCGGCACAGAACACGCCGGGCAGCGCTCGAAGCATCAGGCCGGCGTCCAGCGCTTCGAAGCGCACACCGCCGGCGGTGCTGATGGCCTCGGCGATGGGGCGCGGCGCCTGTACGCGGATCGGCAAGGCCTTGATCGCCGCGGCCAGGCGTGCCGGGTCGGCTTGCACGTCCTTGGGCACGGTCTCCCACAGCAGGCCAGCCTTCGCGCCGTCGAGCTTGAGCCGCGTCTTCAGGTGCGTGGACAGGCTGCGCGGGCCGCGCGGGTGCGCCAGTTCGGCGGCCACCCATTCGACGCTGCGCTGCGGCAGCAGGTCGAGCTGGAACACGGCCTCGCCGTCGCTCGCAATGCGCTCGCGCAACAGCGCCGACGCGGCGTAGACCAGGCTGCCTTCCACGCCACCGGCGGTGACGACAAACTCGCCCGCCTGCTGCCAGCCCTCGAAGCTGATGGCCACGCCCTTGAGCGCTTGGCCGGCGTGGCGGCTGGCGAAGTGTTCGCTCCAGCCGACGTCGAAGCCGCAATTCGACGGCTGCAACGGCGCCACGTCGACACCCCGCGCGGCCAGCAGGGGTGCCCAGGCGCCGTCCGAGCCCAGCTGCGGCCAGCTCGCACCGCCCAGCGCCAGCACGGTAGCCGCGGGTCGCAGGCCGAATTCGCCCGCGGGCGCCGCGAAGCGCAGCGCGCCGGCGGCGTCGAAGCCCAGCCAGCGGTGGCGCATGTGGAAAGACACGCCCTGCCCGCGCAAGCGGTGCAGCCAGGCGCGCAACAGCGGCGCGGCCTTCAAGTCCTTGGGGAAGACGCGGCCCGAGCTGCCGACGAAGGTCTCGACACCCAGCGCCGCGGCCCAGGCGCGCAGCGCGTCGGCGCCGAAAGCCTGCAGCAGCGGTTGCAGCACCGGCGCGCGCGCGGCGTAACGTGCGACGAATCGCTCGAAGGGCTCGCTGTGCGTCAGGTTCAGCCCGCCCTTGCCGGCGAGCAGGAACTTGCGTCCCACCGAAGGCATGCCGTCGTAGACGTCGACGGCATGCCCCGCC
>JBBRBW010000029.1:0-43886 GCA_038205425.1 Burkholderiales bacterium | reverse complement strand
AGTCGGGCCGCGACACGACGACGTGTGTGCCCGGCGTGGCCGCGACCACCGTGCGCAGCCGCGCGAGGGTGGCCGGCCCCGCGTCGGCGCCGCCGGCCAGCAGCGGCAGCGGGGCGATGCGTGCGTGTTCGCGCTGCGGGTGGTCGGGCCACAGGTCGGCCTGGCTGCTGACGCTGTTGGGCCTGGGCGACGGCGCCTTCAGTCGGCCTTCGTTCACGCCCAGGTCGGTGGGCGCGGTGCCGGTGAACAGGCCGAGCTGGCCCGCGCCGGCGACCAGCAGCGTCAGCGCGACGACGACGCCGGCGGCGATCAGGATCCAGCGCAGCATGGTGGTGGGCCGCTCAACGCCGACGGCCGCCGAGCAGCGAGCCGAGCACGCCGCGGATGAGCTCGCGACCCACCGCCGAGCCGATGCTGCGCACTGCCGAGGCCGCCGCCTTCTCGGCCAGGCCTTCGCGGCGGCCGCCGCGCGGGCCGGTGCTGCCGAAGAGCGCGTCCTTCAGGCCGCCCAGCAGGCCGCCGCCTTCGTCGGCCGCCGGGGCCGGCGCGGCGCCGCCGGGCAGGCGGGGTGCCGTCACCGCCGTACCGCCATTGCCGCCCTGGGCTGGGTCGGCGCCGGCGCCAGCGGCGCGGCCCTTGATCTTCTCGTAGGCAGACTCGCGGTCGACCGTCTTCTCGTAGGTGCCGGACACCAGTGAACCGCCGAGCAGCGCCTTGCGCTGCTCGGGCGTGATGGGCCCGATCTGGCTGCCCGGCGGCAGCACGAAGACACGTTCGGTGACGCTGGGGCGGCCCTTGGCGTCGAGGAAGCTCACCAGCGCCTCGCCCACCGCGAGTTCGGTGATGGCGGTGGCCATGTCGCCGATGGTCGGGTTGGCGCGCATGGTCTCGGCAGCGGCCTTCACCGCCTTCTGGTCGCGCGGCGTGAAGGCACGCAGCGCGTGCTGCACACGGTTGCCCAACTGCGCCAGCACGGTGTCGGGCACGTCCAGCGGGTTCTGCGTCACGAAATAGACGCCCACGCCCTTGCTGCGCACGAGGCGCACGACGAGCTCGATGCGTTCGGTCAGCGCCGCCGGCGCGTCCTTGAACAGCAGGTGGGCCTCGTCGAAGAAAAACACCAGCTTGGGCTTGTCGAGGTCACCGACCTCGGGCAGCAGTTCGAACAGCTCGGACAGCATCCACAGCAGGAAGGTGGCGTAGAGCCTGGGCGCGTTCATCAGCTGGTCGGCGGCCAGGATGTTGATGACGCCCTTGCCGTCGACCGTCTGCATGAAGTCCGAAATGTCGAGCATGGGCTCGCCGAAGAACTTGTCGCCGCCCTGTTCCTCGATCTGCAGCAGCCCGCGCTGGATGGCGCCGACGCTGGCGGCGCTGATGTTCCCGTACTCGGTGGTGAACTGGCTGGCGTTTTCGCCCACGTACTGCAGCGCGGCGCGCAGGTCCTTCATGTCCAGCAGCAGCAGGCCGTTGTCGTCGCAGATCTTGAACACCAGGCTCAGCACGCCGGCCTGGGTTTCGTTCAGCGCCAGCATGCGTGTCAGCAGCAGCGGGCCCATGTCGGACACGGTGGCGCGCACCGGGTGGCCGGCCGCGCCGAAGACGTCCCACAGCGTGGCCGGGCAGGTGACGGGTTCGGGCGTCGGCAGGCCACGCTCCTTCAGCACCGCGGCCAGCTTGCCGCCGATGCTGCCGGGCTGGGTGACGCCGGTGAGGTCGCCCTTGACGTCGGCCATGAAGACGGGCACGCCGATCTTGCTGAAGTTCTCGGCCAGTGTCTGCAGCGTGATGGTCTTGCCGGTGCCGGTGGCGCCGGTGATCAGGCCGTGGCGGTTGGCCAGCGCGGGCAGCAGCTGGCACTGGATGTCGCCGTGCTGGGCAACGAGGATGGGGTCGGGCATGGGCATGAACTCCGGCGGGGGGCCGCCGAAGTCTAGCCGCGCTGCTTTGGGCCGGGTTACTGCACGAAGCGCCCGTCGCGGCCCACCAGAGCCAGGTCGACGAAGCTGCAGCCAGTGTGCTCACCCTTGCGCCAGCGCAGTGTCAGGCCGCCCAGGTCGGTCTCGAAGCGCTCCAGCGCGGTCATCAGGCTGGCCCGCGTGGGGCTCGTGCCGGCAGCGCGCAGCGCGGCGGCCAGCGCCTTGGCCGTCATGTAGCCCTCCAGGCTGCCGTAGGAATAGGCCCGGCCGGGCGCCGAGCGCGCCATGCGGTCCTGGTACTCGCGCACCAGCGCCGTCTTGCCCGAGTTCGGGTTGGGCACGATCTGCGCGAAGACCATGCCCTTTGCCAACGGCCCCAGGTCGGTGGCCAGCGGGGTCGAGCCCGAGTTGACGCCCCAGAAGGTGATGCGCGAACCGGCCGCGCGTGCGGCACGGATCAGACGGCCGTAGACCGCGGCCGAGCCGTGGTTGATGACGAGGTCGACCTTCTGCTGCGCCAGTGTGGCGGCGGCGGCCAGCTGCTCGTCGCCAATGTCGCCCTTGAAAGGCACGCCGCCGCCGAAGGCCATGCCGGCCTCGGCCGCCAGCTTCTGCACGTTGGCCAGGTGCTCGCGGCCGACATCGGAATCGGCGTGCAGCAGCGCCACGCGTTGCAGCCCGATGCGCTTGCCCTGGTTGATGAGGGCGCGAAATTCTTCGCGGTGCTCGGCGCGCACGGGGTAGACCAGTTGCTGGTAGGGCAGGCGCAGGCTGGGCGAGCCGGCCATCGGGCCGATGAAGGGCACGCCGAGTTCCACCGCCGCCTTCATCACCGCGGTGCTGGGGCCGCCCTCGATCGAGCCGAAGAGCACGAACACACCCTGCTCGACCAGCGCACGCGCGTTGGCCTCGGCCTTGGTGTTGCTGTTTTCGTCGTCCAGCGTGCGCAGCACGATGCGCCGGCCGTTGACACCGCCGCTGCGGTTGGCGGCGTCGATGTAGGCCTTGACGCCGGCCATGGCCTCGACGCCGTAGACGTTCTTGCCGCCCTGCAGCGTGATGCTCTGGCCGACGAGGATCTCGTTGCCACTGACCCCGGGCTCGGCGGCCTGGCCGCGACCGGACAGGCCCGCCAGCGCCAGCGCGGGCAGCAGTTGCACGAGACGCCGGCGGACGGGCTGCTTGGGGAGGGTGTTCATGGTTTTCATGCTGTCATCGTGCGCTGGGCGCGGGCTGTGCGGATTGCCGCTGCAGACGGTCACGGTGCGCAGTCTCCGCCGCGCGGGGGGTGCGGAGGCGTGCATTCCGTTACGCTGTCGGCGCAGACTTGTCGTTTTCCGGCACGGGTGCGGCTGCCGACAGGGCTTCCAGCGCGCGCAGCGTCGGCAGGCACACCCCGATGTCGCCCTCTTCGACGGCGGCGAAGGTGGCACGCAGCTGCGCCAGCGTCGTGGCAAAGGCGCTGCTGTCCCCTGCGGCGTGCTGCGCCAGACCCAGCGCTTCCAGCCCGAAGAAGTTCTCCAGCGCGACGTTTCCGTGGGCTTGTACGGCGGCCAGGCATTGCAGCGCGTGCTGCTGCGCCTGTGCCGGGTCGCCGGCCTTGAGCCAGGTCTTGGCCAGGCGGTACTCGGCACGCTCGGTCTCCAGCCAGGTGCCCGCGCGTGCCCAGGCGCGGCGGGCGGTTGAGGCGGCCAGGACCATCAACGCACGTTCGGCCTCGCTGCGCTCGGGCAGGTCTTCCAGCGACGCGGCGATGCCGTTGCCGGCGATGGCCAGCGCGCGCACGGCGGGGTCGGCATCGGGCAGGGCGTCGGCCTCGGCCGTGGCGGCGTCCAGCAAGGCCCGGGCGCGCGCGCCGTCGTGCACGCCCAGCGCCACGGCCGTCATTGCCGTGATGCGGGTGGCTTCGCTGCCGGGCTGGCCGGCCCTTTCGTCGGCCAGCCCGCCGGCCAGCTTCATCACGGCGGCAAAACGCTGCAACGCCTGCGCCGTGGTGCTGCCCGCGGCCACCAGCGGCAGCGCCGCCAGCTGCTGCTGGAAGGCCAGACCCTCGGCCCAACGGCCCAGGTGCTGGCCGTGCACGTGCTGGGCCAGGAAGGCCAGCGGCAGCACCTGGTCCTCCTGCTGCAGCAGCGCCAGGCCGGGGTCGGCCAGGCGTTCGGCCACGGCCGCGGCGTGCTCGGCGTGGTCGGTCCAGGCCTGGTCCAGGAAGCTGTCGAAGTCCATCCGCGGTCTCCTTCCAAGGGTGCTCGAGCTTACGGTCGCCGGCTCGCCGTGGCGAGTCACCCCCGGTAGGTAGACGCCATCGGGGGCGCGCGCGACTAAAATCCGCGCTCTTTCACTTCAGCAGCCTCCATCTCATGGCCGGTCATTCCAAGTGGGCCAACATCCAGCACCGCAAGGGCCGGCAGGATGAAAAGCGCGGCAAGGCCTGGACACGCGTGATCCGCGAGATCATGGTGGCGGCCCGCCTGGGCGGCGGCGACGTGTCGGCCAACCCGCGCCTGCGCCTGGCGGTGGAGAAGGCCAAGGCGGTAAACCTGCCGGTCGAGACCGTCAAGCGCAACATCGACAAGGCCACCGGCAACCTCGAGGGCGTGAGCTACGAGGAGGTGCGCTACGAGGGCTACGGCATCGGCGGCGCGGCCATCATCGTCGACTGCATGACCGACAACAAGGTGCGCACGGTGGCCGAGGTGCGCCACGCCTTCAGCAAGTACGGCGGCAACATGGGCACCGAAGGCAGCGTGTCCTTCCAGTTCAAGCACTGCGGACAGCTGATCTTCGCGCCCGGCACGAGCGAGGACAAGGTGATGGAGGTGGCGCTGGAGGCCGGCGCCGACGACGTCGTCAGCGACGACGACGGCGCCGTCGAGGTGCTGACCGCGCCCACCGGGTTCGAGGCCGTGAAGGCGGCGCTGGAGGCCGCCGGCCTCAAGCCCGAGGTGGGCGAAGTGACCTGGCGCGCCGAAAACGACATCGAACTCGCGGGCGAGGACGCCGCGCGCATGCAGAAGCTGCTCGACGTCATCGAAGACCTCGACGACGTGCAGAACGTCTTCCACAACGCCTTGCTGCCCGAGTGAAGGTCCTCGTCATCGGCGGCGGCGGCCGAGAACATGCGCTGGCCTGGAAGCTGGCGCAGGGTGAACGTGTGCAGCGCGTTTACGTCGCCCCCGGCAACGGCGGCACCGCGCTCGACCCGGTGCTGCACAACGTGCCGCTGTCCACGCCCGAGGAACTGGCCGACTTCGTGTTGGCCGAGAAGATCGCGCTCACCGTCGTCGGCCCCGAGGCACCCCTGGCCGCCGGCGTCGTCGATCTCTTCCGCGCCCGCGGCCTGCGCATCTTCGGGCCGACCAAGGCGGCGGCGATGCTGGAAAGCAGCAAGGCCCACGCCAAGGCCTTCATGCAGCGCCACGGCATCCCCACCGCGCTCTACGCCAGCTTCACCGACGCCGCGGCGGCGCATGCCCACGTCGACAAACATGGTGCGCCCATCGTCATCAAGGCCGACGGGCTGGCCGCCGGCAAGGGCGTGGTGGTGGCCATGTCGACCGCCGAGGCCCATGCCGCGATCGACGACATGCTGGGCAGCAACGTGCTCGGTGTGCAGTACGGCGCCGACGGCGCACGTGTTGTCATCGAGGAGTTCATGGCCGGCGAAGAAGCCAGCTTCATCGTGCTGTGCGACGGCAAGCACGTGCTGACGCTGGCCACCAGCCAGGACCACAAGCGCATCGGCGACGGCGACACCGGCCCCAACACCGGCGGCATGGGCGCCTATTCGCCGGCGCCCGTCGTCACGCCCAACGTGCACGCCAAGGTGATGCACGAGATCATCCACCCCACCATCGCCGGCATGGCCAAGGACGGCGTGCCCTACACCGGCTTCCTCTATGCCGGGCTGATGATCGACGCCCAGGGCCAGCCGCGCACGGTGGAATTCAACTGCCGCCTGGGCGACCCCGAGGCGCAGGTGATCCTGATGCGCCTGAAGAGCGACCTCTTCGAGGTGCTGATGCACGCCACCGACGGCACGCTCGACCAGGCCGAACTGAACTGGGACCGCCGCAGCGCCCTGGGCGTGGTGATGGCCGCCCACGGCTACCCCGCTGCGCCGCGCAAGGGCGACTTCATTACCGGCCTGCCCGCGCCGGGCGCTGAAGGCGCCGACCTGCAGGTCTTTCACGCCGGCACGGCGCAGCACGACGGCCAGCTGCTGACGAGCGGCGGCCGGGTGCTCTGCGTCACCGCCTTGGGCGACTCGGTGCGGCTGGCGCAGCAACGTGCGCTGGCGACAGTGCGCGGCATCCACTTCGACGGCGCACAGTGGCGCAACGACATCGGCCACCGCGCCATCCGCCATTGAGCTCGGCCTCGCTGGCGACAGCTGCATCCGCAGGCCCTGGCGCCGGGCCGCGGCAGCTCACGCAATTGCCCGTGCCCTTGCACGGCAGCCGCGTCGCCGGCGCCGTGTTGCGCCTGGGCGGCTGGAAGCTGCAGTTCGACGGCCTGCCCGCCGCGCAGGGCGTGATCGCGGTCTACCCGCACACCAGCAACTGGGACTTCGTCGTGCTGCTGCTGGCCAAGTGGGCAGTGGGCATCCCCGTCACCTTCTGGGGCAAGGACACGCTGTTCCGCATGCCGCTGTTCGGCCGCTGGTTGCGCTGGCTGGGCGGCCTGCCGGTGGTGCGCCACACGCCGCAGGGCCGCGTGGCCCAGATGGCGCTGGCCCTGCGCGAAGCGCGCGAGCAGGGCCGTTTCATGTGGCTGGGCCTGTCGCCAGAAGGCACACGCGCACGCACCGAGGGCTGGCGTTCGGGCTTCTACCGCGTGGCCATGCAGGCCGAGGTGCCGCTGGCGCTGGTCAGGCTCGACTACGCCCGCCGCGAGGTCGGCTTCGACAGCTTCTGGCGCCTGTCGGGTGATCGCGGTGCCGACTTCGCCGTCTTCGCGCGCCGCCTGGCGGGCTGCCGCGGCCGCCGGCCGGCGCTGGCCGCGCCCGTGCAGCCCTTGCTTTCGACCCAAGGGCCCTGACCATGATCGACACCGCCGCCGTACGCGCCTACCTGCTGGGCCTGCAGGGCCACATCGTCAGCACGCTGCAGGCCGAGGACGGCAAGGCCTTCCTCAGCGACGGCTGGCAGCGCCCGGCTGGCGGCAAGCTCGAAGGCGACGGCCTGTCGCAGCTGGTCGAGGAAGGCGGGCTGCTCGAACGCGGCGGCTGCAACTTCAGCCACGTGAAGGGCGCCAGCCTGCCGCCTTCGGCGACGCAGCACCGCAGTGAACTCGCCGGTGCGCCCTTCGAGGCGCTCGGCGTGTCGCTCGTGATGCACCCGCGTTGCCCCTATGTGCCGACGGTGCACATGAACGTGCGCCTGTTGGCCGCCTTCCCCGAGGGCAAGGCGGCCGTGACCTGGTTCGGCGGCGGCATGGACCTCACGCCCTACTACGGCTTCGAAGACGACGCGCGCCACTTCCACCGCGTCAACGCGGACGCGCTGGCCCCCTTCGGGGCCGACAAGTACCCGCGCTTCAAGACCTGGTGCGACGAATATTTCTTCATCAAGCATCGGAACGAGCCGCGCGGCATCGGCGGCGTGTTCTTCGACGACTTCAACGAAGGCAGCTTCGACGACGGCTTTGCGATGATGCGTGCCGTGGGCGATGCCTTCATCCCCGCCTACCTGCCCATCGCGCGGCGCCGGCGCGAGACGCCCTACGGCGAGCGCGAGCGCGACTTCCAGGCCTACCGGCGTGGCCGCTACGTCGAATTCAACCTGGTGTGGGACCGCGGCACGCATTTCGGCCTGCACGGCGGCGGTCGCACCGAGAGCATCCTGATGAGCATGCCGCCCATCGTGAAGTGGCGCTACGACTGGAAGCCCGAGCCCGGCACCGAGGAGGCGCGGCTGTACCGCGACTTCCTGCGCCCGCGCGACTGGCTGGGCGAATGAGGCTGCGTGAATAGTCCGCCGCAGGGCCGCCCCAAGGCGGACGCGCTCCCTCGGGGAGCCGATGCCAAAGGCGTCTTGAGCGCCAGTCGCCGGGTCGGCCTCTTCGGGGGCACCTTCGACCCCGTGCACAACGCGCACGTCGCGCTGGCCCACGCCGCGCTGCACGGCCTGGCGCTGGACGAGGTGCGCTGGGTGCCCACCGGTCATTCGTGGCAGAAGGGGCACCACGCCACGGCGGCCGAACACCGCGAGGCCATGGTGCGCCTGGCGATGGCCGGCGAGCCGCGCTTCGTGCTCGACCGCATCGAGATCGAGCGCCCCGGCCCGAGCTACACGCTGGACACCGTGCGCCAGCTGCACGCCGCCGAACCCACCACCGAGTGGGTGCTGATCATCGGCCAGGACCAGTACGCCGGCCTGCACACCTGGCGTGACTGGTCCGAGCTCTTGGGCCTGGTGACGCTGGCCGTGGCCAACCGGCCGGGCACGACGGCCACGCCGCACGCCGAGGTGCTGGCCCATCCGCACCGCGCCGTGCCGCTGCCGATGCTGGACATCAGCGCCACCGACATCCGCCAGCGTGTGGCGACGGGCGCGGACATTTCGCAGCTGGTGCCGCCGCAGGTGGCGCGCTATATTGAAACGCATCGCCTCTACCGCGGCCTCGCCGCCGGCGAGTCAACACCTCAAGGGAGCTGAATCTGGACATCCGCAAGCTGCAACGCGCCATCGTCGATGGCCTGGAAGACGTCAAGGCCCAGCACATCTCGGTCTTCAACACCGAGCACCTGAGCTCGATGTTCGAGCGCGTGATCATCGCCAGTGGCACCAGCAACCGCCAGACCAAGGCCCTGGCCGCCAGCGTGCGCGACGCGGTGCGGTCGCGTGGTTTGCCCATCCTCAGCACCGAGGGTGAGGCCAACGGCGAATGGATCATCGTCGACTGCGGCGCGGCCGTCGTGCACATCATGCAGCCGGCCATCCGCGAGTACTACCACCTCGAAGAGATCTGGGGCGGCAAGGCGGTGAAGATGAAGCTGGGTGAGGTCAACACGAAGCTCGTGAAGGCCAGCGAACCCGAGCCGACGGTGCGAAAGAAGGCCAAACCCGCTGCGCCGGCGGGTGCGGCGCCGGCCAAGGCGTCGGCCCCGCGCGCGCCCGGCTCACGTGCCGCGGCCCGCGCCGTGAAGCGAGGCAACGCGAAGGAAGAGGCCGAGAAGAAGTCGACCAACCGCAGCGCCGCCTTCAAGCGCGTGGCGGCCAAGTCCGCGCCGCGCAAGGCCGCGCCTACGGGTGCGGCGGGCGCGCGGCCGGCCACCGCCAAGGCACCGGCGAAGAAGTCGACGACCAAGACCATCGTCGTCAAGCCGCCGGCGAAGAAGGTCGTCGCCGGCAGGGCGCCCGCCAAGAAGGTGGCCCCCGCGCGGAAGGCAGCGCCCGCCAAGAAGTCCACCCGCAAGGCTTGATGCGGTGAAGCTGCTGGTGGTGGCGGTGGGCCAGCGCCAGCCCGCCTGGGCCGACACGGCCTGGGACGACTTCGCCAAGCGCTTCCCGCCCGAGATGCGGCTGGAGCTGAAAGCCCTGAAGGCCGAGCCGCGTGGCTCGCACGGGGGCGGCAAGACCGCCGCCCAGTGCATGTCCGCAGAGGCGGCGCGTTTCGAGGCCACGCTGGCGTCCGCCGCCAAGGGCGCGCGGCGCGTGGTGCTGGACGAACACGGCACGCGTCGGAGCACGGCGCAGCTGGCCGAGCGTGTGCTGGCCTGGCGTGGCGAGGGCCGCGACGTCGCCCTGCTGGTCGGCGGCCCCGACGGCCTGGACCCGGCGCTGAAGGCGAGCGCCGACGAGACGCTGCGCCTGAGCGACCTGACGCTGCCGCACGCCTTCGCGCGTGTGCTGCTGGCCGAGGCGCTGTACCGCGCCTGGACGCTGGCCACCGGCCACCCCTACCACCGCGAGTGAGGGGCCGGCGGCCCGCCGCGGCCGGCGCCGATGCCCGTGAAGGTGCCGATGCCGGCACCGTGACATGCCCCTGACAATGGACGCCATGTTGCCGCACGCCTTCGTCTACCTGGCTTCACAGAGCCCACGCCGCATCCAGCTGCTGGACCAGATCGGCGTGGCCCACCGCCCGCTGCTGCCCGACCGCAGCGACAACGCCGAAGCGCTGGAGGAAGAGCGCAGCGGCGAACTGCCGCTGGATTACGTGCGCCGCGTCACGCTGCTGAAGCTGTACGCTGCGCAGGCCCGCTGCGCCCGCCGCGGCCTGCCCGACGCGCCCATCCTCTGCGCCGACACCACGGTGGCCGTGGGCCGGCGCATCCTGGGCAAGCCGCAGAGCCCCGAACATGCCGCCGAGATGCTGCGTGCGCTCTCCGGGCGCACGCACCGCGTGATGACTTGCGTGGTCGTCGGCGCGGGCAAGCAGCACTTCCTGGACACCAGCATCTCGCGCGTGCGCTTCGCCGACCTGTCCGAGACCACCATCCGCCGCTACGTCGACAGCGGCGAGCCCAAGGGCAAGGCTGGCGCCTACGCCATCCAGGGCCGCATCGCGGCGTGGATCGCCCACATCGAGGGCAGCTACAGCGGCATCATGGGCCTGCCGCTGCACGAGACCACCACCTTGCTGTCGCGCGCCCGCGTGCGGCTGGAGCTGTAAGACCATGCCGACGCAGGACATCCTCATCAACTGGGCGCCGCAGGAAACGCGCGTGGCCATGGTCGAGAACGGCGCCGTGCAGGAGCTGCACGTCGAACGCACGCTGGAACGCGGGCTCGTAGGCAACGTCTACCTGGGCAAGGTGGTGCGCGTGCTGCCGGGCATGCAGAGCGCCTTCGTCGACATCGGGCTGGAGCGTGCGGCCTTTCTGCACGTGGCCGACCTGCTTGGCGGCCCGCCCAGGCACGACGCGCGCCCCGACGCGCCGCTGGTGCCCATCGAGCGCCAGGTCTTCGAAGGCCAGACGCTGACGGTGCAGGTCATCAAGGACGCCATCGGCACCAAGGGTGCGCGGCTGTCGACGCAGGTCAGCATCGCCGGGCGCATGCTCGTCTTCCTGCCGCACGACAAGCACATCGGCATCAGCCAGAAGATCGGCTCGCAGGAACTGCGCGAGCAATTGCGCGCGCGCATGCTGGTGCTGGCGGGCGACGCGGGTGGCGGCTTCATCCTGCGCACGAACGCCGAGGAGGCGAGCGACGCCGAACTGGCCGAGGACATCGCCTACCTGCGCCGTGCCTGGGCGCTGATCCGCGAACGTGCGCAGCAGCGCCCGCCGGGCAGCCTGCTGCACCAGGACCTGAGTCTGGCCGAACGTGTGCTGCGCGACCTGGCCAACGACAACACCGGCACCATCCGCATCGACAGCCGGCTGCAGTGCGACGCGCTCAAGGCCTTCGGCGACACCTTCATGCCCGGCACGGTGGCCAAGCTCGAGCACTACAAGGGCGAGCGGCCGATCTTCGACCTCTTCGGCATCGAGGAGGAGATCGCGCGCGCGCTGGCGCGGCGTGTCGACCTGAAGAGCGGCGGCTACCTGATCATCGACCAGACCGAGGCGCTGACCACGGTGGACGTGAACACCGGCGGCTTCGTCGGCGCGCGCAACTTCGACGACACCATCTTCAAGACCAACCTCGAGGCGGCCGGCGCCATCGCACGCCAGCTGCGGCTGCGCAACCTGGGCGGCATCATCATCGCCGACTTCATCGACATGACGCGCCCCGACCACCAGGAAGCGGTGCTGGCCGAACTGCGCAAGCAACTGGCGCGCGACCGCACGCGCACCACCGTCAGTGGTTTTACGCAGTTAGGCCTGGTGGAGATGACGCGCAAGCGCACCCGCGAGAGCCTGGCGCACATGCTGTGCGAGCCCTGCCCGACCTGCCAGGGCCGGGGCCAGGTGAAGACAGCACGCAGCGTGTGCTACGACATCCTGCGCGAGATCCTGCGCGAAGCGCGCCAGTTCGCACCCAAGGAATTCCGCGTCATCGCCAGCGCCGCCGTGGTGGAGATGCTGCTGGACGAGGAAAGCGTGCACCTGGCAGGTCTGAGCGAGTTCATCGGCCGGCCGATCTCGCTGAGCGCCGAGCCGACGATGAACCCGGAGCAGTACGACATTGTTTTACTGTAGGGGTTCGCTGCGTCTCACTGCATCCCACTTGCCACCCGCAAACCCGCATGAATCCAGGCGATTCCGGGTTTCGGGGTTTTTTGGGGGTCTTGACGTCTCACGACATTCCGCTCCAGTTGTGTAGCTGGCTGCCGCTCTGCGGTGATGTCGGTCACCGTCACAATGAGCCTTCGTGCGCGGGTCAACGGGGCAAAGTATGGCGCCGTGGGGACGATCAACCACTGACGCTCGCCGGTTTCGGAGCTGGTTCTCACGCTGATCTCGCTGGGTCCAGACGCGCCGTGCCAAGCCGCAAACACCGGCGGGCTGGCCGGCGCCAACCACTGGCCGTCATCGGCCTGCAAGGAATACAGCCCTTCGGGGGCGGTGTCGCAGAACGCCATGCCCCGTGCCAGACCCAACAACTCTCTGTAGCCCGTGAGTGAGTGCAACGAACCCGTCGTCGACCCAAGTGATGTGGCCGGACGCATCGGTCAGCAGCACCGCATTGCGGGTTCGCCGGGCCACCAGGGCCAGACGAGACAGGTCGGACGCTTGGCTGGACAACAGGCGCTGATCTCGTCGCACCTTCAGCAGCAACGACTCACCCGTCAGCCACAACGCCAGGACTAAGGCGGAGAACAGGATCGCCAGTTTTGTGTCTCTGGCCGACCCTCTCGGCGTCACGCTCTAGGAGGCTGCGCTGCAATGCAGCGACGGCCGCCTCCATGGGCACGAGGAAGGCAATCGCCTCGCGCGTCAGTGCCTGCAATGCTGACGTCCGGGTGGCGCTGTCCGCCCTCTGGGCCAGCAAGAACAAGTCCAGTTGGCGCCAAAGCTGCTCACGCGCAAGTTCGGCCGTTTCCAAGGCCGGCAGTTGATGGCCCCACAGGCCACGAAATGGCTTGATCCGCTCAGCGTCGGCACGCATTTTTTCGTAAACGCCCCGAACGGCATCGAGCCCGCTGGAGGGGTCCGCGTCATGGGCCAGCAGCGCCATGCGCTGAGACAGCATTCGCTGGCGCCCCGCCAGATCGACAGTTTCGGCGTCATGCGCCACTTCCTCGCCACGCTGCGTTTCCAGATTCCAGATGGTCTGGCCTGCAACGAGTGCCGCCACCAAGCCAACGGCCACGGCGCCCCTGAGAAAGCTTGTCAACTTCATAGCCGCCGCTCGTTTCGACGCGTTTGCAGATTCGCCTTCGAGCGTCTCGATTCGTTCCTCGCGGAAATCTTCGGGTTGCATGAAATGCCTGTTCATTGGATTGGCTCGTCAACTCGGGCGGCCGTGGGTCTGTGCCATGCCAGACGCCGGTTCAGTGCGTGGGGTCGTTCGCCAAGCCCATGGCGGCGCTGCTCATCAGACTTTCGATGTCCATCAGGATCAGCATGCGCTGCGTTTCAGCGCTGCCCACGCAACCGATGCCGGTGATGTGACTGGCTTCGACGGTCGAGTTCAATTCGGGGGCGGGTTTGATTTGATCCTGCGTCAGGGCGAGCACGTCAGACACCGCGTCGACCACAGCGCCCACCACACGGCCGCGCACGTTCAGCACGATCACCACCGTGAACTCGTCGTACCCGGCGCTGTCGCAGCCGAGCTTCAGGCGCAGGTCCACGATCGGCACGATCACGCCGCGCAGGTTGACCACGCCCTTGACGAAGTGCGGCGCGTTGGCGATGCGCGTGGGCGCCTCGTAGGAGCGGATCTCCTGCACACGCAGGATGTCGATGCCGTACTCCTCGCCGCCCAGGCGGAAGCTCAGGAATTCGGCCGGCGCCGCCACACTGGCGGGCGCGGGGGCCCCCACGGGGCGGCTTGCGGTTCGCGGCGTGGCCACCACGGGTGCTTCAGCGATCGCATTCATGTCGGATTCCTTTTGAGCGTGGCTGGCGTCATTTCGTCGGGGCGCATGCCGCTCAGAAGGTTTCCCAGTTGTCGGTGCCGGTCTTGGCCACGACGGGGTCTGGGGTGCGGGCTGTCTCCGCCCGCGGCAACGAGCCGACAGGCTTGGCCTTGAATGCCGGACGGCTGACGTTGGCCGCCCGGTTCGGGCTGCGCCGCTCGACGACCGCCGCGTTCGCAGCAAGCGGCGCGGCATAGGCAGCCGACCCCGAACCGATGTCACCGGCCAACTTGAACACGCTGACCACCTCGGCAAGGTTCGCGGCCTGGTGCTTCAGGCTGTCGGCGGCGGCAGCGCTTTCCTCGACGAGCGCCGCATTCTGCTGCGTCACCTGATCCAGTTGGTTGACCGCATCGCCAACCTGGCTGATGCCCTGCGATTGCTCGGCGCTGGCGGAGCTGATCTCGGCGATCAGGTCGTTCACCCGCTTGACCTGGCTGACGATGTCTAGCATCGACTTGCCTGCGTCGCCGACCAGTTTCGAGCCGGTCTCGACCTTCTCCACGCTCTCGCCGATCAGTGTCTTGATCTCTTTGGCCGCGTTGGCCGAACGTTGGGCCAGGCTGCGCACCTCGGAGGCCACCACCGCAAAGCCGCGGCCCTGTTCGCCGGCGCGGGCGGCCTCGACTGCCGCGTTCAAGGCCAGGATGTTGGTCTGGAATGCGATGCCGTCGATGACGCTGATGATGTCGCTGATCTTCTTGCTCGACGTGGTGATCGCTTCCATGGTGCTGACCACCTCGCCCACCACCACGCCGCCCTTGGCCGCCGCTTCGCTGGCACTGGTGGCCAATTGGTTCGCCTGGCGCGCGGTATCGGAGTTCTGCTTGACGGTTGAAGTCAGTTGCTCCATCGACGCGGCGGTCTGCTGCAGATTGGCGGCCTGCTCTTCGGTGCGCTGACTCAGGTCGCCATTGCCGGCGGCAATCTGCGCCGAACCGGTGGCGATGCTGTCGCTGCTGTTTCGAACCTGGCCAACGATCGTGGCCAGGCTCGCTTGCATGGCGCCCAGCGAGGCCAGCACGCTGCCAGCAGGCGCGCCGGCTACTCCGTTCACCGGGCTCAGGTCACCCTCGGCAACACGCTGCGCGATGCTGCCCAGCTCAGCGGGTTCGGCCCCAAGGGCACGGGTCAAGCTGCGCGTGATCAAGATGCCGGCGGTCACGGCAGCGGCCAGCGCGACCAAACAGGCGGCAATCAGCACATTCCTCTGCGTCGTGTACTCAGAGGCGGCCTGATCGGTGAGTTCGCCTGCTCGGCGCTCGGTGTAGCTTTGATATGCATCAGAGGCTTTCACGAGTGCGACCAAGAGCGGACGGCACTCGCTGTTCATCTTGCTGATGGCCTCTTCGCGCTTGCCGTCGCTCGCAAGCTTGACGATGACCAGCGCCACGGGGCCGTAGTTCTGCTCGATCTTGTCGATGGCGACCACCAGGGTCCGCACCTGTTCCGGCAGATTCGCAGCCTCGGCAACCATCTTCTTCAGCTTGCCCAGGTTCTGCTGGACATCCTCATGCGCCTTGGCCGCAGCAGCCTTTTCCGATGCCAGGTCCTCGGGCTTGCTGACCAACACGAGGTTCCGCGCTGCTATGGCGCGGCGATCGACGGCCGCGCTCACACCTGCAGCGGTCAGGGCGCGCGCATTGATGCCCTGAACATAGTTGACGAACCGCTCGTTGGCGTCTGCCACCGATTTCAAGGACAACCCGGTCACGAGCAGAACGAGGGCCGCAAGGCCCCCGAACGCCAGTGTCAGCTTGCCGCGAACTGTCATTGCATCGAATGTCATGTTTACTGCTCCGTACAACGATGGGATAGCCGCTGAGTAGCGACCACAAATCCGCCGCGTGGCGATCTTCGTAGTTGTCGGCGACTGAACCGAAGACTTAAGCTACTTCTGCCCATGACAAACTCATGACATGGCCTGGGGTTCAGTCGCACTTCGGAGCCGCGGCGCATCCGGCGTCTTCTCAGAATCGAACCTGCGACCAGGTGTTGCTCTGCATGGAACACCAGCTCGGAAACGCGAGTCTTCTTGAGGTTCTCGGCCGAGCCACGCCTAAGAGTTGATGCCGGAATACCGTCTTGGACAAAGATTGCGCTTCAGCACCAAAGCGGGGCCGATTCCGGCAGCAAAGTGGTGCACACCATGCCTTCATGCCGAGCACGGCGATCTCGGCGGAGCTGCCGTTCGCGGTGAGTCTCAGCAGCGAGACGATTGCCGTCGTCGGAAGACGACATGGATCAAGTGGCCGCCAGACTCGGCTGCATCGTGCGGTGAAACACAGAGGCTGTCATCGCAAGCCGTGCAGGCCTCTTGCCGCTTTCCTGCTTCTGGCCCAACCGGTCCCTCGGCGTCTGCTGCCTGGCCCGTCCTGAAATCGGCGGCGAACAGCAACGGGTCGATGGTCGGTAGTCGGCTGTCGGGCTCGACCGGCCGCCAGCCGAGCGCAATCCGCCACCCAGGTGTCTCGAGTGCAAGAACTTTGGCGCCTCAGCAGGCTGGTCGCATCAACGCGTGCACGGGTCGCCGATGTCCTGTGGCGCGGCCATCGCCAAGTCGTTGTCGCCGCTTCAGCGCCAGCGCAATCAATCTGGCGGCCCGCGGCTGCGGCGTGACAGGTCGTCAGGTCAGAAGTCGACGACCTCGACGCGCATGCCGCGCGACACCAGCAGCATGCGCGCCTTCTCGGCCGCCGCGCGCTGCGTGAAGGGCAGCGCCACCACGCGCCAGTCGTCGCCCTGTGGCAGCACGTCGACCCGGAGCTCGCCGGCGCCGACACTGCGCAGCAGTGAGCGCATCGCCACCTGCACTTGCTCGGCCTCGGCGCGCGTGCGCAGCGCCCGCGTGGACAGCGCGAAGACCGCCGCCCCGGGCGCGGGCTGCGCCGGGCCGGCGGCAGGTGCGGCCTGCAGCGGCAGCGCCGGGGTGGCCGGCGCGGGCGCGGGCTTGTCGGCTGGCTTGTCCGTTGGCTTGTCCGATGGCTTCTCGGCGGGCTTCTCTGCGGGCTTGGGCGGGTGCGGCGGTGACATCGCGGGCTCACGCTTCGGCGTTTCAGGCGATCTGGCCGCCGCTGGCTGCGATGCCGCAGCCGCCTCGCGCGACTGACGCGCCTGGCGCGCCAGCGCCTTGTCCTCGTCGCTGATCACGGGCCTGATCACAGGTCCGCCAGAGACTTGCGGGGCGACCGTCGACGCGGCGACGATGGCAGGCCCAAGCATCTTGATCGCCTCGCTGGCGCGCGCGTTCGGGGCCGGGACGGTTTCAGCCGCCGAGGCAGCCTCAACCGCAGCGGGTGCCGGGACCGCTGCGGTCGCAGCGGGTGCCGGAACCGCTGCGGCCGCGGTTTCGTCCGCTATACCGATGATCGACGCGGCCGATGCGGCTGACGCGGCCGGCGCCGGCACGGGCGCCGCGGGCAGCGCGGCCTGGGGCGCAGGCAGCGCGTCGTCCACCGGCTGCAGCAGCCAGGCCGGCACCCCGACGACCAGCGCCGCCAGAGCGCCCAACACCGCCAGGCGGGTGCCGTCGAAGATGCGCCGGCCCAGCACCGGCGCCCCCAGCCCGCCACCCAGCCCGCCACCCAGCAGCACGCGGCTCTTGCGGGTGCCGGTCTCGATGACGGCGGTGAGCAGGTAGACGCGCGCCGGCAGGCGACCCGGGTGGGCGCCGCCGGCCGCCACCTGCCGCAGCGGCCCGTCTTCCGGTGGCCGCGCCAGCACCTGGCCGGCGCGGCCGGCGAAGCGGGCCACGGCGCGGGGTGGCAAGGGGTCGATGAAATCCTCGCTGAAGTCGGGCTGCAGCGAGGCCAGCGGCGGCAGCGGCGCGTCGGCGGCGCCGGGCGGTGCAGCGGCCTGCGGCGCCACACCCGGCGGCACGGCGTCGGGTGCCGCCGCCCGCTGGCGCGCCCGCGCCAGCGCACGTTCACGCAGGCGGCCGGTCTCGGGCGCGCCGACTTCCAGCGCCGTCAGGTCGACCATCTCGGCATCGCCGGCCGCAGGGTCGACTGGCGGCACCGCGGCGGCCGGCGCAGCCACACCGGGCGCACTGACGAAGGGCAGCCCGACGTAACCCACCGCATGCACATGGGCGGCGGAAATGCGGCGCGCCAGCGGGTGGCGGTTGTGCCAGGCCACCACGCGGGCGGCCACGGCGGCCAGACGCAGGTCTTCCATCATCGAGACCGATTGTGCGCAGCGGACGCGGGGGCCAAGGCGCCATAAGCGGCGCGGCGGCGGTTCATTTCAGGGCCCGCGGCGCAGACGCAGCGTGGCTTCAGGCGCCCAGCACGGTGCCGGCCAGAGCACCCAGGCCGATGCGCACCGCACCTGGGGCCTCGCAGTAGGCGCGCAGCGCCACCGTGTCGCCGTCTTCCAGGAAACAGCGCTGCTCGCCGCCGGGCAGCAGCAGCGGTTCGCGGCCGCCACACGACAGCTCCATCAGGCTGCCACCCTGCCCGGCGCCCGCACCCGACAGCGTGCCGGTACCGAGCAGGTCGCCGGTGGTCAGGTTGCAGCCATTGCTGCTGTGGTGGGCCAGCAATTGCGCCGGTGTCCAGTAGGCGGCTTCGGCCATGTCGGCCTGCGACAGCCGCACCGCGGGCAGCCGCGCTTCGCGCATGCGCGGCGTCTGCAGCCAGACCTCGAGCGTGATGCCGAAGCTGCCTTGCGCGCGGTTGGCGGGCGCGTCGAGGTAGTCCAGCGGCGCCGGGTCGCCGGCCGGCCGCTGCAGCGGGCGACGGAAGGGCGCCAGCGCCTCGAAGCTGATCACCCAGGGCGAGACCGAGGTCGCGAAGCTCTTCGACAGGAACGGCCCCAGCGGCTGGTATTCCCAGGACTGGAGGTCGCGCGCCGACCAGTCGTTGAGCAGCGTGACGCCGAACAACCGGTCTTCGGCGACGTCGATGGCCACCGGCTCGCCGGGCTCGTTGCCCACGCCGACCCACAGGCCGAGTTCCATCTCGTAGTCGAGCCGACGGCTGGGCAGGTAGACCGGCGGCGCGTCGGCGGCCAGGCGGATCTGGCCGCGCGGGCGTTTCACCAGCCCGCCCAGGCCCACCGACGAGGCGCGCCCGTGGTAGCCGATGGGCAGCCACTTGTAGTTCGGCAGCAACGGGCTGTCGGGCCGCAGCATCTGGCCGATGGCGGTGGCATGGTGGATGCCGATGTAGAAGTCGGTGTAGTCGCGCACCGTGCACGGCATCAGCATCTGCAGGCCGGCCTGCGGCCGCAGGCAGAGCTCGAGGAAAGGCCCCTGATCGCTGCCCGCGGCCAACGCCACAGACAGTGCGGCACGCAGCGCCTTCCAGGCCGGTCGGCCCATCGCCATGAAAGCGGCCAGGTCGCCGGCGGCCAACGGGACCAGCAGCGGGTAGACCTC
This sequence comes from Burkholderiales bacterium, assembly GCA_038205425.1. GTDB lineage: Bacteria > Pseudomonadota > Gammaproteobacteria > Burkholderiales > Burkholderiaceae_C > Rubrivivax. The sequence continues at coordinate 24,608 of JBBRBW010000029.1, read as the reverse complement.
TTCGGCCCACGGGCACTGCGCGGCGGCCAGGTGGAGGTCGAGCACCTGGTTGCCGATGGCCACGCCAACACGCGGCGGCACGTTCTCTGTGCCTTCGGCGGCGTCGGGGCGGAAGCGGCCGAGCGGCAGGTTCTGGATCGGAAAATCACAACTTGGCCGGTTGGCCGAGTCGACCCAGCTGCGCAAGGCGGGGTCATGTGTTGCATCGGTCGGCAAGACGGGATTCATGCCGCAATCATCGCTTGAACGCGACCGCCCGACGCAGCGTCGCTACGGCAGGCCCTGTGCCGTGCCGTGCCGAGGCTCAAGGTGAACCGGCTTTGCCGGGCACCTTGAGCCCCTGTGGGGGGGCGAGCTGGGCGCAGCCCGGCCCTGGGGGCTCTCAGGCGCGCTGCGCCTTGAGCTGCTTGCGGATGTTGTCGCCGGTGACGGTCAGGCGCAGCGAGCCGCCATTCCATTCCAGCCAGTTCAGTGCCACGTAGTCGTCGATGTAGCCCGCGCCGATCTCGGCGGCGCGCCGGCTGTGCAGAAGATCGACGGTGTCCAGCAGGGCTCCCAGCAATGCCTCACGGGGATGCGGTGCAAGCACCGGGGCACGGGTTGAGGCATGGGCGGCAGGCATGGTCACGTCGGGAGCTCCTGGCCGTGCCGAGGGCACGTGACCGACCATAGCACTCCGCGGGCGGCGGCGCTGCGCTCGCCCCGGGGGGTTACCCGGACTTGCAGTTTTCAGTTTGCGGGCTTCAGGTGCACGTGCGCCTCGGCCGCGCCGCCGTGGTGGTGGTGCTCGTGCGGCTCGACGCTGATGAGGTTGAGGTGGCCGTGGTGCACGCCGCGCTCGGCACACACCGCATCGGCCAGCGTGCGCACCGCCACCGCGGGCCCCCGCAGCAGCACCGTCTCGAGGCAATGCTCGTGATCCAGGTGCACGTGGGTGGCCGACAGCGTGAGGTCGTGGTGGGCGTGGTGCATCGACGTCAGGCGTTCGCCCAGGTCACGCTCGTGGTGGTTGTAGACATAGGACAGGCAGGCCACGCACTGCAGGCCCAGCGGGGCCTGCTGCAGCGAGCGCTCGAGCTCGGCGCGCAGCAGGTCGCGCACGGCCTCGGAGCGGTTGGCGTAGCCGCGCTGGCCTACCCACTGGTCGAAGGCGGCGGCCAAGTGGTCGTCGAGCGAGATCGTGAAGCGTTCCATGGTGCTGGCCTTTCGGCGCGCCAGTGCGCCCTGTTGCCGATTCTGCCGGCGACAAGGCGCGCTCAATCGGCGACGGCGACGGCACCGCTGGCCGCTGGCGGCAGCCGCAGCAACGCCAGGCCGGCAAAGCCGGCCAGAGCCAGCGCCGTCGACAGGCCCAGCGCGCCCAGACCCCAGCGCGCCAGCGCCAGCCCGAAGAGCCAGGGCGCCAGCGCGCCCAAGAGCCGCGCCGGCAGCGTGAGCCAACCCTGCCGCGCGCCATAACCTGCGGCACCGAACAGCGCCAGCGGCAGCGTGCCGCGAACGATGGTGACGAGGCCGTTGCCCAGCCCGTGCACAACCGCAAAGGGCAGCGCCCCCAGCGGGCCCAGCACCACGAGCAGGCCCACCGCGAGCGGGTGGCCCAGCGCCGCGGCGCGGGCCGTCAGCAGGGGCGAGCGGCGCCGCATCAGCGCCAGTTCTAGCAGGCGCGCCGCCACCTGTGCCGGGCCCATCAGCGCCGCCGTGGCCACCGCCACTGCGAGCGTGGCGCCGGCCGCCTGCAGCACCGCCGGCAGGTGCGTCGCGATGCCGGTGCTGACGATGCTCATCAGCGCGAAGATGGCCGCCAGCAGCGCCTCACGGGCGGCAAACGAGCGCCGCGGGCGCACACCGGCCGTGGGCGCAATCTCGACGGCCGGCGGCCCTGCCTGGGCGACTTTGGCGGCGGGCGTGGCCAAGCGTGCCGCGGCGCCAAGCCGCCGGGGCAGCATCGCATTCAAGGGCAGCGCCATTGCCAAGTGCAGCAGCGCCCAAGTTCCACAGGCCACGCGCCAACCCCACTGTGCATCCAGCCACGCGGTCAGCGGCCAGCCGACGGTGCTGGCGAAGCCGGCCAGCAGCGTGATGCCGGTGATGGCCGTGCGCGCGTCGGGGCCGTACAGGCGCACCAGCGTCGCAAAGGCGGCGTCGTAGAGGCCGAAGCCCATGGCCACGCCGAGCAGCAGCCAGGCCAGGGTGAGCGTCACCGGGCCCTGCGCGGTGGCCAGCACCACCAGGCCGAACGCAAAGCCTGCGCTGCAGGCCATCAACACCGGCCGGCCGCCGTGGTGGTCGATCAGCCGCCCGGCCAGCGGGCCGAGCAGCGCCGACACCACCAGCGCCATCGACAGCAGCGCGTAGACCGTAGGCGCGGCGACGCCGAGGTCGCGCGCCATCGGCGCGGCCAGCATCGCCGGCAGGTAGAACGTCGAGGCCCAGGCCAAGGTCTGCGCAGTGCCGAGCACCAGCACCACCCGCGCGCGACCCGGCCCCGGCACGGCGGCGTGGGGGGGCGTGACGGTAGGCATGGTGCGTCGGTGCGGGGTCGCGTGTCGGCTGCGCAGTGTCGCACTGGGGCCAGACGTCAACCGGTGCGGCAACCCGCCCCGCTGCACCAAAATACGCGGGGCTCGGAAGCGGTCGAACGACAAATTTGTCCTGCAGCTCAAGCCCGCCCGCGACCACACGACTTCCCTCCGCGCTTCGTCCGGCGCCGCAGGCGATGCGGCGCGCGCAGACACACCACCATCGAGACCGAGCCATGACCGATCGCAGCTTGAAGAAGGTTCTCATCGTCGGCGGCGGCACCGCGGGCTGGATGGCGGCGTCCACGCTGTTGCGGACGGGGGCCGGTCGGTTCCAGATCGAACTCGTCGAGTCAGACGACATCGGCACCGTCGGCGTCGGTGAGGCGACGATCCCGTCGATCCTCGAATTCAACGAACTGCTCGGCATCAACGAAGACACCTTCGTGCGCCACACCCAGGCCACGTTCAAGCTCGGCATCCAGTTCCGCCACTGGGGTGCGCTGGGCGAGCAGTACATCCACGGCTTCGGCCAACTCGGGCGCGACACCAGCCTGGTCGAGTTCTACCAGTACTGGCTGAAGATGCACCAGGCCGGCAAGGCGGGTCGCATGGACGACTACTCGATCAACCTGCTGGCCTGCGAGCACAACCGCTTCGAGCGCAGCAGCAGCGCCGACATGAACTCGCCGCTGGCCGACATCCGCCACGCCTTCCACTTCGACGCCGGGCTCTTTGCCCGCTTCCTGCGCGGCAACTGCGAGCGCAACGGCGTGATGCGCACCGAAGGCAAGATTGCCAGCGTGCAGACGCACCCCGAGACGGGCTTCGTCACCTCGGTCACGCTGGAAAGCGGGCAGGTGCATGCGGCCGACCTGTTCATCGACTGCTCGGGTTTCCGCGGTCTGCTCATCGAGCAGACCCTGCACACCGGCTACGACGACTGGAGCCACTGGCTGCCCTGCGACAGCGCCTGGGCCGTGCCCTGCGAGTCGGTGTCACCGCTGACGCCGTACACGCGCTCGACCGCGCACAGGGCGGGCTGGCAGTGGCGCATTCCGTTGCAGAACCGCATCGGCAACGGCCATGTCTACTGCAGCCGTTTCATCAGCCACGACGAGGCGGCCGCAGTGTTGCTGAAGAACCTGGACGGCCAGGCGCTGGCCGACCCGCGGCCGGTGCGCTTCGTCACCGGCAAGCGCAAGAAATTCTGGAACAAGAACGTGGTGGCCATCGGCCTGTCCAGCGGCTTCATCGAGCCGCTGGAGTCGACCTCGATCCACCTCATCCAGAAGGGCATCGCGCGGCTGGTGAACCTGTTCCCCGACCTCGACTTCGATGCCGCCGACATCGACGAATACAACCGGCAGACCACGGCCGAATTCGAGCAGGTGCGCGACTTCATCGTCCTGCACTACCACGCCACGCGGCGCGACGATTCGGCGTTCTGGAACCACTGCCGCACGATGGAAATTCCGGACAGCCTGCGCCACCGCATCGAACTCTTCCGCAGTCGCGGCCGCGTCTTCCGCACCAGCGACGAGCTGTTCGGTGAAACGGCCTGGATGCAGGTGATGTTCGGCCAGGGCATCCACCCGCGCGGCTACCACCCCATGGTCGACAGCACGTCGCCGGCGGCGGTGGCTGCCATGCTGGACAACGTGAAGGCGGTGGTGCGCCAGGTGGTGCAGGGCATGCCCGCCCACGAGGCCTTCATCGCCGCGCACTGCAAGGCATCGCCGCCGGCCTGACCGCACGGCGGTCCGGGAAGCCGAATTGACGTCCGCCGCGCAGCCCGAAAGCGGCGCGGCGGTTCGTTGACGGACGCCTTGCGGCGCCCGGTCAGTCAGGGCCTCAGGGGATGTTCGTGAAGCCGATCGGGCCCAGGTTCAGGCCGCTGGACCACGAAGGCGTGGCGCCCGGGTTGACATTGACGAAGTTGAAGCTGCTGGCCGGCACCGTGACCGCCACGCGAGACAGCTGGGACAGCACCGCCGCCACGGCCGTCCCGTTGGTGTCGGTACCGCAAACGCCCTTCACCGTCCAGCCGCTGGCCAGACCGACCTTGTAGGCCGAGCCAGCACCGATCTTCAGGTTCGCCGTGAAGGTCTTGCTGATCTCGGTGCCGCCCGACCCCGTGGCCGTGCAGCCCGCCACCTTGGGACCGGACAGGATGACTTCCAGCACCGGGTTCAGGTTGGACATCTGGTACTGCTCGGCCGGGCCCCAGGCCCTGAACTTCAGGTTGGCGAAGCTGCTGACGTTGACCGTGCCGTTGTTCGGCGCGTTCACGTACAGGCCCAGGTAGGACGACGAGAAAGTGGAAGTCGGTGCCGTCAGCACGAAGTAGCGGAAGAAGTTCGGCGTGCCGCCGGCGTCGAGCGAGGTGCCGACGATCCAGCCGCCTTCGTCCAGCTTCTGCGGCGTGGTGCTCAACAGCGTGTCGTTGTAGTAACCGATGCTGCCGTTGGCGACGACGCCGTCGGAGCGCCCGCCGGGCCAGCCCGCCAAGTTAAAAGGTGGGTTCGGTTCCCGGCTGCCGATGTAGTCGCCGGCAAAGATGGCCTCGCCGGAGGCGAAGATGCCCTTGGCGTCGCCGGTGCTGACGGACATCGTCACCGCGCCGCCCGAACCCATCTCGCCCACCGCGCCACCGCCACCGCTTGTGGGGGCCAGCGCGCCGGAGAACCTGATGTCGTCGAAGTAGTAGGTCTCGCCGGCCACCGAGGCGAGTGTGCCCAGGTTGGGCAGCAGCACCACGTCGGGGTAGCTCTTGGTGATGTCGATGCCGGAGATGACCCAGCTCAGCGTCTGCCAGCCCGCCACCACCGTTTGGGTGGCCGGTATCTCGGCCGACGCGATGCCCGTGCCTTCCATCTTCAGCACCATGGGAACGCCGGCCGTGGGCGAGTACACCTTGGCGGTGATGGTCTTGTCGGTGGCCGTGAAGATGGGCGCCGCCGTCGTGACCTTGGCGCCCGCCCAGACCTGGCCGCCGGAGCGGAAGACCTTCAGCGCCTTGCCCGTGCCGCCACCGGCGGGCGGGGCGGGGTCGATGGCACTGCCTTCGCCACCGTCGAAGCCGACAAAGGTCAGCGCCGTGGCTTCGTCGAACGAGGCCATCACCGAACCGGTGGCGCCTCCGCCACCGCCACCGCCGCCACCGGCCGGGGTGCCCGAGAACTTGATGTCGTCGATGTAGTAAGTCTCGCCGGCTACCGACGCCAGCGTGCCCAGGTTGGGCAGGAACACGATGTCCGGGTAGCTCTTGGTGATGTCGATGCCGGCGAAGACCCAGGTCAGGGTCTGCCAGCCAGCGACGACGACTTCGGTGGCCGGGATCTCGGCCGACGCGATGCCGGCGCCTTCCATCTTCAGCACGATCGGGATGCCGGCCGCGGGCGAGAAGACGCGCGCGCTGATGGTCTTGTCGGTGGCGGTGAATGCGGGCGGCGCGACCGTGACCTTGGCACCGGCCCAGACCTGGCCGCCGGAGCGGAAGATCTTCAGCGCCTTGCCGGAACCGCCGGCCGGGCCGGTTTCGATGGTGCTGCCTTCGGCACCGTCGAAGCCCGCGAAGACCAGCGCAGTGGCCTCGTCGAAGGTGGCCAAGGTCGTGCCGGTGGCACCGCCGCCGCCACCACCGCCACCACCGGCGGGTGCGCCGGGCACAAAAGTGATGTCGTCGAAGTAGTAGGTCTTCAACACCGCCTGGGCTTGCGGGCGGCCGAAGTCGAAGAAGATCGTGGCCTTGTTGTAGTTGAAGGTCAGGTTCAGCGCCGAAGTGCCCGTGGACTGGTTGGCGAAGTTGAAGGTCAGCGTCTGCCAGCCGGCGGCCGTGGTGACGGTGGCTTCGGTCTCGACGGACTTGTTGGGATCGGCCGCGTCCTCGACCTTCAGGCGCACCGGGATGCTGGCGTCAGGCGACCACACCCGCACCGACATGCGCGTGTCGGTCGTGTTGAAGGGAATCTTGGGCGCGAAGCCAGTTTGCACGCCGGCCCGTATGTCGGTGATGGTGGTGCCGGCGAAGGTCTCGGCACCGGCGGCGCGCACCACCCTGGCCACCTTGTTCGTGGCGTCGGTGGGGTCGGTGACGACGCTCGCATTCTCGGCGCCGCCGAAGCCGACGAGCCCGTAGCCGACGCCCGTGGTGTCGAAGCTCACGGGCAGCGCCATCTGCGTCCTGACCACCATGTCGAAGGCCTGCAGCGACGTGGTGACGGCATTGCCGTTGCCACGTGCGTCCAAGGCGCCGTTCGCCGCGATGCTGACCTGCACCGTGCCCGCGCTGTTCGGCGTGGGCGTCACCACCAGCGTGGCGCGTGTACCGCTGGCACGCGTGAAGGCACCCTTGGTGCCGCCCGTCACCGTGATGTCATCGACGGTGAAGCTGGTGCCGACGTCCTCGTTGAAGGCGAAAGTGAAGGTCACCGCACCGGTGGCGGTGGTTTCGGCCACGCTGTCGGTGATGGTGATCACGGGGCCAACGGTATCGGCCGCCGCACCCGGTGCGGCCGGCGGCGGGTCACCGCTGCCGCCGCCGCAGGCGGCGAGCATCAACGCGGCAGCCAGCGCCGTGGCGGTGAGCAAGTGGGGCGAGCGGCGGGTCTTCATGGCGGTGTGTCCTGGGGTGATGTGCCGCCCGGCGTTGGGCCGGTCGGCGGGGTCGGCCTCGGTGCGCGATTTGCCGGAGACGGCGTGCTTTATCGCGGCTGCGTCGAATTGTCTGAAAGCGCTTTCACAAGTATGCGCAGCGGTGGGCGGGCTTGGCAAGGGCGTGCAACCCCTGGCTTACCCGTAGCCGCACCCGATTCACTTCGCCGCAGTCGCGCGGCCCAGCGTGCCGGGCGCCACGGTGAGTCGTTGGCCGTCGCTGAAGCGCACTTCCAGCGGCAGCTTGCGGGCGTTGAAGGCCAGGTACGTGCGGGCGCCATCGGCACGCTTGAAGACGGAATACAGCGGCGTGTCGGCCGTCACGGTGAAGTCGGGCGTGCCCATCGCCTCCAGGTTCAGCATGAACTGCAGTGAATACGAGCGCGAAGCGCCGAGCTCGACCGAGCCCCAGCGTTCCCAGGAGTTCAGGGCCAGCGCCGGATCGGCCAGCGCCAGGTACTGGGCGAAGATGTCCTGCCAGATGTCCTTGGGCGGCGGCGGGCTGGGCTTCTTGGCGATGCGGTTCCACAGTGCCGTCTCGGCCGGCAAGGTGCCCACGCTGCGTTTGACGAAGGCCGGGTCGCGCCCCAGGTAGGTGTGCGCCGTGGTCAGGGGCAGCAGGTTGATGCCCTTGATCTGCCGCGGGTCGTCTATCCACCAGGTGTCGTGGCGGTACTGCCCGCCGAAGACCTGGCTGACCTCGGCGTTCTTGTACTCGGGTGCGAACACCAGCCCGTGGATGTCGAACCAGTAGTGGTTGATGGCCTCGATCTCGCTCACGTAGAGGTAGATGCCCAGGTCGCGCAGCGCCTTGTTGCCGGTCACCTCGCCCCACAGGATCAGGCCGGACCAGGCGTTGGTGGCCTCGGATGAGGACTCGTTGTTGTTGCCGAACTCACCCAGGCCGATGCCGTTGGCCCAGGTGTGGGCCTCGTAGGCGTCCCAGTTGCGCAGGAAGGGAAAGTCGGCGCGGCCGCGTTCGGCGGTGGCGATGTCGGCGATCAGCAACTCGATCATCCCGCCCCACTGGTCCTTGGCGATCCAGGCCGGGTCGCGCAGCGCCACCTCGGCGGCGGTACGGATCCAGTAGCCGAACCAGAACTGGTGGTCGTTGATCTCGGTGACGGCAAAGAACTCTTCCGGGTAGATCGACACCACACCCAGGGACTTGTCGTACTGCACGTAGCCGCGGTCGCTGTTGCCGCCCAGCCATTCCGCGGCGCGCTTCTTCAGCATGCCCAGCAGCTCGTCTCGTGCGGCCAGGTCGCCCTGCTGCTCGAAGACTTCGGCCAGCTTCAAGGTGCGCTGCAGTCCCTTGCCCTGCCAATAGGCGCTCTTGCCCTCGCGCATCATTTCGCGGCCCGCGGTGCGCAGGTCCTTCTGCATCACGTCCTTCAGCTCGTCCTGGCGCGGCGACGCCTGGATGCCCGGCCAATAGGGCACGAAGCCGTAGTACGTGGTGGTCGTCTTGAACTGCGGCGCCGCCAGCAGGCGCAGCTTGCCGCGCACGGTGTCGAAGGCAGGGCCCAGCTTGCCGTCGACCGAGGCGTTCCTGAACCACTGGTGCGGGTACAGGCCCAGCAGCGGGCCGTTGTCCGGGCCTTCCATCACCTTCGTCGTTGCATTGAAGGTGGTCTCGACCTGGCTCGTGGCTTCGTCGTAGCGCCATTCGACCCGCGTCTGCTGGATGAAGGCATAGGCGTGGCGCGTGAACAGGGCCAGGGTCTCGGCCTTTTCGTCGGGCAGGGCGGCCACCGAAAGATAACCCTTGCCAGCCGGCATGCGCGCCACCCACTCGGTGGGCGACACCGCTTCCCACTTCACGCCAGTGGGGCCGAACAGCGCGTAGTGCTTGGCGCCCACTTTCAAGGCCAGCACGCGCGCATCAGCACCGGCATGCAGAGGCTGGCCGGCGGCGGGCAGGCGCAGGCGCAGGTCGCCGCGCGTGACCTGTATCGAGGCATAGGGGTTGCCTCGCGCGACCGTGGTGTGCATGTCGTCGGCACCGCGTGCCATCGAAATGCCTATCGACCAGTCGTCGGCGTTGGCCAGCTTGGCCGTGCCGGGCTCGAAGGCCACGGGCGAGATCAGCAGCGGATCGCGGTGCGGATAGCGGATCTCGACATCCTGGCGCCGGCTGGTCACGGCCTCCTTGGATGGCAGCGCAAATTCCAGACCGGCGGGCGTGGCCTTCACGGTGATCGGCTGCACGAAGATGGCTTCGGGCTTGGGGTTGAAGATCAGCGTCGAGTACCACTGGCTGGTCTGCGCCGCGCGTTTCAACATCGCGTCGGTGCGAAACGGCGCCGGCGGGATCGGCTTGTCGCCGGCCTTGGGCGACAGGAAGTAGGTGCCGGCCCCCAGCTTCACGGACTGTGCCGTGGCCGGCAGTGCAATCGGCAGCGCGATCGCCAGCACGGCCAACACGGCCAGCAGACGGTTGCTCGTCGGTGTCATCGTGTTCCTCTCATTGCGCAGAGATTGCCTGCGCGGGCCATTGTTTGTGAAAGCGCTTTCAACGCGATCCCGCGTTTACCCGGATGTGCCGCCCACCGACGCGGCGCATGGCCCGCTTCCTCAGGGATTGCCCTCGGCTGCGGCCCGCGCGAGGGTAAACACGCAGCGTGTTCGCGTTGACGCGACAGCACCGACGCCCGTATTCTGTGAAAGCGCTTTCAACGCGTTCAATCCAGCCCAAGGTGGCCTGTCCTATGCAGCAAGAAATCTTTCGTTCACGGGGTGTCACGGCCAGCCGGCCTGCCCGCCCGAGCCGCTTAGCTCGCCGCGCGCTGTTCGTGCTGGGCCTGGGCGCCGCCACGGCAGCCCAGGCTTACGAGTACGGCCCCTTCAGCCTGACGGGTTTTCTCAAGGTCAACGTCGGCCGCGTCAGCAACGGCTGCGAAGGCTGCCAGCGCGACCCCGAAGCCGGCCGCCACTTCATCTGGGCCGATGACCTGGTCTACGGCAAAGAATACGGCGGACTGGAAACCCACAGCGTGCAGTTCCAGCCCACGCTGGGTGTCAAGTTCGACCTGCCGAAAGGTTTCAAGATCTCGGGCGCGTATTCACAGCGCCTGCGCGACGGCAAGCCCGACCTGCCTGGCGTCGTCTACGAGCGCAGCGCCACGCTCACGCACGAGTACTACGGCACGGTCCAGATCGGCAACTTCCTGTCGCGCGGCTGGAACCGGCCCGACTACCCGTACGCGTCCGACCTCGGGCAGACCGCCTTCAGCGACGCAGGCTCGGCCTACGGCATCCTGACCAAGGCCGTGCGCTACACCTCACGTGAGCTTTACGTCGCCGAAGGCAACCTGGTGCTGGAAGGCACCTACGACCAGGGCGACACCGACTTCAAGCGCAACAAGCCCCACCTGTTCGAGTTCTGGGCCTTGTGGGCGCGCGGCCCGCTCGTCGTCGAGGCCATCATTCAGAAGGCGCGCAACGGCCCGCCGGCAGCGTTTGCCAAGGCACCGTTCACGGGCCTGACGCCTTTCCCCGACCGCGACGACAAGCAGTTGAACGGCAGCGGCCAGGGCATGTTCATGCTGCTGAGCAAGTACCAGATCGGTACCGCCTACGAAGTCTCGGGCGGCCTGCGTATCAACCGCTGGAGCGGCTCTTACGCCGTGCCGCTGACCCAGGGCGCCCAGGCGCAGTGGAACAGCCCCTTCAACGTGAACTGGGGCGGCTTCGACGCCAACGGCGTGCCCAATCCCGGCTATGCGGCAAGGTCGACCGACTTCATGCTCGGCCTGCGCAAGTATGTCGACCCCAAGCTCGTGATCTACAGCGGCCTGACCTACCTGGGCAAGGCCAGCACCGACAACCCCAGCGAACGCGGGCAGAGCAACAGCGCCTTGTTCGCCAGTATCGGCGCCCGCTACGACTTCGGCAGTGGCCTGACTGTCTCGGGCTCGCTGAATGCGGTGACGTACGGCCGCAAGGGCTTGGCGCCACTGAGCATGCCCGCTAACGATGCGTTCTCCAATGTCGACTCCAGGATCGCCAACCGTGGCAACTGGGTGTCGCTCGAAGCGAACTACCAGTTCTGAGTCCGAGGTTCCCACATGATGTCCATCTGGCTCCGCGCGCTGCCCCGCGCCATGCACCGAACCCTGGCCGCGGCCATGACTGTGGTGCTCGCCACCACCTTCACCGCCTGCGGCGGCGGCGGTTACACCGAGTCGCCGCTGTCGGTCACCGACCGCCGCGCCCTGCCCGCCGAGTTCACGACGCGCGCCGCGGTCAACTACTCGCCCTACCGCACCTCGCGCAGCGAGGCTGATCTCAACGGCGAGGTCATCACGGCGACCAACGTGTTGCAGGACTTGCGCCTCATCCGCGCCACCGGCATCGGCACCATCCGCCTGTTCAGCAGCACCGCCTTCGCCGAGACGGTGCTCACCGTCATCCGCGACAACAACCTTGACCTGAAGGTGATGCTGGGCGCCTATCCGAACCCGGTCGTCAACCTGGCGGCCGAAGCCGGCAACCTGGCTGAACTGGCCAAGTGCATCGAGCTGGCGAACCGCTTCAAGACCATCGTCGCCGCGGTCAGCGTGGGCAACGAGACCATGGTCGAGTGGTCGACGCACAAGATCGACCCCGTGGTGATGGGCGGCTACATCAGCCGTGTGCGCAGCGCGATCACGCAGCCCGTGACCACCGACGACAACTGGCTGTTCTGGGCTTCGGCACCCAAGGCCATCACCGACGTCGTCGACTTCGCCTCGGTGCACACCTATCCGCTGCTCGATACCTTCTACGACCCCACGCTGTGGGACTGGCGGCTCAAGGCCACGCCGGCCGACCAGCGCGCGCAGGCCATGGTCAACGCCAGCATCAGCGAAGCCAAGCGCCAGTTCGGCCAGGCGCGTGCGGGGCTCGACAAACTGGGCCTGAGCAGCATGCCCATGATCATCGGCGAAACCGGCTGGACGGCGGTGGACACCGGCGGCGGCCCCAACCTGGCCTTCCGCGCCCACCCGGTGAACCAGAAGATGTACTTCGAGGCGCTGCAGGCCTGGGCCATCGAAGGGCGCCGCAGCAACGGCCCGCAGGCCATCTTCTACTTCCAGGCCTTCGACGAGCCCTGGAAGCAGGGTGACGACGGCTGGGGCCTGTTCAACACCAACCGGCAGGCGCGTTACGTGGTGCAGAGCCTGGGCACCTGCGGCGTGACCTGGGCCTGCGAAGCCGGCACCTACACCGCAGCCGACGCGCTGAAGTGGGTGGCGCCGACGGTGAACGCTGCCGTCGCGGCCAACCGCTACACGCTGTACTCGGAAGCCGTGGTGGCTGGCGAGGCCCGCGCGACCGGCCTGGGCTGGGATCCGTTTGCGCTGACCGGCTACGCCGACGTGGCCGGTGGAGCACCCGGCGACGGCGGCACCAGCTTCGAGATCACGCCCAACCCGGTGGACTTCGGCTGGGGCCTGTTTCAGTACTCGGCGGCCGGTGTCACCGCCAACCTCTCGGCCTTTGCCGCAGGCCGGTTGAACTTCAGCGTCAAGAGCGACAGCTACCCGGGCAAGATCGAAGTCGGCATCAGCACCGACACCGAAGACCGCGACGTGCAGGAAGCTTTCCTGCAGATCGGCCCCGGCGACTACGGCTACTGCAACACCAACAACTGGTGCCAGGTATCGATCCCGGTCTCGGCCTTCCTGGCCGCGAATCCGAAGCTGGATCTGCGCCTGGTGAACTTCCGCTTCATCATCGCCGACCGCTTCTCGTTCACCGGCAAGCCGCTGAACACCACGGGGCTGCCGAAGATCCGCATCGACGGCCTCAACTGGTCTAAGTGAGTGCAGCGCCGGCTTCGAGCCTCTGGCTGAGCCGTCGCGACGGCGGCGAGCGCCTGGCGGCGCAGCCGGCACCGCACTGGCACGAAGGCCCCGCTCCGGCGGGGCCTTCGGTCTTCGTGGACACGTCGCGGCGCATGCAGACCCTGCTGGGTTTCGGCGGCGCCTTCACCGAAGCTGCTGCGCTGACCTGGCAGCAGCTGCCCTCTGCGCTCGGTGATGCACTGCTGAGCGCCTATTTCAAGCCTGGCGCGGGCCACGGCTACACGCTGTGCCGCGTGCCCATGGGCAGCAGCGACTTCGGCCTGGGCAACTACGCCCACGTCGAGCAGGAGGGCGACTTCACGCTGGCCAGCTTCAACATCGAACACGACCGCCGGCATATCCTGCCCTTCATTCACGCCGCGCAGCGGGTGGCGGGCCGCCCGATCCGGCTGCTGGCTTCGCCCTGGAGCCCGCCGGCCTGGATGAAGACCACCGGCCGCATGAACGAAGGCGGCCAGCTCAAGCCCGATTGCCGCGTCGCCTGGGCGCAGTGCTACGTGAAGTTCATCCAGGCCTACGCCGCCGAGGGTGTGCCGATCTGGGGCGTCTCGGTGCAGAACGAGCCGCAGGCCACGCAGCGCTGGGACTCCTGCATCTACAGCGCCGAAGAAGAGCGCGACTTCGTGCGCGACCACCTCGGCCCGGCACTGCACCGCGCCGGGCTGGGCCACGTGAAGATCGTCGTGCACGACCACAACCGGGATGAGCTGGTGCAGCGCGCCGCCACCGTCTACGCCGACCCCGAGGCGGCAAAGTACGTCTGGGGCGCCGGCTTCCACTGGTACGTGGAAGACCACTTCGACCATGTGCAGCAGCTGCACGACGCCTGGCCCGACAAACAATTGCTGTTCACCGAAGGCTGCCAGGAAGGCGGCACCCACCACGGCGAATGGTCGCTGGCCGAACGTTATGCACGCAGCCTCATCCAGGACCTGAACCACTGGACGGTGGGCTGGATCGACTGGAACCTGTTGCTCGACGAACTGGGCGGCCCCAACCACGTCGGCAACCTCTGCAGCGCACCGGTGTTGGCCGATGCCAGCCGCACCGCGCTGCACTACCAGAGCTCCTACGCCGCCCTGGGCCACTTCGCGCGCTTCATGCAGCCCGGCGCGCAGCGGGTGCTGTGCGTGGCCACGCGCGAGGCGCTGGAATGCACGGCCGCGGTCAACCCCGACGGCAGTATGGCCGTGGTGCTGTTGAACCGCAGCGAAGACGCGCTGCCCTTCACGTTGCAGATGGGCAAGCGTGCCGCGCCACTGACGCTGCCGGCGCACGCGCTGCTGACCGTGCTGGTGGCCGGCGGCGAAGACGGGTCAGCGGCCTTGCGCTGAACCACTGCGCGCCCGCGGCAGGTGGAGTGCGCGCTGCGCGACGCGAACCATTTGGCTGTCGTGAAAGCGCGCCAGCAGCACGAGCGTGGCGACGGCCCCCACGAGGGCAAAGAAGATGTCCGACTGCGTGTCCCACGGATCGCCCTGCGTGCCCAGAAACTCTTCAGCGCCCTGACCGAGGGCCAGCGCCGCGCCCCACTCGATGAGCTCGTAGCTGGCGCTGATGGCCAGCACGATGCACACGACGACGAAGTCGAGCATCCTGCGGCCACGCACAAACTGTCCGCGGCTCAGGATTTCGCGCGCGGCCAGGGCCGGGACGAGACCCTGGAAAAAGTGGCCGAGCTTGTCGTAGGGGTTGCGCGCCAGGCCCAGCCAATCGGCGAACTGGAAGCCCAGCGGCACACGGGCGTAGGTGTAGGCGCCGCCCACGATGAGCACCAGCGCGTGCAGCGCGATCAAGGCGTAGAGCAGATCCGTTAGCGGAAAGCGCCGGTAGGTCACGCACAGGGCCGGAACGACGATGAACACAGGCACGACCTCCATCAGCCAGGTGGCTCTGTCGTAGGGGTGAACCCCGGACCAGGCCAGCGCCGTGACGACCAAGGCCAGCGTGAACCCGAGGACCTGGATGCGGTGATTGGGCATGTGCGGAGGTCAAAAGCACGAGACGGCGGTCGACATGTGGCGGCGCCTCAAGCGCTGGTGCGCATCCTGCCACGCCCGCGGCACCGGTGCCGCCCGGCGTGCCCGAAGCTCACCCCGGCGCTTGCCACACGCGCACGTGCTCGACTTCCATCGTCACCGGAAAGGTGCCGTCGTCGACGGCGCCGCCGAGAACGCCGCCGATGGCGATGTTCAACAGCAGGTATTGCGGCTTGTCGAACGGCCACAGGACCTGGCCCGAACGCGGGTTGGCGTAGCGGTAGTAGACGACGCCGTCGACGCCGATGGCGATCTCGTCGGCCGTCCAGTGCAGCTGGTAATCGTGGAAGGCCGTGCAGGCGTCGGGGACCTGCACGGCTGCTCCGGTGCCGGGCCCGCCGCTTTGCTTCGTGTGCACGGTGCCGAAAACGCGGCTCGGGCTGCTGCCCACTTGCTCCATGATGTCGATCTCGCCGTCGTCGGGCCAGACACCGCCGGTGCCCAGCGTCCAGATCGCCGGCCAGGTGCCGCGGCCGCAGGGCAGCTTGGCGCGCACCTCGAAGAAGCCGTAGGTCCAGGCGGCCTTGCCGCGCGTGATCAGGCGCGCCGAGGTGTAGCGCTGGCCGCCCCAGTCCAGCGCGCTGCTCAGTGACTCCAGCCGCGCCGTGATCTGCAGCCGCCCATCACTGACCACGGCGTTCCCGGTGCGCGCGGCCGCGTAGTACTGCAGCTCGTTGTTGTACCAACCCAGGCGGTTGCGATCGGTGTCGTAAGCCCAGCGCGTGGTGTCGGGAAGACCGGGCACGTCGAACTCGTCGGCCCACACCAACCGGTAGCTCGCCGGCGCAGGGCCGGCAGCCACAGGAGGGGTGGGCGGGGCGGGGTCTGCGGCCACCGGCGGGGTGGGCGGGGCGGGTGACACCGGCGCGGCGTCGCCGCCGCCACCACCGCAGGCTGCGAGTTGCAGCAAGAGCACCAGCATGGCCCGGGTCGCGGTACGCCGCGCCAGGGCGCCGCTCGAGGCCAGCGCAGACAGGTCGGGCAGGCCGGCGGGACCGACCTCGCGTCGTACGTCATTCATGAGCGCTCAATCTTCGCCGGTCCCGTATTTGCGGCGCTCGTCCTTGTCCCACAGGCCCCATTGCGCACCCACCTCCCCCTCCTGCCCGAGCTTCCACGGCTCGTCGAACGAGGAGAAGTAGAACAACTCGACACCCTCGCGACGCGCCCAGTCCTGCGTGTCGATGAAGTAGCGCATCGCGCTCTCGGGCGATGGCACGGCGGCCGACACCGCCTGGCCCTTGCCGGGCCAGCCGGTCTCGGCAACGATGACCTTCTTGCCGCCGGCGGCCTTCTGCACCAGCGCGTGCATGTGCTGCAGATACTGCGACGCCTGGGCGATGTCGGCCCCTTCCCAGAACGGATAGCAGTTGGGCAACAACACGTCGCAGGCCTCGGTCAGCGCCGGCCTGTCCAGGAACTGGCTGTAGGCATCGACGCACCCCACCGGCACCGTGACGGGCAGCGAGGCCCTGACGCGCCGGATGTAGCCGAGCAGTTCTTCTTCGGAAAGTTCGCCGCGCAGCAGCACCTCGTTGCCCACCGTCGCGATGTCGACCAGGCCCTCTTGGGCCAGCTTCACCAGCGACAAGATCTCGAGCTCATTGCGCTCCCGGTCGTGGCCGATCCAGGCGCCGACCATCGTCTTCAGCCCCTTGGTGCGGGCCAGTCCGGGGATCAGCTCATGGCCTTCGATGCACGAGAAGGACCGCACCCACTGCGTGCTGGGTGCGACGATGTCGATGCGGCGGCGGATCTGCGCCTCGGACAGCAGATCGCCGGTGCCCTGCCCCTCGACGTAGGGGCTGAAGCAAAGGCCGTGCAGTCGAGACGCCAACACCTGCGAATACAGCGCGCCGAGCGGCTGCGGCGCAAGGCCCGCGGCGCGCGAGGCAAGTGAGCCGCTCAAGGCCGACAGTTCGACGCCGCGCGAATTCAACGACGATCGACCGTCCGAACCCTGCGAAGGCGCCGGGCTCGTGGGGTGCTTGCGGCGCTCGAGCTCGGCGTGAACCTCGGTGGCCCGCCTTTCGTCCAGGTCGTAGTCGCGCATGATCCACATGGCCAGCAGCGTGCCGAAGATGGGCACGGCGGAATAGAACAGCCGCAGGCCGTCCACCGCGCCTTCGGGCTGCGCGGCGGCACCCGGGGTGAACGCGACCAGCGACATGATCGCGCCGCTGAGCAGGCCCGCGATGGCGAAGCCGAACTTCACCATCCACCAATAGATCGCGCCGAAGATGCCCTCGCGCCGCTTGCCGGTGGCCAGTTCGTCCAGGTCGCAGACGTCCGCCGTCATCGACATCATCAGCGTGAACAGGCCGCCGATGCCGAACGAGAAGAAGGGCAGCGCGAACATGAACATCCAGGGCTTGCCGGGCACCATCAGGAACCACAGCAGCACGTAGCCGATGATGGAGATGCCCTGCGAAACCATGAAGGCGTTTTTCTTGCCCATCTTTCCGGACATCCACGCCACGGTCGGAATCACCGCGAAGGTGGTGATCAGCGCGCCCACGCTGCCGAACAGCGTGGGCCAGATGCCGGCCGCCGGCGCATTGCCCTGGAACAGGTGGTAGACGACGATGAAGAACGAAAAGGCCGCCACCGTGTTGAAGGCGTTGAAGATCAGGAAGGTGGCGAAGCACAGCTTGCGGAAGGGCACCGAGCCAAAGGCCTCCTTGAAGCCTTTCAGGATCTCCCTCATGCCGCCGCCCAGGTTGCCCAGGGTCAGGGGGACGAGGTCGGCGTCGTCCTTGCTCGACCGGCTGGGCAGGAACAGGGCCGGCACCATGGCCAGCAGCATGCAGATCACGCCGACCCATATCGAGAGCGTCCGCGTGGCCGCGTCGGCGTTCTCGAACCACGTGGGGTCGTACATCACGACCCAGAACCAAGGTGCGATGACCCAGGCCCACTGGCCGATCCACTGCGCGACGGCCATGATGCTGGTGCGCTCGTGGAAGTCGTCGCTCATCTCGTAGCCCATGGCCACGTACGGAATGCTGAAGAGCGTCAGCCCCAGGTAGAACACGAAGGACCAGCACAGGAAGTAGATGAAGTTGTAGGTCACCCCGTCGGTGCGGTAGAGCTGCCACATCGCCACGAAGGAGATGCCCATCACGATGGCGCCGACGAACACGTACTGCTTGCGCCGGCCCCAGGTGGAGCGGGTGTTGTCGGAGATGAAGCCCATGATCGGGTCGGTGACCGAATCGAAGACCCGCGGCAGGAAGAACAGGATGCCCCACATCCAGCCCGGGAAGCCCATGTCCTGCACCAGCACCACCATGAAGATGCCCAAGGCGGCCGGAAACATCTGGTTGGCCAGCATGCCCAGGCCGAAGGCGACCTTGTGGCCGAACGGGACCTTGTGGGCTGCAGTGGCGGCGGATGCGGTCATGAGATGCTTTCTGTTGTGAGGCGCGCCGGTGGCACGCCTGTCAGTCTTTCAGGCTGCCGAGCAGCGCCAGCAGCCACATGGCGCCGAAGACGAAGGGAAGCGCCTTGGCCGCCCAGCGGCCGCGGTGGGCAATGTGGCTGGCCGGGGCCAGCGGGCACAGGTCGGCCAGGCCGGCCTCGTGGAACTGCTGCTTGATGCCTTCGGTGGCCGCCATCGCCGTGTAGATGCCCACGCCGGCCAGCAGGGCCACCACGATGCCGAAAAAGGGGAAGGCCAGCACCAGCCAGCTCGCCGCCTCACGCGACTGCGTGCCATAGGCAGTGAACATCAGGCCCTCGGACCAGATCAGCCAGCCCATGCGCTGGTTCACCAGATGGTCCTCGTGGGTCCATTGCTCGCGCAGCGCGCGGTAGTGGTCCCAGAGCGCGACGTCGGGGGTGCGGTGGGTGTGCATGGGTGTCATCGGTGCTTGCGGCAGTTCAGGCGTCGGCCGCCTGCGCCATCAGTTCGGGGTACAGCGCCTGCATCACGCGCTTGGGCCTGCGGTCCACGGTGAACAGGCCCCAGTGCTTTTCGGGTTCAAGCGGGTCGGGCGAACCCTTCCAGCTTTCGTCGAAGGCCTCGAACACGAAGCACAGCAGGCCGGCCTCCTGTGTCCAGTCCATCAGGTCCTGGTAGTAGATCGCCTGCAGTTCCTGCGCCGCGTGTTCGGCGGGCATGCCGCGGCCGTTGCTGTGGGTACACCAGCCGGCTTCGGTGATGACGATGGGCTTGTCCGGGTAGAGCCGGGCCACGCTCTGCACGTTGTCCTTGGTGTAGTCCAGCGCCTCGTGGATGTGCTTGTATTCCCACACCGGGTAGGTGTGCAGCGAGATGAAGTCGAGTTCGGCCACCAGCTCGCGCAGCTTGTGCTGCCAGGGCACGTAGTTCTCGCAGAAAGTGACGGGCTGGCGCACGGCCGACTTCACGCGGCGCACGTAGTCGATCATGCGTGGCACGGGCACGTAATGGTCGGTCCAATCGACGGTGGCCTCGTTGCCCACGGCCACACTGAACACGATGCCGGGGTAGCGCTTGGCCAGCACGATCAGCCGTTCGAGTTCGGCGGCGTTCTCGGCCCGGCTCGCCTCGAGCTGTTCTTCGGTGTGTGTCGCGCCCCAGGGACAGCCGAAGTTGTTCATCTCGGCGCCCAGGTAAGCGCCCAGCATCACCTGGAAGGGCAGGCCGTCTTCTTCGATGACCTGCAGCACACGTTCGGCGTGCGGGCTGCAGTCGTACAGGCGCAGCAGTTGCCAGTGCTTGCGCAGGATGGCCAGGTCTTCGCGGATCTCGGCCAGCGACGGATAGGTCTGGTCGCCGGGGTTCTGGCCGTCGCGGTAGCCCGAATAGCAGATGGCATTGCCCGAGGGCAGCTTGAGCGTGGTCATGTCATCCAAACTTCAGTGCGCCGTCCTTGTCCCACAGGCCCCAGCAGGCGCCGACGTCGCCCTCGGCGCCCACCTTCCAGGCTTCGTCGAAGGCCGCGAACCAGAAGACCACGATGCCATCCTCTTCCGCCCAGCGGCAGGTGTCGACGAAGTACTGCATCGCGCCTTCGCGCGAAGGCACAGAGCCCTGGAAGGCGCTGCCCTGATCGGGCCAGCCGGTTTCGCTGATGACCACGCGCTTGCCCGGCGCCGCGGCGCGCGTGCGTTGCACCATGGTCTGCATGTAGGCCAGCGCGTCTTCGCGCGGGCAGCCTTCCCAGAAGGGGTAGCAGTTGGTCATCACGACGTCGCAGGCGGCGGTGACGCGCGGGTGCTTCTCGAACAGGAAGTAGGCGTCGACGTAGCCCACCTGCACGCCCGGCAGCGCATCTTTCACGCGCTGGATGCAGGCCAGCAGGTCGTCTTCGCTCATGTCCTCGCGCAGCAGCACCTCGTTGCCGACGGCGACGATGTCGGCATGGCCGGCGCGCGCGACCTCGATCACGCCCTGCAGCTCACGTTCGTTGATGGCCGCATCGGTGCCCAGCCAGGCGCCCACCAGCGTCTTGAAGCCGAGTTCGTGTGCGATGCGCGGCGTCTGCTCGTGGCCGTCGGTGCACGAAAAGCTGCGCACCCAGCCGGTGTGCGGCCGGATGATCTGCAGGCGTTCGCGGATCTGCGCTTCGCCGATCTGGTCGCCCGGCTGCTGGCCTTCGAGGTAAGGGCTGAAGCACAGACCGGGCACACCGCGCTGCAGCGTGGCGCGGAACTCGGTAGCCAGCGCGTCGCGCGCCTCGGTGGTCCAGACCATGGGGCCGGAACCGGCCCAGCGGCCGGACGGCAGCAAGCCTGCCGTGGGCTGCGCACCCGAGTGCGGGTGCTGCAGCGGTTGCTGCAATTCGCCCTGGTGCTGCGGGGTGGTGGCTTGCGACAGCACGCTGTCGGGGGGGGATCCACGTCGTGACATGAGGTGCTCGCTCTCTGGGCGCAATCAGGCGCCGGTCTTGTTGCGGGGTGTGGCGCGGGGTGTGGCAGGGGCCTTGGCGCGCGGCTTTGCAGGGGCTTTCGCAGGCGTCCTGCGGGCCCCGGGCGCCTTGGGGGCAGGTTCGGCTTTCACCTGCCACGGGAACTTGCCCTCGCCGATGGGCTTGGCCGGGCCGTAGCCGCCGAGCTTCTCGTAGACGCGCACGTAGTCCACCACCAGTTCGGCCGGGAACTGCGTGTCGCTGTTCGGCGCGCCGGGGAAGTTGCCGCCCACGGCCACGTTCATCAGCAGGTAGAAGGGCTGGTCGAAGGGTGCCGGCCAGGGGTTGAGCTCGGCTGCCTTCTTGGCCTCGACACCGGCGCCGTCCTTGAGCCGGCTGCAGCTCCACCAGAAGCTCTCGGTACTGGTGTGCACGTCGTCAACGTAGAAACGAATCTCGCCCGGCTCCCACTCGCAGGCGTAGACATGCCAGTCCGACACCATGCTGCCGCCCGGCAGCGGGTGCACGTGGGTGTGCAGCGTGCGCCTGGGGTAGGTGCTGCCGTAGTGGATGCTGTTGAGCACCTCGTGCGGCTTCTCGCCGACGATCTCCATCAGGTCGATCTCGCCGCTGGCCGCCCAGCCGCCGTACTTGTCGTCGGTTGGCAGCATCCACAGCGCTGGCCACAGGCCCTTGCCCCAGGGCACCTTGGCGCGGAACTCGATGCGGCCGCAGGTCGTGCTGAAGAGCGTGCGGCCGTCGCGTGTGCGTGTCTTCAAACGCGCCGAGGTGTAGCCGCAGCCGTGCAGCGATTCCTTGCGCGCGCGGAGGGTGAGTTTGCTGTCCTTCACCGACGCATTGGCATGCATCTCGGTGTAGTACTGCAGTTCCTCGTTGCCCCAGCCCTCAACCCAGGCGTGGTTCTTGTAGTCGTAGAAGCCGTTGCCGATGTCGAAGTCCCACTTCGTGCGGTCGATCTCGGTGCCTTCGAACTCGTCGTTCCAGACGAGCTTCCAGCCGGCAATCTTCTTCGGTCTCGAAGCCATGTCCGTGCCTCCTTCAGGCCACCAGCCGGTGGTCGGTGTCGAATGCCAGCGCCCAGGCCGTGTCGGGCGCCAAGCCCACCACCTGGCCGCCTTCCAGGCGGTGATTGCCGGCGCCGACCTTGGCGCTCAGCAGGGCGTCCACACCATCGACACGCAGGTGGATGATGGAACTGTCACCCAGGTGCTCGGCCAGTTCCACGCGCGCCGGGATGCCTGCCGCCGCGTCCACCAGGCGCAGGTGTTCGGGCCGCAGCCCGGCGCATCGGGCCTTCGCAGGTGCGGCGCCGGCCAGCGCGTCCCACAGCGCGCGGTGCGCCGGCGTTGCGTTACTGCCGGGGCGGTCGACGAGGTTGATCTTCGGCGCGCCGATGAAGCCGGCGACAAACTCGTTGGCGGGCCGGTTGTACAGCTCCATCGGCGCGCCGAGCTGCTCGACGATGCCCTGGTGGAAAACCGCGATGCGGTCGCCCATCGTCATCGCCTCGACCTGGTCGTGAGTGACATAGATCATCGTCGTGCCCAGCTCCTTGTGCAGGCGCGACAGCTCGATGCGCATGTTCACGCGCAGCGCGGCGTCGAGGTTGGAGAGCGGCTCGTCGAAGAGGAAGACCTTGGGCTTGCGCACGATGGCGCGGCCGATGGCCACACGCTGGCGCTGGCCTCCCGAGAGTTCCTTCGGGTAGCGGCCCACCAGTTCGGTGATGCGCAGGATCTCGGCCGCGCGGCCGACCTGTGCCGTGCGATCGGCCTTGCCCAGGCCCGCCATCTTGAGCGCGAAGCCCATGTTCTCGGCCACCGTCATGTGCGGGTAGAGCGCATAACTCTGGAACACCATCGCCGTGCCGCGGTCGGCCGGGCGCAGTTCGTTGGCGCGCCGGCCGTCGATGAGCAGTTCGCCACCGCTGATGCTCTCCAGCCCCGCGATCATGCGCAACGTCGTGCTCTTGCCGCAGCCGCTGGGGCCCACGAAGACGATGAACTCGCCGTCGCGCACTTCCAGGTCGATGCCCTTGATGACGTGCACTTCGCCATAGCACTTCCTGATGCCCTTCAGACTGACCTGACCCATGCGCTCAGCTCCCGGCGTGTTGGTTCGTCGATGCGGCCGGCGCTCGCCTGGCCGCCTTCTGCAGTTGCAGGAAATCGCGGTACCACAGCGCGCTGTCCTTCAGCGTGCGCTGCTGTGTCTCGTAGTCGACATGCACGATGCCGAAGCGCTTCTCGTAGCCCGAAGCCCACTCGAAGTTGTCGAGCAGGCTCCACACCATGTAGCCGGCCATCGGCACGCCCTGGGCCATGGCGTCACCCACCGCCGCGATGTGGCGCGCGATGTAGTCGGTGCGGTCGACGTCGTGCACGCGGCCGTCGACGAGCGCGTCCTTGAACGCGGCGCCGTTTTCCTTCACGTACAGCGGCGGCAGCTTCCAGTCGAGGTGCAAACGCAGCAGCAGTTCGGTCAGGCCCTCGGGGTAGACCTCCCAGCCCATCTCGGTCAGGCGCCTGCCGCTGGCCTTGACGTCCCAGCCGCCGCTGGCGCTGACCACCGAGCGTGTGTAGTAGTTCAGACCCAGGAAGTCCATCGGCGTGGCAATGGCCGCCAGGTCGCCGGGCTCGACACGCGGCGCGTCTGGGCCCAGGTGCTCGATGACGTCGGCCGGGTAGGCGCCCTTGAACAGCGGGTCCATGTACCAGCGCACCGAGCGGCCGTCTTCCAGCCGCGCCTGCGCCACGTCTTCGGCACTGTCGGTGGCGGCGCCGATGGGCGACAGGTTCAGCACGATGCCCAGCCGGCTCTTGCAGCCCTGCGCGCGCAGCGCCTGCATCGCCAGGCCGTGGCTCAGCAGCAGGTGGTGCGACACCTGCATCGCGGTGGCGCGGCTCTTGATGCCGGGCGCGAAGTGGCCGGCCTCGTGGCCCAGCGTGGCGACCACCCAGGGTTCGTTGTGTGTGGTGACGGTGGCCACGCGGTCGCCCAGACGGCGCGCCACCTGGCGTGCGTAGTCGACGAAGCGGTGCACGGTGTCGCGCGCCGCCCAGCCGCCACGGGCCTGCAGCGCTTCCGGCAGGTCCCAGTGGTTGAGCGTGAGGTAGGGCTGGATGCCGCGCGCCACCAGGCCGTCGACCAGTCGCTCGTAGAAGTTCAGGCCCTTGTCGTTCCAGGCGCCCATGCCATCGGGCTGCACACGCGGCCACGACACCGAGAAGCGGTAGGCGTCGACCCCCAGGTCCTTGACGATGTCGAGGTCGTGGGCCCAGCGGTGGTAGTGATCGCAGGCGGTGTCGCCGTTGCTGCCGTCGGCGATGGCGCCGTGCACGCGGCAGAAGCTGTCCCAGATCGACGCGCCCTTGCCGTCGAGCGTTGCCGCGCCCTCGATCTGGAAGGCGCTGGTGGCCACGCCCCAGACGAAGTCGGGCGGGAAGACGTGTGCGGGGTGGAAGGGCGGGAAGGGGTTCATGGCTGGGCGATGCGGAGGGACGACGGGCTTACTTCACCGCGCCGGCAGTGAGCCCCGACACCATGTAGCGTTTGAACGCGTAGTAGATCGCCGCTGGCGGCAGCGCGTAGACGAAGCCGGTGGCCATCAACAGCTCCCACGGCGAATCGTCCGCCGCAAGAAAATTGCCAAGCGCAACAGCCAGCGTGAGATCGGTCTCCTTGCTC
>JBBRBW010000028.1:0-43929 GCA_038205425.1 Burkholderiales bacterium | reverse complement strand
TGGCGCATTGCTTGTCGCGTCGCTTGGCCTTGTCGCGATTCCGGTCCGGGCCGAGACGCTGCTCAATGTCAGCTACGACCCGACACGCGAATTGTACCGCGAGGTGAACGAGGCCTTCGCCACATGGTGGGAAGCGCAGGGCAACGAGGCGCCGTCGATCGAGACGAGCCATGGCGGCTCGGGCGCACAAGCCCGCTCGGTTATCGACGGTCTGGCGGCACAGGTCGTCACGCTGGCGCTGGCCAGCGATATCGACAGGATCGCGGCCGCGGGTCTTTTGCCTGCGGACTGGCAGTCCAAGCTGCCCCACAACTCCTCGCCCTACACCTCGACCATCGTGTTTCTTGTGCGGGAGGGCAATCCGAAGGGGATCAAGGACTGGGGCGATCTGGTGAAGGAAGGCGTCGAGGTCATCACGCCCAACCCCAAGACCAGCGGCGGCGCGCGCTGGAACTACCTGGCGGCCTGGGGCTACGCGCTGAATAAGTTCGGCAATCACCCGGCCAAGGCCGAGAAGTTCGTCGCCGACCTGTTCGGCAACGTGCCGGTGCTGGACAGCGGCGCCCGCGGGTCCACCATGACCTTCACCGAACGTGGCATCGGCGACGTGCTGCTGGCCTGGGAGAACGAGGCCTACCTGTCGGTGAAGGAGTTGGGCCCGACCAGGTTCGAGATCGTGGTGCCGAGCCTGAGCATCCTGACCGAACCGCCGGTGGCCGTGGTCGACAAGAACGTCGACCGCCGGGGCACACGCGCTGTCTCCGAGGCCTACCTCGAATTCCTGTACACGCCCGAGGGGCAGGAGATCGCAGCGCGCCACCACTACCGCCCGCGTGACGCCAGGGTCGCTGCCAGGTACGCCAGCACTTTCAACGTGAAGGTCAAGCTGTTCACCATCGACGAACTCTTCGGCGGCTGGGACAAGGCGCAGGCAGCGCACTTCAACGATGGCGGCAGCTTCGACCGCATCTACACGAGGAAGTAGGACCACCCCGGCACCGCCATGTTCCTCCACAAGACGCTTCTGAAGCGCCACAGCGTGCTGCCCGGTTTCGACCTGGCACTGGGCTTCGCGCTGCTCTACATCAGCCTCATCGTGCTGATACCGCTGTCGGCGGTCTTCCTGAAGACCTTCACGCTGACCTGGCAGCAGTTTCTCGACGCCACGACCACACCACGCGTGTTGGCGTCCTACCGGCTGACCTTCGGCGCCAGTTTCCTGGCCGCGCTGCTGAACGCGGTCTTCGGTTTCATCGTGGCCTGGGTGCTGGTGCGCTACACCTTCCCCTTCAAGCGCGTGATCGACGCGTTGGTCGACCTGCCCTTTGCGCTGCCCACCGCGGTGGCCGGCATCGCGCTGACCGCCATCTATGCGCACAACGGCATGCTCGGCCAGTGGCTGCCCTTCAAGGTGAGCTTCACGCCGCTGGGTGTGTGGGTGGCACTGGTTTTCATCGGCCTGCCTTTCGTCGTGCGCACGGTGCAGCCGGTGCTGGAGGACGTGAACCGCGAACTCGAGGAGGCCGCAGCCACGCTCGGTGCGAACCGCTGGCAGACCTTCGGCAAGGTCATCTTCCCGATCGTGATGCCGGCGCTGCTGACCGGTTTTGCCCTCGCATTTGCACGCGCGCTGGGTGAATACGGCAGCGTCATCTTCATCGCCGGCAACATGCCGATGGTCAGCGAGATCACACCGCTGCTCATCATCACCAGGCTCGAACAGTACGACTACGCCGGCGCCACGGCCATCGCGGTGGTGATGCTGGTGGCCTCCTTTGCGCTGCTGCTGCTGATCAACTTGCTGCAGAGCTGGGCGCGCAAACGTCAAGGGGGGCTGGCATGAACACGGCAGCCTTGCCAGCGAAAGCCCCACGCGCGGTGGCCGCGGGCACCGCGCCACGCCGCATCCGCGCCGCCACTGCCGAAGCACCGTGGGTGCGCATGCTGCTCATCGGGCTGGCGCTCGGTTTCATGACGCTCTTCCTCTTCGTGCCGCTGGTGACGGTGTTCTACGAGGCCTTCAAGAAGGGCTGGGATGTCTACGTCGCGGCCGTCAGTGAGCCCGACGCGCTGTCGGCGATCAAGCTCACGCTGATCGCGGCCGTCATCAGCGTGCCGCTCAACCTGGTGTTCGGCGTGGCCGCGGCCTGGGCCATCGCCAAGTTCGAGTTTCACGGCAAGAACCTGCTGCTGACGCTGATCGACCTGCCCTTCTCGGTCAGCCCGGTGATTGCCGGCCTGATCTACGTGCTGGTGTTCGGGCTGCAGGGCTGGTTCGGCAGCTGGTTCATCGACCACGACCTGAAGATCATCTTCGCCGTGCCCGGCATCGTGCTGGCCACGACGTTCGTCACCTTCCCCTTCGTCGCACGCGAGCTGATTCCGCTGATGCAGGCCCAGGGCATCGAGCAGGAGGAAGCGGCACGTGTGCTGGGCGCCGACGGCTGGCAGATGTTGTGGCGCGTGACGCTGCCCAACGTCCAATGGGCGCTGCTCTACGGCGTGATCCTGTGCAATGCCCGGGCGATGGGCGAGTTCGGTGCGGTGAGCGTGGTGTCGGGCCACATCCGCGGCCAGACCAACACGCTGCCGCTGCACATCGAGATCATCTACAACGAATACCAGTTTGCGGCCGCCTTCGCGGTGGCGTCACTGCTGGCGCTGCTGGCGCTGGTGACGCTGGTGCTGAAGTACCTGGTCGAGCAGCGCGTGAAGACGCAGTTGCGCTGCGACGGCGACCGTTCGGAGTGAGCCATGAGCATTGAAGTCAGAAACCTCAACAAGGCCTTCGGCAAGACGGTCGTCTGCGACAACCTGAACCTGGACATCCCGGCCGGTGAATTGGTGGCGTTGCTGGGACCCTCGGGTTCGGGCAAGACCACGCTGCTGCGCATCATGGCCGGGCTGGAAGTGCCCGACTCGGGCAACGTGCTCTTCCACGGCGAAGACGCCACCGATACCGATGTGCGCGACCGCAACGTCGGCTTCGTCTTCCAGCATTACGCGCTCTTCGGCCACATGACGATCTTCGAGAACGTCGCCTTCGGCCTGCGGGTACGACCGAAGGCGACGCGGCCGAACGAGCTCACGATCACGAAGAAGGTGACGCAGCTGCTCAAGCTGGTGCAGCTGGACTGGCTGGCGGACCGTTATCCGCACCAGCTCAGCGGCGGCCAGCGCCAGCGCATCGCGCTGGCGCGCGCGCTGGCGGTGGAACCCAAGGTGCTGTTGCTGGACGAGCCCTTCGGCGCGCTCGACGCCAAGGTGCGCAAGGAACTGCGCCGCTGGCTGCGCCGGCTGCACGACGAGGTGCATGTCACCAGCGTCTTCGTCACCCACGACCAGGAAGAGGCGATGGAGGTGGCCGACCGCATCGTCGTGATGAACGAAGGCCGCATCGAACAGGTGGGCACGCCCGACCAGGTCTACGACCACCCGGCGAGCCCCTTCGTGCTGCAGTTCCTGGGCGACGTCAACCTCTTCCACGGCCGCACCGAACACGCGCCCGGCGGCGCCACCGTCAAGGGCGAGACCGTCTACGTGCGCCCGCACGAGTTGGAGATCCTGGCCGACGCGGTGCCCGACGGCTGGCCTGCCACGCTGTCGCAGACCCTCACCGTGGGGCCGCACACGCGCATCGAGTTCAAGCGCGACGGCAACGAGGGCTACCTCGACGTCGAGCTGCTGCGCAGCGAATACACCGCGCTGCGCGAGCGCCTGCAACTGCAGCGCGGCAGCCGCGTCTGGCTGCGGCCGCGCAAGGTGACGCGATTCGAGGTGGGCAGCGCGGCCTGAATCACGGCATCCGACCGCGATCCGGTCGTGATGCCTGCGCTGACATGAAAGTCGCTCTTCTGCCTTGGCGAGGTGAACTGAGCACGGGCCGCTTGGCGAAGTGGTTTTGCCCGACTGCAGCACGAGCTGCAGCAGCCAGGGCCTGCTGCGATCGAATCCCGCATCGAGCAGGCGATGGTGTTGGCAAAACCGCAAGCAGACGGTGGCAGAACTTGTCGATCGAGTTCAGAAGACGACCCTTGCCAACGCCAGGCCAGTGATCACCGCCACCGACGTGGCCACGATACCGGGCACCATGAACGAGTGGTTGAGCACGTATTTTCCGATGCGCGTGGTGCCCGAGAGGTCGAAGTTGATGGCCGCGATCAGCGAGCCGTAGGTCGGGATGAAGAAGTAGCCGTTGACCGACGGGAACATCCCGATCAGGAACTGCGGCGGGATGCCCAGTGCGATGCCCAGCGGCATCAGCGCGCGCGTCGTCGCGGCCTGGCTGTACAGCAGCACCGAGGCGAAGAAGAGACCGAAGGCGAAGGTCCACGGAGCGACCTTGGCCCAGTCGCCGATCGCCGGCACGATGACGTCCTTGTTCGCGGCGATGAAACTGTCGCCCAGCCAGGCCAGCCCGAAGATGCCGATCACCGCCACGACGCCGGCGCGCAGTGTCGCCGTCTTGGGCACGTCGTCGACGTCGACGCGGGTGGCCAGCAGCATCAGTGCGGCCACCGACATCATCACGATCTCGATCACGATCGGCATGCCGAGCGCCGACTTCGCGCCCGGCAGCATGCGCAGGGCCGGGAAAAAGCCGAACAGCACGACCAGCGCAACGCCGGACAGGAAGATCATCGCCGAGAGCTTCGCGGCGGGCTTCAGTGGCGGGCGCTCCCCGGGGGCCTGCGGCTTCGGGATCTGGCCGGCCGCCAGACGTGCCTGGTAGACCTTGTCGTCCTTGAGGTCCTTGCCGATGAACATCGAGACGATGGCCGCGGCGATGACGCCTGTCAGCGTCGCCGGCACGCAGATCATCAGGATCTGCGCCAAGCCCCACTCGCCCATGCCCTTCTCGGCGAACAGGCCGATCATCGCGGCCGTGGCCGCCGCCACCGGGCTGGCGGTGATGGCCTGCTGCGACGCGATGGTGGCCACCGCCATCGGGCGCTCGGGCCGGATGCCGTTCTGGTGCGCGGTCTCGTAGATCACCGGCAGCAGCGGGTAGACGATGTGGCCCGTGCCGGCCAGGAAGGTGAAGGTCCAGGTCGTCAGCGGCGCCACGATCGTCACGTATTTCGGATTCGCGCGGATGATGCGTTCGGCGATGCGCACCAGGAAGTCGATGCCGCCGGCCGCTTCCATCACTGACGCGGCCATGATCACCGCCAGGATGATGAGCATGACATCGACCGGCGGCGAGGTCGGGTTGATGCCGAAGGCGACGACCAGCACGAAAAGGCCGACGGCGCCCCACAAACCCAGGCCGATGCCGGCCGAGCGGGCACCCATCCAGATCGCGGCGAGCACGACCAGGAATTGAAGAACGATGGTCAATGTCATGATTTCCTCGCAGCTTTACTGTTCGAATTTCGGGTTGATCAGGTTTTCGAACGAGAAGATCTCGTCCCACTGCGTCGGCGTCAGCAGCTTGCGTTCGAGCACGACGATGTCGTGCAACGACTTGCCGGTCTCGTAGCCTTCGCGGGCGATCTCTGCGCACTGCTTGTAGCCAAAGTGGGGCTTCAGCACGGTGATGATGCCCAGCGAGTTCAGCACCATGCCGCGCGTGCGCTCGGCGTTGGCGGTGATGCCGTCGATGCAGTTCACGCGCAGGCTGTTGACGGCGTTTTCCATCGTCGAGATCGAAGTGAACAGCGCGAAGGTGATCACCGGCTCCATCACATTGAGCTGCAACTGCCCGGCCGAGGCCGCCAGAGTCACCGTCAAGTCCAGGCCAATGACGAGGAAGCTGACCTGGTTGACGACCTCCGGGATCACCGGGTTGACCTTGCCCGGCATGATCGACGAGCCTGGCTGCATCTGCGGCAGGTGAATCTCGTTGAAGCCGCAGCGCGGCCCGGAGGCGAGCAGCCGCAGGTCGTTGCAGATCTTGGTCAGCTTGGACGAGGTGCGCTTGAGCACGCCCGACAGCAGCACGTAGGCGCCGGTGTCCGAGGTGGCCTCGACCAGGTCGCCGGCCAGGATGAAGGTGGTACCGGTGATCTCCGACAGGTAGCGCGTGGCCAGCTCCGGGTAACCCGGCGCCGCCGTGACCATGGTGCCGATGGCGGTGGCGCCCAGGTTGATCTCGTGCAGGAACTGGCGCACCTCAGCAATGCGCTGCACCTCCTCGCCTATCGTCGTGCCCCAGCCGTGGAACTCCTGGCCCAGCGACATCGGCACCGCGTCCTGCAGGTGCGTGCGGCCCATCTTCAACACGCGGTCGAACTCAGTCGCCTTGGCGAAGAACGCCGCCTGCAGCTTCGTCAGCGCCTCCATGTAGCGCGTCAGCCGCAGGATCAACGCAAGGCGGAACGCAGTCGGGTAGACATCGTTGGTCGATTGCCCGAAGTTGACGTGGTCGTTCGGGTTGACGAACTCGTACTGGCCCTTCTCGTGACCGAGGTGCTCGAGCGCGAGGTTGGCGATCACCTCGTTGGCATTCATGTTGGTCGAGGTGCCGGCGCCGCCCTGGATGAAGTCGGTCAGGAACTGCTCGCGCATCTCGCCGGCGATGAGCTTGTCGCAGCCCGCGACGATGGCCCCTGCGATGGCGGCGTCGAGCACGCCGAGGTCGCGGTTGGCCAGTGCTGCCGCCTTCTTGACGTAGCCGAAGGCGCGAACGAACTCGGGCTCGGCCGACATCGGCACGCCGGTGATGCGGAAGTTGTCCATGCCGCGCTGCGTCTGTACGCCGTAGTAGGCATCGGCCGGAATCTGGCGCTCGCCCAGAAAGTCGCGTTCGGTTCGCATCTGCATCGCTCGTCCTTGTTTGTCGGTGACGGTCGATTCTGTTCAGACCCCTCGCCCGGTAGTTGTTGCGCGTCAATGTGTCGTGCGGCCCGCGAAGCCGATCGCGCATGGCGCGATGCGCACGGCGCATGTGGCGCTGCACACATGACGGCAAGTGAAGAAGACATCGGCCGCCTCGAGCGACGCGTACCAATGGGTCGAGCTGCCTGGCCGATGGCGATGCCGACCCGGACGAAGCGCGCACGCTCAGGCCGCCCCAGAACCAGACCATCGGCACCGGACCTGCGGTCATGACCAAGGCAAAGGCTGCCGCCGTCATGCCAAGGAGGATCGCAACGCCGTCCCGAAACACCAGCGCCAACTCGATGAGCATCGTCATCAGCGCCAGCGCCGGCAGCACGTTGCCGAAGGGCATCGGCAGCACGATGTTGACGGCCGTCAGTCCCACCGTTGCGGCAATCGACGAGCACCTGCCCGCACTTGAAAGAGATCGGTGAACTGGCCCGCCCCAACGCCAGGAACATGGGCAAACACTTGCCGGCGACGGAGGCATATCTATGGCCGGCCCTTGGTCGCCTGGCGACCGTGGGAGTGCTCGACCGGGCCCAGGAAGCCCAGAGGCGAGCGCCGTGCAAAACGGCGGGTGGGGCGGGGTGCGCGAGATGCGGCGCGAACCGGCCCGGCGCTTCGTGAGCAGCACGAGACAAAGAGAAAGGGTTAGCCGGCGCTAACCTGCTAACCCTTGCCATTCCTTGGTGCCGGTGACCGGAGTCGAACTGGTGACCTTCGCATTACGAATGCGCTGCTCTACCAACTGAGCTACACCGGCGTGCTCGGCAGAGAGCCCGAAAGGGGCACCCCACCGCACAGCCCGCGATGATAGCGCACCTGCGCGACAGGCCCTGACAGAATGCGCGCCACCATGCCCACGCTGCCGCAACTCCTGCACGCCTCGCCGCTTCGCCCACGCTGGCGGGTGCTGCTCGTGCTGCTGCTCGCCGTCGTCAGCGTCGCGGCGCTGAAGCCCGGCAGCGGTGCCCCCTCGCTGGGCATCGGCGACAAGGTCGACCACTTGCTGGCCTTCGTGTCGCTCGCCGTCGCGGCAGCATTGTCGTGGCCGGCCACGCGGCGGCATGGTGCGCTCGCCGGCATCGGCCTGCTGGCCTACGGCGCCTTGATCGAGATCGTGCAGACCCAGGTGCCAGGGCGCCAGGGCGATGTCGTCGACCTGGCGTTCGACGCACTCGGTATAGGGCTCGGTTTGGCCGTGATGCTTGGGCTGCGCAGCCGTTGGCGCGCACCACAACCCTGAGGCCCGAATGGTAGCTCACGCTATGAGCCAGTCGGCGTCGACACTGCCTCCATCACCTGGGCACGGGGCCCGGGTCACAGACGGAGAAGACCATGACGACGCAGGCCACGCTCGAGCTGATTCCCGCCCCCAACGGCCCACAGCGGCTGCAGACGGAAACCGCGGACGCCATCGGTTTCGAGGTCGGCTGGGACCACGCCCACCACGGCCTGGTGCCCGCGCCCGAACTGCTGCTGGAAGGCACGCCCATCGGCCAGGGCTGGCGCGCGGCACGCGCCGTCTTCGGCCGCCGCACGCTGGCCGTGCAGCAGGCCACGCGGCAGTGGCTGGCGCTGCGCACGCAGGCCTGGCGCGAAGGCATCGCCTTCGAATGCCAGCAGGTCACGCCGCATTACCTGGCGCAGTTGCGGGCCAGCCACTGCCCGGTGTTGCGCACGCCGCTGGGTGGCGCGCCGGGCCAGCCTGATGCGGCGGTATTCGAGCGCCTGAACCCGCAGGCCGCCTGGGCCGCGGGCAACGTGGTGATGATGAGCCGGCGCGCAGCCGCCGCCCGTGCCGGCGTCGACCTGCTGGAGACGCTGCGCCGGGCGCGCTGCGCCGAACGCTCGGGGGAAAACGTCGAAGGCCTGGACGCGGGCGCCTGGTGGCGGCTGGCCGCGCTGCGCGCCTGCGCCACCCCGCTGCCCTTCCACGAGGCGGCGCGCCTGCCGCTGGCGGTGCTGCCGCCGAACCGTGTGCGCCTGCTCAACCCGGCGCAAGGGCTGCAGGCGCTGGTGACGCTGCAGTTCACGGCGCCGGGCTGGAGTGCACGCACGCGCGCGCTGGCCGCGCTGCTGCCCGAGCACACCGTGCGCCACGACTTCAACCTTTTCATCGGCTCGCTTGCGCCGCGTGTGCTGGAGGCCGGCCCGGACACCGCGCGCCTTCGCCGCGCGCTGGAAGACGCCTGGCTGCACGAACGGGTGCAGCGTCGCTGGCAGCACTTCGTGCTGAGCCTGGGCGAAGCCGCCACCGCCGCGCTGCTGGAGCGCGCCACGGCCGACGGTCTGGCCGCCGTGCGCACCGTGAGCCACCCGCTGGAACAAGCCACCGACGGCTGGGCGCTGGCCGAAGGCGGCCGTGCGCCGCGTGCGTCGCGCGCGCGTCTGCCCCTGCGTCGCGCACCGGCACTGGCGGCGATGGCGCGCCCTGCCGCCTGCTGACGCGGCAGCGCGTACAGGGCGCGGGGGCCGCGGCGCGCCGAGCACGGACAATCCGGTGACCGATGCCTTCTGCCCCCGCCCTGCCACGCCTGATCCTGCTCGCCCCGATGGAGGGTGTGCTCGACCACAGCCTGCGCGACGTGCTCACGCGTGTCGGCGGCATCGACCGCTGCGTGTCGGAGTTCATCCGCATCACCGACCAGTTGCTGCCGGCGCGGGTCTTCACACGGCTGATGCCCGAACTGCACCACGGCAGCCGCACGCCGGCGGGCACGCCGGTGCGGGCACAGCTGCTCGGCTCCGACCCCGCCTGCCTGGCCGACAACGCCGCGCGCCTGGCCGAACTCGGGCCCGCCGGCATCGACCTCAACTTCGGCTGCCCGGCCAAGGTGGTGAACCGCCACCGGGGGGGTGCGGTGCTGCTCGACGAACCCGAGCTGGTGCACCGCATCGTCGCTGCGGTGCGCCGCGCCGTGCCGGCCTCGATGCCGGTGTCGGCCAAGATGCGGCTGGGCCACCGCGACGACGCGCTGATGCTCGACAACGCACGCGCCATCGCCGCCG
Organism: Burkholderiales bacterium; assembly: GCA_038205425.1. GTDB lineage: Bacteria > Pseudomonadota > Gammaproteobacteria > Burkholderiales > Burkholderiaceae_C > Rubrivivax. Next base: position 34,092 of record JBBRBW010000028.1, on the reverse strand, counting down.
CCGGTGCGGACGAACTCGTCGTGCACGCACGCACCAAACTGCACGGCTACAAGCCGCCGGCCTACTGGGACCGCATCGCTCACATCCGCGAAGCGGTGAACGTGCCGGTGGTGGCCAACGGCGAGGTCTGGACGGTGGAAGACGCCAGGCGCTGCCTGCAGGAAAGCGGCTGCGACGCGCTGATGCTGGGCCGCGGCCTGGTCAGCGACCCCGGCCTGGCGCTGGCGCTGCGCGGCCGGGTGCAGCCGGCCTGGGCCGATCTGCTGCCGCTGGTGCGGCTGTACGGCCACCTCATCACGCCGCGCGTGGAGGCCCGCCACCGCGGCGGGCGCATAAAGCAGTGGCTGAACATGCTGCGCCGCCGCCACCCCGGTGCCGAACAGGCCTACGCCGCGGTGCGCACGCTGAACGACGCGGTCGAGATCGAGGCACGGCTGGCGGTGCTGCAGGGTGACCCGCAGGCCGCTGCCGAGGCTGCCGTCGCCTGAAACGAACCCTCGCCCACGCGGCGCGTGCGCCCGTGCCGGGCGCACAAGAAAAAGCCGCTGCGTCATCGACGCAACGGCTTGTCCGGCAAAGGTACTTCAGGCGACGGGCACGGGTTCCGTTGCTCCGCCCAGTGGTGCGGTCGGTTCTCGCCTGCAGTGCCCGTACTGTGCCACGGGCGCGTGACGGCGGTGTGACGAACAGCGCCGTACATCGGGCGCTGTTCTCGGCGCTCAGGCCGGCCTGTAACGTGCCTCCAGGTAGGCCAGCAGGGTGCGCAGCGTCTGCGCCTCGCCGCCCACCGGCCGGCCCGGGCGCGCTTCGCTGTTCCAGGCGAAGAGGTCGATGTGCAGCCAGTCCATGCCCTCGGGCACGAAGTCGTCGAGGAAAAGCGCGGCCGTCACCGCGCCCGCCATCGGGCCCTTGCCGGTGTTGACGATGTCGGCGATGTCGCTTTCGATGCCACCGTGATAGTCACGCCACAGCGGCATGTGCCACAGCGGGTCGTGCAGCGCCAGGCCGCGGTCGACGAGTTCACGCGCCAGGTCGGTGCGGCGGCAGAACAGTGCCGGCAGCTGCGGGCCCAGCGCCACGCGCGCGGCGCCGGTCAGCGTGGCCATGTCGATCATCAGGTCGGGCTGGCCCTCGGCGCCGTAGGCCAGCGCGTCGCACAGCACCACGCGGCCTTCGGCGTCGGTGTTGCCGATTTCGATGTGGAGACCTTTTCGCGTCTTGAACACGTCGCCCGGGCGGTAGGCATTGCCGGCGATGGCGTTTTCCACCGCCGGGATCAGCAACTGCAAGCGCACCGGCAGGTTCAGCGCCATCACCATCTGCGCCAGGCCCAGCGCGTTGGCGGCGCCACCCATGTCCTTCTTCATCAGCCGCATGCCGTCGGCGCCCTTGATGTCGAGGCCGCCGGTGTCGAAACACACGCCCTTGCCCACCAGCGTCAGCTTCGGGTGCTTGGGCTTGCCCCAGTTCAGCTCGATCAGGCGCGGCGCGCGGCCGTGGTCGGCGCCGGCGGCGCGGCCGACGGCGTGGATGGCCGGGAAGTTGGCCGCCAGCAGCTTGTCACCGACAACCTGCTTGAACCGGGCACCGTGCTGTTGGGCCACCAGGCGCACGGCCTCGGCCAGCGCGCCCGGGCCCATGTGTTCGGCCGGCGTGTTGACGAGGTCGCGTGTCGACGCCGCGGCGGCGGCTACGATCAACGCGTGCTGCACCGCCGGGGTCGATGGCAAGTGCAGTTGCGCCGCTTCACGCTTTGCGGCCTTGTAGAGGTCGAAGGTGTAGCTGCCGAGTTCCCAGGACAGCGCGGCCGCGGCGGGGTCGAGCGCCAGGCCCTGCTCGCCCAGGTGGTAGCGGCCGGGCGGCAGCGCTCTGGGCAGCGCCGCCAGCGCCCACGGGTGGCTGGCGTCACGCACGCCGGCCCAAACGGCCTGCAGCGTGCCGTCGGCGGCGGGCAGCAGCGCGTGGGTGTCGGGCGCGCCGCTGAAACCGAGGGTCTGCAGCCAGCGGCGGGCCGCGGGGTCGAACGCGGCGCTGAGCGCGGCGAACTTGCCGCGGTCGACGGCGTGCACGGGCACGCTGCCGCGGGCGGGTTTGGCGAGATGGACGGTCATCGGGCTGGGCGAGTGTGGACAGCGGCGATTGTCTCGCGGCCGGCGGCCCGCGGACGTCGCCTCACGCCATCGGTTTGCATTCCGTCGCAAGGGCATGGCGCCACCACCGCCGGCGCGCGCACGATGCCCCCACTGTCCAGCCCACCCCACGAGGAACCCGCCATGAACCCGCTGAACTTCGTCGCCCGCCCGATCAGGAACCTGGCCGACGCCGTGCTGATGCCGCTCAAGGCACTGTGGGTGGTGGGCCTGACCGGCTTCATCAACTACGTCACCTACAGCGGCCAGTGGTGGTTCAAGTGGGTGGCCTTCGGCATGGCCATCGCGGTGCTGATGGCCTGGGCGCGTGCGGCCAAGACGCTGCTGCTGCTGGCCGTGGTGGGCTTCGTCGGCTGGAAGATCTACCAGCGCTACGGCGCGCAGGCGCGACAGCAGTTCGACGACTGGGTGGCGCGCACCCAGCCGCAGACGGCACAGGTGCTGCAGGTGCTGCGTTCGCCGGTGGCGCCCGCCGGCCAGCCCGGTCAGACCGGCGGCAGCGCCGGCTGATCAGACGGCAGGCGCGTTGGCCGCCTCGACGGCCGGCGCAGCACTCCCCTGCGCCGCCGACCGCTCGACATGCCAGTCCACCAGGCGGCGCATGTTGCCCAGCGACACCCAGTGCAGGTGCACCAGGCCCAGCATGCCGCTGCGGTGCAGCTCGCCGATCACCGCGTCGGGCAGCTCGGTCATCTTCTTGTCGTCGACGGTGAGGAAGCCGTCGACCGTGTGCTGGCGGCCGTCGGGCAGCGTGGCGTCGAAACGCATCTCGCGCAGCACGTCCAGTTCCAGCAGCTTCTTGCCCACCAGGCGCGTGCGCTGGATCTCGGCTTCCAGCGTCTCGAGGTAGGGGGTCATCTGCTTCAGCACTTCGGCCTGCTGGCCGTCCTCGGTGAAGAGCGGCTCGCCTTCCAGCACGCTGGTGCCCTTCCAGGCCGTGTCGATGCAGATCGCGAAGCGCTCGGCATCGATGCGCGCGATGCAGAACGGATAGGCACGCAGCACCGCGGGCATGTACTGGGCGCGCCAGCGTTCGCCGGCGAGGTAGAGGTTCTCGTTCAGCACCAGGCCGAAGACAGCGATGGGGGCGATGGCGTCGCTGCCGTCCTCTTCCTTGCCGGCCTTCACGAAGACGATGGGGAACTCGCGGCAGACGTCGCCGAACTCGGCGGCGGCAACGAACATCGCGTTCAGGTCTTGCGCCACCGTCCAGTCGGTGACGGGCATGCGCAGCTTCAGGTTGCGGTGCGTGGCGCTGTCCAGGGCCGTGGGCTGCTTGTGCAGGTTCTGATTGATCAAGTCTCTTCTCCAGGGGTTTCGATGCGTGTCACCAGCACCTTGTCGACGCGTTTGCCGTCGAGGTCGACAACCTCGAAGCGCCAGCCCTGCCAATCCACCGCGTCGGCGGTGCGCGGCAAACGGCCGAGCAAAAGCATGATCATGCCAGCCAGCGTGTTGTAGCGGCCGCGGTCTTCCTCAGGCAGCTCTTTCAGCCCCAGGCGGTCCTTGAACTCGGGCACCGGGATCAGGCCGTCGAGCAGCCAGCTGCCGTCCTCACGCTGGATGGCCCAGGCGTCTTCGTCGCTGTGGGCGCCGAACTCGCCGGTGATGGCTTCGAGCAGGTCGCGCTCGGTGACGACGCCCTGCACCGCGCCGTACTCGTCGACGACGAAGACGAGGTCGGTGCGCGAGATCCGGAAGTGCTCCAGCAGTTCCATGCCCGACAGCGTCTCGGGCACGAACACCGGCGGCGCCATGTACTGGGCGATCTCCACCGCCTTGCCGCTGGCCAGCGGCTGCAGCAGCTTGGCGGCGTTGAGCACGCCCTGCACGTCGTCCAGCGAGCCCTTGCACACCGGGAACCGGGTGTGCCCGCTGTCGGCGATGGTGGCCAGCAGGGTCTCGGTGCGGTCGGAAAGGTCGAGCCAGACGATCTCGGCACGCGGGATCATCATCGAGCCGATCTGCCGTTCGTCGAGCCGGAAGACGTTGCGCACCATCTGGTGCTCCTGCGCCTCGATGACACCCGACTCGACGCCCTCTTCCAGGCTGGCGGCGATTTCCTCTTCCGTCACCGAGCGGCCGGGCCCGCCCTGGTGAATGCCCATCAGCCGCAGCACGCCGTGCGTGCACACGCTGAGCAACGCCACCAGCGGCCGCGCCGCGGTGCTCAGCCAGTTCATCGGCCGCGACACCAGCCGCGCCACCGTTTCGGGGTACATCTGGCCCAGCCGCTTGGGCACCAGTTCGCCGAAGATGATGGTCAGGATGGTGATGATCACCACCACCAGGCCGGTGGCGGCGATGCTGGCCGTGCGCTGCGCCACGTGCACGGTCTCGACCAGCCAGGAGGCCAGCGGCGCCGCGAATGCGGCCTCGCCCACGATGCCATTGAGGATGCCGATCGAGGTGATGCCGATCTGCACCGTCGACAGAAACTTGGTCGGGTTTTCGTGCAGATCCATCGCCGCCTGCGCGCCGGGCTCCTGGCCTTCCACCATCACCTGCAGGCGCGCCTTGCGGCTGGCGGTGAGGGCCATCTCGGACATCGCGAAGACGCCGTTGAGCAGGATCAGGAAAACCAGGAGCGTGAGGTCCATGCGCGCCGCGGGACGGGCCGCGGTGGCCGTGAAGGGGAGCGGGAGCGTAGCAGAATCGCTCAATGATCCATCTCATCGGCGACGTGCAGGGTTGCGCTCAGGCCTTGCGGCACCTGCTCGCGGAAATCGACTTCTCACCCTCGCGTGACCGTATCGTGCTGCTGGGCGACCTCGTCAACCGCGGCCCCGACTCGCTGGCCGTGCTGCAGATGCTGGCGCCGCTGCAGGGCGCCGCCACCTGCCTGCTGGGCAACCACGACCTGCACCTGCTGGCCGTGGCCCACGGCGTGCGGCCCGTGCACAAGGGCGACACGCTGGCCGACATCCTGAACGCGCCCGATCGCGAGGCCTGGATAGCCTGGGTTCGCGAGCAGCCGATGGCCCACGTGGAAGCCGGCTGGCTGTGTGTGCACGCCGGCGTGGTGCCGCAGTGGAGCACCGCGCAGACGCTGGCGCTGGCCGCCGAGGTGCAGGCACTGCTGAGCGGCCCCGACCTGGGGGCCTTCCTGCGCGTGATGTACGGCAACCAGCCCGACCGTTGGCGCGACGACCTGACCGGCGACGACCGCATGCGCTTCGCCATCAACACCTTCACTCGTTTGCGCTTCTGCACCGCCGACGGCCGGCTCGATCTCAAGACCAAGGACGGCGCCGGCGCCGCCGCCCCGGGCTACCACCCCTGGTTCGACGCACCCGGGCGCCAGACCGCGGGGCAGCCGATGGCCTTCGGTCACTGGAGCACGCTGGGGCTTCTGAACCGGCCCGACCTGCTGGGCATCGACACCGGCTGCGTCTGGGGCGGCACACTGACTGCGGTGCGCGTGGACGGTGGGCGGCGTGAGGTGGTGCAGGTACCCTGCGAACAGGCGCAAGCGCCCGGCTGAGATGCACGCCTAGAATTCGGCCGTCGGCAAGACCTACGGAAGCGTGGCAGAGTGGTCGATTGCACCGGTCTTGAAAACCGGCGGCCCGCAAGGGCCCGTGAGTTCGAATCTCACCGCTTCCGCCAGTGCTTGCGTGACACAACCGTGACACGACGCCGCAGGTCGATCACCGGGGCAGCGCGTCGGCACGGGTCGGCGCCCCGGGGACGGGCGTCGCGCCCCATGCCGTCTCACCTGCCATGGCCGCCGACCTGGGCCGCAGAGACGGCGGTTCAGGCCCGCAGGAACGACAGCAGAGCATCGTTGAACGCCTGCGCATGCGACACGTTCAGCCCGTGCGGCGCACCGCTGACCTTCACCAGTTGGCTGTGGAGCACGGCGCGGTGCGTGCGCTGGCCGGAACCTTCGAAAGGCACAACAGCGTCGGCATCGCCGTGGATCACCAGCGTGGGCAGCGTTACCTTCTTCAGGTCTTCGCGGAAGTCGGTGGTGGCGAAGGAATCCATGCAGGCCAGCGCCGCATGCTGTGCCGACTGCTGGCACAGGGCGATCGCCTCGCCTCGCTGCGACTCGGTGACCTGAAGCACACCGTTGGCCGAGTAGAAGGCCCGGGTGAACTGGTCGAAGTAGGCACCGCGGTTCTGCTCGAACTCCGCCTTCTTCTGCTGGGCCTTCTCGGGTGTCAGCGGGCCGTCGGGGTTGTCGGCCGATCTCATCAGGTAGGGCGGCACGGCCGCGGCGAACACCACGCTGTGCAGGCGCGATTCGCCATGCCGTGCGATGTAGCGCGCCACTTCACCACCGCCCATCGAGAAGCCCACCAGCGTCACATCCTGCAGTCCGCACTGGGCCATGACGCGCTGCAGATCGTCGGCCAGCGTGTCGTAGCCGTAACCGGCTTGCGGCTTGTCGGAGCGGCCGAACCCTCTTCGGTCATAGGCCACCACACGGTAGCCGGCGGCGCGTAGCGCCGACACCTGTGGCTCCCAGGCCTGGGCCGACAGTGGCCAGCCATGGATCAGCACCACCGGTCGGCCGCTGCCTGCGCTGTCGTCGATGTGCAGGCGCACGGCGTCTACTGGCGCTGTGTCGGCGCTGTCAGAGTCGTCTCGACTCGCCGTCGCTGCGGCGGCAGCGCCGCCCAGTGCGCCGGCAACGGCACCCAGCGTGGCCCCGACCAATACCCCAACCGGCCCGGCCACCGCGACGCCGATGGCGGCGCCCGTGGCCGCACCGGCCACCACGCCGCCCCCCATCAGCACCGAGTTGGCCTCGCGCTCGGCCTCCCCGGGCTCCAGCGGCACTTGTGACTCGGACGTCGGATCCTGCGACGGAATGCCGTGGCCGGGGCGGGCCTGCTCGGCAAGGTCTTCGTCGGCAGGTACGGTGCGGGGCGGCGACGTGTCGGCTGGGTTCATGTGCGTCTGCTCAGTAAATGGACGATCGAACGAGCACGTGGCTCGGGATGGAACCCGTTGTATGGCCCGAACCGCACCGCCTGTGTCATCGGGCAGGCCGACATGCGGTAGGACAACGGCCTGAGAAGTGGCGCGCGCTCGCGATGGCGATCACTGCCGACACGCGACAGCGAAGCGCCCACCGGTCGGGTTGATCCCGGGATTCGAGGCGTTGACCGGCGCAAGCCTCCCGGCGGGCGCCGCCGGCCGGACACCGCGCTTTGCGCCGTGCGCCCTCTGTCGACGATCGATCGGAGCATGCGCACCCAGGCGCAGATCAAGTGCACCGGCGGGAGAAAGCAACTTCGGCGGCAGCTGCCCGCGCCGCGAGCCGAGCCGCTGGCCATGGGGGACGTGGCCGTGGCCGAGACGCGCGGCGTCATCGAAGGCCCCTGGCGCTAGCGCACGGCGCGCTGCGGCGCCGGCTACACGGCGCAGTAGCGGTCCTGGATCTCGCGGTCGGCCAGCAGTTCGGCCCCGCTGCCGGTGTGCACGATGCGGCCCTGGTCGAGGATGTAGGCACGGTCGCTCAAGGCCAGCGCACGCTCGACGTTCTGTTCCACCAGCAGGATGGTCGTGCCCTCGCTCTTGAGCCGCCTGAAGAGCTCGAACATCTCGTCGACCAGCACCGGCATGATGCCTTCGGAGGGTTCGTCGAGCAGGATCATGCGTGGCCTGGCCATCATCGCGCGTGCGATGGCCAGCATCTGCTGTTCACCCCCGCTCATCGACGTGCCCTCCTGGTCCATGCGTTCGGCCAGGCGCGGGAAGGTGCGTGCGATCTCTTCGATTCGCGCGCGCTCGGTGTTTCGCTCGCGGCCGGCGATGAGCCCCAGGCGCAGGTTCTCGCGCACCGTCAGACCGGGCACGATGCGGCGGTCTTCGGGCACGTAGGCCAGGCCCAAGTGGTAACGCGTGTGGGCGGGCTGGGCCAGGATCTCCTGGCCGTCGAAGCGCACGCTGCCGCCGCGTTTGGCCATCAGGCCCATGACGGCACGCAGCGTGCTCGTCTTGCCGGCACGCACCTCGAAACGCAGCGCCTGCACGACGTGGCTGTGGTCGTACCAGGCGTCGAGTCCATCCACGGTCAACATTCAGGCCTCCCGCCGGGCCGCCCCAAGGGAGGCCTGCGCCCCCTCGGGGGTTCGCGAACGAAGTGAGCTAGGGGGCGCCATTTCAGCCCTGCCCCAGGTAGACGCGCCGAACTTCGGCGTTGGCCTTGATCTCTTCGGGCGTGCCCTCGGCCAGGAATTCGCCGTGGTGCAACACCAGCAGGCGCTCGCAGATGCCCATCACCAGCTTCATCTTGTGCTCGACGATGATCACCGAGCGCTCGGCCGCCAGCGCGGTGATGAGGTCCATCATCACCACCGTCTCTTCGGGCGACATGCCCGCCGTGGGCTCGTCCATCAGCAGCAGTTCGGGTTCGGCGGCCAGCGCCATGGCCACTTCCAGCGCACGCTGCTGGCCGTGGGCCAGGTCGGCAGCGGGGCGGTCGCGCAGGCCGGCCAGGCCGACGCGGGCCAGCAGCTCGGCGGCGCGGTCGGCAAGCTCGCGCATCGCCTCACGCGGGCGCAGCAACTCGTAGCGTGCGTGCCGCATCTGCACCGCCACGCGCACGTTCTCGTGCGCGCTGAGTTGCTTGAACACGTTGGTGATCTGGAAGCTCTTGGCGATGCCGATGCGCGCAAACTCATGTTGCGCCAGGCCGGTGATGTCGCGGCCCTTGAACTTCAGCCGGCCTGCCGTGGGCGGGAAGGCGCCGCTGACGACGTTGAAGAAGGTGCTCTTGCCGGCACCATTGGGGCCGATGATGGCGCTGAGCTTGCGCGGCTGGAAGCTCGCCGTCACCTTGTTCAGCGCCACGAAGCGGCCGAAGTGCTTGCTGACGCCCTCGACCTCGAGGATGGGGGTCTCGGTGGCGCTCATCGCGCCTGTACCGCGCGCTGCACGCGCTGCACCAGCGTGCCCCAGATGCCGGCGGGAAAGAAGAGCACGAAGAACATGAACACGGCGCCCACCACGCCCATCCAGTAACGGGTGAGCGTGGTCACCACGTCTTCCAGCGTCAGGAACACCGCGGCGCCGACGAAGGGGCCGAAGAAGGTGCCCATGCCGCCCAGCAGGCACATCATCACCGCCTGGCCCGATTGCAGGTAGTGCAGGCTGTCGATGGGCACCACGCTCAGGTGCAGCGCACGCAGCCCGCCCGCCAGCCCGCACAACGCCGCCGAGATGACGAACACCAGCAGCTTGCTGCGCGCGACGTCGTAGCCGCAGGCCGCGGCGCGCTGCTCGTTTTCGCGCACCGCCTCGATGACGGCACCAAAGGGCGATGCCAGCAGGCGCGAGACGAACCACAGCGCCGCGGCGACGAAGACGTAGATCACGTAGTACTTGGTCACCGGGTTCAGGAAGTCCAGCGTCCACGGGCCGACTTCGATGGCCGGCACCTGGATGCCGCGCAGGCCGTTTTCTCCCCCGGTCCAGCGTTCGGCCTTGTAGAAGGCGTAGTAGACGATCTGCGCCAGCGCCAGCGTGACCATCGAGAAATAGATGCCCCGCGTGCGGATGGCCAGGTAGCCGATAAGCACACCGGCCAGCGACGCCGAGACCACGCCCAGCCCCAGCGCCAGCAACCAGTGCCAGCCGAAGTGCACCATCGCGATGCCGGTGAGGTAGCTGCCCACGCCCAGGAAGGCCGCGTGGCCGAAGCTCAGCAGCCCGGTGTAGCCGAACAGCAGGTTGAAGCCCACCGCGAAGAGCCCGAAGATGAGGATGTTCACCGCCAGCGCGTGGTAGGGCATCAGCAGCGGGAAGACCAGCAGGAAGAGCAGCACCGCCGCGACGCGGTGGCGCTGCACCATGTCGAAAAGGCCGCGCGCATAGGCGGTGGGCGTTGCGCTGGTCGCTTGAGGCGCACTCATCCCATCAGCCCCGCCTTGCCGAACAGGCCCTGAGGCCGAATCAGCAGCACCACGGCCATCAGCACGAAGATCGACAGCTCGGCCAGCTCGGGCGCAAACAGCGACGTCATCGCAAACACGATGCCCACCAACAGCCCGGCGACCACGGCGCCCATCAGCGAGCCCATGCCGCCGACCACGGTGACGACGAAGCTCTCGGCCAGCACGTGCACACCCATCTCCGGGTTCACCGCGCGTGTGGGCGCAGCCAGCACGCCCGACAGCCCGGCGATGGCGCAACCGATACCGAACACCACCAGCCAGACGCGCGCGATGTCGATGCCCAGCACGCGGCAGATGTCGCCGTCGCGGCTGCCGGCGCGCACGATCAGGCCGTAGCGGGTTTTCTCGAGGAACAGCCACAGCGCGATGACCACCACCGCGGTGGCGAAGATCAGGAACAGCCTGTACTTGGGGAAGTAACCGATGCCCAGATCGACCGCGCCGCGCAGCTCGGGCGGCGTCGACGAAGGCAGGCCCTCGACACCGAAGGCCAGGCGCATGGCCTCGATGAGCACCCAGCTCAGACCGAAGGTCAACAGCAGCGGGTAGTCGATGCCGCGGCCATACAGCGGCCGCACCAGGAAGCGTTCGGTCACCAGCCCGATGGCGCCCACCACCAGCGGCGTGAGCACCAGGCTGAACCAGAAGTTGCCGGTGAGGCCCAGGAAGTACAGCCCGACAAAAGCGCCGACCATGAAAAACGCGCCATGCGCGAAGTTCACCACCGTGAGCATGCCGAAGATCAGACTCAGGCCCACCGCCAGCAGCGCATAGATCGCGCCCAGCGCGATGCCGGTGACCAGCTGCAAGGCCAGCAGTGAGGGCGTGATCTCCATCGGGTCGGGTCCGTCCTCGCGCTGTCAGCTGACTTTGTGGCCCATCTCTTCGCAGCTGCGCAGGTTCTTCTCGTTGGCGTCCTCGATGGCCAGCACGTTGAAGACGTCGTTCTTGTCCTTCATGTTCTTGCTCTTGCTTTCGACGATGACGACGCTCTGCACGCTCTGGTGGTCGCACTTGCGGTAGAACTGCGGCCCCTTGTACCAGTCGTACTTCAGCTGGCGCAGCGCAATGGCCACGCGCTGCGAGTCGGTGGCGTCGGCGTTTTTCACCGCCTGAAGCACGCTCAGGATGCCGGCGTAGCCCAGGGCGCCGTAGTCCGAGGGCACGGCGCCGCCGTAGGCCTTGCGGAAGGCGTCGTTGAACTTCTTCGCGCTCGGAATCTTGTCTTCCATGCCCCAGTAGTAGCTGGTGCCGCCCAGAATGCCTTCGAAGGCATCGGGCCCGCCGGCGACGCGGCTGGTGTAAAGCAGCACCGGCGCGATGATCTTGGTGCCCTGCTTGAGGCCGAAGTCGGTCGCCTGCTTGGCGCTGTTGACGAGGTCGCGGCCGAAATTGCACAGCACCAGGACGTCGGGCTTCAGCGCCTGGATGCGCGGCAGGAAGGCGCTGTAGTCGGCAGCGCCCAGCGGGTGGCGGATGTCGGCCACCGTCTGCGCGCCCATGGCCTGGCCGGCACGCTGGAAGCCGCGCACCATCTCGTGGCCGTAGGCGTAGTCGGCCGTCAGGTAGGCGATGCGCTTGCCGAACTTGGGGAACGCGTAGCGCGCCACGGCGCCGGCCGTCAGGTGCGGGTTCAGCGCCTCGTGGAAGGTGTACAGGCTCCAGTCCTTGGCCTCGTTGATGGTGTCGCTCTGGCTGATGCTGTTGAACAGCACCTTGCGCTCTCGCGTCACCGCATTGATCGACAGCTGCGTGGCCGCCGACAGGCTGCCGACGACGAAGTTGACCTTGTCCTTCTCGATCAGTTCCAGCGTGCGCGTCGCGGCCTCGCCGCTGTTGAGCTTGGTGTCGCGTACCAGCAGTTCGCACTTCTGGCCCTTGTGGCCGCCGGCGGCGTTCCATTCCTTCACCGCCAGTTCGGCGGCACGCACCTGGTCCTGCGCCTCGGCGCTGAAGGGACCGGTCAAGGGCACCGGGAAACCGATCTTGATGGCCGCGGGCTGGGCGCGGGCGATGCTGAACAGCGCGGGCGCAGCGGCGACGGCGGCGCCGCCGACGATCAGTTGGCGGCGGCTTTTGCTCTGGGGCAGGTGGCTCATCGGTGTGTCTCCTTCGGGTGGAACGGGCGGGCGTTGTGGTCCGGCTTCGGGTGTCCGGTGGGTGCTGAAAACGGGTCAGACCATCATGGCGGGTAGGTCGCGAACAGGCTCGGGTCGATGGCCGTGTGGCGCATCACGGCCTCGGGCTGGCGTGGCGGGGCCGGCGCGGCGCCTGCGGGCCTTGCTTCCAGGCCGGCGCCCAGTTGGCGGGCACGCTCGGCCACGGCCAACCCGGCCGGCCGGCGCAGCGCTTCATACTGCTGCAGCGCCGCGGGCGTCGCGCCGGCGGCTGCAATGGCCCGGGCCAGCGCCAGCGCGTCGTCGGCCGCCTTGGCCACGCCCATGCCGACATGCGGGCGGGCGACGAAGGCGGCGTCGCCCAGCAGTGCGATGCGGCCGAAGGCCAGTTGCGTCGAGGCCAGGTCGTAGATGGGCTGCAGGAAGGGCATGGCCGTCTTCTCCAGCACCTCGGCAAACTGCGGCGCCAGCGTGGCGCGCGCCGCGGCGCGCACAGCGGCAATGTGGCGCCACGACACGGCCTGCGGCGTGATGCCTTCGGGATAGTGCTGGCCGTCGGCGTCGGTCAGCAGCGCATCGAGCTCGGCGCCGGCCGCGGCCGGCCGGTACCAGACGAAGTTCCAGCGCCGCTGGCCGGCTTCGGTGCCGTCTTCCACGCCCGCCACCGGGTAGCCCAGCATCTGTTCACACGCCGGCAGGCCGAAGCCGAAGTACGGGAACAGCGTCTCGCGCGTGAAGCGCGACAGCGCGGCCTCTTCGCAGACACCGCGCCAGGCGACATAACCCGCATACTGAGGCTGCACGGCCGGCAGCAGCTGCGCGCGCACCGTGCTGCGGATGCCGTCGGCCGCCACCAGCAGGTCGGCCCGCAGCGTCTCGCCGCTGGCCAGCTGCGCGCTGACCCCGGCATCGTCCTGCGTCACGGCCTTGACGCCGGCGCCCAGGCGGTGATGGGCCTCGGGCAAGGCGGCGCGCAGCAGCGTGTAGAGGCGCCCCCAGCTGGTGAGGATCTGCGCGTGGTTCCAGCGGCACAGCGGCTGGCCGTCGCTGCCCAGCACCACGCGCGAAGCGACGTGGATGCCCAGCGAGTGGTCGACCACCGCTCCGGCCATGCGCAGCACCTCGCGCAGCCCTTCGTGGGTGACGATGCCGGCGCCGCGGCCCTGCAGCGAGCGCGGCGAACGTTCCAGCAGTTGCACCTCGTGGCCGTCGCGCAACAGCAGGTTGGCGGCCATCAGGCCACCGAGCGAACCACCGACGACGAGGATGCGGGCCATGCTTGTGTTGTTGTGCGGTGCGCGGCGCTCAGGCCGCCGCGGCCAGGGCCGCCGCTTCGGCAGCCGGGAAGTTGAGCTCGACGACCACGCCGTTCGGGTCGTCGACAAAAACCTGGTGCAGCCCCAGCACCGGCACCTGCCGCTCGCGCAGCGCCACACCGTTCGCCTGCAAACGCTCGCGCATGGCGGCCAGGCCGGTGGCGGAGAAGGCCACGTGGTCGACCGTGCCGGTGCCCTGCAGGCTGGCCTCGGCGCGGTCGCCCAGGTACTGCTTCAGGCCCTCGGGGTCGCTGCGGTCGATGCCGATGATGTGCACGGCTGCGCGGGCGTAGTCCTCCGTCGGCTCGGGGTAGATCCACAGCCCCGGGAACGGAAACGGCGGCCGCGGCCCGACATGCATGCCGAGCACGCCGCAGTAGAAACGCTCGCAGGCCTCGAGGTCGAGGCTGCGGATCGAGAAATGGTTCAGCGACAGGCTCATGCGGGTGTCTCCTCGGTTGGGGGTCGCGCGGTACGGCGACTGCGCGGCGCCACCATCACGTCGGGCATCTGTGCCAGAAAGCCGCGCACGCGGTCGCCGATGAAGATGTCGACGAGTTGCGTGTCACCCTGCCCGGCGTAGCTCTGCTGGTAGATGAGCGGCCAGATGCCCAGGTGGTAGATCAGCCCACCATGGAAGGCCATCAGCAGCGCCTCTTCGCGCGGCGTGGCCTTGGCGCGGCTGCTGCTGCCGGCGGCACGTCGCGCCTCGCGCAGCAGACGCGGAAAGAGCCGCTCGCGCACCATCGCGAAGTAGCGGTCGGGGATCAGCCCGTCGGACAGGCCCGAGTGCACCAGGATGCGCAGCCAGTCGGGCGTCAGGATGGCCGGCAGGTATTCGCGGTAGAAGGCATGCAGCTTGTCGGCCACGGGCTGCCGCGGGTCGTCGAGCAGCGTCTCCCAGCGTTCGTCCCAGCGGCCGGCGATGGTCTCGGCGTAGACACGTTCGATGAGCTGGCGCTTGGTCGGGAAGTAGTGGTAGAGCAGCGTGTGTGCGATGCCGATCTCGGCGGCCAGCTCGCGCATCTGCGCGTCGAGACCGCGGCGGGCGAAAAAGTCGGTGGCGCCGGCGACGATCTGCTGTTCACGTTCCAGTGCACCCAGCCGCCGCCGCACCGGCACCGCGGCGGCCACGGCCGGCGCGGCAGCCTGGGTGAGGCTGGGGCTGGGGCGGGGCCGCACACGGGCCGGGGCGCGGGTTTCTTCGGTATTGACCATCTGCTCAACTTTGCGAAGATTGTTGAACGCTTGATCAACAAGCCGTAATCCCGACAAACCCGAAGCGCCGCCGCGACAGGGGCAACCGCCCTGACCGTGCAAATGAGCGGCGCCGCTGGAGACCCATCCGCCATGAAATCCTCGGCCTTCGACTACGTGCGCGCCGAATCTCCGCAGCATGCGCTGGCGCTGCTGGCACAGCACGGCGACGACGCACGCATCCTGGCCGGCGGACAGACGCTGCTGGCCAGCCTGAACCTGCGGCTGTCGCAGCCCACGCTGCTGATCGACATTGGCGGCCTCGCAGGCTGGCGCGGCATCGCGCTGCAGGGCGCCGTGCTGCGCATCGGCGCGCTGACGCGCCATGTCGAAGTTGAAGAATCGCCGCTGGTGGCCTTGCATGCACCGCTGCTGGCGCAGGCCGCACCGCACATCGCGCACCGCGCCATCCGCAACATGGGCACGGTGGGTGGCAGCCTGGCCTATGCCGACCCGGCGGCCGAATGGCCCGCTTGCGTGCTGGCGCTGGACGCCACGCTGGTGATCCACGGTGCCGCCGGTGAACGCCGTGTCGCCGCGGCCGATTTCTTCCAGGGCCTGTACACCACGGCGCTGCAAGAGGGCGAACTGCTGGCCGCCGTGGAAATGCCGTTGCTGCAGCCCGGCGAGCGCCACGCCTTCGCCGAACTCTCGCGCCGCCATGGCGACTATGCCGTGGCCGGGCTGGCGGCCCGCGCACGCTGGGACGGCCACACGCTGCACGGGCTGCGGCTGGCCTTCCTGAGCCTGGGCGACCGCCCGCTGCGCGCGCGCGCCGCCGAAGCCCTGCTGCAGGCCGGCCCGCTGGACGACAGCCGCATCGCCGCGGCCGACGCCGCGCTGCGCGCCGAACTGCAGCCCTTCGCCGACCTCACCCATTCCGCCGCCGCCAAGACGCAGATGGCGGCCACGCTGATGCGCCGCGCCGTGCGCACGTTGTGCACCTGACCACCGCCCGAGCCGACCCATGCCGACCCCGAACGACCACCCTACCCGCCGCGTGCACGTCGAGATCAACGGCCAGGCCGTCGTACGCGACGTCGAATGCCGCAAGCACCTGACCGACTTCCTGCGTGAAGACTGCGGCCTCAAGGGTTCGCACCTGGGCTGCGAACACGGCGTCTGCGGCGCCTGCACGGTGCGTGTCGACGGCCAGATCGTGCGCGGCTGCCTGGTTCTCGCCGCGCAAGCCGACGGCTGCCGCATCGAGACGGTGGAGACCGAAACCCCGAGCCCGCGCCTGAAGGCGCTGCAGGACGCCTTCATCGAGCACAACGCGCTGCAGTGCGGCTACTGCACCCCGGGCATGCTGATGGCGGCGCTGGACCTGGTGGAGCGCCGGCCCCATGCCGGGCGCGAGGAGGTGCGTGCCTGGATCAGCGGCAACTACTGCCGCTGCACCGGCTACCACGCCATCGTCGACGCCGTGTGCGCGGTGCTGGCGCAGCAGCAAGCCGGCCGCTTCTCCGACGCCGCACTGCTGGAGGCCGCCAAGTGAACCAACCCACCGACCTGCCCACCCGCCGCGACCTCGGCGCCGACCTGCCCGCCGTCACCGAAGACCAGCGCCACATCGGCGTGGCCATCCCGCGTGAAGGTACACGCCGGCTCACCGAAGGCCGCGGCCAGTTCATCGACGACATCGAGCTGCCGCGCATGGCACATGTCGCCTTCTGGCGCAGCCCGGTGGCGCACATGCGCATCACGCGCATCGAGCGCAGCGCCGCGCAGGCCTTGCCGGGCGTCATCGCCGTCGTCACCGGCCCCGAGATCGCGGCGCTGTGCAAACCGTGGGTGGCCACGCTGGCCCACCTGGCCGGCATCAAGAGTGCGCCGCAGTACCCGCTGGCGATGGACCGCGCCACCTGGCAGGGTGAAGCGGTGGTGGCCGTCGTCGCCGAAACGCGGGCCCGCGCCGAAGACGCGCTGGCGCTGCTGGAAATCGAGTGGGAAGACCTGCCTGCGGTGCTCGACACACAAACCGCGCTCGACCCCGCCACGCCGCTGATCCACCCCGAGCTCGGCGACAACCTGTGTTTCGAGCGCCAGCTCGACACCGGCGGCGTCGACGAGGCCGTCGCACGCGCCGACGCCGTGATCTTCGGGGAGACCTACGTCTTCGGCCGCCACACCGGCGTGACGCTGGAGCCGCGCTGCCAGATCGCCGACTGGAACCCCGGCGACCAGAAGCTCACGGTGCACCACTCCTTCCAGGCCCCGCACATGATGCAGGACCTGTACTGCCGCCAGTTCGGCCTGCAGGAGCAGCAGGTGCGTGTGCTGTGCCGCGACGTCGGCGGCAGCTTCGGCATCAAGGTGCACGCCTACCCCGACGACTTCGCCACCGTGGCCCTGAGCATCATGCTCAAGCGGCCGGTGAAGTTCGTCGCCGACCGCATCGAGAGCTTCGTGAGCGACATCCATGCGCGTGAACACCGCATCGACGCCAAGATCGTGGCCACGCGGGCCGGCGAGATCCTGGCGTTCGAGATCGACGACCTCACCGGTATCGGCCCCTTCAGCATGTTCCCGCGCACCAGCGGCATCGAGGGCAACCAGGTCGTCAACCTGACCGGCGGGCCCTACAAACACAAGGCCTACCGCGCCAGGCTGCGGGTGGTGTTCCAGAACAAGACCCCGACCTGCCAGTACCGCGGTGTGGGCCACCCCATCGCCTGCGCGGTGACCGAAGCGCTGGTCGACGGCATGGCGATGAAGCTGGGCCTGGACCCGATCGACTTCCGGCAGCAGAACGTGATCCCGGACGACGCCTACCCGGCCACGGGAGCATCCGGCATCAAGCTCGAACTGCTGTCGCACGAGGCCTGCCTGCGCGAGGCCAGACGCCTGTGCGACTACGACACGCTGCGTGCCGAGCAGGCCACGCTGCGCAAGACGGGTGTCTACCGCGGCATCGGCGTGGCGGCGTTGATCGAGCTGACCAACCCCAGCGCCGCCTTCTACGGCGTGGGCGGCGCACGCATCGCCAGCCAGGACGGCGCGACGCTGCGCCTGGAACCCAGCGGCGCGCTGACGGTGATGAGCAGCGTCGGCGAACAAGGCCAGGGGGCCGAAGCCATCTTCGCGCAGATCGCCGCCGACGCGGTGGGCGTGGACATCGGCCGTGTGCGCATCGTCACCGGCGACACCGACGCCACACCCTACGGCGGCGGCACCTGGGCCAGCCGTGGCGCGGGCATCGGCGGCGAGGCCGTGCTGCAGGCCGGGCGTGTGCTGCGCGAGAACATCCTGGCTACCGCCGAGGCCATCCTGCAGCGCGACCGGCAGGAGCTGCGGGTGTTCCGTGGTGCGGTGGTCGATGCACGCAGCGGCGCGGTGCTGCTGGAGCTGGCCGAACTCGGCCGCATCGCCTACTTCCGCAGCGACACGCTGCCCAAGACCTTCACGCCCGAACTGATGGTGACGCGCCACTACGCGCAGCGCGACTACCCCTTCATCTTCACCAACGGCGTGCAGGTCAGCCACGTCGAGGTCGACACCGACACCGGCTTCGTCCGCCTGCTCAAGCACTGGGCCATCGAGGACTGCGGCCGCGTCATCAACCCGATGCTGGTGGACGAGCAGATGCGCGGCGCCATCGTGCAGGGCATCGGCGGGGCGCTGTTCGAGGAATGCCTGTACGACACCGACGGCACGCTGCGCAACGGCAACATGGCCGACTACCTGGTGCCGATGGCCGCAGAGATGCCCGACATCGTGGTCGGTCACGTGCAAAGCCCCACGCGCAGTTCGATGCTCGGAGCCAAGGGTGCGGGTGAAGCGGGCACGGCCGGCGCGCCCGGCGCGGTGATGAACGCCATCAACGACGCGCTGGCGCCCTTCGGCGTGCGCCTGTCCTCGCAACCGATCACGCCCGAGAAGATCCTGCGCGCCTTGGGCAAGATCTAGGCGCTGCCGCGGGCTTGCGTCCAGGTGCCCGGCCACCGCACGGAGGCCGGCGCCGCGACGCGGCATGATGGGCGCTTCGGCAGCCCGACGACGGGGCCTGACCTCAAGGAGCGCCCGCGATGATCAAGCTACTCGGCATTTCCGGCAGCCTGCGTGCCGCCTCGTTCAACACCGCGCTGCTGCGCGCCGCACAGGGCGCCGTTCCAGGCGAAGTCGTACTGGAAGCGGCCACCTTGCACGGCATCCCGCTCTACGACGGCGACGACGAGCAGCGCAACGGCACCCCGCCGGCAGTGCGCGAACTCAAGACGCGCATCCTCGCCGCCGACGGCCTGCTGCTGGTGACACCCGAGTACAACAACGGCGTTCCCGGCGTGTTCAAGAACGCGGTCGACTGGCTGTCGCGGCCGACATCCGGCCTGCACGACGTCTTCCGCGACAGGCCGGTGGCCGTCATCGGCGCGTCACCGGGCGGCTTCGGTACGATCCTGGCGCAGGGCCACTGGCTGCCCGTGCTGCGCACGCTGGGTGCACGCCACTGGAGCGGCGGTCGCCTGATGGTGTCGCGCGCTGCGGCGGTTTTTGCCGCCGATGGCACGCTGCAGGATGAAGGCCTGCGCAAACAGCTCGGCGAATTCCTGCAAGGTTTTGCCGCCTTCACCGCAACCAACACCCAGGAGCAACCCTGAATGGACACCGACTTCCACCGCCTGCCTGAACTCTTCGCTCAGCTTGGCCTGCCCGACGACGAGGCGGCCATCCGCAGCTTCATCGCCAGCCACGCGCCGCTGGCCGGCGATGTGCACATCGCCGACGCGCCCTTCTGGACCGCCGCGCAATCGCGGCTGCTGCGCGAGAGCCTGCGCGACGATGCCGACTGGGCCCAGGTGGTCGACCGCCTGGACGTCGCGCTGCGCTGCAGCTGAGCAGGGGCCGGCGGCTTCAAGCGCCGGGCGCGTCGTCCACGGCCGCCGCAAAGCTGAACATGCCGCGGCGCGCCAGCCGCATGAACTCGGCTTCGATGATCTCCTTCAGCGCCAGCTGCGGCGAGCTGTCGCGGTTCTCGATGCGCATCGCCAGCACCAGCAGGCGGTTGAGCTGCACGCCGGTGATCTCGGAGATGACCACGCTGCGCGCCGCCGACGGGTCCTTGAAGACCGAGATCGGCATCACCGTGGCCCACGGGCCGTGCAGCACCAGTTCACGTATCGAATCGACCGAGTCGATCTCGGCGCGCACGTTGAGCCGCCCGCCCAGTGGCAGCAGCTGGCGCTCGACCAGACCGCGGTGCAGGGTGGTCACCAGCAGCGGCACCGCCGCCAGCTGGCGGATCGACACCACCGGGTCGATGTGCAGCGAGGGGTGCGAGACCAGCGCAAAGGGCTCGCCCAGCAGCGGGAACAGTGACAGCGGCCGGCCGGCGTCGGGGTTGGTGACGATGGCCATGTCGATCATGCCGCGCTCCAGCCAGTCCAGCAGCGCCGGCGTGAAAGCCTCGCGCGCGCGCAGCTGGATGCCCGAGACGCCACGCTGGCAGCTTTCGAACAGCCCCGGCAGCAGCACCCGCGCCAGCGTCGGCGAAGCCCCCAGCACCACCGCGGCCTGGCTGTCGGCCTGGCGGTTGGCCAACAACTGGCGCACGCGCGCTGCCTCGGCCAGCATGCGCTGCGCCGATTCGTAGAGCGTGACCCCCGCCGGCGTCAGCCGCACGCCGCGCGGCAGGCGCAGCAGCAGCTGCACGCCCAGGTCGGATTCCAGCTCACGCAGCTGGCGTGTCAACGCCGGCTGGGCCACCGCCACCGCGGCTGCCGCGGCCGTAAAGCTGCCGGCATCGGCAATGGCGACGAAGTAACGCAGCGCACGCAGGTTCATGGCGGGTAGACCGGGCCCTATCGATGCCCAAATGATATGGCAGCTGACGTGATCGGCATTGGACTGCACAACCTCAACTGCCTAGACTGCGCAGCCCAGCCGGCCGCCCCCGCCTTGCACGCGACATTCATGGCAACAGATAGCAAACAGGTATTGGTCACCGTCGAACGCCTGCAGGCCTTCATCGCCACCACGCTGCAGCACGTGGGCCTGCCCGAAGCCGATGCGCAGAAGGTCGGCGGGCTGATGGCGCAGGCCGACCTGCAGGGCTCCGACGGGCATGGCGTGATCCGGCTGCCGATGTACGTCAAGCGCATCCGCGCCGGCGGCCTGAACACGCAGCCGAACATCACCGTGGTGCACGAGAAGCCCGCGATGGCCGTGCTCGACGGCGACAACGGCATGGGCCACCTGGTGGTGTCGCGCGCCGTCGAACTGGCGATCGAGAAGGCGCGCACGGCGGGCGTGGCCTGGGTGGGCGTGCGTTCGAGCAACCACGCCGGGCCGGCATCGCTGTACGCACGCATGCCGATCGCCCACGACATGATCGGCCTGTACTTCGCGGTCGGCAACGCCAACCACCTGCCGCCCTGGGGTGGCATGGAGATGCTGCTGTCCACGAACCCCATCGCGGTGGGCGTGCCCACGGCCGAAGAGCCGCCCGTGGTGCTGGACATGGCCACCACCGTGGCCGCCTATGGCAAGGTCAAGGCCAAGGCCAAGGCGGGCGAAATGATGCCCGAGGGCTGGATGATCGATCGCAAGGGCCAACCGCTGCTCGACCCCCAGCGCGCGGACGAAGGTTTCCTGCTGCCCATCGGCGGCCACAAGGGTTACGGGCTGGCGCTCATCGTCGGCCTGCTCGCCGGCACGCTGCAGGGCGCCGCGATGGGGCGCGAGGTGGTCGACTTCAACAAGGACCACCTCAGCAGGACCAACACCGGCCAGGCCATCCTGGTCATCGACCTCAAGGCTTTCGGCGACCCGGCCGCCTTCAAGGCCCAGGTCGATACGCTGGTGCGCGACATCCGCAACAGCGAAAGGATGGACGGTGTCAAGCGCATCTGGCTGCCGGGAGAACAGAGCCACCAGCGGCGTCTGCAGTACGGCGCGGCAGGCATCCCGATCTCGGCCGGCGTCATCACCGACCTGGCCGCGCTGGCCGCCGAACTCGGCGTGGCACCGCTGATCTGAACGCCAACCCAAGCACCCCGACGAAAGCGCAGATGATCCGTTCCCTCAATCCGGCCAACGGCGAAACGCTGGCCAGTTTCGAAGCCCACGACGCCTTCACCGTCGACCGCCGGCTGACGGCCGCCGTCACCGCCCAGCGCGCCTGGCGCAAGCAACCGGTGGCCGAGCGCATGCCGCTGCTGCTGGCCATGGCGCGTGTGCTGCGCAAGAACGCCGAGCGCTACGCGACGCTGATCACGCTGGAGATGGGCAAGCCGCTGGCCGAGGCGCGCGGCGAGATCGAGAAGTGCGCGGTGACCTGCGACTTCTACGCCCAGCATGCGCCGGCCTTCCTGAACGACGAGCCGGTGGCCAGTGCCGCCAGCGACAGCCGCGTGGTCTACGACCCGCTGGGCGTGCTGCTGGCGGTGATGCCCTGGAACTACCCCTTCTGGCAGGCCATCCGCGCCATCGCGCCGGCGCTGGCAGCCGGCAACGCGGTGGTGCTGAAACACGCCAGCAACGTGCCGCAGTGCGCGCTGGCGCTCGATGCGCTGTTCGAGGAAGCCGGCGCGCCGGCCGGCCTGTTCGCGACGCTGCTGGTCGAGTCGCCTGCCGTGCGTGGGCTGATCGAGGACGCGCGCATCGCGTGCGTCACCTTCACCGGCTCGACACCGGCCGGCCGCGCCATCGCCGCCGCCGCGGGCCATGCGATGAAAAAGCAGGTACTCGAACTCGGCGGCTCCGACCCCTTCATCGTGCTGGCCGACGCCGACATTCCGGCCGCCGCGCAAGCCGCGCTGAAGGCGCGTTTCCAGAACACCGGGCAGAGCTGCATCGCCGCCAAACGTTTCATCGTCGAACACGGCGTGGCCGACGCCTTCGCCGAGCTGCTGAGCGACGGCGCCGCCAGGCTGGTGGTGGGCGACCCGATGGCCGCCGGCACGCAAATCGGCCCGATGGCGCGAGGCAACCTGCGCGACGAGCTGCATGCCCAGGTGCAGGCCACGCTGGCGCAGGGCGCCACGCTGCGCGTCGGCGGCAGGCCGATCGATGGCCCGGGCTGCTTCTACGCGCCGACGGTGCTCGACCACGTCACGCCGCAGATGACGGCGGCACGCGAAGAGACCTTCGGCCCCGCCGCCGCCATCCTCCGCGTGGCCAGCGCCGAAGAGGCCGTGGCCGTGGCCAACGGCACCGAGTTCGGCCTCGGCGCCGCGCTGTGGACGGGCGACGCGGAACGTGCCCGCGCCCTGTCGCGCCAGCTCGACGCCGGTGCGGTCTTCGTCAACGCAATCGTTGCGTCCGACCCTCGCCTGCCCTTCGGCGGCGTCAAGCAGTCGGGCTACGGCCGCGAGCTGGGCGTGCACGGCCTGCGCGAATTCACCAACACCAAGACCGTCTGGACGGGCCCGTCCCGCTGACACCCTACCCCCTTGCCGGAGACTCCTCGATGACCACCGCCACCGAACTTCAGCCGCAACTGCTGCGCCCGTCCGAGCTGAAGAGCTACGACCGCGGCGGCGGCGCCCGCACCACGCCGCTAGTGTCGCCGGCCATCGGCGCGCGCGGCTTCATCAACGGCATCACCGAGTTCGCGCCCGGCGTGGCGATCCCCTTTCACAGCCACAACTGCGAAGAGAGCGTGATGCTGCTCGAGGGCGAGGCGGTGATGGACATCGGCGGCAAGGCGTACCCGGTACAGGTCTTCGACACCACCTGGATCCCGCCCAACGTCTCGCACCGCTTCCGCAACCTGTCGGATACGAAGCCGATGAAGATCCTGTGGACCTACGCCTCGACGCAGGCCACACGCACGCTGACCGAAACCGGCGAGACACGCCCGGTGTCGGCCGAGCACGCACGCTGAACCGCGCCCGCCAAACACAACAAGGACGGAGACAGACCATGAACACCCCGAACACCCGCCGCCGCGCCTGTGCGCTCATGCTGATGCAGACGCTGCCGCTGGCATTGCTGCTGCCGCTGGGCGCGCTGGCCCAGACCGCCGCCTACCCGACGAAGTCGGTGCGCCTGGTCGTGCCGGCCGCCCCGGGCGGCGGCGCCGACTTCCTGGCCCGCATCGTCAGCACCAAGCTGCAGGAGCAGACCGGCCAGAGCTTCGTCGTCGACAACCGCGCCGGCGCCTCGGGCACCATCGCGGCCGACCTCACGGCCAAGGCACCCGCCGACGGCTACACGGTGCTGCTGGGCCAGTCGACCAGCATGGCCATCGCGCCCCACATGTACGCCAAGCTGCCCTACGACACCCTGCGCGATCTGACCGCGGTGACGCTGGTGGCCGAGGTGCCCAACATGCTGGTTGTGCACCCCAGCGTGCCCGCGAACACCGTGCGCGAGCTGATCGCGCTGGCCAAGGCCAGGCCCGAGCTGCTGAACTTCGGCTCGGCCGGCAACGGCGCGCCCAGCCACCTGGCGGGCGAGATGTTCAAGACCGCTGCCGGCGTCAAGCTGACACACGTGCCCTACAAGGGCGCCGGCCCGGCCGTCAACGACCTCGTCGCGGGCCAGATCCAGGTCATGTTCGCGCCCATGGTGGCGGTGTTGCCGCAGGTCAAGGCCGGCCGCCTGAAGGCGCTGGCCGTGACCTCGGCCAAGCGCTCGATGGCGGTCAAGGACCTGCCCACGCTGGCCGAATCGGGCCTGCCCGGTTTCGAGATCTCGTCGTGGTTCGGCCTCTTCGTGCCCGCGGCCACGCCGGCGGCGGTGGTCGAGCGCCTGCACGCCGAGACAGTGAAGGCGCTGAAGTCACCCGACGTCATCGAACGTTTCGGCCGCGAAGGCGCCGAGCCCGTGGGCAACACGTCGGCCGAGTTCACCGCCTACGTCGGCGCCGAGTTCACGAAGTTCGGCAAGGTCGTCAAGGACAACAACATCAAGGCCGACTGAACCGGCCCCACGCACACTGCACCAGGACACCTCGATGATTTCCGGACTGCAAACCCCCCGCGCGCGCGCCGACCAGCCGATGGCGCACAACATGAAGCTGCTGTCGCACAACGAGCTGCAGGGCTTCGGCGGCATGGGCGAGGGCATTGCAATGCAGATCGCCGACGACGGCCGTCGCATCCTGTGGATGGCGCACGAGTCGGCGCCGAAGAACTTCACCGGCGTCGACGTCAGCGACCCGAGGACCCCGCGGGTCATCGTGCAGACCGAGCTGCCGCACATGAAGATGCGCTCGAACTCGCTCGACGTGGTGGGCAACCTGATGGTGGTGGCCAACCAGGTGAAGGAGCTCGGCGCCAAGCCGGCGGGCTTCAACATCTACGACATCAGCAAGCCCGAAGAACCCAAGCTGATCTCGCATTTCGACTGCTCGGGGCCGTGGTCGCGGGGTGTGCACGCGGTGTGGTTCGTCGACGGCAAGACCGTGCACATGGCCTCGGGCGCGCCCGACTTCCAGCCGCACGACCCCAAGGACGACCAGATCTACCGCATCGTCGACATCTCCGACCCGACGCAGCCGCGCGAAACCGGCCGCTGGTGGTACCCCGGCACCCGCGTCGGCGACACCGCGCCGCCGCCGAAGCGCCTGCCGGGCATCTTCGACACCGGCTTCCGCGCCCACAACACCAACGTCTTTCCGCAGCAGCCCGACCGCGCCTACATCGGCTACATCGACGGCGGCGCCGTGGTGCTGGACATCTCGAATCCGGCCGACATCAAGGTCGCTTCGCAGTGGAACCACTCGCCGCCCTTCAACGGCTTCACGCACACCGTGCTGCCGCTGTTCGAGCGTGGGCTGTGGATCGTCTCGGACGAGTGCGTGAAGGACGATGGCGCCGACTGGCCCAAGCTGGTGTGGGTGGTCGACGCCCGTTCCGACGCCAACCCGGTGCCCATCTCGACCTTCCCCGCGCCGCCCTACGACACCTTCGCCAAACGCGGCGGCCGCTTCGGTGCGCACAACCTGCACGAGAACCTGCCGCTGCCCTGCTCGTTCCAGTCGGACACGCTGTTCATCGGCACCTTCTTCAACGCCGGCGTGCGCGTCTACGACACCACCAACCCCTATCAGGTCGAGGAAGTCGCCTACTACGTGCCTGCCACGCCGGCGCTGGCGCCGCGCGGCGCGGTGCAGTTGAACGACGTCTACGTCGACGAAAACCGCATCGTCTACACGATGGACCGCTTCTCGGGCGGTCTCTACATCCTGGAGATGAATGTCTGAGCGAGACCCGCTGGCCGGCAAGATCCCGGTCACGCTGATCACGGGCTTTCTCGGCGCCGGCAAGACGACGCTGATCAGCCGCCTGCTGCGCCATCCGGACATGGACCGGGTGGCGGTGGTCATCAACGAGATCGGCGAGGTCGGTATCGACAACGACCTCGTCAAGATGTCGTCCGAGAACGTCAGCCTGCTGGCCAACGGCTGCCTGTGCTGCAGCGTGCGCACCGACCTGCAGGAGACCCTGCGTGAACTGTTCGGCGAGCGCCGTGCCGGCCTGATTCCCGACTTCGACCGTGTGTTCATCGAAACCACCGGGCTGGCCGACCCGGCGCCGGTGATCCAGACCCTGGCCAGCGACGGCATGCTGGGCGCGCAGTACCGGCTGGACGGCGTGGTGACGCTGGTCGACGCCGTCAACGCCCTGAAGCAACTGGAGACCTCGCCCGAGGCCGAGCGCCAGATCGCGCTGGCCGACCGCATCTTCATCACCAAGTGCGACCTCGCCGACGACGCCGGCCTGGCACAGCTGCAGGCTGCCGTGCGCGTGATCAACGCGCAGGCCGAGCTGCGGCGCTGCGCGATGGGCGAACTGCACCCGAAGGAGTTGATCGGCATCGGCCTGGCCAGCGCACGCGCCGACGCCAGCACACTGCACTTCCTGGGCGAGCTAAAGGCTGCACCCGACGCCGAAGCCGAAGCCGAAGCAAGCACCGGCGCAGCCTACCTGGCCCAGCGCCTGCCGGCGCGCCACGACCCGGCGGTGAAGACGCTGTCGCTGCGTTTCGATGCTCCCTTCACCTGGGCCGCATTTTCTTCGGCGATGGAGATGCTGATCGCGCTGCGCGGCAAGGATCTGCTGCGTGTGAAGGGCATCGTCAACGTCGAAGGCAAGCCGGTGGTGGTGCAGGGTGTGGGACACGTCTTTCATCCACCGGTGACACTCGACCGCTGGCCCAGCGACGACACCGGCTCGCGCATCGTCTTCATCACCCGCCACATCGAAGCACCGGTGCTGCGCGCGCTGTTCGGTGCCGTGGGCGCGCTGCAGGCCGAAGGCACGGCCGCCGCGCCGCCGGCGTCGACGCAAGCCTGAACCTGCCGTCCGACGAGCCGCCATGTCCTCGACCCTGCCCGCCCCTGCGCCCGCCCCTGCGGCCGCCGCTTCGTCCGCTGTTCGCGGCTTCGTCATCGACCGCAACAACGGCCAGCCGCAACTGCCCGGCAGCCTGCACACCAACCGCCGCCTGGGGCAATGGCTCAGCCTGGCCGAACCCGGCGTGGTGCGGGTGTTCACCGGCAAGGTCGAACTGGGTCAGGGCATCCTGACCGCGCTGCAGCTGATCGTGGCCGAGGAACTGGACGTGCCGCTGCAGGCGGTGCGCCTGCACAGCGCCACCACGGCCAGCGGGCCCGACGAAGGCATGACCTCGGGCAGCCTGTCGGTGCAGGACAGCGGCGGCGCACTGCGCCATGCCTGCGCCGAGGTACGCGGCATGGCGCTGCAGCGCGCCGCCGACCGCACCGGCCTGCCCGTGGAGCGCATCGGGCTGCGCGACGGCCAGTTCTTCGGCCCGCAGGGCGAACACCTGGGCGACTACGCTGCGCTGCTCAGCGATGCCGACCTCGACACCGAATACGCCGGGCTGTTTGCGCCCAAGCCGGCGGCGCAGCGGCGGCTGCTGGGCCGCGCCGACACGCCGCGCATCGACCTCGCCGACAAGCTCTTCGGCCACGCGCGCTACCTGCACGACCTGCGGCTGCCCGCCATGCAACACGGGCGGGTGCTGCGTGCGCCCACCTTGCTGGCTCGGCTCGCGACCCCACCCGAGGCCCTGGCGTCAGCGTTGCCCGCGGGCGTGAAAGGCTGGGCCGACGGCAACTTCGTCGCCGTGGTCGCGGCCACCGAACACGCGGCCGAAGCCGCTGCCGCGCGCCTGCAGGCCACGCTGGCCTGGACACCCGGGCCGCCACTGCCCGACGAACACACCCTGCCCGCCTTCCTGCGCGCCGCCGAGCACAGCACCACCGTGCCCGCCGAACGCGGCGACACCACCTGGCCCGCCGACGGCGACCAGCACCGCGCCGAATACTTCAAGCCCTACCTGGCACACGCCTCGATCGGCCCTTCCTGCGCGGTGGCGTGCTGGGATGGCCGACAGCTCGAGGTCTGGACGCACAGCCAGGGCATCCACAACCTGCGCGACGACCTGGTGCTGGCCCTGGCCGACAGGCCGACGCCGGTGAAGAAACACGACATCACCGTGCACCATGTCGAAGGTGCGGGCTGCTACGGCCACAACGGCGCCGACGACGTGGCCTTCGACGCCGTGCTGATGGCCCTGGCCTGCCCCGGCCAGCCGGTGCGTGTGTTGTGGAGCCGCGCCGACGAGCTGGCGCACAGCCCGCTCGGTGCGGCGCATCTGGTGGCGCTGCAGGCGCGGCTCGACGACAGCGGCCAGCTCACGCACTGGCAGCACGAACTCTGGGCCAACGGCTACAGCTCGCGCCCCGGCCGCGCCACCACACCCGCGCTGCTGGCGGCCAGCCAGCGCGCGGGCGGCGTGGCGCTGCCGCTGGCCATCAACCCGCCGCTGGCGGCCGGCGGCGGCGCCGACCGCAACGCGGTGCCGGCCTACACGCTGCCGAACCTGAAGGTCATCAACCACCGCCTGACGGTGATGCCGCTGCGCACCTCGGCCATGCGCGCCCTGGGCGCCTACGCCAACGTGTTCGCCATCGAGTCCTTCGTCGACGAGATCGCCCACGCGCGCGGCGAAAGCCCGCTGGACTTCCGCCGCCGCCACCTGCAGGACCCGCGCAGCCTGGCCGTGCTGGACGAGGTGGTCGCACGTTCAACCTGGTGGGCAGGCCGGGCCGGCGCAGCCGAAGGCACCGGGCACGGCCTGGCCTGGGCGCGCTACAAGAACACCGGCGCCTGGTGCGCGGTGCTGGCGCGGGTGCAGGTGGGCCACGACGTGCGCGTGCTGAACCTCGACCTCGCCGTCGACGTGGGCATGGTGGTCGACCGCGACGGTGTCATCAACCAGATCGAAGGCGGCGCGCTGCAGAGCCTGAGCTGGACGCTGAAGGAGCAGGTGCACTTCGACGCGCAGGGTGTCACCAGCACCGACTGGTCCGGCTACCCCGTGCTGCGCTTTGCCGAGGTGCCCGAGGTCGCGGTGCACGTCATCGACCGCCCCGACGAGCCGCCGCTCGGTGCCGGCGAAGCCGCGCAGGGCCCGGTGGCCGCCGCACTGGCCAACGCCGTGTACGACGCGCTGGGTCTGCGCCTGCGCTGCCTGCCCCTGAGCGCCGACAACCTGCTGCGCGCCATCCACGCCGGCGACGGCGGCCACTGAACCCGAGGCGACGAGAACCCATGTTCGAGATCAACGGCCAGCTCTGCACGCTGGAGCTCGACGAGAAGCGCAACCTGTTGTCGGTGCTGCGTGACGAGCTCGGCCTGAGCGGTCCCAAGTTCGGCTGCGGCGAGGGCGCATGCGGGGCCTGCGTGGTGCTGGTCGATGGCCAGCCGCAGACCTCGTGCAACCTGCCGCTGTGGGCCGTGCAGGGCCACCAGGTCACCACGCTCGAAGGCCTGGGCACGCCCGCAGCACCGCACCCGCTGCAGACCGCCTTCCTGCACGAGCGCGCAGCGCAATGCGGCTACTGCGTCGCCGGCATTGTCACCGCGGCGGCCGCGCTGCTGGCGCGCCAGCCGCGGCCGAGCCGCGAAGACATCGTGCAGGCGCTGGACAAACACCTGTGCCGCTGCGGTGCCCAGCAGCGCATGCTGCGTGCCATCCAGCGCGCCGCGGCAGCGGCGGCCCCGCCGGCCTGAGCGGCCCCGCACACCCCACCCGACATCGCGTCACGACACAGGACCCCCACGCATGGCCTTGAACTGGTTGTTCCCCTCCGCCCACGGCGGCCACCGCCTCGGCGCCCTGCGCTTCTGCGGCTGCGCGCTGATGCCGGCGATGCCGATGGACGGCGCTGCGGCCGGCTCGACACGGCGCCCACCCGTCATCCTCAAGGGCCAACGCGCGCGCACGGTGGACGTGCACGCGCACTGCTACTTCCAGAAGGCGCTCGACCTGATGGGCGCCGACGCCAAGGCCGTGCTGCCGCCGGTGAAGGGCGTGCCCGAACACTTCATCGAGGTCGACGCTCGCCTGGCGGCGATGGACCGCATGGGCATCGACATGCAGGTGCTGAGCATCAACCCCTACTGGTACAAGCAGGACCGCGACACCGCCGAGGCCATCTGCCGCATCCACAACGAGAGCCTGGCCGAGCTGTGTGCGCTGCAGCCGAAGCGTTTTGCGGCCTTCGCCTCGCTGACCCTGCAGCACCCCGAGCTGGCGGTGCAGCAGCTGGAAGAGGCGGTGAAGAAGTTCGGCCTCAAGGGCGCGGCCATCGGCGGCAGCGTGGCCGGCGACGACTTCGCCAATCCGCGTTACCACCCGGTGCTGGCCAAGGCGCAGGAACTGGGCGTGATGCTCTTCATCCACCCGCAGAGCACGCCCGAGCTGGCGGCGCGCTTCAAGGGCAACGGCTGGCTGTCGAACGTCATCGGCAACCCGCTGGACACCACCATCGCACTGCAGAAGCTGATCTTCGAAGGTGTGCTCGACAAGTACCCTGAGCTGAAGCTGCTGGGCGCGCACGGCGGCGGCTTCCTGGGTTCGTACGCGCCGCGCATGGACCGCAGCTGCTTCGTGTCGCCGCAGAACTGCAATCCCGAAATTCAGCTGAAGAAAAAGCCCACCGAGTACATCCGCCAGATCTACTTCGACTCGCTGGTCTTCACCGGCGAGGCGCTGCGCCACCTGGCGGCCGAGGTCGGCGCGGCCCAGATCATGATCGGCACCGACCATCCGATCCCGTGGGAAGACGACCCCGTCGGCCACGTCATGGGCACACCCGAACTCAGCGACGACGACCGCATCGACATCCTCGGCGAAAACGCCATCCGGCTGCTCGGCCTGACCGTCTGAACCCTTCCCCGCGCACCTACGCATCCATCCACAGGAGACACAAGACCCCATGAACAGCTTCAACCCCCAGCGCAGCCTTCGGCGCGCCGTGCTCGCCCTGGCCGCGTTCGCAGCACTCGGTATCGCCGCACAGGCGCAGGCCCAGGGCAGCTACCCGAACAAGCCCATCCGCATGATCGTGCCGCTGGCGGCCGGCAGCGCGGTCGACGTTGCGGCGCGCCTGCTGGCGCAGAAGATGTCGGTCAACATGGGCCAGTCGATCGTGGTCGAGAACGTCACCGGCGCGGCCGGCATCATCGGCGCCGACCGTCTGGCCAAGGCGGCACCCGACGGCTACACCATCGGTGGCTTCAACGACAGCGTCATCACGATGGTGCCGAACCTGAACCCGGCCATGCCCTTCGACCCGCTGACCGACTTCGCCTACATCTCGCGCGCCGCGGTCATCGAGTTCAGCGTCGCGGTGGCCACCGACTCGCCCTTCAAGACCGTTGGCGACCTGGTGGCGGCAGCCAAGGCAGCGCCCGGCACCATCACCTACGCCTCGGGCGGCAACGGCAGCCCGCAGCACATGGGCGGCGCGATGTTCGCGGCGCACACCGGCATCGACCTGCGCCACGTGCCCTACCGCGGCGCCAGCCAGGCCGCGCAGGACGTCGCCGGCGGGCAGGTGAACGTCACCTTCCAGGGCATCGCGACGGTGGCCGCACTGGCCAAGGGCGGCAAGCTGCGCCTGATCGGCGTGATGGCCGACAAGCGCCACCCCGAGTACCCGGACGCGCCCACGCTGAAGGAAGCCGGCATCAACGGCTTCGATTTCAGCACCTGGTTTGCGCTGACGGCGCCCAAGGGCACACCCAGGGACATCGTCGACCGGCTGAACCGCGAAGTTGTCAAGGCCCTGGCCGACCCGGAGATCAAGCAGCGCTACGCGGCTTTAGGCCTCGTGCCCGACGGCAACAGCCCCGAACAGCTGCTGGCGCTGACGCGCGAACAGCTGGCGCGCTACGGCAAGGTGATCCGCGAGAAGGGCATCAAGGGCGACTGAGCCTGCGCCACCGGCATCTCACGGCCCGCGGATGCGGGCCGTTCGGTTTGTGGACGGGGGCCGCTCAGCCGCTCAGCCACTGACGATCAGGTACACGCCCAGCGCCACCATCACCACGCCGCTGATCAGCTTCAGCCAGCGCCCTTCCTTGTCCTGCAGCCGCCGGTTCGACAGCGTGGTGACACCGATGGCCAGCACGACCACGTCGTCGAACATGTAGGCCAGGTTGTAGAGCAGCAGGTAGCCGTAGTAGCTGGCGCTGTCGAGCTGGCGCAGCGTGAGGATGCGCGTGAACAGCGCCGGGAAACCCGAGGTGCACAGGAACTCGACCACCTGCACCAGCAGCGCCAGCACGATGACGCCGATGATGGCCGCCGGCAGGCTCTTGGCGCGCAGGATGTCGCGCATGCGGGCGTAGATGCCGGGCTTGGACTTGTCCGAGATCGACAGTGATGGCCCGCGCCCCGGCATCACGAAGTCCTTCATGTTGATCAGGCCCGCAACAATGGCAATGGCCGCGATAACCAGCTGCGAAGCGCGCGACAGGCCGATGAGCAGGAACAGGTTCAACCACGCCGCCATGAAGACGAAGTAGGCCACGCCCTCGACCAGCACGAAGGTGCCGGCGACGGCCAGCATGCGCTTGCGGTCGTTCAGCGTCGACAGCAGCGAGATCATCAGGATCAGCACCCACATCGAACACGGGTTCAGGCCGTCGAGCAGACCCATCACGACCGTGAAGACCGGCAGGCCGACGTCGTCGAGCGAAACCGTCCTGCCGAACATCGTGACCTCGAAGGCGCTGTTGTCCACGGCATCGGGCGGCACCTCGGCCTTGCAGGTCGACTCTTCCTGCGCGGCGCAGCTCGACCCTGAGGCCGAAGCGGCGCCCGCGGCCGGCTTGACGCCCCGCAGCGCGCCCAGCAGCAGCTTGTCGGTCGAGGCTTCTTCCGAGAACCCGAGGATGAGCTGCCCACCGACGAAGAAGGCAGGCACGACCGCCGCGCCGCCGCCTTGCTGGCGCGCGATGTCCTGCAGCCGCTGCATCGCCGCAGGCTCCTGGACGACGTCGCGGATGACGATGCGCAGCCCGGGCCGCTGTTTCGCCAGCCCTTCGAGAAAGACCTTGGCCTTCGCGCAGTGCGGACAGCCTTCACGCACAAAAACCTCGAAGTCGGGCTGAGTGGCTACGGCGCCCGAAGCTGCCGAAGCCGGCGCCGCAGCCGCAGTGGCTTGGGCCGGCACCGTGGCGCCGAGCCACAGGCCCAGCAGCAGCACCAGCACCGCCCAGGCCCGTCCGGCCGGGCGCAGGAATTCAGTCATGACGCTCATCCGTTCTCGCAGGGTCAGGGGCTTCGTCAGGGGCTTCAATAGGCACGCTGCAGCGCGTCGCTGATCAGTGCCTGCAGTTGCTGGCGGCCGAAGCTGGCCATCTGGCGGCCGTTGACGAAGTACTCCGGTGTCTTCGTGACCTGCAGCAGCGCGGCGTCGCGGCTGTCCTGCGCCATGCGTTCTTCAACCTCGGGTGCACGCATGTCGGCCGTCAGCTGTGCCATGTTCAGACCGACGCCGGCGATCGCCTGCAGGGCCAGCGCAGGCTGGGCCGTGTGGTTCGGCGCCCAGAAGTTCTGCGCGGCCAGCAGGGCCTCCAGCGTGGGCCAGTAGCGGTCCTGCTTGCGGCTGGCCTCGAGCATGCGCACGACATCGTCAGAGCCGCGGTGCAGTGGCACGTGGCGCAGGGACAGGCGGATGCGGTCGCGGTTGTCGGCCAGGATGCGTTTGACCAGCGGGTAGAACGCGGCGCAGGTTTCGCAGGCGGGGTCGAGGAACTCGACGATGTGCACCTTCGCGGTCGCCGGCCCCAGCGTGGGCGCGTGTGTGCTGGCCAGGCCCGGCCGCGCGGACGCAGGGCCGCGGCTGCCGAAGGCGAAGTAGGCGCCGGCGCCTGCCGCCGCCAGCACGGCGGCGCCGGCGGCGACGATCAGGCCACGGCGGCTGGCCTGGCCGCTCTGCGCGGCCGTGGCCGCGGGCCGGGGCGGCGCGGAAGGGGCCGGGCCGGTCGGGCTTTTCTGGGACTTGCGGCTCATTCGGGACTCCTGGTGAAGGCGGCCGTGGGCAGCGCCTTCCATGACGGTGAAGGGGGGT
>JBBRBW010000027.1:0-44403 GCA_038205425.1 Burkholderiales bacterium | reverse complement strand
GGCCAGCGGTTCGCCATCCAGGTTGGACAGCAGCACGGCAGCAGCTTCGTCTTCGCTGATGTACTTGTTGCAGAACACATGGCCGTTGCCGATGCGGTGCTGCAGGGGGATGCGCCACTGCCAGCCGGCCGTGCGCGCGGTGGCGCGGGTGTACGGCGTCAATTCCTTGGCCGATGCGCAGGGCACGGCCATGGCGCGGTTGCAGGGCAGCCAGTGCGACCAGTCGTCGAAGCCGGTCTTCAAGGCGCCTTCGATGAGCAACGCACGAAAGCCTGAGCAGTCGACGAAGAAGTCACCTTCCAGCACGGCGCCGCTTTCCAGCTTCAGGCCGGTGACGGCGCCGTCACCCTCGCGCTGCATGACCTGGGCGATCTTGCCTTCCATGCGCTTGACGCCCCGGGTTTCGCTGTAGTTGCGCAGAAAGCGCGCGTACAGCGACGCATCGAAGTGAAAGGCGTAGGCAATCTGCGACAGCGGCGAGTTGGGCATGTCCGCACGCGGCCGCATGAACTTGTTGCTCAGGCAGGCGGCGGTGTTGATGGAATAGCGGTCCAGCGTCTTGGCTTTGCCGGCCTGGAACTGCTTGAGCCAGTACTGGTGGAAGTCCACCGTCCAGTTGTCCTGCCCGATCGTGCCAAAGCCGTGGATGTAGCGGTCGCCCAGCCGGCCCCAGTTGACAAATTCGATGCCCAGCTTGAACGAGGCCTGGGTCTCGCGCACGAACTGGTCTTCGTCGAAGTCCAGCATCTTGTTGAAGATCGAAATCATCGGGATCGTGGCCTCGCCCACACCGATGGTGCCGATCTCGTCGGACTCGACCAGCGTGATGTCGTACTTGCCCTTGAGCACCTTGGCCAAGGCCGCAGCCGTCATCCAACCCGAGGTGCCGCCGCCCACGATCACGACCTTGTGAATCTCTTGCATGGCCTGTCCTGTGTTCCCGCCATTGTCTCTACCGACGCCTCAGGCTACCCGACATGAAAAGAACCCCTTGCCAGGCGGTTTGGCAAGGGGTTCGCGGGCTTGCAGCCGGGGCAGCAGGCCGCCGTGCTGCGGCCTGCTGCTGACTCCAGATTACGGCAGCTTGTAGCTGATCTTCAGCGCCACCGAGGCGCCGGTCTTGTTCTCCGACTCGATCGAGTCGTCCAGACGCAGCTTCGTGTAGGTGGGCTTGTTCAGGTTGTTGCCTTCGGCGCGGATGCCCAGGCCCTTGAACATGCCTTCCTGGAACTCGTAACCGATCTGCGCCGACAGCCACTTCTGCGCGCCGATGTAGTTCAGCGTCGGGTAGCCGCCGATGGCGTCGTTGGCCACGCTGCCTACGTATTTGGAGCGTTCGTTCTGAGCAACGAAGGCGCTGAAGCCGTAGTTCTCGTAATACAGCATCAACTTCGTGTTGGTCTTGGACAGACCCGGCAGCTGCATGGTGCCCGTTGTCGGCACGCGCTGGTTCGGGTTCAAGCCAATCAGGTTGGGCAAGCCGATGGAGCTTTCGGTGTTGGAGTAGCTGGCGGTCAGACCGAAGCCGTCCAGGAAGCGGGTGATCAGGTTGAACGGCACCGAAGCACTCAACTCCACACCCTTCACGCTGCCACCGCTGCCGTTGGTGGGTTGGGTGAAGATGCCCAAGGGCCCGCCCGTCGGAATGGCCAGACCCAACTGCCGCGCGTAGTCGGTGAAGTCGTAGTTGATGGTGGTGGTGGACGTGACGTAGGTGTCCAGCTTCTTGTAGAACACCGCCGCGCCGATGTAGCCCTTGTTGCCGAAGTACTTTTCGTACGCCAGGTCAAAGGCCATCGCCTTCATGGGCTTGAGGTTGGGGTTGCCCGCCGAGCCGATGAAGATGCCCACCGGCCCGTTGTTGACGATGGTGTTGACCGACGCGGCGAACGAGTTGCGCATGTCCGTGAGGTTGTTGCGCGCGATCTGCTGGCCTGCGCCGAAGCGAAGCACGTTCCCGCTGCCCAGGTCACCCGCAAGGTTGATGCTCGGCAGCACGTCGGTGTACTTGGTGCCTGCCGTGCGCAAACCCCCAGCCGGGTTGGTCAAGGTCACCGACGAGTCGACCTGCGCCTGGAAGCCCGCGGAAGACTGGTCGGTGTTGACCAGCTGCAAACCCACGTTGCCACGCACCGGAATGCCCGCCAGTTGTGTGTCGACGTTGGCCTTGGCGAACAGGGTCATGACCTTTTCTTCCACCCCCCAGGTCTTGGACAGGATGTCGTCGTTGTACTTGCGCAGGATGATCGCGCCGGGCCACAGGTCGGTGCCGGGGTCGAACGTCAAGGTGTTCAAGCCGGTGCCGCCAATGTTGGTCTCCACATACGCGCTGCCCGGGAAGTCGATGGGCGAGCGGCCCACGCCAGCCGCCGAGATGATCAGGCCTTCGTCGGTGCTGCGGTCCTTGGTGCGCTTGGTGTAATTGCCACCGAACAGCACGTCGGTCAGGTAGCCGTTGTCGGGCAGGTCCTTGCGGAAGTCCAGGCGCAGCGCGTTGACCTTGTCGTCGATGGTCGGGCCCTTGGAATAGCCGGCCTGCGGCACGGTGGTGCCATCCGGGTAGTTCACACCGCTCCAACCCGTTTGATCACGGATCTTGATCGTGGCTGGGTTGGTGTAGTCCAGCGGCCGGCCCAGCGTCAGCTGCGGCACAGGGCCGCCGGTCACGTCAAAGGTCAGCGTGTCGGCGCCGGTACTGACGCCCGAGTAAGCCTCGATGTTGCGTTCCACGCGCTTGGCCGAGTTGGCACTGATGTCGAGCGTGCCTCTCCAGCCCGGTGCGAAGGCCCATTCGGTACGCCAGCCGGCAGACTGGATCTTGTCGTCGTCGAAGATCGATTCGATGCGGTTGATCAAGCCGTTGGGCCCGGCGCCCAGCTGGAACGTGCCCTTGGTGGCGATACCGTTGACGACCGTGGCGTTGGTGATGGGGCCGCCCAGGCCGCCTTGCAGGCGTGTCTCTTTGGCTTCGGTCTTTATCTTGCCGTAGTACAGGTCCAACTGCGAACGGATGTCCTTGTTGGGCTTGTAGGCCAGGATGCCGACAAAGCCGGTGCGCTCGTCGGTGACGCGCCGGTTCTTGTAGTTGTCCAGGCCGCCGCCGAAGGTCAGCACCTTCACGCCTTGCAGTACCTGGCCGGTGGTGGTGGTGGCCTGCACGGTGGCGTCGCCCCAGCCGCCGCTGCCCAGTTCGTTGGTGGTGCCGTCGGCCTTCACGAAGCCCAACGCCACACCGATGGTGCGATCGGCAAACTGGTCGATGTAGGTCAGGCTGTAGCGTTTGCCCGAACCTTCGACAGGCAGGCCCTTGCCGGTGGTGATCTTCTGGGCGTTGCCGGCAACCACACGCTTGGTGAACGACAGCGGATCGACGAGCTTGTTGTCGATGGTGCCGGCCAGACCTGCCGTCATCAGCGAGGCGTCGCCGGTCTTGTAGACCGTGGCCCCGGCGATCAATTCGGCCGGGTACACGCTCAGGTCCACCGCGCGGCTGTCGCCGACGCTGGTTTGTTCGCGGCCGTTGAGCAAGTAGCCGTTGAAGTCAGGGCCCAGGCCACGGATGCTGATGGTCGACGCGGCACCGGACTTGGTGCGCTGCGTGGTCACGCCGGGCAAGCGGGCCAGCGATTCGGCGATGGTGGTGTCGGGCAGCTTGCCGATGTCTTCGGAGGAGATGGCTTCGACCACGCCGTCGGCATTCTTCTTGACGTTGATGGCGCTCTCGATGCCGCGCCGGATGCCGGTGATGGTGATGACCTGGGCGGCGGCACCCTCGGCGGGTGCCTGCTGCGCCTGGGCCAGCGCGCTGCCGAGCAGCATCGCGGCCACGGCGCCGGCCACCGGGGTGACCTGCAGCATCGTGCGCGGCGCGCCGCGACGGGGCTTGGAACTTTTCATCTGCTGTCTCCTGAGACTCGTGTGGGGCGAGGAACTTGTGTCGGCGCCGGCCCTTGGGGATCACCCTGAATGGTGAAGGCGTGCCGTGCGGGGGGGAATATGTACCAAAACTAGATTTTGCGAACCCCTTCGGAAACCCTAGATCGGTGCAACGGCGTGCAGGCTTTCGGGCCGTGCAAACCCGCTTACTTCGTTGGTTCGTCCTCTGTAGACTGATAAGACGCACCGGATTGGGGAATCGGCATGTCCCGGGCAGATTGATTTGTAGCCAAACTACAGTGAAAGAAAACAACAGTCCTGCCCTCTGGGGGCCCTGCGGAGGCCCGCCCGTGCCACGCGCCGGCAGCTGGCTGCGTGCCGGATTGCGGGCTGCGGCCCTGGCCTGCAGTGCCGCCTGTGCCGCGCCGCAGGCGGCAGCCCTGCAGTTGCACCGGCCCTCGCCCGACTGGCGTGACCAGGTGCTGTACTTTGTGATGACCGACCGTTTTGCCGACGGCAATCCGGCCAACAACGACCAGGGCGCGGGCGAATACCGTCCTGGCGACGGTGCGTATTTCCAGGGCGGGGACCTGGCCGGCCTGCGCCAGCGACTGGACTACATCCGCGGCCTGGGGGTCACCGGCCTGTGGATCACGCCGCCGGTGGCCAACCAGTGGCGTGACCCGGTAGGCGACTACGCCGGCTATCACGGCTACTGGGCCGAAAACTTCACGCTGGTCGACCGCCACCTGGGCAGCCTGGACGACTACCGCCGCCTGTCCGACTCACTCCATCGTCGCGGCATGGTGCTGGTACAGGACATCGTGGTGAACCACACCGGCAACTACTTCGGTTATGGGCCGGACTGGACGGCCACCGACCCGGCGCGTGGCTACCTGCCCTACACCGCCACACCGCCGGTGCCACGGCCTTCGCAACCGCCCTTCGACCTGAATGACCCGCGCGAGCCCGCAGCGCGGCAGGCCGGCATCTACCACTGGACACCGGACGTGCGTGACTACAACGACGCGCTGCAGGAGCAGACCTTCCAGATGAGCGGCCTGGACGACCTGGCCACCGGCAACCCGGTGGTGCGCCGCGCGCTGCGGCACAGCTACGGCCACTGGATACGCGAGGTCGGCGTCGACGCCTTCCGCGTCGACACGGCCTATTACGTGGCGCCCGACTACTTCAACGACTTCCTGCGGTCCCGCGATCCGAAGGCGCCGGGGGTGCTGGAGGTAGCGCGGCGCACCGGCCGGCGCAACTTCCATGTCTTCGGCGAAGGTTTTGGCATCGACCGCCCGGGCGACGACACCCAGGCGCGCAAGATCGAAGGCTACATGCGCGGCCCGCAAGGCGAGGCGCTGCTGCCTGGCATGCTGAACTTCCCGCTCTACGGCGCCCTGGGCGACGCCTTCGCGCGCGGCCGCCCGCCCGCGGAACTGGGCGAACGCATCGACAGCATGATGCGGGTGCACCGCCGCCCCCACCTGATGCCGAGCTTCGTCGACAACCACGATGTCGACCGTTTCCTGGCCGGCGGCAGCGAGGCCGGCCTGAAGCAGGCGCTGCTGGCCTTGATGACGCTGCCGGGCATACCCGTCATCTATTACGGCACCGAGCAGGCCTACACCGCGCAGCGCGCCGCCATGTTCGCCGCCGGCGTGGGTTCGGGCGGGCGCGACCGCTACGACACCCAGGCGCCGCTGTACCGGGCGATCGCCGAACTGACCGCGCTGCGCCGCACGCACCGGGTGCTGTCGCGCGGCATGCCGACCGTGCTGCACGGCAACGCGGCGCGCCCCGGTGCGCTGGCCTGGCGCATGGACACCCGCGCCGGCCGCGCCGGCGCCGGTTCGGTTTTTGTCGTCTTCAATACCGCCGATGGCGACAGCCTGTTGCCGGGGCTGGACACCGGCCTGGCGCCGGGCACCGTGTTGCGCGGCGTGCACGGCCTGCAGGGGCGCCCCGCCGACCTGGCGGTGGGCGCAGGCGGCCGGCTGTCGCTGCCGCTGGCGCCGCGCAGCGGCCAGGTGTGGGTGGCGGGCGCGCGGCAGGGCGTGCCGCCGGCCGGCGCGGCGCGTGTCACGCTGGACACCGCGGCCGGGGCCGCCGACACCGTCGAGCGCCAAAGCGGCGACTTCACGCTCGGCGGCACGGCCCGCGGGGTGGCGGCGCTGCAGCTCGTGGTCGACGGCGACCTTTCGCGGGCCACCACCGTCGTCCCCGCGGCCGACGGCCGCTGGCAGGCGGTGGTCGACACCGCGGAAATGGTGGATGCGAACACCCGGCACAGCGTGGTCGCCTGGGCGGGCGACGGGGCGGTGTCGCCGGCGCTGCGCTTTCAGGTCCAGCGCCCATGGCAGACGGTGGTGAACCAGCCCGACCCCGCCGGCGACGACCACGGCCCCGACGGCCGCACCACCTATCCCACGGACCTCGGCTGGGGCAGCCGCGGCCTGATGGACCTGCGCCATCTGCGCGTCGAAACCGCAGGCGGCGCGCTGCGCCTGGTGCTGACGATGAACGAGATCAGCACCACCTGGAACCCGGCCAATGGCTTCGACCACGTCGCCTTCACGGTCTATGTCGAGCTGCCGGGTCGCGACGACGGCGCCACCGTGATGCCGTTGCAGCACGGCACGCTGCCCGGCGGCATGCGGTGGCACCTGCGGCTGCGGGCGGGTGGCTGGTCGAACGCGCTGCACGGCTTCGAGGGTGCCAGCGCCGACAGGGAGGGCAGGCCGGTCACCCCGGCGGCGACGTTGGCCGTCGACCGTGGCGTGCGCACGGTGAGCCTGACGCTGCCGGCGGCGGCGCTGGGGCGGCTGCCCTCGCTGCGCGGCTTGCGCCTCTTCGTCACGACCTGGGACTACGACGGCGGCTACCGCGCGCTGGGCCCGGTCGCCGGCCCCTACAGCCTGGGCGGCGGCGCGGCCGACGGCCCGCGCGTGATGGACG
Organism: Burkholderiales bacterium; assembly: GCA_038205425.1. Taxonomy (GTDB): domain Bacteria; phylum Pseudomonadota; class Gammaproteobacteria; order Burkholderiales; family Burkholderiaceae_C; genus Rubrivivax. The sequence goes on along the minus strand of JBBRBW010000027.1, from coordinate 37,563 downwards.
ACAGCGGCATCGTCACGCTGCCCTGAGCCCGCGAGCCCGCCGCAACGCAAAGTGAAGCGGACAGCAAAAAGGGCAGGCGTGTCGGCGCCTGCCCTTCGTGCGGACGAAGCAAGAAGATTACTTCTTGGCTTCTTCCTTCTTGGCGGCCGGCTTGGCTTCTTCCTTCTTGGCATCCTTCTTGGCGTCGGCCTTGGCGGCGCTGGCGGCCGGCTTGGCAGCGTCGGCCTTCATCGGGGCGGCGCCGGCGTGCGAAGCGGCGTTGGCGGCGAAGGCGAAGGCCAGCAGGGTCAGGGCGCTCAGGAACTTGGTCATGGTGTCTCTCTCGTATGAGGAATGGTGGAACATGCAAACGCGGGTCCGACGCCCCGGACAACCCGGCTCGCCGCACGACCGGTAGTTCGGGCGGAAACCGCCCAGACCCACTGGCTGGAGTCACAACGCGCGTCCCGGCCGGTCGGTTGACAGGCGCTGCCAGGGCTGCGCAGGCCTGTCTGTGCGGCAGCAGACGCCGCCGTCAGCGGGCCGGCGTCGGCAGCGGGCGGCCGTCGGCAGCCGCCACACCCGGCCGACGCCGCCCCGCTACCATCCGCGCCGTGCCCCTTTCTCCCGCCCTTGCCGCCGCCAGCCTCTGCCTGGTGGTGATCACCTCGCTCAGCGCCAGCTCCCTTCACGCCGCACCCCGTACCCCCGGCAGCGATGCCGAGGTGCTGGCCACCGTGCCTGCACGCCGCAGCGACCCGCGCGCCCGCGAGATGGCTGCGCTGCGCGCCGCCTGGCGCGCCTGGCCGCAGGACCAGACGGCCGCGGTGGCGCTGGCGCAGCGCTACTTCGAAGAGGTGGCGGCGGAGGGCGACCCGCGTTACATCGGCTACGCCCAGGCCGTGCTGCAGCCCTGGTGGGCGCTGGCGCAGCCGCCCGTGGCGCTGCGCGTGCTGCGCGCCAAGCTGCTGCAGTTCGACCACCAGTTCGATGCCGCGCTGGCCGACCTGGACGCAGCGCTGGTCGAGCAGCCCACGCTGGGCGACGCCTGGGCGTGGCGCATCGCCATCCTGATGGTGAGTGCGCGCTACGACGAGGCGCGTTCCAGCTGCGAGCGCCTGGCGCCGCTGGCCCCGCCGCTGGTGGGAGCCGGCTGCCGCGCGCAGGTCGACGCCGTCAGCGGCCGCGCAGCGCCGGCCGTGGCGGCGCTGCGGGCGGCGCTGCAGCGCACGCCGGACGCCCCGGCCGAGGAGCGGCTGTGGGCGCTGACGCGGCTGGCCGAGACCGAAGAGCGGCGCGGCGCCTTCGCTGCCGCCGAAGCCGCCTTTCGCCAGGCGCTGGCGCTGGGCGTGCCCGACGTCTACCTGCAGGCCGCCTACGCCGACTTCCTGCTCGACCGCGGCCGCGCTGGCGAGGTGCTGGTCCTGCTGCAGGAAGCCGGCCGCGCAGACGTGCTGCTGCTGCGCCTGGCGCTGGCCGCGCGCGCCGCCGGCGACCCGCGCGCGCCGCGGCTGGCCGAGGAACTGGCGGCGCGCTTCGAGGCCGCGCGCCGCCGCGGCGACAGCACCCACCAGAAGGAAGAGTCGCGCTTTGTGCTGGCACTGCAGTTTGACACGGCCCGGGCGCTGGTGCTGGCGCAACAGAACTGGGCCGTGCAGCGTGAGCCGGCCGACGCCCGCGTGCTGCTGGAAGCCGCGCTGGCGGCGCGCGACGCCGGCGCCGCGGCGCCAGTGCTGGCCTGGATGGCGTCGTCGCGCATCGAGAGCGCCGCACTGCAAACGCTGGTCGCCCGGCTGAAGGCATTGTCATGAGCCCGCAGCGTCTCCCGAGGACGCACTCCCGCTTGGCGGCCGCAGGCCCCAAGGTGCACCAGTGAGCGCGCCGGGCCGTCCCCAAGCGCTCATCCCGGCGCGCGAAGCGCAGAGGGTAGTTGAGTGAGCGCGCTGCGCGCCTGTGTCGCCGCGCTCTTGATGTGCCTGGCGGCCGGCGTCTGGGCGCACAAACCCTCGGACAGCTACCTCGCCATCACCGTCGCGGGCAACCAGATCAGCGGCCGCTGGGACATCGCGCTGCGCGACCTCGACTTCGCGATCGGCCTCGACGCCGACGGCGACGGCAATATCACCTGGGGCGAAGTGCGCAGCCGCCACACCGACATCGCCGCTTACGCCGCGGCGCGGCTGGCGCTGCAGTCCGACGGACACGCCTGCACGCTGGCCGTGGGCGCGCAGCAGGTCGACGAACACACCGACGGCGCCTATACCGTCATGCCGCTGGCCTGGACCTGCGACAGCAGCACCGCCGTGCCGCACGTGCTGGAACTGCAGTACACGCTGTTTGCCGACATCGACCCGCAGCACCGCGGCCTGCTCAACCTGACGGCGCAGGGCGCCACGCGCACCGCTGTGCTGGGCCCGCAGGCGCCGCGCCAGCGCTTCGACCTGCAGGTCGGGGCCAGCGGCCTGCAGACGCTGCAGGACTACGGGCGCGAAGGGGTGTGGCACATCTGGATCGGCTTCGACCACGTCCTCTTCCTGCTTTCGCTGCTGCTGCCGGCCGTTGGGGTGTGGACGGTGCGCGGCGGCGACCCGCGTGCGGCGCACCAGTGGCACCCGGTGTCGCAGTTCCGCACTGCGTTCTGGGACGTGCTGCGCATCGTCACCGCCTTCACTGTGGCGCACTCGATCACGCTGTCGCTGGCCGCGCTGGGGCTGGTGTCGCTGCCGTCGCGGCTGGTCGAGTCGGCGATCGCGGCCAGCGTGGTGCTGGCAGCGCTGAACAACCTGCGGCCGGTGTTCGAGGGGCGGCGCTGGATCGTCGCCTTCGTCTTCGGCCTCGTGCACGGTTTCGGTTTCGCCAGCGTTCTGGCCGACCTGGGCCTGCCCCAGGGGGCGCTGGCACTGGCGCTGCTGGGTTTCAATCTCGGCGTCGAGGTCGGGCAACTGGCCATCGTGGCGGCCTTCCTGCCCGTGGCCTACCTGCTGCGCCGCGGCGCTTTCTACCGCTGGGGGGTGCTGGCCGGCGGTTCCGTGCTCATCGCCTTCCTGGCCGCGCTGTGGTTGCTGGAACGCGCCTTCGAACTGAAGCTGGTGCCGGCCTGAGCGGCTGCTAGGCCGGTGGCCCGCTCACTTCTTCGGTGCATCCTTCTTCGATTCTTCCTTCTTGACTTCGGGCTTGGCCAGCGCGCCCTTGGCCGCGCTGGCGCTGGCCTTGGGCGCCGTCGCCTTCACCGGGGCGCCGCCCATCGGCGAGCCGGCGTGGGCCGAGAGGGTGTAGGCCAGCAGGGCGATGGCACTGAGCAGCTTGGACATGGCAGGTCTCCGGGCGGGTAGGGCGGGTGGACGTTCGACCCCGGCAGTATCGCGGATGCCCGCGCCCGGCTTCACCCGCCGTGCTGGTCCAGCGCCTGCACAGCGCCGTTCAGCGCCGCCAGCGTGTCGGTGATGAGCGGCGTCGGGATGGCCTGCAGGTAGGTCTGGAAGCGGCCCTTGGCTTCAAAGCGCTGCCTGAACTGCGACTGGAAAAACCGTTCGCCAAGCCGCGGCACGATGCCGCCGCCGATGTAGACGCCGCCGCGGGCGCCCAGCACCAGCGCCACGTTGCCGGCGAAGCTGCCGAGCAGGGCGCAGAAGCTGTCCAGCGTGCGGCCGCAGACCCCGTCGCTGCCGGAGAGGCCCAACTCGACGATGTGCTCGGCGGCCCGTTCCGGGGCGTTGGCGCCCAGCACCTCGGCGACGGCGCGGTGCAGCACCGGCAGGCCGATGCCGGACAGCAGGCGTTCTGCCGAGACATGCGTGTGTTCGCGCCGCACGGCGGCGAGCACGGCGGCGTCGAAGTCGTCCGCGGCCGACAGGCTGGCGTGCCCGCCTTCACCCGGCACGGCCACCCAGCCGTGCGCCGTGGGCACCAGCCCGGCCACGCCGAGGCCGGTACCGGGGCCGATGACGGCCAGCGTGGCGCGCGGCGGTGGCGCGGCGACGGCGCCGGACCACGCGCGCAGTTGCGAGGCCGCCAGCCGCGGCAGCGACAGCGCCAGTGCCTCGAAGTCGTTGAGGATCAGCAGTTCGTCCAGCCCCAGCGCCTGCTGCGCGGCGCGGCGCGAGAAGGCCCAGCCGCTGTTGGTGAAGGCGATGCGGTCGGCGCCCACCGCGGTGGCCACCGCGAAGGCGCCGGCGCGTGGTGGCCGGTAGGCGGCCCCAAGCGCGCGGGCCACGTCGGCCAGGTATTCGGTGGCGGCCTCGCCCGGGCCGGCGTGGCCGGCGGCGGGCAGGGTGGCGACATGCGACACGGCGCTTGCGCCCTCGGCCAGCCAGCCGAAACGCGCGTTGGTGCCACCGATGTCGGCCAGCAACCAGGGCCGTGCCAGGCCGGCGCGCGCCAACGGAGGCGCTGCGGTGGCTTCGGGAGGCGCCGGCGGCGGCGTCGGGGCGACTGGCGGTGGCATGGCGGGGCGGTGACTTCCGGTCGGGCGCGCCGACTCCGGCCGTGGGTTGCAGAATAAGCCGGGACGGTAGCAAAACTACAGTTCTTGAACAAGGGCGCGCACCCGGTGAGGCGGCAAGGGGATCCAGTAAGAAACGTCCTACTCCGGGATAACCTGTAGTCAAGCTACAGCCGGGTCGCTCACGTCGTATGCTGCGGGCGCCGCGAGGGCTGAACGCTGCCCGCAAGGCGTGTGTACCCCTTATCCGTCACCGACCCGCCCATGACGCCCTTCACCAGCCCGCGCCTGCTTGCCGACATCGGTGGCACCTACGCCCGTTTCACGCTCGAAACCGCAGCCGGCGTGTTCCAGCACACGGCGTCGCTGCGCTGCGCCGACCACGCCGACTTCCACGCTGCTGTCACCGCCTACCTGGACGGTCTGCCAGCCGGGCTGATGGGCGGCGTGGAGCATGCCGCCATCGCCATCGCCAACCCCGTGGAAGGCGACGCGGTGCGCATGACGAACTACCACTGGCAGTTCAGCATCGAGCAGATGCGCCAGCGGCTGGGCCTGGCCACGCTGGTGGTGGTCAACGACTTCACCGCGCTGGCCATGGCCTTGCCGCGGCTGGCGCCCACGCAGCGCCGCCAGGTGGGCGGCGGCACGGCGCGCGAGAACAGCGTCATCGGCGTTCTGGGCGCCGGCACCGGGTTGGGCGTCAGCGGCCTCATCCCGCTGGCCGACGGCTACGTGGCGCTGGGTACCGAAGGCGGCCACACCAGCTTCGCGCCGCGTGACGAGCGCGAGATCGCCATCCTGCGCTACGGGCTGACGCAGTTCCCGCACCTGTCCTTCGAGCGCCTGCTGTCGGGGCGCGGGCTGGAACTGATCTACCACGCGCTGTGCCAGCACGCCGGCCAGGCGGGCGAGGCGCTGGCCGCGCCCGAGATCACGCGCCGCGCGCTCGACGGCAGCGACGCGCTGTGCACCGAGACGCTGCAGGCCTTCTGCAACGTGCTGGGCACCTCGGCCAGCAACCTGGCGGTGACGCTGGGGGCCTTGGGCGGCATCTACATCGGCGGCGGCATCGTGCCGCGGCTGGGTGAATGGTTCGACCGCTCGGGCTTCCGCGCGCGCTTCGAGGACAAGGGCCGCTTCAGCGACTACTGCAAGGCCATTCCCACCTACGTGGTGACAGCCGAGCACGCCACCTTCAACGGCGCCGCGGCCATCCTGGCGGCGCAACTGCGCGCGCTGCTGGCCGATCAGGGGTCGGCGCTGCTGTCGCAGATCCAGCGTGCACGCGACAGCCTGTCGCCGGCCGAGAAGCGGGTGGCCGACCACGTGCTGGCGCACCCGCGCTCGGCGCTGTCCGATCCCATCGCCGACATCGCGAAGGCGGCGCAGGTCAGCCAGCCCACCGTCATCCGCTTCTGCCGCAGCCTGGGCTGCGAGGGGCTGTCCGACTTCAAGCTGCGCCTGGCCTCGGGCCTGTCGGGTACGGTGCCGCTGACGCACACCCAGGTTACGGGGTCGGATTCGGTGCTCGAGCTCGGCGTCAAGGTGCTGGGCAACACGGCCAGTGCCATCCTGCAGGTGCGCGACCAGCTCAACCGTGACACTCTGGTGCGTGCCATCGACCTGCTGGCTGCGGCCGACAGGCTGGACTTCTTCGCCGTCGGCCACTACCGCGTGGTGGCCGACGACGCGCAGTTCAAGTTCCTGCGTTTCGGCCTGCCCAGCGCCAGTTACTGCGAGCCACGCCTGCAACAGCTGGCCGCCCGTGTGCTGAAGCCTTCCGACGTGGTGGTGATCATCAGCAGCAGTGGCCGTATCGACGACCTGCTGGCCGTGTGCGACACCGCGCACGAACGTGGCGCGGCGGTGGTGGCCATCACCGCCAGCCACTCGCCGCTGGCCAAGAAGGCCGACGTGGCGCTCATCGTCGACCACGTGGAAGACCTGGCCACGCACGTGCCCATGGTCAGCCGCATCCTGCACCTGCTGGTCATCGACATCCTGGCCGTCGGCGTGGCGATGCGCCGCGGTGCCGCAAGCGCCGCTGCGCTGCCCGAGGGCACCGTGGCCGGGCTCGACGAGGCGCCGCCGGGCGCCCCACCGGTGCCTGCGGCGCGCCGCGCCGGCCCGGGCATCAGCGCGGCGGGCAGTCTGGCACACCTGACTTCGCACAGCCGCTGAGCCCGCACGGGCGGCGCGCCTAAAATGCGCCCTTCGCCCGAGGAGCGTTGCGACGGTGGCCCCAGCGGCCGCCGCCAGGCTCGGGCTCCCGTCGCCGCGTGCACGGGCCGCAACGGCGCTCACTCCCCCACCGCCTTCGGGCCCCGGAGTGACCGCAGCATGACCTCAGCCCCGCCCCCGATGCGCCTTGCCGGCCTGGAGCCCGTTGCCATCGGCAGCGCTTCGCTCTTCGTCAACATCGGCGAGCGCACCAACGTCACCGGCTCCAAGGCCTTCGCACGCATGATCCTCGAGGGCCGCTTCGAGGACGCGCTGAGCGTGGCGCGCCAGCAGGTCGAGAACGGCGCCCAGGTCATCGACATCAACATGGACGAGGCCATGCTCGACAGCGCGGCCGCGATGGACCGCTTCCTGAAGCTGATCGCCGGCGAGCCCGAGATCGCGCGCGTGCCGATCATGATCGACTCGTCGAAGTGGTCGGTGATCGAGACCGGCCTGAAGTGCATCCAGGGCAAGGGCATCGTCAACAGCATCTCGCTCAAGGAAGGCGAGGCCGAGTTCAGGCGCCAGGCCAGGCTGGTGCGCCGCTACGGCGCCGCCGCGGTGGTGATGGCTTTCGACGAGAAGGGCCAGGCCGACACCTACCAGCGCAAGATCGACATCTGCACACGCGCCTACCGCCTGCTCGTCGACGAGATCGATTTCCCGCCCGAGGACATCATCTTCGACCCCAACATCTTCGCCATCGCCACCGGCATCGAGGAGCACGACAACTACGCCGTCGATTTCATCGAGGCCACACGCTGGATCAAGGCCAACCTGCCGGGCGCGAAGGTCTCGGGCGGTGTCTCGAACGTGAGCTTCAGTTTCCGCGGCAACGACCCGGTGCGCGAGGCCATCCACACCGTTTTCCTGTTCCACGCGATCCAGGCCGGGCTCGACATGGGCATCGTCAATGCCGGCATGGTGGGCGTCTACGACGACCTCGAGCCGGTGTTGCGAGAGCGCGTCGAAGACGTCGTGCTGAACCGGCGCCCGCGCCTTGCAGAAGGCGAACCGGTGAGAACCGCCGGTGAACGCCTGATCGAGGTCGCCGAAAGCGCCAAGGGCGCGGCCAAGGACGACAGCGCGCGCCTGGCCTGGCGCGTGGGCGACGTGAACCACCGCCTGAGCCACGCGCTGGTGCACGGCATCACCGAATTCATCGTCGAAGACACCGAAGAAGCCTGGCGCGCCATCGCGGCCAACGGCGGCCGGCCGCTGCACGTCATCGAAGGCCCGCTGATGGCCGGCATGAACGTGGTCGGTGACCTCTTCGGCCAGGGCAAGATGTTCCTGCCGCAAGTGGTCAAAAGCGCCAGAGTGATGAAGCAGGCGGTGGCCCATCTGCTGCCCTACATCGAGGAAGAGAAGAAGACGCTGATCGCCGGCGGCGGCGAGGCCAAGCCCAAGGGCAAGATCGTCATCGCGACCGTGAAGGGCGACGTGCACGACATCGGCAAGAACATCGTCACCGTCGTGCTCCAGTGCAACAACTTCGAGGTCGTGAACATGGGCGTGATGGTCCCGTGCCAGGACATCCTGGCCAAGGCCAAGCTCGAAGGCGCCGACATCATCGGCCTCTCCGGCCTGATCACGCCCAGCCTGGAAGAGATGCAGCACGTGGCCGCCGAGATGCAGCGCGACAGCTACTTCCGCGAGCGCGGTACGCCGCTGCTCATCGGCGGCGCCACCTGCAGCCGCGTGCACACGGCGGTGAAGATTGCGCCGCATTACGAAGGGCCCGTGGTCTACGTGCCCGATGCGTCGCGCAGCGTCGGCGTGTGCTCCGACCTGCTCAGCGACGAACGCGCCACGAAGTACCTCGATGAGCTGCGTGCCGACTACGAACACGTGCGCCAGCTGCACGCCGCGAAGAAGGCCACGCCGCTGGTGACGCTGGCCGCGGCGCGTGCCAACAAGGCGGCCGTCGACTGGGCCGCCTACACGCCGCCGGTGCCGAAGTTCATCGGCCGCCGCACGTTCAAGAACTACGACCTGGCCGACCTCGCCGCCGCGATCGACTGGGGCCCCTTCTTCCAGACCTGGGACCTGGCGGGCAAGTTTCCCGACATCCTGCGCGACGAAGTCGTGGGCCACGAGGCGCAGCGTGTGTTCAGCGACGGCAAGCGCCTGCTGCAGCGGGCCATCGAAGGGCGCTGGCTGCAGGCCAGCGGCGTGGTGGCGCTGCTGCCGGCGAACACCGTGGGCGACGACACGATCGAGATCTACACCGACGAGACGCGCAGCGAAGTGGCGCTGCGCTGGAACCCGCTGCGTCTGCAGACCGAGCGCCCGGTGGTGGAAGGCGTGAAGCGGCCGAACCGCAGCCTGGCCGACTTCATCGCGCCCAGGGCAGACCAAGGCGGAAAGGCCGACTACATCGGCCTCTTCGCGGTGACGGCCGGCCTGGGCATCGAAAAAAAGGAAAAGCAGTTCACCGACGACCACGACGACTACAGTGCCATCATGCTCAAGGCGCTGGCCGACCGCCTGGCAGAAGCCTTCGCCGAACGCCTGCACCAGCGTGTGCGCGCCGACCTCTGGGGCTACGCGCCCGACGAGTTGCTGTCGGTCGAGGAGCTCATCGCCGAGAAGTACCGCGGCATCCGCCCCGCGCCCGGCTACCCGGCCTGCCCGGACCACAGCGTCAAGCGCGACATGTTCCGCGTGCTGCAGGCCGAGGACATCGGCATGGCCCTGACCGAGAGCCTGGCAATGACCCCCGCGGCCAGCGTCAGCGGCTGCTACCTGGCGCATCCCGAAGCGGTGTATTTCAACGTCGGCCGCATCGGCGAAGACCAGCTGGCCGACTGGGCGCAGCGCCAGGGCCAGTCCGAGACCGATGCCCGGCGAGCCTTGGCGCCGGCGCTGGGATGAGGGCGGCCGCGGCACTCAATCGCATCCATAGGTAAGCGCCGGCCCGCCTGCAAACGATTTGGCACGCCGGGGCCGCCGCGGCTGCCCAGAATCCGCATTCCGGCCCAAGGGCACTCCGTGCCTGGTCCCAACCGGCCCGCGCGCCAAGCGCGAGGTCGCCCGTGTCATGCAGCAATTCACCTGGCGTGCCGTGGGCGCGCTTGTTCTCGGTTCTGCCCTTGCTGCCTGTGGCGGTGGTGGCGGCGAACCTTCGGCGTCGACCCCGCCGCCCGTCACCACCCCGCCGGTGGCGGTGGTGGAAAAGCCTGCCACGCGCGACGAGGCCTCACGCTTCCTGGCCCAAGCCAGCTTCGGCCCGGTGGACGCCGACATCGACCGTGTGATGTCGGTTGGCTACGCCGCCTGGATCGACGAACAGCTGGCGTTGCCCGCCACCTCCCACCGCCTGAAGTGGGAGGCTGCCGACGCCGCCATCAAGGCCGCCACGCCCACGGCGAGTGCCGGCCAGGACCAGGTCTTCGAGAGCTTCTGGAAGCAAGCCGTCACGGGCCCCGACCAGTTGCGGCAGCGCGTGGCCTATGCCTTGTCGCAGATCTTCGTCATCAGCATGGCCGACGGCACCGTGGCCGAAACGCCGCGCGCCGTGGCGGCCTGGCTGGACATGCTGGGCGAGCAGGGCCTGGGCACCTACCGTGAGCTGCTGGAGACCGTGTCGCGCCACCCGATGATGGGTGTCTACCTCACCAGCCTGCGCAACCAGAAGGCCGATTTGCGCACCGGCCGCGTGCCTGACGAAAACTACGCGCGCGAGGTGATGCAGCTGTTCAGCATCGGCCTCGTCGAACTGAACGACGACGGCAGCGCGCGCGCTGGCGCTAACGGCGCCACCGGCGCCAAGGGCATCGACACCTACACGCCAGCCGACATCAGCGGCCTGGCCAAGGTCTTCACCGGCTGGAGCTGGGCCTGCCCCGAATGGCCCAACAACAACTGCTTCACCAGCGGCAGCCAAGCCGGCGTCAGCGACCCCGACCGCAGCTTCAAGGCCATGCTGGGCTACCCGCAGTACCACAGCACCGAGGCCAAGACCTTCCTGGGCACGACGATCGCGGTGCAGACCACGTCGGACCCCAGCGCCAGCCTGAAGGCGGCGCTGGACAAGCTGGCCGGCCACCCCAACGTCGGCCCCTTCATCGGCCGCCAGCTGATCCAGCGCCTGGTCACCAGCAACCCGAGCCCCGACTACGTGCGCGCGGTCTCGCAGGCCTTCGCCGACAACGGCCGTGGTGTGCGCGGCGACATGAAGACGGTGGTCAAGGCCGTGCTGATGCATCCCGAGGCGCGACGCATGAACGACACCTCGGGCAAGCTGCGCGAACCCGTGCTGCGCCTGGCCGCTTACCTGCGCGCCTTTCCGCACAAGAGCGACACCGGCAACTGGCGCGTCGGCAACACCGACAACCCGGCCACGTCGCTCGGTCAGACACCGCTGCGCGCACCGTCGGTGTTCAACTTCTACCGGCCCGGTTACGTGGCCCCCGGCACCGCCGCCGCCACAGCCGGCCTGGTGGCGCCAGAGATGCAGATCTCGCACGAGACGAGCGTGGCCGCGTGGGTGAACGCCATGCGCGACAACGTCGGCTCGGGCGTCGGGCAGTTCAACGGCACGGTGGCCGGCGTGGTGCTGAACCGGCGCGACATCCAACCCGACTTCACTGCCGAACTGGCCCTGGCTGCCGACGCCACGGCACTGGTCGAGCGGGCCGCCTCGAAGCTCACCTACGGCAGTGCCGGCGCCGCGCTGAAGGCCGAAATTGCCACGGCCGTGGCCACCATCGCCATTCCGGTCTTGAACACCAGCGGCAGCAACCAGGCCAGCATCGACAGCGCCAGGCGCAACCGCGTCAACGCCGCGCTGCTGCTGGTGCTGGCCAGCCCCGAATTCCAGGTCGTGAAGTGATGAGCAAGGACGCCCCCATGAACCCGAGCCTGCCGCCTTCACGCGCTGCCCGCCGCCTCTTCCTGCAACACGCCAGCACGATGGGCGTGCTGGCCGGCGCCGGCGCGCCGATGGCGCTGAACCTGCTTGCCGCCGGCTCGGCCGCGGCGCAGTCGGCGCCCGACTACAAGGCCGTGGTCTGCCTGTTCCTGTTCGGCGGCAACGATGCCTACAACATGGTGTTGCCCACCGACGCCGCCAGCTGGCAGGCCTATTCCAGCACGCGCAACCAGGCACCCGACTCGATCGCGCTGCTGGCGCCGGGCATCGTGGCCAACGCCGCTGCGGCGGCGGCTTCACCGGCACGGCTGGGCGGTGTATTGCCGATCGGGCCGCTGAACGCTGCGGGTCTGAACAACGGCCGCGGCTTCGCGCTGCACCCGCTCATGGGCACCCTGCAGACGATGTTCGACAGCGACCGCCGGCTGGCCATCGTGCCCAACATCGGCCCGCTGATCCGGCCCACCACCAAGGCGCAGTACGGTCAGGCCAGCCACCCCAAACCGGCCAGCCTGTTCTCGCACAACGACCAGCAGAACACCTGGCAGGCGCTGGCCGCCGAAGGCGTTTCGCGGGGCTGGGGCGGGCGCATGGGCGATGCGCTGGCAGCGATGAACACGCGCACCGTGTTCACCTCGGTCTCGGCCTCCGGCAACGCGGTGTGGCTGGCCGGACAGAACGTGCAGCAGTACCAGGTGAGCACCGGGGGCGCCATCCGCATGGGCGCCGACGGCAACGGCCGCGTCTACGGTTCCACCGAGGTGGCCGCGGCCTTGCAGCGCATCGCCGCCAGCAGCCGCGGCAACCATGTCTTCGAGCGCGACCTGGCGGCCGTCTCGCAGCGTTCCATCGACGCCGAGACCACGCTGCGCGCCGCGCTGAAGGCGCCCAGCGACGCCGCCTTCGGCACCGCGCCGGCCAGCGGCGGCTACAACGGCAACAACGACCCGAAGATGCTCTACGACAACCCGCTGACGGGTGCGAAGAGCTTCAACGCGCTGGCCCAGCAGTTCCAGATCGTGGCGCGCATGATCGACGCAGGTCTGTCGGGCGCCACCGGCGCCAGGCGCCAGGTGTTTTTCGTCAGCGTGGGCGGCTTCGACACCCACGACCTGCAGAACCGCGGCCAGGCCGACCTCTTCGCACGCGTCGCGCACGCCATGCGCTACTTCGACACATCGCTTGGCGCTCTAGGCGCACGCAACAACGTCACCACCTTCACCGCCAGCGACTTCGGGCGCACCTTCACCAGCAACGGCGACGGCACCGACCACGGCTGGGGCAGCCACCACTTCGTGATGGGCGGTGCCGTCAAGGGCGGCGACCTGTACGGCCGCTACCCCATCGTCGGCGTGAAGAACGCCAACAACAACAACTTCGACAGCAGCGCCGACCAGCTGGGCAACGGCGCCATGCTGCCCGAGGTGTCGGTAGACCAGCTCGGCGCCACGCTGGGGCGCTGGTTCGGCGTTTCGGATACCGCGCTGGCCGACATCTTCCCGAACCTGGCGAACTTCGACGCCGCCAAGCGCAACCTGGGCTTCATGCTGCCCGGCTGAACACCGCGGCCGGCCGGTCGGCCGTGGTGGGGCCGCTATGATCCGCCGCCCTCGATGAGCCCAGCCGCCGCCCCCGTTTCCCTGAACAACGCCCAGATGGAAGCCGTGCACCACCTGCACGGCCCCTGCCTGGTGCTGGCCGGCGCGGGCTCGGGAAAAACGCGCGTCATCGTGCACAAGATCGCGCGGCTGCTGCAAAGCGGGCTCGAGCCCAAGCAGATCGCAGCCATCACCTTCACCAACAAGGCCGCGGCCGAGATGCGTGAACGCGCCAGGGCGCTGGTGGGCCCGAAAGCGGCGCGCGACCTGGCGGTGAGCACCTTCCACAGCCTGGGCGTGCGCCTGCTGCGCAGCGACGGCCAGCGTCTGGGCCTGAAACCCAACTTCAGCATCCTCGACAGCGACGACGTGCTGGGCGTGGTGCGCGACGCCGGCGGCACCACCGACGCCGCGCTGGCCAAGCGCTGGCAATGGACCATCAGCCTGTGGAAGAACCAGGGGCTGGACGCCGAGGCCGCGGCGCGCGCGGCCACCGACGCCGACGAGCAGGTGGCCGCGCGCGTGATGCGCCTGGTGCAGGAGCGCCTGACGGCCTACCAGGCGGTGGACTTCGACGACCTCATCGGCCTGCCGCTGGCGCTGCTGCAGCGCGACGACGAGGTGCGAGCGAAGTGGCAGGCGCAGTTCCGCCATGTGCTCGTCGACGAGTACCAGGACACCAACGCGGTGCAGTACGACCTGCTCAAGCAGCTGGTCGGTGAACGTGGCATCTTCACCGCGGTGGGCGATGACGACCAGAGCATCTACGGCTGGCGCGGCGCCACCATCGACAACCTGAAGCGCCTGCCGCAGGACTTTCCCAAGCTGAAGGTCATCGCGCTGGAGCAGAACTACCGCAGCACGGGGTACATCCTGCGCGCCGCGAACGCGGTGATCGCGCAGAACCCGAAGATCTTCGAGAAGAAGCTGTGGAGCGAGTTCGGAGACGGCGAGCCGGTGAAGCTGATCGACTGCGACAGCGAGGAGCACGAGGCCGAGCGCGCGGTGTCGCGCATCCAGGCGCTGCGCGCAGGAAACATGGCGACCGCCTCCGCGGTCGGGGACGGCCGCAACAGGTTCGCCGACTTCGCCATCCTCTACCGCGCCAACCACCAGGCGCGTGTCTTCGAGCAGAAGCTGCGTGCCGCGCAGATACCCTACAAAGTGAGCGGAGGGCAGAGCTACTTCGACCGTGCCGAGATCAAGGACCTGTGCGCCTGGCTGCGCCTGCTGGTCAACCAGGACGACGACCCCGCCTTCCTGCGCGCCGCCACCACGCCCAAGCGCGGCATCGGCCACACCACGCTGGGCTCGCTGGGCGAGTTCGCGGCGAAGTGGAAGAGCAGCCTCTTCGAGGCGCTGTTTGCGCCCAGCCTGTCGGCTTCACTGAAGGGCAAGGCGGTCGAGGCGCTGCAGCAGTTCGGCCGCGAAGTCAGCGAACTGGAGCACCGCGCGCGCCACACCACCGGCGCCGATGACGCGAAGAAGCTGCTGCTGGGCTGGCTGAAGGACATCGGCTACGAACAGCATCTGCACGACGGCGAAGACAGCGAGAAACTCGCCGCCGCGCGCTGGAGCAACGTGCTCGACTTCGTCGACTGGATCGCCAGGCGTTGCGGCGGCGAGGTCTCGCAGGAGGCCGGCGCTACCTTCGAAACTGAACGGCAGACGGTGCTGCAAGTGGCGCAGACCATCGCCATCATCATCAGCCTGGCCGACCGCGCCGACGAGCAGGACGTGGTGACGCTGAGCACGTTGCATGCCGCCAAGGGTCTGGAGTGGCCGCACGTGGTGCTGGCCGGCGTCAACGAAGGCCTGCTGCCTTTCCAGAGCGGTGCCGAAAGCGCCGAGCCGATGACCCCCGAGCGGCTGGAAGAAGAGCGCCGCCTCATGTACGTGGGCATCACGCGCGCCCGCACCACGCTGGTGGTGAGCACGCTGCGCCGGCGCAAGAAGGGCCGCGATACGGTGCAGGCCATACCCAGCCGCTTCATCGCCGAGATGAAGCTTGGCGAGCAGGTGGCCAAGGAAGACCCGCACGAGCGGCTGAAGAAGCTGCGCGCCGGGCTGGTGGCGCGCGAAGCGGGGCGGGTGCCGCTGGTCTGAGTGTTGATGCCGTGGACTCGCCGGTGGCAGGTGGCGACCGGCGGTTCAACGGCGCTCGGGCGGGGTGCGAAGTCAAGCTGTCGCGAGCCAGAGGCAGGGTGATGATTGAGGGTGTGAAAGCATGGCGGATGTCCCGTCGCCGGCTTGTCCTGCCCGGCCTTGGCGCCGTCGAGTTCTTGGGTGCGGCGGCGTTGGCGGCAGCAGGTCCGCACCGCCGATGGGGGGCTACCCCGGGCGCCGCTGCAAGCGCGCAAGGGCCCGGCGTCGTGGTTTCCTGCGGGCAGCCCCGGAGGTCTCTGTCCCTGCCGGCGAACGCTGAATCGCGGGTTTCAACGGCACTGCGCCGAGCCCTGCGTAGATGTTCGTTGGCGTACAGACCATGGCATCTGCTCAGCGTACGTTCGCGCTTTCCGCTTTGCCTGCAATGACTCCAGGTCAGGGCGTTGCAGGGCGCAAGGCCGCGATCAGGGACGCACGAAGACGGGACCGATCAGCCTGCGGCGGCTTGAAAGTCTGATGCCACGCTGTTTTCGTACGGCCTGCGCCCGTGGCAAGCCGGCCCATCGTGTTGAAAAGGAGTTGTCATGAAGAACTTGTTTGCTGTGGCCGTCGGTACGGTGCCCCTGTTCCTGACCGGTGCCGCCTTGGCGCAAAACGGGCCCATGATGAACGGCAACATGGGCGGTGGTGGCTGGATGGGCGGCTACGGCGGCTATTGGTTGCCAGTCCTGCTTGTCGTCGTTGTTGGCCTCGTGGCGTGGGTGATCATGCAAAAACGCAAGTGATGAAGCGCCCCCATCGCTGGGCAACGGATTGCCTTTTGCAGATGAAGGCATCCACCCTCGACGGGGTGTGCCCTGACACCGATCAGTCCATGGCCATGCGCCTTCCTGATCCCGAACGAGACCATCGAAGGTTTTAATGCTGACGCTGCCCTTCACCCGCCGACAGCTGCGCCACACCGCGTGTGTGACGCTGTTCGCGTGGATGTTCGCGCTGCTGTCCGGGGTCGCTAACGCGTGCCTGACTCAACAGAGCCTGCAAGGCGGGCCTGGCTCCATCTCGTCGCACGCAGGCGCTGTGGCCGGGGATACCGCTGGGCCAGCGGCGCGACAGGTCCAGCAGGTCCATCATCAAGGCGAAGTTGAAGGCGAGGGCGATGGACCCGGCGACGGCAGCGCCGAGGCGGGATGCCTGAGATTCTGCGCTGACGAGTCTTCGGCGCTCACCAAGAGCAAAGCGGCTCAGGCCGACGTACTTGGCCCCACCGTCGTGGCCAGCGTGCCATGGCCGCCGGCGGCGCCTGTTGCCCCTGCCTTTCTGTGGGCGCCGGCCGAACGGCCTGCCTCTGTCGGGCCGCCGCTGTTCCTCCGTTTGTTGCGGTTGATGATTTAGCGCGCTCTGCCGGGCCGCCGGCGCAAGCCGTTGCCCGGGCCTTCGCCGCACCACTCGACCCGTCGATCGGCCCGTCTGTGGCGTGCCGTCATTGCCGGGCGTCAGAGCAGCCTGCGTCTATCCCCGTCCTTCCGGGTCCACACCGGATCCACAACCCCTCAGGAGTTCACCATGACCGCCATTCGCACACTCGTTGCCTTGTCTATCGCCACCCTTGCCACTGCATGTGCCAGCCCCGGTGCCATGAACGCTGCACCGGCTTCGCCCGGCATGGCCAATATGGCTGCACCCGCGCCCATGGCCGCGATGGAGCCCCGCATGAAGGCCATGCAGGAGATGCACCAGAAGATGATGGGCGCCAAGACGCCCGCAGAGCGCCAAGCCCTGATGGCCGACCACATGAAGGCCATGCAAGGCGGCATGGCGATGATGAAGGAAATGCACGGCATGCAAGGCATGCAAGGCATGCAAGGCATGCAAGGCATGCAGGGCATGCAGGGCATGGGTGCGCCGGGCGGCATGGCTGGCATGGGCGGCGGCAAAGGCATGCCGATGGACATGGCCAAGCGCCATCAGATGATGACTGACCACATGGCCATGATGCAGATGATGATGGACATGATGGCGGACCGGATGCCCCCCGCGCCGGCCATGAAGTGAGGGGTGCTGCCATGAACGCCACGCCCGAGACCTCACGTTCACCGTCCGCTTCCGCCTACGGCTTCCACTGCGTCTTGCCGAAGCAGGACTTCGCGCAGGCCGTTGCCCAGGTGACCGAGGCCCTCAAGACCGAGGGTTTCGGCATCCTGACCGAGATCGACGTACAGGCGACCATGAAGGCCAAGCTCGGCATCGACGGGCGGCCCTATCGCATCCTCGGCGCCTGCAATCCACCGCTGGCCCACCGTGCGTTGACGGCCGAACCTGACATCGGTCTGTTGCTGCCCTGCAATGTCGTCGTTCGTCAGGAAGAAGACGGCCAACTGGTCGTCGGATTCATGGACCCGGTGGCGGTGCTGCAGATGACCACCAACCCCGAGGTGGCGCGCGTCGCCCATGAAGTCCGCGAACGGTTGGACAGGGTGAAGGCCGCCTTGACCGACGGCGCCATGAAGATGGCTCCGCGCTGAAGCAGTACGCCCGTGCTGCGCCTGGCCAGTCCGGTGGTGCACCTGTTCCATAGGCATGGCGGACTTCGCGGGCATGCCCACACGCCGAACAGACCGGCGGACAAGGAGAACTGAACCATGGACATATCGACGCGGCACCACCCCACCGGGCACAGCGGTCACAGCCCACCGGAGTCGCCGCTCGCCAACCGCACCCGTCCGGGCTTTGGCCTGGCCCCATCGGCCGGCACCGTCTACACCTGCCCGATGCACTCCGACGTCCGGCTGGACCATCCGGGCAACTGCCCGAAGTGCGGGATGACGCTGGAGCCGGCGTTGCCCGCGGCTGGCGCGCTGTTTCCTTTCACCGGGTGACTGCGGTCACCGATGATCGCCGCCCTGGCCATGAGCCTGAGGCGGCATCGGTCATCGCCAATGCCTTGCGCCTGCGCGGCGTCTAGACCGGACGCCTTTGCACGTGCCGCGCGGGCACGTTCGAAAAACTCTCACACGCTGAGCCTTCCGCTGGGACCAAGCTTGGGATGATCTTGTGGCTGCAAGAAACGATTCACGAAAGAGCCGGCTGAGCGCCATCCCGCGGCTCATGCAGATCCTCGGGGTGCTCGCACGGCACGGCTTCGCTGGCGCCCTTTTCGGCAGGCGCAGCTGGCCGAAGCCGACGGACGTGCGAGAGGCCCTGGAGGAGCTCGGGCTGGTGTTTCTCAAGTTCGGTCAAGTGCTGGCGATGCGGCACGACCTGCTGCCCGCTGCCTACACCCAAGAGCTGGAGTTGCTGCACGACGACTTGCCGGCGATGGACATGGCCTAGGTGCGCGCAAGGATCGAAGGCGAACTGGGGGCGCCTTTGACCAGATTGTTCGCGACGTTCGTCGACAAGCCGCTGGGCGCCGCCACCATCGCCCAGGTCCACGAGGCGACGCTGCCGGACGGGCGGCGCGTGGCCGTGAAAGTGCAGCGGGCCGGCCTCGAAGCCAGGATCGCCACCGACATCCAGGCCCTGAGCTTTCTGATTGCGCTGGGCGAACGCGTCTTCCGGAGCTTGCGCGCCTTCGACCTGCCCGTGGTGGTGCGCGAGTTTGCCGTGAGCCTGAAGCGCGAGATTGATTTCGGCCGCGAAGCGCGTTCGATCGTGCTGTTCCGCGCCGCCGTGGCCGACGTACCCGACCTGTGGATCCCCGACGTCGTGGCCGAGCGCACGGCCGGTATGGTGCTGACACTGGAGTTCTCTGCTGGCGAGCGGATCGACCACTACGCCAAGCAACACCCGGAGGCGATGCCCGGCGCCATCAACACCCTCGTCACGCTGATGCTGCAGACCATTTTCGAGGAGGGTCTGTTCCACGCCGACCCGCACCCCGGCAATGTCTTCGTGCTTCCGGATGGGCGCCTGTCGCTTCTCGACTTCGGCAATACCGGCGAGCTCGACGAGGCCATGCGCGACTCGCTGATCCTGCTGCTCGAAGCGCTCGTGCAGGGCGACGCACGCAGCGCCACCGAGGCCTATCTCGAAATGGCCCCGGCCAGCGCGGAAGTGAACCCCGCGACCTTGCTGGTGGACATGAAGGCGGCGCTCTACGAGATCCGCCGGGCCAACCTCACCAAGGTTTCCATGGGCGGTGCCTTCGATGCGCTGATGGCTGCCGGAAGCCGCAACGGTGTTCACAACCCGGCCGAGTTCCTGCTGCTGACGCGGGCCTTCGTGATCCTGGAGTCGATGGTCGGCAAGCTCGCCCCGGAGCACGACTACATGGCGTCGTTTCGAGCGGAGATTACGCGCCTGACGGAGAAGCACTTCTCGCTGGCGCATGTCAAGGAGAAGACCACCCGGGTGGCGCGCGACATCGAGCGTCTGGCCCTCGACGCGCCGGGCGACACGCGGCGGGTGCTGCGCCGCATCGCGCAAGGCGATCTGGGTCGTCTTCCCAGCCTGGAAGCCCTGGGCGCCCGCTTCAGCCGCAACCTGGAACGGCTTGCCCGCGCGGTCACCTTCGCATCGCTTGTGATCGGCGGCGCGATGCTGATGTTGCGGCCCGTGGGCGGCGCGCACCACATCCTGGGTGAACTCATGATCGGCAGTGGCATTGTCGGCATGATCATCGCGGCCATCGGTGCCTATCGTCGCGACCATGCGCGTCGCTGACCCCGTTTGTGCTTCTTGCATTTGGCGCTACCGGTTCACACGCCCGCGCACACAATGCGTCGCAGGCCCGCTTGCGCCTTGGCGAGCGGACCAGGCCTCCCGCGGCCGCGACGGGTGCCGCGTGGGTTAGGAAGGCAGGAAGTCCACCGGCCAGGTGACGACCATCACGTCGACGTCCTTGGCGCCGAAGTCGAATTGCCGAATGCGCGCCAGCAGCTTCTTCTCCAGTTCCTCGGCCTTCAGTTCGCTGCTCACGATGCGCAGGCCCTCGACGCTGCCGGCCGGCGAAATCTTCAGCTCCAGCACCACCTTGCCCTGCAGCGCCGGCTCGTCGCGCAGCGCACGGTTATAGAGCGCGTAGATGGCGCCCTTGTTGCGCTCGAAGACGAGCTTGATGTCCTCGATGCTGCGGCTGGACTTGCCGCTGCTGCCCTTGGCCAGCGTGCCACCCTTGCCACCGCCGCCGCCCACACCACTGCCACTGCCCGTGCCGTCGCGCGCACCGCCGCCGCCCGGGCCGCCGCCACCGCCGCCGCCGGCCACACCTTCGACCAGCGTGGTGGCGCGGCCGGCCAGGCCACCGCCGCCGGTGTTGCGGCTATAGCCCGCGGTGTTGATGCCGCCGCTGCCGTGGGTGGCGTTGCTGGTGATCAGCGCCCGCACCGGCACGCCGGCCTCGGTGCCGGCACCCACGCCCACGCCGACACCGGTGCCCACGCCCGGGCCGGGCCTGATGTCCTGACGCAGCTGCACCGCGGCCGGTGCGCCGCTCAAGTCGGCGAGTTCGTTTTTCATCGCGAGCAGGCCGACGCCGCTGGCCTTGCGGCGCGCGTTGTCCAGTGCCACTTCACCGGGCGGCTTGCCTTCTATGGGGCGGCGCGCCTCGGGCACCGGGGCGGCCTTCTTCGGCGGCGTCACGGGCATGGGCTTGTCGTTGGCGGCTTCTGGCTTGGCCTGCGCCACTTCGGTGGCGGCCTCGGGCTTGGGCGGCGGCGGTGCGGGCGGCGTGGGCTGGCGTTCGAGCAGCAAGCGCGCCATCGGCGGCGGCAGCGGCTGCGCTTCGCTGCGTTCGGCCTTGCGCAGCGGCACGAAGGGCAGCACCACGGCCAGCAGCAGCACCAGCGCGCCTATGCCCTTGAGGATGCGGCGAAAGCGCCGCTCGTCTTCGGCCGAAACCGTCCACGGCAGTTCCGCGGCGCGGCGCGCCAGGCCGGCCAGCATCGGCAGGCCACCGGCCGGCAGCGCCGGGTGCGGCGACGAAGGGAAGGCGAAAGTGGCGGTGGCGGCCATCATGCGTCCAGCCTCTGCCGCACGGCAAACGAGACATCGCTGAAGCCGGCCTTCGCGCAAGTGGCCATCACCTTGCGCAGCAGCTGGTAGGGGATGTCCTTGTCGGCCATGATGGTGACGGCGTGGCCGTCGCTTTCGATCTTGTTGCGGTTCTCGGCGCGCACCACGGGGCGCGCGGCCAGCAGGTCGAGTTCGGCCTTGAGCCCGGGGATCAGGTCGTCGCTGCCGGCCATGGCTTCGCTGACCAGCGCCACGCGCCGCCCGGCGGCCAGGATCTCGTCACCGGCCACCACCAGCACCACGGTGTCCTTGGGCGGCTGGTTGCTGTTGGCCAGCGGCAGGTGCACAGCCTTCGGGCTGACCAGTGTTTCCACGCCGCTGGCTCAGGACAGCAGGAAGAAGTTGAGGATCGTGAAATCGTCGATCAGCGCGACGAGGTTCATGTACTTCGCCGGGTTGTTGCGCGCCTTGCGCTGGGCGCGCTTTTCCAGCGGGGTCGGCACGGCCATCAGCTGTTCCCCTTGGCTGGTGTGGCGGCGGCGGCCTTCAGCGTCTTGCCGGCCTTGCCATCGTTGCCGCCCTTGACGTCCTTGACGTCCTTGAGCAGGGGCGCGTCGCCCACCGAGATGTTCGGGAACAGCTCGGCACGCACCAGCTTCGGCCCCTGCGCGGTGACGGTGCCGCGCACGGCGTCCATCACCTGCACCAGCTGGTCGTAGCTGGTGTCGGGCTCGGCCAGCAGCGTGGCCTCGCGCTTGTCCGGGAACTTGCCCTTGACCATCACCATCAGCTGCTGCAATGCCTTCACGTCGTGTTCGGTGCCGCTGCGTTCGATGCGCTGGATGAGCCCGCCGATGCGGTCGCCCACCTCGAGCGCGTCCTTGCGGATCACGACCTCGAGCTGCAGGTTGTCGACCTTGATCTGCTCCACCGCAGATTGCTGCGCGGGCAGCTGCAGGTCCATCACTGCCAGCCGCGTGAACACGGCGGTGGACAGCAGGAAGGGCACCAGCACCACGATCAGGTTGATGAAGGCGGTGATCTCCAGGTGCGGCACTTCCTTGCGCAAACGGCGCGGTCTCATGGCGGCCCCTTGATGTGCGTTGGTGCGGGCATCACGCTCAGTCGGCCGTGCCCATCGCCCGCATGCCGGGCGCCTGCTGGGGCTCGCGCAGGTCGCGCCCGCCCTGCGGTTCGCCAGCCAGGCGCTGCACCAGGTTCAGGAAGGTGATCTTGGCGGCCTCCAGGCTGTCGACGATCTCGCTGGCGCGCGCCTGCAGGAAGGCGTGGATGAGCAGGAAGGGAATCGCCACCATCAGCGCGAAGGCCGTGTTGTTCATGGCCACCGAGATCGAAGCGCTCAGCAGCTCGGCCTTCTCGGCCGGGTTCACCTGCGCCACCGCGGTGAAGCCCTTGATGAGGCCGATGATGGTGCCCAGCAGGCCCACCAGGGTGATGGTGTTGGCGAAGGTGGCGATGTAGTGGGTGCGCTTTTCCAGGCGCGGCACGATCTCCATCATGCCTTCCTCCATCGCGTGGTCGATGTCCTCGCGGCGGCGTGCGCTCTGCATGCGCGCCAGGCCGTTGGCGACGATCTTGCCGATGGCCGCTTCGCTGCTGGCCACCAGGCCCGCGGCTTCCTTGAACTTGCCACCTTGCAGCATGGGCAGCAGCTGGTCCCAGAGCCGGCGGTTTTCGCTGCGTGCGCGGCGCAGGAAGATGAAACGCTCGATGGCGATGGCCAGGCCGACGGTCATCATCGCCAGGCTGGGGTAGAGGAAGGGGCCGCAGTCGACGAAGAACTTGACGACGGTATTGAAGGTGTTCATCGGGGGGCTCCGGTGGAGACGGGTGCAGGGTTGGCGGAAGTGGGCGGGGCAGTCGGGTTTTCGGCCTTGGCGGCGCGCGCCTGAAGCTGGCCGGCGTAGTCGACCTGGCGGCGGAAGACCTCGCGGTCCACCGGCGCCAGCGCTTCGTCGAGCACGCTGTGCACGGGGCGGCCGGTCAGCTGGCCGGGCAGCGGCTTCTTCCACGGCACGATGTAGAGCACCTTGGGCAGCTCGCGGTTGCCCAGGATCTGCGTGCGGTCGATGTCGGCACGGTCCTGTGCGTGCGCGCCGGCGGCGGCAAGCAACAGGGCCGGTGTCAGTGCAAATTTCAGGGTAGGCAACAGGCGTTTCATGGGGTGTCCTTGCGTGCCGTGGTGGCCACCTTCGCGGGCGCCTCGGCCGACGCGGGGCTGGCCGGTGTCGGCTTGCGCGCCTTCAGTTCAGCCGCCCAGCGACCGAGCACCGGCGCGTCGGCGGGCGAAAGTTCCTGACAGCGCTGGTAGAGCGCCAGCGCACGTGTGTTCTCGCCCAGGTAGAGGTCGAGCAGGATGGCCAGGTTGAGCTGCGGCGCGGTGGCGTCGGGGTTCAGCGCGATGGCGGTTTCGTAGGCCGTGCGTGCGGCGTCGAAGCGGCCGGCACGGCGCTGCGCGATGCCGAGCTGGTTCAAGAGCGCCACCTGCTGCACGGCGTCGGGCCGGGGTGTGGCCTGCAGTGCGGCTTCCAGCGCGGCCACCTCGGTGGGCAGGCCTGCGTCGGCACGTTCGGTCTTGCCGTAGCGCACGGGCTTGAGCTGCGCCAGCGCGGCGTAGCTGCGCTGCACCCAGCTGTCGTACAGGCCCGCGGCGGCGCGGCGAGCGTTGATCTCGAAGAGCTCGATGGCCTTCTCCTCGAAGGGGAAGGCCTGCTCCTCGAGCATCACGTTGTACTGCTCGAGCTCGGCCTTGTTCAGCTTCTTCGGCCGCGACGAGTTGATGAGCGCCTTGCCGAAGTCCTGGTACAGCGCGCCGGTGTGGAAGGTGGCTGCGGTGGTCACTTCGGCCACCCCCGCTTCCGACGCCAGCGCGTAGGCACGCAGGGCCTCTTCCATCTTCGCCTTCTTCAGCTTCAGCTGCTGGGCCAGCGGTTCGACCAGCGCCACCAGCCGGTAGTCGGCCAGCACCGGCTCGGCCAGCGCCAGCGTGGCCAGGCCGCCGAGCGTGCGTGTGCGCGGCGTGCGCGCCTCGCCGGCCTGCGCGTCGGCCTGCTGCACCGCGCGCTGCCAGACCGCGGCCTGCGCTGGCTGGCCGTCCTGGCGCCAGAGTTCGGCCAGATGCCAGCGCGCTTCGACGGCGGTTTCCAGCGGCTGCGGGTACTGCTGCAGGTAACGCTCGAAGGTCTTGAGTGCGGTGGCCAGCAGCGGCGTCGAGGCTGGTGGCGCCGCAGGGCTGGGCGCGCGTGCAGCGCCCGTGCGCGTGGTCTTGGCCGGCGCCGGGCGCGTGGCCGCGGTCTTCGTCAGTGGCGCGGTGGGGCGCGGTGCGGCGGCACCTGCCTTCAGGTCGGCCAGCGCCGCCTTCTCGTGCAGTTCGGCGGCCTGCCACAGCGCGCCGCGGGCCAGTGTGGTGTCGGTGGCGGCCGCGGCCACGCGTTCGAACTCGGCGGCGGCCAGGCTGCTGCGGCCCAGTTCCAGGTAGGCCAGCGCCAGGCGCGGTGCCACCTCGGCCTGCAGCGCGTGGCCGGGCTGCTGGCGGCGGAAGTCCTCCAGCGCCTGCGCGGCGGCGTCCCAGTCCTTCAGCGCGATGAGTGCGGCGGCGGCGTCGAACTGCGCGCTGGCGCGCACTGCCGACGTGGCCACCAGCCCGGCGCTGGAAGCCAGGGCGGCGACACGTTGGAAGTGGCCCACGGCGGCGCGGCCGTCGCCGCTGCCGCGTGCGGCTTCGCCCTGCTTGTAGATCGCCGCGGCCAGCCGTTCGACGAACTCGGCGCGGCCAGGGCTGCCCGCCGGGCTGAGCGCCAGCACTTCGCCGTAGGCGGCTTCGGCCTCGGCGTGACGGCCTTGTTCGAAGGCGTGGTGCGCAAGCACCGTCCAGGCCGTGCGGCGCAGTTCGGGCGCCGGCGGCGGCTGCAGCGCCAGCGTCTGGCGCGCCACGGAGGCGGCGGTTTCGGCGTCGCCCAGGGCAAACAGCTGTTCCGATGCCCGCACCAGCACCGCGCCGTTGCGGGCATCGGCGGGGAAGGCCGCGGCAAAACGCAGCGAACTGTCGATCGCTTTGCGCTGCAACGCCGTGCGTTGCGCGGCGTCGGTGTTGTCGTTCTCCTGCGCGGCGCAGGCCAGCAACGCGGCGTAACCGGCATCGGCTCGACGCACCGGCGTTGGCGTCGTCGCAGCGGCTGCTGCTGCCACCAAAGGTGCGTAGGCCACGGCTTCGTACTCGCGCGCCGCGTCCGCCCAGCGCCGGTCCTCGAACAGCAGTTCGGCGAGCAGGAAGCGGTTGGCCAGCGCCTCGGCGTCGTTCGGAAAGCTGGCCAGCAGCGTGCCGTACCAGCGCACGGCCTCCTGCACGTCGGCGGTGGCCTTGGTCTTTTGCGCCAGCGCATGGTGGTGGCGCGCCAGTTGCACCAGGTGGGTCTTCACCAGCGCCTGCGCGCCCTGCCAGCCGCTGGGGTTGGCGCGGCGGAACTCGCTGTCGACACCGTACTGCAGCACGTGGTCCTTCTTGGCCTGCAGCGCCAGCGTGTCGAAGCCGTTGCGTTCGTAGATCTCGATCACGCGCGCCTGCAGCAGCGGCGCCTGCGCGTGCAGCGGCTGGCGGCGCACGAAGAGCGCGTAGGTGTCGGCCGCGTCCTTGATGCGTTCCTGGCGGATGTAAAGCTCGCCCAGGGCGCTGTAGACGCGGAACTGGTAAGCCTCGCGCGCCGGCGTGGTGATGTAGCGGGCGATGCTCTCGGCACCCTGCAGGTTGCTCAGCGCGATGCCCATGACACGGAAGCTGTCGTCGACCAGCTCGCGGTCGGCGCGTGTGAGTGCGCGCACGTTGGCCAGGTCGGCCTCGTCGCGCACGTTGGCCGGCAGGCCGCCGAGCTTGAAGTCGAGCACGCCGAAGAAGGTCTGCAGCGCTTCTTCGAGCCGGCCCTGCTTGAACAGCGACCAGCCCTGCATGTACAGCGCCCGTTCGACGAAGGGCGAGGCGCCGCCGCTGCCCAGTACCGCGGCGTAGGCGGTCTCGGCCTGCTTGTAGTCGCGCATCGCGAACAGCAGTTCGCCACGTCGGAACTGGGCTTCATCGGCGTGCAGCGTGCCGGGGAAGGTGGCCACCAGGCGCGTCAGCGTCTTCAGCGCGCTCTCGAGGTCGCCGCCCTGTTCCTGCGCGCGCGCCAGCTGGTAGAGCACGCGGTCGTTGCGGGCGTCCTGCGGGTAGGTCTTGAGGAATTCCTCGTAGCGCGCGATGGCCGCCTTGTAGTCGGGCTCGGCACCGGCGGCGGCCGTGGTCTCGGCGGCAATGCGGTCGGCGCGGTCCATCTCCAGGTCGCCCAGGCGGCGCAGCGCATCGGGGCGCTGCGGTGCGTTCGGTGCGGCCTGCAGGAACTGGCGGTAGGCGGCGATGGTCTGTTCTTCGTTCAGCACCGGCAGGTTGTCGGGGGCGACCTTGATCTGCCGCGCGCCCAGGCTGGCCAGCGTGGGCTGGTCGTCGCCGGGCAGCACCTTCGGGCCGGCGCAACCGGCCAGCGTGAAGGCGGCCCAGGCGGCCAGCGCGAGGTGCGTGGAGCGTGGCGTCACCGTGCCCCCCCTGCTGGCGCGGTGTCGCGGCGCGCGAACTGCGCGCTGTCGTGGATCTGCGCGATGGCCAGCCGCGCCTGGGCGGCGTAGTCGGCCAGGCGTTCCTGCTGGGCCTGCAGCTCGGCGACGGCGATGTCCTGCAACTGCGCCTGCTGTTCGGTGGAGAGAGCGGCAACCCGCGGCGCCAGCCCGTCGAGGCGCTGCGAGAGCGCGGTGATGCGTGCCGCGAACGCGGCGTGCCGCGCCGGCTCGTCACGCTGCGCGCGCGCCAGCGCTGCTTCACGCTCGGCGGCCTCGGTCAGGGCGACGTCGGCGGCCTTCAGCGACTTGCGCGCCTCCCAGCGCCGCACCGGCAGTTCCTGTGCGCGCTGCCAGGTCAGGGCGCCGGCCACGCGGCGCAGGCGCTCGCCGGCTTCGGCCAGGTCGACCTCGTTGCCCACACGTGCCAAGGTGCCCAGCGCACGGCCCATGCGGTCGAGCAGGTCCTGTTCGCGCGGGTTGGCGAACGCCACGGTGTCGCCCCGGGTGTCGGCCTCAGCCAGCTCGGCGGCCAGCGCGTCGCGGCGCAGCTTCAACGCGGCCGCGTCGGCGTGGGTGCGGCTGTTTTGCACCGCCGGCAGCTTTTCGGCGAAGGCGCGGCGGCGGTTGTCCAGCATGTCGGTGAATGTGCCCAGGCTGTCGCGCCAGTCTTTCAGGTTTCCATCGAGGAACTGCAGGTCGCGCAGGTTCTTGAAGGCTTCCTGGAAGACATGGCCGGCCAGCAGCGGCGACAAGTGCGCCGCGTGCGGCATTTCGGGTAGCGCGCGAATGCCCAGCGTGCTGCCGAGCGCGGTGGCGCCGCCGGCGGGGTTGCTGGAATGCAGGCCTTGCACGAGCTTGCCGGCACGCACCGCGGCGATGCTTTCGGACAGCGCTATGTGCTCGCGGTCGAAGCCGTCGGTGGCGCTTTGATAACCCTGCAGCGCGCTGTTGTAGGCGCGCAGCTCGGCCATCGCATACGGCACGGCGATGCGCGCTTCGAGCACCGCCGCATCGGCGCCACCGGCGGCGCCGCGGCCGGCGAGCTCGGTCCACGGCACCAGGGCCAGCGCCGGGTCTTTCAGTTCGGCGGCAGCCCAGCCAAAGCCCAGCAGCGCCTTGTTCGATTGCGGCCCGTTCAGGCGCACGCGCTCCAG
Source organism: Burkholderiales bacterium (assembly GCA_038205425.1). Lineage (GTDB taxonomy): Bacteria > Pseudomonadota > Gammaproteobacteria > Burkholderiales > Burkholderiaceae_C > Rubrivivax. Next base: position 9,624 of record JBBRBW010000027.1, on the reverse strand, counting down.
GGCCAGGCGAGCTTCACGCGGCTGCTTCGCCGCCAGTGTCGCGAAGCCCAGCGCGACGTTGGCGCGGTCGCGAAGGCTGCGCAGTTCCTCGTTCGGTGCCGGTGTCTTGCCCACCGCGTCGAGCAGGGCGTGGCCCTTCTCCACTTCGCCGCTTTTCACCAACGCAACGCCGAGGTTGAAACGCGCGTACAGGCCCGCATAGGGCGCCGCCTTCGGATCGGATTGCAGGGCTTCCAGCACGGCGGCGGCGGCGGTGTAGTCCCCGCGCTGCATCATGAGTTGCGCGCGCAGCAGTTGGCGGTCTTCCTCCAGCGTGCCCCGCAGCGGGGAGGCGATGCGCGCCAGCGCAGCCTCGGCCGCGGTGTGCAGGCCGCGCCGGTGGCGTGCCTGCGCCAGGAAGTACCACGCGCGGTCGCGCACCGCTGGCGCGGTGTTGCTCTCGATCAGGCGGGCGAAGACGGCAGCGGCTTCGTCGTGCAGGCCGTAGCTGAGCAGCATGCCGCCGCGAAGCACTTCGGCCTCGTCGTCGTGCGGCGAGATGCGGCCAAAGTGCTGCGACACCATCAGCCCGGTGATCGCGACGAAGGTCTTGTCCTGGTAGAAATTGAAGAGTGTGTCGCCATAGTGGGGCGCAGCGATGGCCTGAGGCGCACCAGGCTCGCGCGTTTGCGCCACGGCCGACCCGACGAATGCGACCGCGAACGACGCGACCAAGCAGACGCCACGGATCCGGCTCTGCCGGTCCGCTGGCATTGCACCCCTGGGGGGGAGCCCCGGAGGCGCTTCGGGTGGGGGCGTATTCACTGCCAGACCTTGACCTCGAATTCGGGCTGCAGCCGCACCTGCGCGTCCTTGATGCGCAGTTCGATATAGCGCGGATCGACACCCTTCTCGAACTCGACCGTGGTGCCGCGCTTGTAGTCGCGTTCGTACGGGCCGCGGCCGGTGAAGAAGGCCGTGACCTGGTGTTTGCCCGCGCGCAGGTTGCCTACGTAGACCCGCTGCACGCCGCCGCGGTGCAGGGCCTGCACCTCCAGCGGCGTGTACAGGTGCGTGGCCACCAGCTTGTCGTCGAGCTTGATCTGCACCGATTCGAGTTCGAAGAGCTTGCCCACGTCCATGCTGACGAACAAGGCCACCTGCGTGCCGGCGGGGTAGAGCAGTTCTTCCTCCAGCACGAGCAGGTCGCGGTTGAGGCGGATGACGTCGGCCTTGAGCTGCTGCACGCGGGCGTCCAGCGCCGCCGGGGCGCTGGCGGCCTCGGCCGGCGCGCCAGGCGAAGCGCCAGAGGCGGCAGACTGGGCAGACGCGGCCGGCGGTGTGGCGGCCGCAGGCGCCGCCAACGGCACCGCGTCCGCCGCGGCCGCCGGCAGGGCCAGCACCAGCGCCGACAGCAGCGCCGACAGCAGCGCCGCAAGCAGCGCCCAGCTGAGCGCGAGGAAGGAGACAAATCGCATGGGCATGACAGTTCCCGAAGTTCTAGAAGTTGGCCAGCACCATCAGCTGCAGCACGTTGGCGTCGTAGCTGTAGGCGCCGCCGCTGCGCAGGTCGGTGAAGTCCGAGAAGCGGAAGCTCTTGCGCTCGTAGGCGCCGACGAGCTTCACGTCCCAGCCCGCGGGCAGCCTGGGCCAGGTGTAGCTCAGGCGCGCGCCGAAGGATGTGCTCTTGAAGGTGCTGAGCTGGCGGTTGCGCGAGACGTAGACCGTCTCGACCTGCGCGTTGTCGCTGTAGAAGAGCGCCTTGTCCTGCGCGTAGAAGCGCATCGTGGCGTCGAGCAGGAAACGTTCACCGAGGTACTTCGCGAAACCGAACTCGGTGGTCGTGGCCTTGATGTCCCAGTTGTCCCAGTAGCGGCGCACTTCTGCGCGCACCGAACTGCCGGGCAGCCATTGGCCGCTGTCGTAGAGCGTGCGCAGCTTCAGCGCGCGGCTGCTGCGTGTGCGCGGGTTGCGTTCGGGCACCGCGGCGCCGAACACCCGTGCGGCGCGGTAGGGGCTGCCGAGGTAGCCGCTGTCGGCAATCGCCTCGGCGTTCAGGCTCAGCAGCCAGCGCGGCGTGAGGATCTGCGTCACGCCGGCGCGGTACTGCCAATGGCTGGCCTGGTCTGTCCAGCCGCGTTCGCCCTTCTTGCCGACCTGGTCGCGTGCCCGCGTGAAGCCCAGGCTGACGGTGGTCATGCCGCCGAAGACCTCGTGCGAGACATCCGCGTTCACCGCCTCGGCGATGTAGTCGGGTTCGCTGCTGCGCGATACACCCACCGAGAGCAGGCTGTCGCGCACCAGCGTCTCGGCGCTGAGGTCCCAGGCCGTGCGCGTTTCCTTGAAGGGGCTGGCGGTGGTGACGACGTCGATGCTGGCGTTGCTGACCGCATCGACGTAGTACTGCGCCGAGAGCGAGACGCGGTCGGCCAGGCTCTTGCGCACGAGCAGAGCCGGACCGGTGGCCTTGACGCCGCCGCCGTCGTAGACGTGGTAGATCGCCTCGGCCTTGTTCTCGGGCAGCGTGGCGGCGTGCGTCGCGCCCGAGGCCACGGCGCCACCCACGACGGCCTGGATGACGCGCGCCGCTCGCGCAGCGAACGCGCGCCACCAGGCGAGCGCTGCGGAACCGGCTTCGCCAGGCCGCCGGCGTGCCTTGCAGGCCGCGCCGGGCATGGCTGCCCGGCCCTTCGCCAGGCATGAAACGTCCCCCGGACGTTTCATGTCCGGGCTCAGCCCCCCTGGGGGGGAGCGGCGCAGCCGCTTCGCGTGGGAGTCAATTACATCCACAGCCGCCCCCCTGGACGCCGGTGGCGCCGCGTGCACCTTCGCGCACGAGGTGGATGTGTTCACGGTGTTTATCGGCCAGCGCGGTGCGCGACCACTGCATCAACGGGTCGGCCAGGCGTTCACGCTCGTAGGGCGCGACCCAGGGCTTGACGGCGCAGCCCTGCAAGGCGGCCCCGACCAGCGCCGCGACGCCCAGGCGGAGGATGCGACGCGTGGCGCTCATTCCTTGACCAGTTCGCGGATCTGCTGTTCGTACGCGGCTTCCATGCCGTCGCGGTAGCCGCGGTGCAGGTAGCGCACGCGGCCATCGCGGTCGATGAGCACGGTGGCCGGCATGCTGCCCATGTCGTAGCGCTTGACGACGGCCTTGTCGGCGTCCAGCAGCACGGGGAATTTCAGGCCCAGGCGCGCTGCGGCGGCCACGGCCTGGCGCGGGTCGTCGTCGACGTTGATACCCAGCAGCGTGAAGCCGCTGGCCTGGTACTTGTCGAACAGGCGGTTGAGGTGCGGCATCTCCTGTTTGCAGGGGCCGCACCAGGTGGCCCAGAAGTTCAGCATCACGACCTGGCCGCGCTGTTCCTGCAGGCGCAGGTTGCGGCCCTCGGCGGTTTTCAGCGTGAAGTCGGGCGCAGCGCTCTGCGTGGTGACCACGGCCTGCACCGGAGCAGTCAGGGCCAGCAGCGTGAAGGCGAAGGCGAGGGGGGCGAGGAGTGGGCGCATGGGGGTCAGAAGTAGAAGGTGAAGCCGGCGCTGAGCTCGATGTTCTGCGTGTTCCGGCGCTTGCCCAGGAGGTCGAGCGTGTAGATGTGGTCGCGCACGTCGGCCTGCACGGCCAACCAGTCCTTGAACACGACACGCATGCCGAAGCCGGCGGTGACGGTCTGGCGCTTCTGGCCGGCGAAGTCGGTGCTGCCGACGCCGGCGACGATGTAGCCCTGCGAGATCTTGGCGTTGCTGCGGCCGAAGAACACCTCGCCCGGCAGCAGGTTGTAGCCGGCCACCACGTTGTAGTAGCTGAGGTTCTGCTTCGGCGTCGGGAAGATGCCGCCGTTGGGGAAGATCTGGCGGAAGTCCTCGTCGCTGACCTTGGTGCGCCCGTAGGTGCCCTCGACAAAGATGTCCTCGGTGACGTGGTAGCCCAGGCGCAGGCCGCTCACGGCGCTATTGCCGAAGTTCTGCGCCGAGTAGCTGCCCGCGAACAGGCCGAGCGAGAAGTCGTTCGAAGCGAAGCGCGGCAGCTTCACGTCGCGGCGGTCGACCTGCGGCACGATGACCTGCTCGGTGGGCTGCGGCCCGGTGGTGGGGGCGGGCGCGGTCTGCGCTGCCACGGGCAGCGCCGCGGCCAGAGTGGCTGCCAGCATGAGCTTGTGCGTGAGGGGCATGGTGCGGTGGGTCAGAAGTAGAAGCCGAGGCCAGCCGTGAGGCTGCGGTACTCGGTGCTGCGCGCGTCGGCGACGAAGGCGGTGTAGAGCGTCCAGTCCAGCCGCGCCGTGAAGCGTTCGCTGACGTGCCAGCGCACACCCAGCGAGGCGTGCGCGAGCTTGGCGTCGGTGATCGCGGCGTCGACCAGGCTGCTGTTCGGGATGTTGCGGAACTTGCCCAGGCCGACGGCGAAGTAGGGCGAGAGGCGGCGGTCCGACCAGGGTTCGCTGACCAGGCTGACGTGCCAGAAGTCGGTGCCCGAGAACAGGCCCTGCACCTGGCCCACGGTGAGCTCGGCACCCAGCGTGTCGGCCAGGCGCGCCTGCAGGCCCAGGCGCAGCATGGGCTCGCCCTTGAACCGGCCCCAGCCGCCACTGAACTCGACGCGGCGCTTCAGGTAGTCGTCGAGCAGCAGGTCGCGGAAGGTCTTGGTGCCGCCGGCGGCGGTGAGCGTGCTCTCGAGCTGGCTGCGCTGCACCCAGCCGACCTGGCCGCCCTCGGCGCGCACGCGGTACCAGTCGGTGCGGCGCAGTTCCACGGCCACCCACTGCAACTTCTCGACGACGAAAAACACCGGATAAGCACGGCCGGGGCCGGTACGCATCTCGAGATAGGGCTCGGCGACCTGCAGGCGTTCCGTGTTGGACGGGGCGTCCGCGGCGCGCGCAGGCGCGGGGGCGCTGGCCAGCAGCGGCAGCACAAAAGCGAGGGCCAGCGCGCGCGACGACGGGAACCACGATCGGTGAGGCATGGGGTGGGGGAACTTCACTCGACCTTGCAGGCGCCGGTGGTGGTGTCGAACATCGACGCCGCGGCACTGCCGAATTCGTCCTGGCCTTGCGGCATCGGACGGCTGATCCAATATCGGATCACTTTCGCCTCGGCACTGTCCACGCTGTCGAAGATCAGCCCGCCGCCGTGCAACACGCCACGAACCAGCGGCTTGTTGAGCAGGCGGCTGTCGTCAGGCCCGCCGACCACGGTCTCGCCCAGCGACGAGTAGTAGTTCTTGTACATGTCGGTGGCCCGCACTTCCGTCGGCGTGGCGGCAGGGGCCGCGGGTGCGGCGGCCTGCAGCAGGCGCAGCGCGCCGCCGGTGCCGGTGGTGTTGTCGTGGCAGCCGGCCGAGGCGCAGGTGTTGGTCGAGATGGCACCGTTGATGTTGATCTGCAGCGGCGTCTTCAGCACCGTGTTGACGCAGCGCTCGAAGTAGGCGTAGGACAGCTTCTGCCCCGTGCTGCCCGCCGGGTTGACCAGCGTCGGCGGGTTGTCCAGCGGACTGCCGCCGCCGCACGCGGCGAGCGCGGCAGCGGCGAGCAGGGGCAGCAGGAAGGCGGCAGGGCTCAGCGGTCTCGACATGCGTGCTTTTTGATGGTCAGTTCAAGGGGTGCGGCATCACGGCGTCGGGCAGCCGCGTGCGATCCAGCTGGCGATGCGCGTGTAGCCGGTGCTGCCCACCGGCAGCAGCGCGGTGGTCTGCGCGAGGTCGCCGGCCGGGTGCGCCACTGTCGACGGCCGGCTGAGCAGCGGGTTGGCCGCCGGCGTGCAGGTGTTGTTGACCATCGTCAGCGTGACGTTGAAGTCGCCCTCCTCGCTGCCGGTCAGCACGAAGCGGTTGCGCGGGTTGCCCAGCCCGGCCTGGTGGCATGCCGCGCACTGGGCCTGCAGCACCGGCTGCACCTCGGCCGCGAAGGTCGTCTGGCTCAGCGCCGACACCGAACGCACGCCGCTGCTGGCGTCGAAGGGGTCGTTGTAGTACTGGCCGCCGAGGTCCATCCACTCGGCCACCAGCCGCTTCTCGGCCTTGTTCAGCAGCGTGGCGTGGTCGGGGATGGTGGTGGTGACGGCCGCAGCACCCGTGCCCGTGGTCACGCTGGCCGGCGGGTTGGGATGGGCCGTGCGCGCACCGGCGCCGGCCAGCAGGGTCTGGCCCCAGAGGATTTCCGTCAGCCGGCTCTTGCGCGCCTGACCTGCGGAGTTGGCCGCGCCTGAGCTGGTCTCCACCAGCGCTGCGCCGCGCACTACTTCCGGTATGCCGTCGCGCACGCGGACCACGGGCCGCCCGGTCACGGCGTCGATCACCGGGTCGCCGAGCAACAGTTCTTCGTAGGACACCAGGCGCCCGGTGCCCGCCAGCGTGGCGCGCAGGTCGAGCTTGAGCGTGTCGGCGTGGCAGTTGGTGCAGGTGTGGGCGCCGGCCGGGCCGCGCGCGCGGGTCCACAGCGGCTGGATGTGCTCGGGGAAGTTGATCACGCCGTTCACCGGTGCGGCCGTGGTCAGGTCGTCGGCCGGATCGGGGTTGCCGCGGTAGCGCAGGCTGAGCGCGGGCAGGGCCTGCACGCCGGCCTGTGTGGTGTCGGCCCAGCGGTCGGTGAAGATGGCGTCGACCGACAGGCTCAGCGCCGCCGGCTCCAGCCGCGTCAGCAGCGAGGCCAGTGTCTCGCCGCTCTGGTGTTGCGCCGACAGCGCGCGGTTCAGGCCGGCGGGCAGCGTGTTGACGACGGCGCCGGAATTCAGCGAAGCGCCGCGGCGCGGGCTGTGGCAGCCGTCGCAGGTACGGCGTTCGCCCGGGCGCACCTGGATCCAGTTGGTGTGGGTCTGGATGGCGCGGCCTTCGCTGTCGATGATGGACAGCGCCAGCGCCACGTCGGCCGGCACCTTGAGCTTGAAGCTGCCGTCAGGCTCGATCGGCGCATAACCCAGGATCTGCTGCTGCTCGAAATCGGTCTCGCCGATGGCCTGGCGCAGGCCCATCGAGCCCGAAGGCGGCGGCACGGCGCGGACGGCGCGCACGAAGCGGGCCGGCGCGCAGCGGTAGGCCGGATCGGCCGGGTCCTTCAAACGCGACAGGTCGGGCACCTGGGCGCGTGTGTCTGCCGGGTCGGTCGGCGTGGTCAGCGGGATGCTGCGCGCGCAGCCGGCCGGGCGGTCGGCAGCGACGAACATCTGCTCGGCCATGCGTTGCAGGCCGTCGGTGTCGTAGACGCTGCGCACCTCGATCAGCGCCATGTCCTGGGCCTTCAGCACCGGGTCGACGGTGGTGGGTTCCACGACGTTGGGCTCGGGCCGCACCTGCAGCGCGATGGGGTCGGTGTACATGTAGCCGGCCGGCGGCGCGGCCACGATGAGCCACGTCTTCTGGCCGGGGTCGAACATGTAGATGGCGTAGGCCGCAGGTGCGTTGTCGCGCACGCTGTCGGCGGCGCGCGTGGCCATCGTGCGGTTGGTGTCGGCGAGCATCGCCTTTTCGTCGTCGCTCAGTGTGGTGCACGAGACGACGATGCCGTTGCGCGTCACGGCGCAGGGCCGCCAGGCCACCAGCACGCGGTCGCTGCCGTCCCACAGCGGGTAGGGCGTGGTGGCGCGGCCGCCCTGCGCGAGCGCGCGGCCGTCGGTGAGGGCGTCGCCGGTGATCTCGACCTGCCCGCCGGCCGCCGGCACGCTGGTGCTGGCCGGTGTGTTGAATTCGCTGTAGCCGGCGGCGTTGATCATGTGCATCGAGCCGCCCTCCTGCGTGCCAGACAGCGGCATCAGCGAGCTCAGCACCTGTCCCTTGAAGGTGCCGCGCGGGTCCATGTCGCGCGGATGCAGGTAGCTGTTGCCGGGGCTGTGCGCGCCGTAGAGCACGAACATGTCGGTGCCGTCGGGCTTGGCGCGGAAGACGGCGAAGCGGTTGCGGTCGGCCACGTGTTCCCAGCGGCTGAACATGATGTCGCCGTTGGGCCGGATGACCGGGTTGCGGTCGTGGCTCTGGTTGAAGGTGATCTGCTCGATCTTGCTGCCGTCGATGGCCATCGTGTGCAGGTTCAGCACCCGTTCACGCTCGTACTCGTCGGCGGCGTAGTAGGCGCGGCCCAGCGCCTGGTTCAGGCTGCTCTTGGCCTGGCGGTTGCTCGCGAAGACGATGCCGCGGTTGGCCGGCAGGTAGACCGGGTCGACGTCGTCGTCGGTGGCAGCGTACGTGATGCGGCGGAAGCTACCGCCGGTGAGGCCGCCCACCGTCATGTCGTATTCCCAGACGTTCCAGCGCCCGGTGCAGGCCTTCAGGCCGCCGGGCGTGCCGTCCACGGTGGTCGTGTTGCTGGCCGGGCAGCGCATCGCGAAGACGACCTTCTTGCCGTCGTAGCTGACCTCGGGGTCGGACGCATCGCCCTTGCCATCGGTGAAGCGCGCGGTGAGGTTGTGTTCGGCGGCGCTGGCGCTGCTCTTTTCGCGCAGCATGAGGTCGCCGCCGGGCGCGCCGTTGGTGCCGTCCGTGGGGTTGATGCTGAGCGCGGTGGCGCGCTTGACGTAGACCAGCGGCACGTCGCCATTGACGGTGAGCTTGTCGCCGCCGCCGCTGTCGCCGCTGCCCGAGCAGGCCGACAAGAGCAGCAGGGCCAGCGCGCCGACTGCCGGGGCGGCGGTCTTCAGCGCGAGGTGGAAGGAGGCAGGTAAGGACATCGGTGTCTCCTCGGAGTGAAGGTGCGGCAGGTGCCGTGTCGTGGGTGTCATTGGCAGGCCGCAGGCAGGCCGTGCAGCAGGCCGTCGGAGGCGTGCAGCGCGCCCGGCGCGTCGACCACCACGGCGTCGACGCCGGGCAGCATCGCCACCAGCGCCAGGCCGCGCTGCACGCCGAGCACAAACACGGCCTTGGACAGCGCTTCGCTGGTCAGGCCGTCGTCGGCCAGGATGGTCACGCTGTGCACGTGGTGCGGGCTGCGGCCGGTGGCGGGGTCGATGAGGTGGTGCACACGTTCGGCGCCGTCGTCGAAATAGCGTTCGTAATCGCCGGAAGTCGACACCGACACCTCTTCGAGCGGCAGCACCGCAACCACCTCGCCGGCACGGCGCGGGTCGCGGATGGCCACGCTCCAGGGTCGGGCCTCCTGGCCGCCGCCGCCGCAGCGGCCGCCGATGACGCGGCTGTCGCCGCCGGCGCTGACCATGGCGCTGGTGATGCCGCGCCGTTTCAGCAGCGCCGCGGCGCGGTCCACCGCATGGCCCTTGGCGAAGCCGCCGAGGTCGATGCGCATGCCCTCACGGTCAAAACGCAGGCTACGGGTGTGCGGGTCCAGTTCCAGGTGCTGCCAGCCCACCAGGTTGCGTGCACGTTCGAGTTCGGCGGCGCCCGGGCGCCTGCGCTTGCGGTAGTCATAGAGCTGGCCCACCGCGGCGTAGCTGATGTCGAAGGCGCCGCCGCTGAAGCGCGAGAAGGCCTGTGCGCGCTCGACCAGCGCATACATCTCGTCGGACAGCGGCACTGCCTGGTGCGCCGCGTCGCGGTTGATGCGGCACAGTTCCGAGGCCGGCTTGTGCGGGCTCATCGCGCGGTCGATGCGGTGCATCTCGTCCATCACTGCGGCGGCCGCCGTTTCACCCTGGCGGCGGTCGTCGGCCCACAGCTCGACGTGGATCGCGGTGCCCATGATGGCCTCGTCGCGTGTCACCCAG
>JBBRBW010000026.1:0-45277 GCA_038205425.1 Burkholderiales bacterium | reverse complement strand
GGATCTTCTCGATCACCGGTTGTTCGAGGATCGCGGCGATGATCTTCAGCTCGCCGCCGCAGTTGGGGCAATGCTCGATGTCGATCTCGAACACGCGCTTGAGCTGCTTGGCCCAGCTCAGCCGCACCGGGCGGTGATGCGAACAGCTCGCCTCGCACTCGGCCGGCGGTGCGGCCGGCGCGGGTGGTTCGGGTTCTTGCGGCACCACCTGCGCTCGCAGTTTGGCGTTGGGCGCCAGGACGCCATGGAAGCGGATCAGGTGCAGCCTGGGCCTGGGCACCAACGCTGCCAGCCGCTGCATGAACTCCAGCGGCGACATCACCAGGTGCGTGGTGCCGTCACGCCAGGGCGTCTTGAGCTTGAGCCAGCGAGGCGGCCTGCGGTGCGCGCCAGGTAGCCGCATGGATGGCGGCCGGACGATCGCTCGATACCGAGTCAGCACTGCGCTTGTGCGAGCAACTCGCAGGTTCATCGACAGTGGCATCAAGAAACGCTGGCTGAGCAAGCCCGTTCAGCGTTGGGGGGGCGAGATGCCCCGAAGCTGCCGGACGGGAGCGACGGCAGATGGCCGAGACGGTGAGTTCGTGGCGGTTCCGGGGAGCTGACGTTCGCGGCAGCGCCAGCACGCCTGAGTGCTCCCGCGGACCAACGGCGGTTCGAGTCGCCCCGGAGCCGACCGACGGCGTGCGTAACCTCATGCTCCATAGCAGTAAGTTAGCAGCTCGTGAGTCTCACGCTCCCGCCCCGCGTCGCGCACAGTTGCTGAACGCCCGGACTTGGCTGACCGATCGGGCGTTCTCCAGCGGCGTCATCATGAGATGCGTGGTGCCGTCGCGCCACGGCCTCTTCAGCTTCAGCACCTCCCAGCCCGAGGCGTTGCACAGCATTGAGAACCCCAGGCGCCCCCGATCCCAGCAGTCGGCATCAGGTCATGCGTCATCTGCATAAGGGCGCGCAAACGGGCGGTTACGGGGCGATTACATCGGCGCGACAATCAGCGCCCCCCGCCGTGCGCGCTGCGTCGAGGCGTGGGCAGAGCGTGGCCTTGGGCCAGCGCCGAGCGCCGCGCCTTGCACGGTCGGCCCTGGCCCAAGATCGCTTTTCACTTAGCCCTGACTGGAGCCCCCATGAACCGTCCCGTGTTGGAAGGCCTGCGCCTCAACGTGCCCGCTGATGTCAAGCATCAGCCGCTGATCGCATGGGTGGCGCAGATCGCTGCCCTCACCGAAGCCGCCGACGTCTACTGGTGCGACGGCAGCGCCGCCGAATACGACCGTCTGTGCGAGCACCTGGTCGACGCCGGCACGCTGATGAAGCTGAACCCGGAGCTGCGGCCGAACAGCTTCCTGGCGCGCAGCGACGCGTCAGACGTGGCCCGCGTCGAAGACCGGACCTTCATCTGCAGCGCCAAGCAGGAAGACGCCGGCCCCACCAACAACTGGATGGCCCCGGCCGAGATGCGTGCGCTGTTGCAGACCGGCCGCACTGACGGCACCCCGGCCCTGTTCAAGGGCTCGATGAAGGGCCGCACGATGTACGTCGTGCCCTTCTCGATGGGCCCGCTGGGCTCGCACATCTCGCACATCGGTGTTGAATTGACCGACAGCCCCTATGTGGCGGTGAGCATGCGCGTGATGACGCGCATGGGCCGCGGCGCGCTCGAGGTGCTGGGCGACACCGGCAGCTTCGTGCCCTGCGTGCACACCGTGGGCGCGCCGCTGGCGGCCGGCCCGGATGGGAAGGTCCAGGACGTACCCTGGCCCTGCAACCCGACCAAGTACATCGTCCACTACCCCGAGACGCGCGAGATCTGGTCCTACGGCTCGGGCTACGGCGGCAACGCGCTGCTGGGCAAGAAGTGCTTCGCGCTGCGCATCGCCAGCACCATGGGCCGTGACCAGGGCTGGCTCGCCGAGCACATGCTGATCCTGGGCGTCACCAACCCGCAGGGCAAGAAGTACCACGTCGCCGCCGCCTTCCCCAGCGCCTGCGGCAAGACCAACTTCAGCATGCTGGTGCCGCCCGAGGGTTATCCGGGCTGGAAGGTCACGACCGTCGGCGACGACATCGCCTGGATCAAGCCGAACGACGACGGGCGCCTCTATGCCATCAACCCCGAGGCGGGTTACTTCGGTGTCGCGCCGGGTACCAACGAGCACACCAACCCGAACTGCCTGGCTTCGCTGAAGAGCGACACCCTCTTCACCAACGTCGCGCTCACCGACGACGGCGACGTGTGGTGGGAAGGCCTGAGCGACACCCCGCCGGCGCACCTGATCGACTGGCAGGGCCGCGACTGGACACCGGCCATCGGCAAGGAAACCGGCGCCAAGGCGGCGCACCCGAACTCGCGCTTCACCGTCGCCGCCACCAACAACCCGGTGCTCGACGCACAGTGGGACGACCCCAAGGGCGTGGCCATCGACGCCTTCATCTTCGGCGGCCGCCGCAGCACCACGGTGCCGCTGGTCACCGAAGCCCGTACCTGGGCCGAAGGGGTGTACATGGCCGCCACCATGGGCAGCGAAACCACCGCCGCGGCCGCCGGCCAGCAGGGCGTGGTGCGCCGAGACCCCTTCGCCATGCTGCCCTTCATGGGCTACAACATGGCCGACTACTTCCAGCACTGGCTCGATCTGGGTGGCCAGATGGCCGCCAAGGGCGCGAAGCTGCCCGGCATCTTCTGCGTCAACTGGTTCCGCAAGGGCGCCGACGGCAAGTTCGTCTGGCCGGGCTACGGTGAAAACATGCGCGTGCTGGAATGGCTGCTGGGCCGCCTGGAAGGCAAGGCCGGCGGCGCCGACAACGTCTTCGGCACCAGCCCGCGCTATGAAGACCTGCGCTGGGAAGGCATGGCCTTCACGCGCGAGCAGTTCCAGAGCGTCATCGGCATCGACAAGGCCGCCTGGAAACAGGAACTGACGCTGCACACCGAGCTGTTCAAGCAGCTCGAGCACCACCTGCCCGCCGAGCTGCCCGCCACCAAGGCGCGCATCGAGGCCAGACTGGCCGGCTGATCAGCGGCGCGGCGCGCCGGCGCAGGTTCGACACGAAGCCCCGGGGACGCAAGGCCCCGCGGCGTCGCCCTTCGTGGCCCTGCGTCATCATCGCGGGCCCATGAAACTGCAACTGCTGTCCGACCTGCATCTCGAGACCGAGGCCTTCGACCCCGAACCTGCGCCCGGTGCGGAACTGCTGGTGCTGGCTGGCGACATCGACAGTGGCTGGGCAGGTTACGAACGTTTTGCCGGCTGGCCGGTGCCGGTGCTGGTGATCGCCGGCAACCACGAATTCGATGGCCGCGACTTCGACGCCGCGCTGGGCGGCCTGCGCGAACTGTGCGCCAGGCTGGGCTTCGTCTTCCTGGAGTGCGACGAACACCTTTTCACCGCCGCCGGCGGCCAACGTGTGCGGGTGCTGGGCAGCACCCGCTGGAGCGACTTCGACGTCTTCGGCCCCAGCGGCCGCGAGCGGGCCGAACGTGCCGCCGCCTACTACCTGCGCCTGATGGCGACCACACGCGACGGCCTGCCCTTCGACGCTGCGGCCGTGCGCGCCGAGGCCTTGCGCTGCCGCGCCTGGCTGGAAGGCGCGCTGAAGCGGCCGCCCCGGGGGCAGTGGGACAAGACCCTGGTGCTCACCCACTTCGCGCCCAGCCTGCGCAGCGCCGACCTGCGCTACGGCCGCCAGCCCGGCACGGCCAGCTTCTGCAACGCCGACGACGAACTCGTCCCGCGCGCCGACCTGTGGCTGCACGGCCACCTGCACTGCCGCCATGACTACCAGGTCGAGCGCGCCGGCCAGCGCCCCGCGCGTGTGGTCTGCCATGCGCGCGGCCTGGCCCGCAAAGGCGAGGCCGAGGGCCACGAGCCGCTGTTCACGGTCGAGCTGTGAGCGCCCCCGGAGCCGGGCTGCACATGGCCCGCCGATGCGCCGGGTCAAGGTGCGGCGTACCTGCGGTGACACACTCGGTACACGCGGCCCAGCCAGGGCCGCGCAGACCGCAGGAGCAGACATGAAGATCCTCGCCGCCGTCGACGGCAGCCCCTACACCCGCCGCATGCTGGCCTACCTGGCCGCCCATGACGAATGGATGGGGCCGCAACACGACTACACGATGCTGCACGTGGTGACCGCCGTGCCGCCGCGCGCCGCCGCCGTGCTGGACAAGACCACGCTGAAGTCCTACTACGACGACAGCGCCGAAAAGGTGTTCAAGCCGCTGCGCACCTTCTGTGGCAAACAAGGTCTGAACGCCAGTTTCGTGAGCAAGGTCGGCCCGGCCGCCGAGATCATTGCCGAGATGGCGAAGAAGGGCGGCTACGACCTGCTGGTGCTGGGCTCGCACGGACACAGCACGCTGGGCAATCTGGTGATGGGTTCAGTGGCCACCAAGGTGCTGGCCAACTGCAGCGCGCCGGCCTTGCTCATCCGCTGAAGTCGCGCGGCGCCGGGCGCGCCGGCGCTGTGTTCACTCAGGCGCCGGGCCGCAGGCCGCGCAGGCAGATCGTCATCACCCAGTCGGTGATCTGCGTGTCGCTGAAGTTGCCGCTGGCCTTCAGGAAGGCCGGCACCGGGTCGCAGCCGCGAGCGTAGACCGTCAGCAGCACCACCTCCGGGGGCAAGGTGGGGTCGATGTCGCCGTCGGCCTGCGCCTGCTGTATCCATTCGCCCAGGCGCTCGCTGACCTGCAGCAGCAGTTCGAGGTAGACCTTGTTGGCCAGCAGCTCGGCGCGCAGTGTCGAATTCTGCGAGGGTACGGAGGGCATCTCGCCGGCCAGCTGCAGGGTCAGCGCCCAGCGGATCACGGCCTCCAGGCGCTGGAAGGCACGGGCTTCGCTGCGCGCGGCCTGCTGGTCCAGGAAGACCACCGTGCGTTCCAGCAGTCGCACCATGGCCGCGGCGGCCAGGGCTTCCTTCGACGCGAAATGCTTGTAGAGGCTGGCCTTGGCGATACCGACGTCGGCCGCCACTTCGTCCACCGTCATGAGGTCGAAACCCTTGTCCGCGAGCAGGCGGTTGACGGAAGAGACGATGGCGTCTTCGCGCACGCGCAAGACCTGTTCACGGAAAGACAATCTGGCCATCGGCGAATTTTAGCCGCGGCCGTCGCGATTAGCCGCGGCCGTCGCGATGTAAACCTGCGCGTCGCGCGGTCGACAGTGCAGTTTTCGTCGCGCCACGCGGCGGTTCAGGTCGCCGAACGGCGGGGGGTGGTCGGGCGGTGCATCCAGCCGAAGCGGCGTTCGGTGGTGGCGGCCGGCTCGGCCGGGGTCTCGAGCATGCTCATTTCCAGCCCGAAGGCGGTCCCGAAATCGGCCGGGTCGGTGTCGGGCGCCGGCCGGGCGGCGCGACGCCAGGTGCTGAACCAGCGCTGCGGATTGACGGTCTTCGGTGGGGACATGGCGAGCGCCCTTCGTGATGTCTGGTAACGAGTGTCACTTGCGCCGCGCCGGCGTGCCTGTCGAACAGCGGGGTGAGCGTGTGCCAGTTCACGCGGCCCATCGCGGTGCGGTGAACCGCGGTGCGGCCGATACAATCGCGCCCCTTTTGGATCGGGCCCCGGCATGCAGCCAACTTCCGCCCCGCAGGCGGCGTCCCAGCCAGGCCTCCGTGGCGCCCGCCCGGCGGCCGCGGACTTCGTGGCCATCGACTTCGGCACCTCGAACTCGGCCGTCGCCCTGCCCGCCGGCGACGGCGTACGCCTGGTGGCGCTGGAGCCCGGTCAGCCGACCATGCCGACCGCGGTGTTCTACCGCGCCGACACACCGCCGCAGCAGCTGGAAGCCGAGCGGCTGTACGGCCGCGCCGCCCTCGCCGCCTACGTCGAGGGGCTGGACGGGCGACTGATGCGTTCGATGAAGAGCATCCTCGGCTCGTCGCTGCTCGACCAGAGCAGCGACATTGGCGGCGGCCGCAGCGTGCGCTACCGCGACGTCGTCACCGGCTACCTGCGGCGCTTGAAGACCCTGGCCGAAGCCGAGGCCGGCCATACGCTGACGCGTGCGGTGCTCGGGCGGCCCGTGTTTTTCGTCGACGACGACCCCGCGCGCGACGCCCAGGCCGCCGCCGCACTGGAAGCCGCGGCGCGCCAGGTGGGCTTCAGCGAAGTGCAGTTCCAGTTCGAGCCCATCGCGGCTGCGCTGGACCACGAGAGCCACGTCACGCGCGAGCAGCTGGTGCTGGTGGCCGACATCGGCGGCGGCACGTCCGACTTCTCGCTTGTGCGTGTCGGCCCGTTGCGGCGCGGCCGTGCCGAGCGCCGCGACGACATCCTGGCCAACCACGGTGTGCACCTGGCCGGCACCGACTTCGACCGCCATGTCGAGCTGGCCAGCATCCTGCCGCTGCTGGGCTACCGCAGCCTGCGCCCCGCGCGGCCGGGCGAAGCGCCGCGCGAGCTGCCCAGCGGCATCTACTTCGACCTCGCCACCTGGCATCTCATCAACACCGTCTACGCGCCGTCGCGCATCGCCGAGCTGCGCGGCATGAAGGGCTGGTTCGCCGAGCCCCGCCATCACGCCCGGCTGATGACCACGGTGCAGGACCGGCTGGGCCATGCGCTGGCGTCGGCGGCCGAGCAGGCCAAGATAGACGTCGCGCTGCACGGCCGCGCAGACATCGAACTGGGCGTGCTGGAAAGCGGCCTGCGGGCCGAACTGCTGGAAGACGGCGCCGCAGCGGCCATCGAAACCGACCTCGAACGCATCGTGCAGGCCGCGGCCGAGACGGTACGCGGCGCCGGCGTCGCGCCGGCGGCCGTCGACGTGCTCTATTTCACCGGCGGCTCGACCGGCCTGCGGCCGCTGGTCAACCGCATCGCCGCCGGCTTCCCGGCAGCGGAACGTGTGCGCGGCGACCGTTTTGCCAGCGTGGCCCAAGGCCTGGGTCTGCACGCGCGCGTCGTCTACGGCGCCTGAGGCCGCGAGCGGGCCGGCGCCTTCCGCCCGCCAGGCCGCGGTTCAGCGCGGGCGGCGCCCACCGCCGCCACCGGTGGGGCGGCGGGCCGGGCGGGGTGTGCGTGCCGGGCGCGGCTGCGGCGCGCGCGGACGTGTCACGTCGGCCATCAGCATCAGCGCACGCACGATGTCCTGTACCGCCTCGGCCAGGTCGGACGGCGGCTCCAAGGTCTCGATCACCTCGAGCAGCGCGTCGGCGTCTTCCAGGTCGTCGGGATCGAAGTGCATGAAAAGCAAGGCCAGCGGTTCGACCAGTTCGGTGTCGCTCATCGCCATCAGGGCCGGGAAGGCCTCCATCGCCGCGGCAAAACCAGCCACCCAGGGCAGCACGCTCTCGGAGGGGCCGTCGGCGTCTTCCATCTGGTAGATCCAGGGGTCGAACCACTGGCGCTGCGCGATCGCCTGGTCGAGCTCGGCGTGGCGGCGGCGCACCAGCGCCTGCAGTTCGTCGAGCGCGGGGCCGGCCGGTGCCGGGCGGCCGTCCATGTCGCTGACGCGTGGCAGCCAGTGCTCGGCCGGCACCGGCCGCGGTTGCAGCAGTACGCCACAGAGGTAACCGTCGAGCGCGCTCACGTCCATCGGCTGCAGTGGCGGTGGCAGGCCATCGAGAAGAGTTTCCAGGCGCACCAGGTCGGTGTCCGACAGCCCGGGCGTGTTCGCGACACTCATGCGGTTTCCCCTCCATTAGGGATGTGGTTGGCGCGCCGCGCCCGCTAGATTAGAACTTCAGTGGCACCGCGCTGAGTCTGATTGTCCCGCAGCACGGCGCCCACCCGGTCCCAACGACGTCCTCCCCGGAGGACTTTCAACAACCCGCTGCGCAAGCAGCGGGTTCTTTTTTGGGCGCGCCGCGCGGCGAGGTGGTTCACAAGCAGGCCTGCGGCCGGTCTGGTTAGACTGATCGGCTGTCTGCCCACCGTCACCGGAGCCCCGCCATGCGTGCACCCGAGCCCCACACCCACTCCGCCGACCTCACGCACTGGATCGCCGGCGCCGCCAGCCGCGGCAGCGGCACACGCGCCCAGACGGTCTGGAACCCGGCCACCGGCGCCGCCGCGCGCCAGGTGCTGCTGGCCAGCGAGGCCGACGTGAACGCCGCGGTCGCCGCTGCCGTGGCTGCACAGCCCGCCTGGGGCGAAACGCCGCCGATCCGCCGCGCGCGCGTGATGAACAACTTCCTGGCGCTGATGAACCGCCACAAGGACACCCTGGCGGCGATGATCACCGCCGAGCACGGCAAGGTCTTCACCGATGCCCAGGGCGAAGTCAGCCGCGGCATCGACATCGTCGAGTTCGCCTGCGGCGTGCCGCAGTTGCTGAAGGGTGACTACACCGACCAGGTCTCCACCGGCATCGACAACTGGACGCTGCGCCAGCCGCTGGGCGTGGTGGCCGGCATCACGCCCTTCAACTTCCCGTGCATGGTGCCGTGCTGGATGTTCCCGGTGGCGCTGGCCTGCGGCAACGCCTTCATCCTGAAGCCCAGCGAGCGTGACCCCAGCCCGGCGCTCTTCATGGCCCAGCTGCTGAAGGAAGCCGGCCTGCCCGACGGCGTGTTCAGCGTCATCAATGGCGACAAGGTCGCGGTGGACGCGCTGCTGAACCACCCCGACGTCAAGGCCCTGAGCTTCGTCGGCTCCACGCCCATCGCGCAGTACATCTACGAAAAAGGCGCCCACCACGGCAAGCGCGTGCAGGCGCTCGGCGGCGCCAAGAACCACATGGTGGTGATGCCCGACGCCAACCTCGACCAGGCGGTCGACGCTCTGATCGGCGCCGGTTACGGCAGCGCCGGCGAGCGCTGCATGGCCATCAGCGTGGCGGTGCTGGTGGGCGACGTGGCCGACAAGATCGTGCCGATGCTGGCCGAACGTGCGCGGACGCTGAAGATCAAGGACGGCATGGAGCTCGATGCGGAGATGGGCCCCATCGTCACCAAGGAAGCGCGCGACCGCATCGAGGGCTACATCGGCATCGGTGTGCAAGAAGGCGCCAAGCTGGTGGTCGACGGCCGCGGACTGAAGGTGGCCGGGCACGAAGCCGGTTTCTTCACCGGCGGCACGCTCTTCGACCACGTGCTGCCTTCGATGCGCATCTACAAGGAAGAGATCTTCGGCCCGGTGTTGGCATGTGTGCGCATGCCCACTTTCTCGGATGCGCTGGCGCTGGTGAACGCCCACGAGTTCGGCAACGGCGTGGCGCTGTTCACCAGCGACGGCGGCGTGGCGCGTGAGTTCAGCCGGCGGGTGCAGGTGGGCATGGTCGGCATCAACGTGCCGATCCCGGTGCCGATGGCCTGGCATGGCTTCGGCGGCTGGAAGAAGAGCCTCTTCGGCGACATGCACGCCTACGGCGAAGAGGGCGTGCGCTTCTACACCAAGCAGAAAAGCGTGATGCAGCGCTGGCCCGACAGCATCGCCAAGGGCGCCGAGTTCGTCATGCCAACGGCGAAGTAGGGCGCGCCCGGAAAGCGCAAGGGGCCGATCGAGTCGGCCCCTCTTGCCCATCCGGCCCAGGTACAGACTGTCGATTGCTGACGCGAACCTCACCGCTATCGACACGGGCGAATTCAGGCCCACCTGTTCGCAAGTGGTCGGCGCGTTATTGACAATGCCGTGGGTGTAGGCCGTACCTGTCCAGAAGTTCGCGGCACATGCGGTTTGCGACGTGCCGCTGACGGTGCCCGCGGTGGTCGTTGCCGTGACCGCACCGCCGCCATCGTGCCCGAGGCACCGCTGCCAGTGATGCGGGTCCAGTCGGTCCAGTTGACCGTCGCCGCGGCGCCGCTGCCCATCGCCATGCAGCTTGCGGCGGCCACCCAACGACGGGTGAAGAGATTCACTGCGTTCACTCGTACGTCGGTTGACGCGCTTCGACTTTGCGTCTGGTGCTTGGAGCCCAAGTTGCGCGCCAGCACTGTCAAGTCAACCACTTCCGCGTGGTTCTTGCGGGACGCTGCGACGAAGGGTCAGGAATTCCGACACCGCCCTCAGCTCCCGATCACGCCGCCATCAAGCTTGCCGATGGCGATGGTCGACGAACGCGGCCGCCCTGCGGGGTTGAAGTCGGGCCAGTTCGAGAACTGCCGCGGGTTGCTGCCGTTGCGCGGCGAGCCCGACCCCGGGTGCTGGATGTTGAGAAACATCGTTCGGCCGTCGGGTGTCCAGGTGCATCCCGTGATCTCGCAGCGCGGCGGGCCGACGAGGAAGCGCCGCACCTCGCCGGTGACCGGGTTGCAGGCCAGCAGCGCGTTGTTGCCCATGCGCGCGAACTCGCCCTGGCCGTCGGCGTTGTGGTCGGTGCCTATCCACAGCACGCCGCGGTGGTCGAAGGCGATGGTGTCGGGGCCGGCAAAGGTGTCGCCCTTGACGTTGCCCTTGGCCTCGGCGCGGGTGTTGGCCGGGTCGCCGGCCAGCAGCAGGTGGTTCCACTGGAAGGTTTCGCCGGCGAAGTCGCCATCTTCCTTCCAGCGGATGATCTGGCCCATGGTGTTTTTCGCGCGCGGGTTCGCGGCATCGATGCCCGGGTTGCCGTCCGTGCCACGTGCCGAGTTGTTGGTCAGCGTGCAGTAGACCCAGCCACCGACCTGGTCGATGGCCAGCCACTCGGGGCGATCCATCTTGGTCGCGCCCAGCAGGTCGGACGCCTGGCGCGCCTTGATCACCACCTCGCCCTGGTCGGCGAAACCGTTGGCGACGCTCAACGGCCCGATGTCGTGCACCAGCGGCAGCCAGCGGCCGCTGCCGTCGGCGTCGAAGCGCGCCACCTGCAGCGTGCCGTGGTCCAGCAGCGTGGCGTTGGCCTGCGCCGCGGTCTTGCCGTTGCCGGCGGGCTGGATGCGGTCGCGGCTGACGAACTTGTAGATGTACTCGAAGCGCGCGTCCTCGCCCGAGTACACGACCGCGCGGCCGTCCTTCGTCACCGCGACCCACGCGCCTTCGTGCGCGGCGCGGCCCAGCGCCGTGCGCTTGACGGGGGTGCTCGTCGGGTCCATCGGGTCGACCTCGACGATCCAGCCGAAGCGGTTGGGCTCGTTCGGGTTGCGCACGGTGTCGAAGCGATCGTCGAACTCGGGCCAGCGGTAGACGTAGGCCTTGCGGATGCCCCAGCGCCGCTCGTGTGCGGTGGGCACGTCGGCGGTGGTGAAGTAGTTGGCCCAGTTCTCCTCGCCCGAGAGGTAGGTGCCCCAGGGCGTCTTGCCGCTGGCGCAGTTGCCTATGGTGCCCAGCACCGTGCGACCGGCCGGGTCGGCCGCAGTCTGCATCATGGTGTGGCCGGCGGCCGGGCCGCCGATGGTGAAGGGCGTGTGGGCCGTGATGCGCCGCGCAAAACGCGAGGGCCGCACGACGTCCCAGCGGGCGTCGCGCTGCTCGATCTCGATCACGCTGATGCCGTGCGCAGCCTGCGACTTGCGCACCTTGTCCAGCGTCCAGGAGCTCTGGCCGTCGCGGTACAGCAGGCCTTCGTCCGTGTACTCCTGGTTCACCGCCAGCAGGCCGCGGCGTGAACCGTCGAGCGCGTAGTAGTGCAGGCCGTCGTGGTGCATGCCCATCTGCACCGCCTGTTCTTCCGCGGAATTGCTGGCGTCGAACTTGAAGGCCGGCATGGCGCCGGCGATGCCTACCGGCTCGCCCCAGGGCGCCAGCGGCGTGGCGGTGTATCCGGGCGGCACGGTCACGCGGTCGGCGGCCGAGGCGGCCACTGGGCTGAAACCCAGCGCCGGCCCGCTGGCGCCCGCGTCGCCCGGCAACGCTGCGCAGCCAGCCACCGGCGCCAGCAGCGCACCGAGCGACAGGCCCAGGCCGCCGCGCAACAGCGTGCGCCGCGCGGGGTCGGAAACGTCGTGGATGCTGGGGTTGGAGGAGCGGTTGCTGTCCTCCATGGTGTCGAAGTTTTTGGCCATGGCGTTCGCCGGATCTCTGAACTGCGGGTGCGGTGGCCGTCATTCTGAACCCGCGGCCTCGCGGCGCGTGTCAGAGCTTCTCGGTCTCTCCGGCCCGCGGCTGCCACTTCATCAGGTGTCGCTCGACGCGGCCAACGGCGGCGTCGATCACCAGCGCAAACGCCGTCAGCACCAGGATGCCGGCCATCACGGTGTTGATGTCGAAGGTGCCTTCGGCCTGCAGGATGAGGCAGCCCACGCCCTGGCTGCTGCCCAGGTACTCGCCGACCACCGCGCCGACGACGGCCAGGCCGACGCTGGTGTGCAGGCTGCTGAACACCCAGCTGGTGGCACTGGGCAGGTAGACGTGGCGCAGCAACTGCTTGCGGTTGGCGCCCAGCATGCGCGCGTTGGCCAGCCGGCGCGCGTGTTGACGCTGGCCAGCGGCCGACCGAAGACCTGCGCGCTGCCCGTTCTGGGCGCCAGCAGCCCGGCGGCCACGTTCAGCAGCCGAAGGCTTCAGCCCGGCCTTGGCGAGGATGAAGTTCACCATCACGTTGGTCGAACTGCCCGGCGCCGTGACGCCGATCTTCTTGCCCTTCAGGTCGGCCACGGTCTTGAAGTTGGGCATCGTCTTCGGGTTGACGCCCAGCACGATCTGCGGCGCACGGCCCTGCAGCACGAAGGCGCGCATGCGCTGGCCCTTGGCCTGCTTGTTCACCGTGTGCTCGAAGGCGCCGCTGACGACGTCGGCGCTGCCGCCGACCACCGCCTGCAGCGCACGCGCGCCGCCGGCGAAGTCGACGATGGTCACGGCCAGGCCATCGTCCTTGAAGTAGCCGTGCTGCTCGGCAATGGTCAGCGGCAGGTAGTACAGCAGGTTCTTGCCGCCGACGGCCAGCGTGAGCCTGGTCTTCTCGATTGCCTGCGCGCGCAGCCAGACCGGCGCGGCCAGCAGGGCGGCCGTGGTGGCCTGCAGCAGGTGTCTTCTTTGCATCGGCAGTCTCCGTCGCGTTTTTTGAACTTGCAGGGCAAATTTCGCGCACGACCGCGGCGGCGCCCATCGGGGTGCGCCCCCGAGGCATAAGACCGCTGTTGCGGGGCTCGCGAGACAATGCGTGCATGCCTACTGCACCGCTCCTGCTCATCACCGGCGCCAGCCGCGGCATCGGTGCCGCCACCGCGCGCCTGGCTGCGGCCCAAGGCTGGGATGTGGCCGTCAACTACGCCCACGACGAGGGCGCGGCCGAGGCTGTGGCCGACGCCGTTCGCGCCCAGGGCCGGCACGCGCTGACGCTGTGCGCCGACGTCGCCGACGAAGGCCAGGTGCGCGCGATGTTCGCCACGCTGGACCGCCACGCGCGCGACGGCGGTGGGCTGCTCGCCGGCCTGGTGAACAACGCCGGCGTGGTGGACGTGGCCGCCCGTGTGGACGAGATGAGCGGCCTGCGCCTGCAGCGCATGCTGGCCATCAACGTCTTCGGCACCATGGTCTGTGCGCGCGAGGCGGTGCGTCGCATGAGCACGCGCCACGGCGGCGAAGGTGGCGTCATCGTCAACCTCAGCTCTGTCGCGGCGCGGCTGGGCGCGCCGGCGCAGTACGTCGACTACGCCGCCGCCAAGGGCGCGGTGGACAGCTTCACCGTCGGCCTGGCGCGCGAGGTGGCCGCCGAGGGCGTGCGCGTGAACGCGGTGCGCCCCGGCATCATCGAAACCGGCATCCACGCCAGCGGCGGCCAGCCCGACCGCGCACGCCGGCTGGCGCCGACGGTGCCCATGCAGCGCGCCGGCAGCGCCGACGAGGTGGCGCAGGCCATCGTGTGGCTGCTGTCGCCGGCGGCCAGCTACACCACCGGCGCCATCCTCGACGTCACCGGAGGGCGCTGAGCCCGCACGTGCAAGCCCGCAAGGGCCTGCACAGCTGGCGAAGGCCCGAGCGCGATTTCACGCGTGAGGGCTGAGCCTCGGCGATGGGAACGCGCTACTTCGCATAGCCCTTCAGCACCGCCAGCAGCGTGGTGGCGGCTTCGGTCTCGGGGCCGGGCGCCTGCTCGGTGTAGGCCGTGAGCACGAAGGTCGCCTGGTCGGCCACCGAGCCCCAGAGGTTGCGCCCGGCGACACGCCCGTAGAGCTCGGCGTAGCGGTCCTGCAGTTGCGCCAGTGTGTCGGCCAGCGTGCCGGCGGCCACGGCCTCGTACATCTCGAGCTCGATGAGGCCCGCGAAGCACCAGAAGTCGGGGTCGTCGGCGGCCTTGGACTGCAGCTGGCGCTGCACTGCGGTGCTGGCCTCGGCCTCGAAGCCGGCCCAGCCCGGCTGCCCCAGGTTGGCCACCAGTTCCAGCGCCATGCGGTTGAGGGCCGGATAGAAGATCCCGGGCATCTGCGCCGCCACGGCCAGCGCTTCGGCCTTGCGGTAGGCCTCGGCCGCCGACAGCAGCGCCTGGCGGGCTTCGGCCGCACGGCCGGCGCGGCGTTCCAGCATGCCCAGGCGTTTCCAGGCCGAGCCGCACAGGCTGTGCCTTTCCATCGTCGGCTGCAGGCTGGCCAGCGCCTGCAGGTCGTGCAGCGCCCGCGTGATGTCGCTGCGGGCCTCGTTCAGCGCGTCCTTCGTGGTGGCAGCGTCGGCGCGCGCCCAGCCACGGCGGGCGCGCAGGTTGCCCAGCTGTTCGTGGGCCCTGATCGACGCGCTGGCATCGTTGCACTGCAGAGCGCGCTCGTACCAGCGGATGGCGTCGTCGCGGTCGCCGGCCTCGGCATAGGCCAGGCCGAAGGCCTCGGCCACCGCACCCATGCCGCCCCACAGCGCGCCGAAGCGCGCTTCCAGGTGGCGCGCCTTCTCCAGCTGCGTGGTGGCATCGGCGCGCATGAACTTCGACTTCACGGCCAGCTCTTCGAGCGCCAACGCCAGGCCCAGCGGGGAGGCCACGCCGTCGAATTCCTCGCGCGGGGGCGGCGGTGCGCTGGCCACGTCGCCGGCGTTGCGGCGGTAGGTCCAGTTCGGGTCGCCATAGGCCTGGTAGGCGGCCCAGGTGTTGCTGTTGCGGTCGGCGTTCCAGGCGGCCTCGCGCGCCGTGGCCACGGCTGTGATGAAGGGCTTGCGGTCGAGGATCTCGCGGTAGAAGGTGGTGGCGAAGACCTGCGCCGGCCCGTCGTCCACCGCCCAGCCGGCGGCGATGACGCAGCGCACGCCGATCTCGATGAGCGAGTCGGCCACGCCCCAGGCGAACTCGGCGCGGTTGATGGTGCGCAGCACCTCGCCGCTGTCGCGCGCCGCGAGGTGGCAGCAGTTGACGAACACGAGTTCGGGCACGGTGCGCATGCTCTGGATCTCGTCGGCGCCGAGGAAGGTGCCGTCCGACAGCACCACGCCGCCCTTGTGAACGAGCTTGCCGCTGGCGTCCTTCAGCACCGGTTCGCCGTGGCCGGCGATGTGCACGATGCGGTAGCGGCGCTCGAACAGCGCGTTGACGATGCTCATCGCGTCGTTGTCGTCGATCAGCGCCGTCACGCGCTGCGACTGCAGCCCGCCGGGGCCGGCCAGCGCTTCCACGACGACCTGCGCCTCGTGGCGTGCGCCGGGCAGCGGCGGGTAGATGGCGGCATCGACCTTGGGTTCGCCGATGACGAGCACGGCGTCGTCGATGCTGGCGTCCTGCACCTGCTGGCGGTAGTGGTCCTGGCGCAGCTTGCGGATGAGCTGCGTGCGGATGGCCCACGGGCGGATGTCGCTGCGTGTGCCGTCGTCGTTGCGCGCGTCGAGCAGCTCCCAGGGGATGGCGGCGGTCTTGTCGTCCAGTTCCAGCAGCATGCGGCTGGTGCCGGCCAGGAAGGGCTCGACCTCGGGCGGCACCAGCAGCTGGAACAGCGTGTTGCCCAGCCGCGCGTCGCCGCTGCCGGCGGTGGAGGCCTTGGCCACCAGTTCACGCAGCAGCTTGCCCTGCGTGCTCTGCGCACGGACCTCGGTGCGCGCGCGCTTGGTGTCGAGTGCAAAGGCGATGGTGTCTTCGCTGGGGCTGGTGGCGGTGATGAAGTCGTAGTCGGCGCCGCGGTAGCCGCTGTCCATCTGCCGGCGCAAGGGGCCGATGCCGCTCTGTATGGTGGGCGTGACCTCGAAGCGCCCGGGCGTCGCGGCGGCCAGCACCTGCAGGCCGTTCCAGGCATCGGACGCGCGTTCGAGGTAGAGCTCGACCAGCGTCAGCGCGCTCACCAGCGGCCAGCCGCTGCGCGCGATGCGGTCGTTGGCGTCGCGCACACCCTGGGCGATGGCGCGTGCGGCGTTGCTGGCGTTCATGCCGACACCGCCGCTGCCCATCAGCGTGCAGGCCAGCTCGATGGCCACCGGCGCACCGCCGGGGTTTTCGGCAGTGCGCTGGGCCCAGGCGATGACACCCTGGCGCACGGTGCGCGCGAGTTCCTGCTCGGTGAGCTTGCCTTCGTCGCCCAGGCCCACCACCACCGCGCAGGCCGGTTGCGGCGCGCGCCAGGGGTTGTCGGGGTCGGTGCGCGTGTTCACGAACAGCTGGTGCGAGCCGGGCAGGTCGGGGTAGAGCCCGGCGTCGAGCGAGGCCTTCATGGCGCCGCCGATCAGCTTGTTCACCGCCGCCTCGGAACCGAAGAGCGCCATCGAACGTGTGTGGCCCACCATCAGCGGCTGGTTGACGAAGCTGAGGTTGCCGTTGAGCACGGTGACACGCAGCGCCGCGCCGCTGGGGCTCTCGACGCTGTCGGGCAGCGTGCTGCGCCCGGTGAAGACCGAGGCCTCGCTGTCCGCCGGCCGCGCCGACGGCCGCGCGCGTGAAGGGCGGCTGCGCACGTGCACCACCGGCACCGCTGCGCCGCCGCCGCGTGTGGCGGCCAGCGGGTCGGCCAGGCGTTCCAGGCGTGTGGTGTCGCCGCGCGTCAGCAGATCGAGGTAGGCCTCGAAGGCCTTGGCGGCGTCGGGCAGGCTGCCGTGTTCGCAGTCCAGCTTCCAGGTGCGTACGCCGGGCAGCAGCGCGCACGTCAGCGGCACGCGGCCGTCGCCGCCGTCGGTGGCGTCGAGGTAGCTGAAGCCGTCGGCGCCCCATTCGTAGCCGTCGGGCGTGAACTTGGCGTGGCCCACCACCAGCAGCGTCTGCTCGGCGAAGGTCTTGAGCACCTTGTCGCGCTGTTCGTCGAGCTTGACGCGCAAAGCGCGCGCCTGCGTCAGCACGGCCTGCGGCGGCACGCCCCACTCGTAGGCAGCGGTCATCGACCCGCCTTCGTAGCGGTGCCACCAGTTGTTGTCCTGCACACGCTTGAGGTCGTCCTGCGCCAGCTTCAGCCAGGTGGCCTGCTGGTCGAGGCCGAGCGTGGGGTCGAGCAGCGAGGCCTGCAATTGGATGAAGCCCGGGAACTCGGCCATCAGCTGGCGGGCCTGGCGGTCGCGCAGCGGCGAGCCGAAGGCCACCAGCGTGTTGCCGAAGGTGTCGTCGCCCGACAGCACCTGCATCGGCGCCCACGAGCCGCCGTTGGGCGTGCCCAGCATCACGAAGCGGGCACCGGCGCGCTGCATCAGGCGCTCGAAGGTCTTGGGCCGCTCCAGCTGCATGGTGCGCGCCACCACGCCGCCCATGCTGTGCGCCAGCAGGCGCACCGGCTGGCCGCTGGCGTTGCGCGCGTCGAGCGTGTGCTCCACCGCGTCGGCCAGGCGTTGCGCCTCTTCCTCGATCGGGCGGCGCCAGTCGAAGGCAAAAGGAATCACCTCGTGCGTGGCCGAGAGGTAGTCGATGAGGTCGTCGTAGACCATGCCGATGGGGCCGTCGGGCAGCACGTCGTCGGGCACACCCGGCTGGTACTTCAGCTTCGAGAGCCCGCCGATGAGCCGCAGGCTGAGCCAGATGCGCTTGTCGCCGGCCTTCAGGTGGCTGCCCAGGATGCCGGGCAGCACAAAAACCGCGGGCTTGTCGCTGGCCGGGCGGCCGTCGTCGGCGCCGCGGCGCGCGGCGCGCAGGCCGCCGCTGTCCTGGCCGGCCCACGACAGCGGGCCGATGGTGCGAAAGCCCGCTGGCGCGGCCTGCGTCAGGCCGCCGACCACGGCCTGCACCGTGCGCTCGTTGGCGAAGTAGTTGAAGTGGTTGACCTTGCCGCCCTGGTCGAGCAGGAAGCTGGCGCCGCCCGCGCGCGGTGCGCCGCCGTACATGCTGCGCGTCTGCACGACGATGTCGTTGTCGGTCCAGTAGTAGGCGTCGGCCAGCAGCGTCTTGAGCCAGCTGCCGATGCTGTCGCCCTGCAGGTCGCCGGCCACCACGCGCAGGTCGCCGGTGATGGCTTCCTCGCTGGAGTTCAGCCAGTTCACCAGTGGCGTGTCGGGAATCATGCTGGCCAGCCCCGGCAGTTCGTCGGGGCGCGCGCGGCGGCGCGCCACCTCGGCCAGGAAATCGACCACCGCCGGCGCCACCGGTACGCCGGCCAGTTCGATGCTCCACTTCAGTACCGAGAGGTAGGCGTCGAGCCGCTTGCTGGCCAGCAGCGTGCCGCGTGCCGGGCAGGCCACGCGCAGCACACGCTGCACGCGTATGCCCTTGGCGCGCACGGCGGCGGCGAGGTCCTTCAGTTCCTGGCGCTGCTTCGCGTAGTCCGCGCCGGGGAAGAAGGCGTAGTCGTCGTCGGTGAGCTCAAGCCCGGCGGCGATGCGCTCGGCCACCAGCGCCAGCACCTCGGCCACGAGGCCGCCGCGCGAGTGCGTGGCCAGGTGCAGGTGGGCGTGGTCGGGCAGGGCTTCCACGAGCGTCAGCGCATTGGCCATCGGGCTCTTGCCCACGGTAGGGTGGTCGAGCGCGTAAACGCGGCCGCCGTAGTGCGAAAAGAGCTCGTTGACACGCTGCGGGTGCAGCGCCCACAGCTTGCCGAAGGTGCTGAAGGTGTCGACGAAGGTGCCGTGCACCAGCACCAGCAGCGGTTGCGTGGCGGGCTGCGCTGGCGCTGGCACCTGCGCCAGCTTCAGCCCGCTGCCCTTCAGCGCCGCCAGCGACTCGCGCTTGAGCGCATAGACGCCGGCGTCGACCTGGCCGTCGACCTTCTTCACGATCTGGCTCGTGGCGAAGTCGACCGCGCTGTCCTTGGCAAAGCCGGTCAGCACCTCGAAGGCCGCAAGCACCACGTCGCCCAGGAAGCCGCCGCTGCGCGTGGGCGCGGCCTGCTCCAGCCCACGCCAGCGCAGCTGGCTGGGCACGACGACGTCGCCGCTGCCGGCGCCCGGCGCGCTGCGCGTGACGGTGCCCTGGCCCAGCATCAGGTCGCGCGCTGTCTCGGGGTGCAGCACCAGGGTCGGGCCGCCGGCGATGTGCAGCAGCACCACGTCCTCGCCCGGCACCGCGCTCACGCGCACGGCGTCGCCGGCGCCACGCCGCGCCGACACGCGCACCGACTCCTTCACCTGGCCGGGCAGCCCGCTGGTGCCGACGGCGCGCGGTGCGCCGCTGCGGCTGACCTGACGCTGGCCGGGGATGACGAAGGTGATGAGCGCGTTCGCGCCGGTGACGGTGGCAGCCATGGACTCTCCTGGGACGGGAGGGCGAGCATCGGCGCAAAGCCGGTCCCCGGCAAGCCGGGCCGACTACCGATTTAGGGATGCACCCCGCTCGATCACCAAGGCGCTGCGCCCGCTCCAGCGCAGGCCGGCGTCGGCCACCTGCTGCGCCTGAGCGCGTGTGGCGTAAGGGCCGGCCTGGACGCGGAACCAGCCGTCTTCCTCGAACACCGCCACCGCGGCCAGACCGGCTTCGCCTGCGTCGCGCAGGCGCTGCTGCAGGCGCAGCGCGGCGTCGCGGGTGCGAAAGGCGCCGAGCTGCAGCCAGTAACCCGCCGTGGCGGCGGCGCCGGCCGTTGCCGTATCGGCGGCCACCAGGTCGTCGCCTGGCAGCGCGGCCATTGCGACGGCCGGCGGCTGCAGCACCGGGGCCGTGAGCGGCGCGGCCGCGGCCGCTTCGCCGTTCGGGCTGCGCCAGCGGCCGTTGCGGATGTCGTCGAAGGTCAGGCGCTGCACCTGCACCGGCGTCACGCCGCGCAGGATGCCGAGCTTCAGCGCCGCGGTGTAGCTGAGGTCGATGACACGCCCGGCCGAAAACGGCCCACGGTCGTTGATGCGCACCACCACCTCGCGGCCGTTGGCGGGGTTGCGCACGCGGGCGTAACTCGGGATCGGCATCGTCTTGTGCGCCGCCGTCATGCCGTACATGTCGTAGGGTTCGCCGCTGGCCGTGGGCTGGCCGTGGAACTTGGTGCCGTACCACGAGGCGCCGCCGCTTTCCTGCAGCGGCACGTCGCTGGTGTGGGGCACGTAGCGCTGGCCCAGCGCCTCGTAGGGCTTGTTGGGGCCGCCGACGCGCAATCGCTCGACACGTGGCACGGCGTCGGGCAGCTGCTCCAGGCCGGCCGGCGGGCGGGCGGGCGGGCCGTCGCGGCCGCCGCGCGGGCCGCTGGCGCAGCCGGCCAGCAGGGCCAGCAGCGTGGCCAGCACCGCGCCGGTGGAAACGTGGGGCTGGCTGACCCTTGGCATGGTCGTCGTCATCGCCGGCGATTGTGGCCACATAGGCCGCGTTGGGTGTGGGTCGTCGCCGTGATGCGACTTCTTGCGCGGGCCCGACGCCGCAGCGTCCCAGCCCTCACGCGTGAAATCGCGTTCGGGCCTTCGCCAGCCGAGCAAGCCCTTCCGGGCTTGCTCGTGCGGGCTCAGGGCGCGCCGCGCGACGTCTGCGCGTGCAGCAGGTCGATGCGTTCGCGCTTCATCAGCTTGCCCAGGCGGTCGGCGTTCTCGATCTCGATGGCCACCGGGTGGCCAAGCTTGGGCGCGTAGTAGGCGGTGCGGCTCCACTGGCCACTGCTGCGTGTGCCGTCGGCCAGCTTCTCGTACCACCAGCCGCTGCTTTCCACCGGCAGCACCTCGAACTCGCCGGCTGGTGTCTGCAGCTTGCGCAGCTTGCCGACACGGGCCGAGCCCGTCCATTCGGTCTGGCCGGCCGGACGGTCGGCGCGCTGGAATTTTTCGAGGTACTTCACGACACGTCGCTCGCCCGCCGCAGGTTTGGCCCACCACAGCGCCTGCGCCGGCTCGAACTGCGAAACGCCGCCGTCGGGGTCGATGTGCCGCGTCACCCGGCCCTGGGCGTCCATCTGCAGCTGCTGGCCGTTGGCGACCAGGCGCCCGTCGTCCAGTACCTGCTCGATGGCGGTGGTGTATTCACGCACTACCTCGCCCTTCCAGGTGTCGGTGACCTGGTAGGTGTAGGTGTCGCCTTCGGCATAACCGAAGGGGTTGCTGCGCGGCGTGTAGACCGGGCGCTCGCCGCCGTCGGGCGTGCGCTGGGTGCGGCCGTCGGGTGCACGCACATCGCGCGCTGCGTTGTCGTTCTGCGCCGGGCCTTCGGCGGCGTTCGACAGCGCGGTCTGGGCCACCCGCCGGCCCAGGCCCGAGGCGGCACCACCCGCCAGCGCGGCGGTGTCGGTGGTTGCGGGCAGGGCGACGGGGGCCGGCGCGGCGGCCGCAGCGACGGACATGACGGGCATGACGGGCGCGGGGAGCGCGGCGGGCGCTGGCGCCGCGGCAGCTGCCGCGGCCTGGCGCATGACCTCGCGCGCCGGCGTTCCGCCACTGGCGCCGGTTGTGACACGGGCGGCCAGTGCCACGGCCTTGCCGGCGGCGGAGGTCGCCGCGCCGGCCGCCGTGGTGGCCGCCGAGACCCCCACCGCCGCCTCGGCCGCGCCTGCGGTAGCTGTCACCCCGGCGACGGTGGCCGCCACGCCGGCGGCCGTGCCCAGCACGCTGGCGGCGTTGCCGACCACGCTGCCCAGGCTGCTGGCGTTGCCGGGCACTTCGGGCAGCTTGTTGGCGTTGTCGGCCGGTTTGCGCGAACCCTCGGCGGGCGGCGCCGCCCCGCTGCCCTGCTGCAGCACTTCGGATACCGGCAGCTCGCCGGCGCGAGCGGCCTCAGCCCGCGTCATCAGGCGCGAGGCCTGGCGTGCGCCTTCTCGCGCGATCTCCTCGGGCGTGCGCGGCACCAGGCCGTCAAGCAGCGTGGCTTCGGCAAATTCCTCGCGTGACTCGGTGTCGCCGCCGAGCCAGGGGCCGGCCTGGCCCAGCGTGGCTTCGGCAAGGGCGCGGCGGGTGCTGCGCAGCGCCTCGGGGCCGCTGATGCGCGGGGTCAGCAGCGCGGCCACCAGCGTGCGGGCGAAGGGCGTTGCGGCCAGCGCCACCGGGTCGGTGGGCGCCGGCAGCGGCAGCGGAGCGACGAAGGGCACATCCTGCACGCTGCCCAGTGCGTGGCCGAGTAGCGCCATGGTGCCCGCAGGCAGGCGCGGTTCGGCCAGGCCGGGTTGCGGCAGGCCGGCCAGCGCGGGATGCTTCCAGGCCGCGTCGACGACCAAGAGCCGTGGGCTGTCGACCGGGCCGACGAGGGCGTCGGTCACCTCGTCCAGCGGCACGGCCACGCTGCGCAGCTGGGCGGCCAGCGCGCCGGGGGCCAGGGCCGCGGAGAGCGGCGTTTCACGCGGCAGCAGCAGGTTGCGGCCATCGAGCTGGACGCCCAGGCCGGTGACGTAGACGAAGCCGACGCCGCCGGGCTGCAGGCGGCTGCGGAATTCCTGCAGCGCGCGCCGCAGTTCGGCGGCGCTGACGTCGCTGCGCTGCATGACGACGAAGCCGCCGCTGCGCAGCGCCGCCGCCACGGCTTGCGTGTCGCGCGCGGCGCTGTCGACGACCAGGCGCGTGCCCACGGTGCCCAGACCCACCACCAGCGCCAGCCGCTGCCGCCCCAGGCCCAGCGCCGCCTGGGCGGCGCGCACCGGGCGCGGCACGCTGACCTGGATGTCGCGCAGGTCGGGCAGCTGGATTTGCGGCAGGGTCGCCGGCACGCCGCCCACCGGACCGGGCGGCGTTTCGCTCAGCGGTGCCTGCGCCACGGCCAGCCCGGCCGCCAGCAAAGCCGCGCACAGGGCGGCGGCGCGGAGAGTCGAGGGCGAGAGAGTCATGCAGTCGGGCCTGGCGGCAGAGGCCGCGAAAGTCTGGCCGGCACTGTGACAGACCGTAACCCGCGCCGCATCCATCGGCCGCGGGGGCTGTGGCGGTGGCGCCGCAGGGCGGCGCGGTGTCAGTGTGGCTCAGCCCTCACGCGTGAAATCGCGCTCGGGCCTTCGGCTGGCGTACAAGGCCTTCCGGCCTTGTACGTCCCGCCTCAGTGCCATTGGCCGACCTTCAGCACGGCGTCGGCTTGCTTGCTGACGCGCTGGTTCGTGAAGTCGGCGAACTGCTCGAAGCTGATCCAGCCGCGCTTCGCGGTGTCGATGCGGTCGAAGCTGCTGAAGGTGGCGGGCAGGTGGCCCTGGGCTTCGGCGCGGGTCAGCTGGCCGTCCTTGTTCTGGTCGGCAAAAGCGAACATCGAGCGCACTGTCTGCTGGCCTTGCGGCGCGGCAGCCTGGGGCAGGCCGCCCGTCGCGTCGGCGGCCATTGCGGCACCCGAAGCGGCCACGGAAAGGGCCAGCAGGGCGGAAGAGAGGAGGCGGGTGTTCATGGTTCAGTCCTTACTTGGAGAGTTGCGAGACGTCCGGGTGGTGCGCCCTTGCGGCGTTTGCACCGGTCACCAGGGCTGGGAGGTTTTGTCTCCGTCGCCATGGGGTGAACTCTAGGATTTCGCTTTGCGATTGAAAATGACCAAATAGTCAATCTATTATTGCGAAATGCGGAACAATAAGCAGATCCCCACCTTGAGCACCCCACGATGGACCGGCTGCTTTCGATGCGTGTATTCCGCCGTGTGATCGACGAAGGCAGCTTCGCCGCGGCGGCGCGCGCGCTGGATCTCTCGCCGGCGGTAGTGACCCGGCTCGTGGCCGACCTGGAAGCCCACCTGGGCGCGCGGCTGCTGCAACGCACGACGCGTCGCCTGGCCGTCACCGATGCCGGGGCGGCCTACGTCGAGCGCCTGCGTGTGATCCTGGCCGACATCGACGATGCCGACGCCAGTGTCGGCGCCGAGACCCGCGAGCTCGCGGGGCAGCTGCACATCTCGGCGCCGCCGCTGCTGGCCACCTACCTGGTCGGGCCGCTGATCGCCGGCTTCCGGCGCCTGCACCCGAACATCCGCTTCGAGCTCGACGCCGACCCCTGGGATTCGCCGTCGATAGAAAATCACGACATCACGCTGATGGCCACTGACGAGGGCTACGACGGCAGCACCGTTGCGCGCCGCATCCTCACCGTCGAGGCCGTGCTCGTGGCGTCGCCGGCCTACCTGGCGCGCCGCGGCGTGCCGCAGCGCCCCGAGGATCTGAGCCACCACGAGTGCCTGCGCATGCGCCTGCCCGGGCTGCGCCCCAACGTCTGGCGGCTGCGGCGCAGCGGCGCAGCGGGCGAGGACGAGGTCGTCGACGTGCCGGTGCAGCCGGTCGTCTGGACCAACCACAGCGAGGCCCTGATGCGCGCCGCGCTCGACGGTGCCGGCATCGGCTCGACCAGCCTGGAGATCGCCGCCGTGCACCTGGCCAGGCGCGAGCTGGTGCGCGTGCTGGCGCCGTGGAACCTCGGCCGGCCATCGGTGTATGCCGCGCTGCCCAGCCGCAAGTTCACGCCGCAGCGGGTGCGCGCCTTCCTCGACTACATGTCGGCGCAGACGCAGGTGCTGCTGGCGGCGATGGAGGCCAGCCCCGCGGCCGGACGCACGGGGCCGTGAGACACGCGGCGGCCGGCCGCCTGCCAACGACGGATCAGCCGGTGTGCACCACCAGCCGCCGCGCGCCGGCGGCCAGGCGCGGGCGCAGCAGCGCCTTGTCGATGCACGCGCCGCCCACGCGGTAAGGGTTGGCTTCGCGCGTGAAGGGCAGCGGCTCGCCGTCGAGCAGCACGGCTGTCGGCCCATGGCCCAGCGGACCGGGCTGCAACTCGAGCTGGATCTCGAAGCCCAGCAGCGGCAGCCGCGCCACCAGTCCGGCCAGCGCCTGCGGCAGCACCGGGTCGAGCACGACGGCGCCGTGCTCGCGGCGCAGGCCGAGGAAGCGGCCGACGATGAGGCCCAGCGCAATGCCGGGGCCGCTGGAGTAGACACGCCAGCCGCCGTCGAGCGCCACCTCGCCGCGCGCCACCTGGGCGTAGTCGCGGCTGGCGCTGGCGCGGTCGGGGAAGGCGGCGTCGCTGCTGCTGTAGTAGCAGTTGGCCTGGCGCCGTGTGGCCTGCGGCACGAGCGTGTGCAAGGCAATGGGGTGCGCCAGCTGCAGCGCGTGGAAGAAGCGTTCGGCCTGGCCCAGGTGGGCCAGCATCTCGGCCCAGCGCAGGTGGGCGTGCATGTACATGACGCCGATCTCGCGGCCGAAGAAGGCACTGCTCTCGGCGCGCTGGAAGAGCTGCATCGGCCCGCCGCGGTAGGGCAGCGGACAGTCGAAGAGTCGCGCGCCGTCGGGGCCCGTGAGCTGCTGCTCGATCAGCGCCGCCTGCGCCTGCGCTTGTGCAGGGGTGAGCAGGTTTTCCAGCACCGCGTGCATCATCGGCAGCAGGCTGTAGTGCACGCCGGTGCGGGTGTCCTGCGGGTGCAGCAGCTGCTGCGGCGCCTGCCCGGGTTCGAAGAGCGTGTAGCCGGCGACCACGCCGTCGGCCACCAGCAGGCGCTGGAAGTCGGCCTGCACCGCAGCGGCCTCGGCGTGCAGCGGCGCGGCGCGTTCACCGTGGCCCAGGCTGTTCAGCGCTGCGGCCAGGCCGTGCAGCATCTGGTGGTGCAGCGTCACCGTCCAGGCGCTGCACAGGTGTTCACGCAGCGCCGGGTCGACGGGCTGCAGTGAATCGTTCCAGTCGCCGTGGCCGTAGGCGGCCAGCGCGGTGCCGGCGATGCGGCGCCCGTGGATCACCGCCAGCGCACGTTCGACGTGCTGCCACAACGGGGCCGGCGCGTCGTTGAAGTACGGCAGCACTTCGTCGAGCAGCGCCGCGTCGCCGGTGGCGCGCAGGTAGCGCGCCAGGCCGACGAGCGGCCAGAACACGATGTCGCCGTGGGAATCGCCGGCGCGCAGCTTGCGCTCGCGCTCGAAGAACATGAACCACTGCGGCCAGTCACCGCCGGCGTCCTGGGCCGCGAAGACCCGCAGCAGCAGGTCACGCACCGGTGCCGGCTGGTCCAGCGCCAGCAGCATCTCCAGCGGGCCCTGGCAGACGTCGCGTGTGCCCCAGCCGCCGCCGCTGAACTGTTCCAGCCCGCGCGGCGAGAGGTAGTGCACCAGCGCGTTGTGCAGGTACCAGGGCGCGATGTCCTGCAGGCGCTGCGACGCGCCGGCCAGCGCGCTGCCGGCCGGCGCCTGCCACCGCGGGGCGCCGAGCGGCAGCGCCGGCGGCGCGGCCTGCGCAACGAGCCGGCCTTCGATGCGCAGGCCGAAGTGCGGGCTGGCGTGGGCGTCGATCACGAACCAGGGCTGGCCCTGCACGCGGCCGTCGGCGAAGAGCTGTTCGTCACCGCCCCAGCGCGTGAACGCGCTGTGTTCGTCGGGCGCGACCACGAAGCCGCCTTGCGGGAAACGTTCGGCCAGCGCGCTGCCGGCGGGCACGCCGACGAAGACGCCCCGGCCTTCGGCGCGCAGCGGCAGCGGCGCGGCGGGCGTGACGCCGTCGTCACCGCCCAGCGTGACGTGGTGGCTGATGCGCAGCCTCAGCGGACCGCCCTCCAGTACCTGCACTTCGAGCGTCAGCGCATGCGGCGCGTGCACCACGCCGCTGCGCACTTCCAGCAGGCCGCCGGCATGGCGGTAGAGCCAGCGGCAGGCCTCGGGGCGCAGTTCGAAGGCCGAGGGCACACCCAGCAGCTGCCAGCCGTGACCGGCGTCGATGAAGATGCGCTGGCCGTGGGCGCGGAACTGGCCCAAGGCGCCGCGCACCGTCGAGAGGAACTGGTTGATGCCGACATGGCCCTGCGTCACCAGCGAATGGAAGACACCGGCCATCCACACCGTCGAGGTCAGGGTGGTCTCGTCGGGCACGGCGTGGTGGCCGCTGCGCAGCAGGTGGCCGTGCGGCCGCATCACCGCCGCCTCCTTGGCGCGCAGCACCACGTGTGCGCTGTCGTCGTGGAAAAAGGACAGCAGGGTGCCCGCGGCGTCGTGTTCGGCGTGGCGCTGCGCGCCGGGGAAGAGGCGGGTGAGCGCGTCGGCCGTGAGGTCCTGCACCGCCAGCAGCGGCGCGCTGGCGAAGAGCGACGGCGCAGGCCGCGGCCGTAGCGCGGGGGCCGCCGCTGCCGCCGGGCCCAGCGCCAGCGGCTGCGCTTCGGGCAGGTGCAAGGCGGTGTCCGCCCAGGCGAGGTCGGCGGCGGAGGTGGCCGCCGGATGGTCGGCCAGGGCCAGGCCGAAGCTGCCGAAGAGCCCGCTGGCGCCCGGTGCGAGCGCCTGCGCCGCGTGCTGCAGCGCCAGCAGCGCGTGTTCGTGCTGCAGCCGCTTGCCGGGCAGGCCCTGCTGCAGCGCGAGCGGCGCGGCGCCGTTGCGCTGCGCCAGGCCCAGCAGCTGCAGTGCGTCGGTGGCGTAGCTGTCGGCCTGCTGCAGCGCGCCGCACAGCAGCCACGGAAAACGCCCGGCCACCGGCTGGTTCTGGCGCGCGGCCAGCAGCAAACCGTGCTTGGCATGCTGCAGCGGCGACAGGTCGAGGTAGTGGCTGACGTAGTACTCGTTGAGGCGGATGGCGCCCAGCGGCGCCAGGCCCACGTCCTGCACCGTCAGCAGGTCAACCCGCTGCGGCGTGGCGCCGGTGTTGTGCACGTCGAGGTGCCAGAACCAGGCGGCGGCGACGGCCGCCACGCGCAGCTGCAGCTGCAGCGCCAGCCCCTGCCAGACACCAACGGCCGCCCAGGCGACGACGCCGCCGCTTTCGCGCGGCTGCAGCGGCGAGTTCGGCCCCAGCAGCGGCACGGCCTGCACGCCGGCCGCGCCGTGCAGCCGCAGCCACAGGTTGGCCGGGCCGCCTTCCATCAGGTTGGCGGGGAAGAGGTTCAGCATCACGCCATGGGCCTGCAGGCGCAGCAGTGCACCGTGCGGCAGCAGGTCGATCTGCAGCGCGGAGGGGTCGGGGGTCGGGTTCACGGCTCGGGGGCAATTCGGGTACGGCGTTGGGCCATCAGCCAGGGCACCAGCGCGGGGTCGTCGTAGGCAGGTGTCCAGGCGTCGTGGCCGACACCCTGGTAGACGGTGAAAGTGACCGTGCCGCCACAGGCGCGCAGGGCGTCGACGCAGGCCTGCTGGCGGGCCAGCGGCACCACCGTGTCGGCAGCGCCGTGGTAGGCGCGTACCGGCACCCGGCGTGCGCGGCAGACGGTGGCCGGGTCGCCATGGCCGCAGACCGGCGCGATGGCGGCCAGGTCGTCGGGATAGGCCGCGGCCCAGCGCCAGACACCGTGGCCGCCGCGGCTCAGCCCGGTGGCGGTGGTGCGTTGTGCATCGATGCGCCAGGCCGCTAGCAGTGCGCCGAGCAGCGCGTGCAGCGTCGGCAGGTGCCAGTCGGCATCGGCCTCGAGCAGTGGCGAGCAGAGGATGAAGGGGCAGTCGCGCCCGGCCGCGGCGTGTTTCGGCGGGCCGTGCACCCTCACGCGCTCGAGATCGTCGCCACGCTCGCCCGAGCCGTGCAGGAAGACGACCAGCGGCCAGGTGCGGCTGTCGTCGCTGTAACCACGGGGCAGGTGCAGCCAGGCACGCAGCGGCGTGGTGCGGCTGGCCAGGTTCAGCGTGATGGCGTCCTGGCGTGGGGCAGAGGGCGTGTGGGCGCAGGCGGACATGAAAAGCGGTGTGGCAAGCAGGGTGCGGCGGGTGAGTGGGTGGCCGGGCAGGGTCATTCGCGCAGCAGTTCGATCTGCAGCGGCGGCGCCGGCAGCGCCAGCTCGCGGCCCTGCCAGGCCAGCGCGCGGCCCTGGTGCAACGCCCGTGGCAGCATCAGACCCTCGGGCCAGCGCAGCCGGGCACCGCCGTCCAGGCCGCTCATTTTCGAAGCCAGCTCCAGCAGCCAGCCGGCGGGTGTGCGCCGCAGCGACCAGTCCAGCCGGCCATAGGGCGTGGACAGCCCGCGCAGCACGACATCGCCCTGCAGCAGCCACGCGGCCTTCAGCCCGGCGCCGAGCACCAGCGTGTGGTCGCGTTCGTCGTCGTAGGCCAGCAGGTCGAGCGCGCTGCGGATGTAGTCCGACGAGACCCAGGCGTGCGGCATGTCGCCCAGGAAGCGCAGTTCGCGCGCATCGGGCAGCACCACCTCGGCCCACTGGTTCCAGCCGGCGGGGCGCTGGTCCTTGAAGAAGAAGTCGAGCATCGCGTGGGCGCGCGCCGGCTGGCCCAGGCGGGCCAGCGCGCCGACGGTGCGCAGTTCGTAGGGTGTGTAGTCCTTGTACGCGCGCCGGCCTTCGCTGCGTGCGCTCATCTCCTGCCAGTAGCGCTCGAAGGTGGCGTCCAGCCGCGCACGCGGCAGGGCGGCCTGGGCCGGGTTCAGCGCCATCGTCGTCGACGTGGCGTCGAAGTCACCGCGGTCGGCGGCGCCGGCGATGAACGCGATATTCCAGTGTTGCGCGGTGGCCTCGATGGACGCGGCGAGTTCACGCTCGAACCCGTCGCGCCAGCCAGCCCAGCGTGCGGCCTCGACGGCGTGGCCGCCGCGCTGCGCCAACTGCACCGCATCCTTGTAGCCGCGCAGGGCCCAGAAGTCGTCCCAGTACGAATAGGCCGGCTTGTCCGAGTAGCCCTCGTGGCTGATCGAAGGCGGCATCAGGCCGAAGAGGTGGGCGCGTTCCGGCACCTGGTTGGCGGCCGTGCGCTCGCTCTGGCGCAGCGCTTCCATCCAGGCCGTGACACGCTGCACCGTGGGCCAGTGCTTTTCGGCCCACGCGCCACCGTCGATCTGGCCGGTGTGGCGCAGCACCTCGGCCACGGCGTAGAGGTACTGGCCGTGGCTGTCGTTTTCGACCACCGGATCGGCGCCGCGCTGGTCGACGCAGCACGGCACCTTGCCGCTGGCGAAGACGTGGCCGGCGTACCAGTCGGTGAACTCGCGCGCGGCGTCGACCTCGCCCAGGCGAAGCAGGCCGGCGACCATCATCGCGCCGTCGCGTATCCAGGTGCGTGCGTAGCTGCGTGTGCCGGGGCGCAGCGCCGGGCCGTCGCGCGAGATCAGGATGTGCGCCAGCGAAGTGGCCAGCGTGTCGGCGATGCGCGCACCGTCGCCTGGAAGTTGCAGCGTGACGCGCGAGAGGCGTTCGCGCCAGTGCGCGGCGGCGGCGTCGAAACGGGCCTGCAACTGTTCGGGCGTGGCCGCGGTGGCGGGCGCGGTGCCCAGCGGCGCAACGACGCCCACCGTGTGCGAGGCGCCGGGGGCCAGCGTGACGGACCATTCCAGCAGCGCCGAGGCGTGGGCCTGCGGGTCGCTTTGAGTGAACTTCGCAGTCGCCGGGCGCTGCGCGGCTTGCAGTGCTGCGTAGCCAAGGCCGCCGTCGAAGGGCAAGGCGCCGACGGCATGCGGCATGACCGTGAAACGCAGCGGTGGCCGGCCGTCGACGGCCAGGCCCTGCCCGTCCCAGCGCAGCGTCTGCACCGGGCTCGCGCCGCCCGGTGTCGACAGGAACTGCTGCGGCGGGTTCACCTGCCAGGGCCGCAGCGCGAGTTGCAGCGTCAGGCGCTGCGCCCGCGTGCTGCGGTTGTGCAGCGTGTAGCGGCCCAGCAGCTGCGGCGCGTCGCGCGGGCCGTCGGCTGCGGCTTCGACATCGAGCGAAAAAGCGGGGTGTTGCCAGTGCACCGCAGGCAGCGGCAGGCGGTCTTCGCTCAGCGTGTGGGTGATCATCACATCGGCCCAGGTGACCCGTGTGCCGTCGCCCAGCAGCACCGCGGGTTCCAGGCTGTAGCCGCCGCGGCCGACTTCCAGCGCGCCGTCTTCGCTGAGCAGCGCACTGCGCTGGCCGCCGCCGTCCACGCCGACCAGCGTCCAGTAGTTCTGCTGGCCGAGGAAGGCGCGTGGCAGTTCGCCGCGCGGTGCGTCGGCGGCCAGCGTGGCGAGGACGCGGT
This sequence comes from Burkholderiales bacterium, assembly GCA_038205425.1. GTDB lineage: Bacteria > Pseudomonadota > Gammaproteobacteria > Burkholderiales > Burkholderiaceae_C > Rubrivivax. The sequence continues at coordinate 14,428 of JBBRBW010000026.1, read as the reverse complement.
TGAAGTCGGGCCAGTCGGCGGCGCTCTTCAGCGTGAGCTGCGGCCGGGCGCTGCCGCGGCGCAGCGCCACGCGCAGGTGACGGGTTTCGCTCTCGGGCAGGAAGAGCGCGTCCAGCCCGCCGTCGCTGCCGCGCACGCGGCGCAGCGTGCGCCAGGCGCGGCCGTCGTCGCTGGCCTGCAGGTCGTAATCCAGCGACTTCGCACCGGCCGGCCATTGCAGCGTCACGCCGTTGAATTCGCGCGCCAGGCCGAAGTCGAAGCTGGTGCGACCCGGTGTCGAAATCACGCGCGCTTCGGGCCAGGGCTGCGGATCGGGCGCACGTTCCTGCAGGCTCAGCCTGGCCACGCACAGCGCACCTTTGCCACCGCCGCGCCCGGCGGCGATGACAAATTCGACGAACTGCGTGCGGTGCAGCGACCTGTCGACCGTCGGGCCCCAGGCGAACTGGATGTGCCGGCTGCGGAACCGGGTCTCGGTGAGTCTGGCAGGCAGCACGGCGTTCGGCCGGTTCACCCACCAGACGTTGTCGCCACTGGCGTCGACGAGCTTGACCTGCAGGTCGTTGGTGGCGCCCGAACCCTTGAGCCGCGCGCTGAGGTCGAAGCGTTGCGGCCAGTCCATCGGCAGTGCGCGGCGCATCACCGCGTAGCCCGAGACACCGGCGAAGTCGTAGTCCAGGCACAGGCTGCCGTCGCCTTCGCGGCGCAGGCCGGCGCGCACCTGGTCGGAGGCGCTGGCCTGCCAAACGGGGGTGTCGCGGAAGTTGTCGAGGACTTCGCTGCGCAGGTTCGCGGCACCGGCCGTGCTGGCGGCCAGCAGCAGAGTGATCGGCCAGCCGAGCATCACTTGACGCTCCCCATCAACAGGCCCTTCATGTAGTGCCGCTGCAAGACGAGGAAGAGCAGCAGCACCGGCAATACCGTCAGCACCGAGCCGGCCATCATCAGTTCGGTGTCCTGCACGTGTTCACGCGACAGGCCCGCCAGCGCCACCGGCAGCGTCTGCAGTTCACGGTCGGTCAGCACGATCAGCGGCCACATGAAGTCGTTCCAGCTGCCCAGGAAGACGAGTACTGCAAGCGTCACGACGATGGGCTTGAGCAGCGGCAGCACGATGCGCAGGAAGATCTGGCCTTCGTTGGCGCCGTCCAGCCGCGCGGCTTCCAGCAGGTCGTCGGGGATGCCCTGCGCGTACTGGCGCACGAGGAAGATGCCGAACACGCCGGCCAGCCACGGCACCAGCGCGCCGGCGAAGGTGTTCACCAGGCCCATCTGCTTGAGCATCAGGAAGAGCGGCATCATCGCCACCTGCCCGGGGATGACGAGTGCGGCCAGCAGCGTGCGGAAGATCAGCTCGCGGCCCTTGAACTTCAGTTTGGCGAAGGCATAACCTGCACTCAGGTTGAAGGCCAGCGACAGCAGCGTCGCGGCGACGCTGATGAGCAGGCTGTTCAGCGCCTGCCGCCCCAGGCCCTGGGTGCCGAAGAGCACGCGGTAATGCTCCAGCGTCGGGGCGGCCGGCAGCAGCGGCGGCGGAAAGGTGCTGGCTTCGCCCGGCGCCATCAGGCTGGCCGAGAGCATCCACACCAGCGGGAAGATCGTCAGCGCTGAAAGCAGCGCCAGCGAGCCATTCACCATCAATGCGCCGCTGTCGAGCTTCACGCCGCCGCCCTCTTCGACGCCCACAGCTGCAACATCGTGATGGCGAACATGATGACGAAGAGCACAAAGGCCACCGCGGACGCGCTGCCCAGGCTCCACCACTTGAAGCCTTCTTCGTACATCAGGTAGAGCACCGTCACCGTGCGCTGCGCCGGGCCGCCCTGCGTCATCACGTAAGGCTCGGCGAAGAGCTGGAAGTGGCCGGCCATCGTGAGGATGCTCACCACAAGCAGCATCGGCGCCAGGCTGGGCAGCGTGATGTGGCGGAACAGCGCCCAGCGGCGTGCGCCGTCGAGCCGCGCGGCTTCGTAGAGGTCTTCGGGGATGGCCTGCAGCCCGGCCAGCAGGATCACCATGTTGTAGCCAAAGTTCTTCCACACGCTGAGCAGCACGATGGCCGGCATGGCCCATTGCGGGTCGCCCAGCCAGTCGATGGGCGTGATGCCGAACTGCGTCAGCGCGTGGTTGATGAGGCCGTAGCGGGTGTGGAAGAGGTAGCGCCAGACGACCGCCACCGCCACCAGCGTGGTGACCACCGGCGCGAACAGCGCGGTGCGGAAGAAACCCTGGAAACGCGCCACCTTCGAGTGCAGCAGCAGCGCCGTGCCGAGCGATGCGCCGATGGACAGCGGCACGCCGATGACGACGAAGATCACCGTGTTCCACAACGCTTGCCAGAACAGCGGGCGCTGCAGCAGCGCGGCGTAGTTGTCCAGGCCGACGAAGCGCAGGTTGGACAGATCGGCCAGCGCGTAGATGTCGAAGTCGGTCAGGCTCATCAGCAGCGCCGCGGCCACCGGCAGCGCGAAGAAAACGCCGATGGCGATGAGCGCGGGGCCGACGAAGATCCAGGCGGCGAATTGGCGCGGTTTCATCGTGTGCTGACCATGCCAGCGACGGAATCCAGCTTCCCGCCGCGGAACCGGCTCTGCCGGGCCGCAGGCGGACGGCCCCCCTGGGGGGTAGCGAGCGCATGCGAGCTTGGGGGCTTCATTTCAGGCCGCGTGCCGCGCCAGCATCCAGCGGCGCTTCTCGAGCATCTTGTCGGCGCGGCGGTCCATCTCGGCCGGCATCGCATCGGGCTTCATGTCGCCGTGCACCACCTGCTCCAGCACCACGCGCAGCTCGGTCGCAATGCGTTCCCACTCGGGCACCTGCGGCACCGGGCGCACCCGTTCCAGCTGCTGGCGGAAGGCCTGGCTGGGTACGTCGGCCATCAGTGCCGGTTCGGCCCAGGCGCTGCGGCGTGGCGGCAGGTTGCCGGTGAGCGCGCGGAAACGCTGCTGCACGGCGGGGCGCGACAGGTAGCTGACCAGTGCCCAGGCCTCGTCCGTGCGCTGCGAACGCTTGAAGACGGCCAGGCTGCTGCCGCCGGCCACGCTGGCGCCGGGGCCGTTGGGCCCGGGCAGCGGTGCGGTGGCCCAGGCGCCCTGCAGTTCGGCGGGCAGGCGGCGGCGGAACTCGCCGATGTTCCATGGCCCCGTGATGTAGAAGCTGAAGTAGCCGCGCGCAAACTCGTTCCAGACGTTGGCGATCTCGTTGCTCGACGCCGGCGGCGCGAGTTGATCGCGGTACATCGAGAGGTAGAAGTCCAGCGTGCGCCGGAAACCTGCGCCGCGGAAGTTGCCGAAACGCCCGCCTTCGCGCAGCAGCGGCTCGCCGCTTTGCAGCGCCAGCGCGACCAGCGGGTCGTACTCGTTCAGCGGCAGCAGCACGGCGTACTTGCCGGCGCCGACCACACGCTTGACGGCCAGCAGCTGTTCCCGCCACAACGCCCAGGTCTCGGCCACTCGGTCGAAGCCGGCCTGCTGCAGCAGGTCACGGCGGTAGAAGAGCAGCCGCGTGTCGATGTACCAGGGCAGGCCGTAGATCCGGCCTTCGATGCGGTTGGTGGCCCAGATGCCTTCGAAGTAGTCGGCGACCTCGAATTCGGGAGTGGCGGCGATGCGTTCGTCCAGCGGCGCCAGTGCGCCGAGTGCGACGAACTCGGGTAGCCAGGTGTTGCCCAGCTGCGCGATGTCGGGCGTGGCATCGCCGGCAAAGGCCGTCAGCAGCTTTTCGTGCGCGGCGCTCCAGGGCAGCTGTTCAACCGCGACGCGGATGTCGGGGCGCTCGCGCCTGAAGTCGGCCAGCAGCTCGCTGACCACCTCGCCCTCACGCCCCATGGCCCAGAAACGCAGTGTGCCTTCGCGGTGCGGCGCGCAGGCCGGCACGCCCAGCGCCACGGCCGCACCCGCGCCGGCCGCCTGCAGCCAGCGGCGGCGGGTGCAGGGCGTCCGGGCAGCGTGTGTCATGACGGTGGAGTGTCAACGGTTACCGCGGCGGCGAAGGCGTGCAGGAACCGTCGTGAGCAGCCCGCGCCGGCGTCGAGAAGCGCAGCCGTGCATCGGTACGGCGAGCATCGCAGGCACGGGCCCGGGTTGCGCAGCAGGTTCATGCAGGCCTTCAGCCCAGCCAACCGCCGCGGAAGCCCGCGCGCTGCAGGCCGCGCACCAGCCAGGGCTGGCCGCGCATCGTGCGCCATACCGCGCCGTCGCGGTGGTTGGCCAGCATCAGCAGCAGCGGGCCGACCTCGATGCCCAGGTAGTCGCTGTCCACCCAGCCGAAACCCGGCACCACGCGGCCGTGCGTGAGCTTCACGTCGGTGTAGGTGAAGCTCTCGTTGAAGGCGTAGAAGCCGTATTTGCCGTAGATGTGCTCGCCGTGGCGTGTGTGCATCGCGGCCAGCGCAGGTGCGACGATCTCGGGCGCAAAGGGCAGCGACGAGCCCGCGCCATAGGGCGCGATGGTGCCGTCGTCCCAGTGCGCTGCACCGCCCATGCCGCGGCCGGCGTAGCTGATGAACTTGCGCTTCCTGCCGCCGAAGTCGCGTGCGACATCTGCCGGCCCGTCGCAGGCCGTCACGCCCCAGACATCGCGGCCGTAACCGGCCCAGCCCTCGGGGTTGGCGACGGCGTAGGCCTGCTGCGCGTAGGTGGCGCGCCGGCTGTTCTCGAAGTAGTCCAGGCCGCGCGCGCGCATCGCGTCGTCGGCCAGGCCGCGGAAGTCGACCCAGGCGTGCGTGAACTGGTGGCCGAACAGGGGCGGGAAGCGCAGGTAGGTCTGGCCGTACTCGTGGCCCCAGTCGCGGCCGTAGGTGCTGGTCCACGCCTCCCAGGCCTCGGGCCCCACCGGGTGCGTGGGTGAACCCAGCGCCAGCAGGTAGACCAGCATGGCCTCGTTGTAGCCCTTCCAGTCGTTGGCGATGTGGCCGCTTTCCGGGTGCCAGCCGTGGCCGATGGACGGCGGCCGCACCTGCGCCCACGGCCATTCGACACGCGCGTAGATGGCGTCGGCCAGTCGCCGCAGTTCGGTCTCTGCGGCGTCGCCGCCGTCGAAGAAGGCGCGCGCGTGCAGCGCGCCGGCCAGCAGCAGCGCGGTGTCCACGGTCGAGAGTTCGGTGGTGCCGAAACGGTGGCCCGTCTGCATGTCGAGGAAGTGATAGAAAAAGCCCTTGTGGCCCGTCACACCCCGCGCCTGCGGGCCTTGCGGCGCGCCGTGAAAGAAGCGCAGCGTGGCCAGCGTGCGGTCGCGCGCCTGGGCCCGCGTGACCCAGCCCCGTGCCACGCCGATGGGGTAGGCGCTGAGCGCAAAACCCACCGCCGCCACGCTGGCAAACGAGGGCGTGGGCCAGCGGTCGGGCACCAGGCCGTTGGCGGCGTTGGTGGTGTCCCAGAAGTAGTCGAAGCTGCGCCGTTCCAGGTCGGCCAGCAGTGCGGCGGCCTCGTCGCTGGCGGGTGCGGGCGGGCCCGAGGTCTGGCAGCCGCTGCCGGCGAGGCCTGCGGCCAGCGCGCCGGCCCAGACCAGCAGGCCGCGGCGTGTGATGTCGAAGTCGGGTGTCATGCGGCGTCGTCGCGTTGTCGGACATGGCGCGGCCCGCACCCCGGAAGCACAGGCTTGCCGGGGTCGGTGCGCCGTGGGTCAGCAGTGGCCTAGAACTTGTACCCGAGCACCAGTCGGTAGGTGCGCGTGTCGCCGCGGATGCTGTTGGGCTTGCCCAGGTTGGCGTTGTCGCCGCCCACCGCGTTCTGCGGGTTGCCCGGGCCGCCACCCCAGTCGTCGAAGCCGCCGTAGTTGGTCTTGTCGAAGAGGTTCAGCACGTCGACACGCAGGCTCAGCGTCTGCTCGAAGATCTTGAAGGCCTTGGTCAGGCTGACGTCGACCTGCGTGAACGAAGGCGCGTCGCCCTTGACCGAGACGCACTTGTCCCAGCCCGCGGCGCAGCTGGTGATGCGGCGCGGCAGGCCGTCGTCCCAGGTCAGCTTGCCGGCCAGCGTCAGGCCCCAGGGCAGGGTGTCGGTCATGCCGGCAGCCACGATGCGGTTTTCGGCCACCAGCGTGCTGGGGTTCCAGCCGCGCACGCCGGGGCGGCCGTAGGTCCAGTCGAAGATGTCGTTGTTCCACTCCTTGCTGGTGGTCTTCGCGTTGCTGTGCGTGTAGGCGATGCTGGCCGTCCAGCCCGAGCTCGCCGTATAGGGTTTCTCCAGCTTGGCCAGGATCGAATCGGTGCGCGCCTGGCCGACGAAGTCGCCCAGGATCAGCGTGCCGAAGCCGTTCGGGCCGCCCCACAGCGGGTCGATCGGGCTCTGCGTGGCCCAGCCGCCGTTGGGGTCACGGTTGCCGCCGAACCAGATGAACTGGTTCTTGGCGTCGATGCGGCTCAAGGCCACCTCGCCGTTCCACTGGCCCAGTGCCTGGCGCAGGCCGATCGAGAACTGGTCTGCGAACGGCATCTTGAAGTCGTTCTTGATGAGCCAGATCTCGCCACCGGCCTGCGCGTTCTTCTGCAGTTCGTCGAGCGCGTGATTGGCCATCGTGCGGCTGTAGGAACGGCCCCAGCCGCCGAAGATCACGTGGCTGCGGTCGCCGGCGACGTCGTAGCTGAAACCCACGCGCGGCGCCAGCGCGCCCTTGTAGGCCTTGCGCGAGCCGCCGGTGCTGATGTAGTCGTCGATGTTGATGCCGCCCTTGGCCAGCGACTGCGCGTAGGTCTGCCCGGCCGGCGGCGTGATGCCCCAGCGCGGGCCGTCCAGGGCCCTCAACGCCGTCACGCGGTCGGTCGGCGTGACGTAGTCGTTGTTGAGCATGTTGTCTTCGTAGTCCCAGCGCACGCCCAGGTTCAGCTCGAGCTGCTTGCTGATCGCCCAGTCGTCCTGCAGGTAGATGCCGAACTGCGTATTGCTGAAGTTCGCCGCGGCGCCCGGAATGGCGCGCGAGATCCTGCATTGGTCGCTGTTGAGGCCGCCGTTGACGACGTTGCTGCCCGTGCACAGGCTGCCGTTGTAGTAGGGCAGACCGGTGACGGTGTCGATCAGCGTTTCGACGGTGTCGACGCCGAAGGCCGTGCCCGAAAGTTCGTACTTCATGTTCTTGACCTTCGCGCCCATCTTGAGCACGTGGCCGGCCAGGCCGGTGTAGGTCAGGTCTTCGCTGAAGAAGGTGCCCTTCTGGCCACGGTTCTGCGCGTTGGGCGAGCCGCCGGCGAACACCACGTCGCCCGAGTTCGCCAGCAGCTGCGGCGCGGCGGTCGAAACCTTGTACTTGATGAAGGGTGTGTTGGCCGCCGAATGCGGGTTCCAGGTGTAGTCCTCGACACCCAGGCGGGCCTCGCTGAACCAGTCGCCCAGCGACCACTCGTGTTTGAGGTCGAAACGCGTTTCGTCGTTGCTGCGCTCGACGTCGTTGCCCGGCACGCTGAGATCGCGGCTCTCGGGCGTGCGGTCGTCCTCGCGGCGCACGCGGAAGCTGGCGCTCAGGCGCTGGTCGGGCGAGAGCTGGGCGTCGAGCTTGCCGAAGAACAGGTTCTCGGAGAACTTGTCGACCTGGTTGCCCTGGTAGCCGCGGATGGTGCCCATGTTGCCGGCGCTGGTCGGCAGCTTGTTCAGTTCACGCGGGATCACCTGGCGCGAGTCTTCGATGGTCTTGCCGTCGTAGGCGAAGAAGAAGTGGATCTGGTCGCGCACGATGGGGCCGCCGACGCTGAAGCCGTACTCCTGCTTGCTGGACGCCGGCAGCGCCACGCCCTGGGCTTCACGCTCTTTCTCGAACACCGACTTGCTGCGCCAGTTGGTGCCGGTGCGGTCGACGTAGGCGTCGCCACTGAGGATGTTGCCGCCCGACTTGGTGATGGCCGACACGGCGGCGCTGCTGACCTGGTCGTACTCGGCCTTGTAGTTCTGCGTCAGCACGCGGTACTCGGCGATGGCCGACTGCGGGAAGGGGTTGCCGCGTGAGCTGTCCTGGCCCGACAGGCCGCCGCGCAGGATGTTGTTCTTCTGGCCGACGCCGTCGACGAAGACGTTGACGTGGTCGAAGTTCTGCGAGCCGGCCTGGATCTTGGTGTTGCCGCTGGCATCCGAACTGAAGGCCACGCCCGGCGCCAGGTCGACGCTGCTGAGGAAGTTGCGGCTGACCTGCGGCAGGGTCTCGATGAGGCGGCGCGAAACCACGGTGCCGAGCTCGGAGCTGCGCACGTCCTTGCGCTGCGACGAGCCGGTGACGACGATCTGCTGCACGTCGCTGACGGCGAGGTCGACCGACGCCGTCTCGCCCACCGCGACGGTGAGCGTCTGCGTCTTGGTCTGCTTGCCGGGCGTGGCGACGCGGATCTCGTAGGACCCGGGCGCCAGGCCGGTGAGCACGTAGCTGCCGTCGGTGCGCAGCGTGGCGCGGTACTGGCTGCCGTTGGCCTGGTTGACCGCGGTGACGGTGGTGCCGGTGGTGCTGCCGGCGACCTGACCCTTGATGGTGGCGGTGCTGAGCTGGGCCTGGGCGGCGCCGGCCAGCGCCAGGGCCACGGCGGCGGCCAGGGCATGGCGGCGGTAACTGCGGGTGTTGCGGTTCATGTCTGTCATCTCCTTGTTGTGGTTTCTGACACGGGTCCGGGGTGGGGCTGAATGCCGCCCCTTCTTCTTCTCAATGCGGGGCTGCGGCGCGGGGCGCCCGGGGCTGTGCCGGCGGGCCGGCGCCGCAGGATCGGCGCACCACCAGTTCTACCGGCGTCACCACGGTGTGCTTGGCCTGCGACTGCGGCGCCTCGACGGCCTTGAGCAGCGCCTCGAGCGCGGCGGCGCCCAAGGCGGCGATGGGCACGCGGATGGTGGTCAGCGCCGGTGTGACGTAGCGCGCGATGGGGATGTCGTCGAAGCCGGCCACCGCGATGTCTTCGGGCACCCGCAGGCCGGCGTCGTGCAGCGCGGCCATGCAGCCGACGGCCATCATGTCGTTGGCCGCGAACACGGCGTCGGGCCGCGGCTTGTGGTTGGCGATGCGGCGGCCGGCGGCCCAGCCGGCTTCCTCGCTGAAGTCGCCTTCGAAGATCAGTTCGCGCATGCCGGGCTTGAGGCCGGCGCGGTAGCCGGCCAGGCGCTGCGTCGCTTCGTCGTTGCCCGCTGCGCCGGTGATGAAGGCCACACGCTGGCGGCCACTGGCCACCAGGTGGCGGGTCATCGCCGTCGCGCCGCCGAGGTTGTCGATGACGAAGCTGGCGTGGTCTTCGAGGTCCATGCCGCTGTTCAGCAGCACCGCCGGCAGGCTGCCGGGCAGGTTGTGGCGCAGGAAGTCGGCGTCGGCATGGGGCGACATCACCAGCAGCCCGTCGACACGCCCGTTCATCGCGCGCAGTGCGGCGGCGGCCTCGTCGGCGTTGCCGTGGCTGCTGCTGACCAGCAGGTGCAGGCCACGTGCGCGGGCGGCCTGGTCGATGCCGCGGATGAGTTCGCTGAAGTATTCGCCGTGCAGGTCGGGCAGCAGCGCGCCGATGGTGTCGGTGCGCCGCGTGATCAGGCTGCGTGCCGCGCCCGAGGGCGTGAAACGCAGCGCACGCGCGGCGTCCTCGATGCGCTGGCGCGTTTCGGGCAGCACGTTTGCAGCACCGTTGAGGGCGCGCGAGACGGTGGCCACGGAGACCCCGGCGGCGCGCGCAACGTCACGGATGGTGGCGGGCATGCTCAGCCGCCGGCCGGCGCGCCATGCTGCAAAAAGCTGTTCGACAACATTGCCATGGATCCCATGTAAAGGTTTCCATGATTGGATATGAGCGTGTGATCGGCAATGTAATCGTTTTCACTGATCAGCGTTGCTCGGCGGCCACAGTGCCCATTCAGCCAGGCTGCGGCGGGTCGGCCGGGCCCGCGCCGTGGCGCGCGATGAATTGCGCGTACCACTTCGCGCTGGCCTTGGGTGTGCGCTGCAGCGTCTGGAAGTCGACGTGCACGAGCCCGAAGCGCTTGGCAAAACCATGCGCCCATTCCAGGTTGTCGAGCAGCGACCAGGCGCAGTAGCCGCGCACGTCGGCGCCCTGGGCGATTGCCGCCTGCACTGCCGCCAGGTGTGTGCGCAGGTAGTGCACACGCAGCGGGTCGTCGATGCGGCCGTCCACCGGCGACGGCGGGTCGTAGAAGGCGGCGCCGTTTTCCGTCACGTACAGCGGCAGGCCGCCGTAACGCCGGTGCAGCCACAGCAGCGTCTCGGTCAGGCTCTGCGGGTGCAGTTCCCAGCCGGTCTCGGTGTAAATGGCGCCAGGTTGGCGCACCGCTGCGGCCTTCACCGGCCAGCCGGCCGGGTCGGCCTGCACCACGGCGCGGGTGTAGTAGTTCAGGCCCAGCCAGTCGACGGGCGTCTTCAGCGCCTCGACCTCGGCATCGGGCCAGTCGGGCCAGCTGGCGCCGAAGACCTCGCGCAGTTCATCAGGGTAGCGGCCCAGCAGCGTGGGGTCGAGGTACTGGCGGTTCATGTAGGCGTCGGCCAGGGCGGCGGCGTGGCGGTCGGCCGCGCTGGCACCGGGGGCCAGATGCTTGGGCTCGACGTTGACGACGAGCCCGATGCGATGTCTGCCCACCGCGCGGTAGGCGCGCACGGCCGCGGCGTGGGCCTGCAGCTGGCGGTGTGCGGCCACGGCGGCCTCGTGCGCGCAGCGGTGGCCGGGGGCCAGCACGCCGTGCATGTAGCCGCCGTCGGCCACCACCCAGGGTTCGTTGATGGTGGCCCACAGCGGCACGCGGTCGTCCAGGGCGCGGTACATCACCTGCGCGTAGTCGGCGAACCAGTTGCCGATGTCGGGGTTGAGCCAGCCGCCGCTGTCGTCCAGCGCCTGCGGCAAGTCCCAGGGGTAGAGCGTGGCCATCGGCGTGATGCCGGCGGCCAGCAGGGCGTCGACCAGCCGTTCGTAGAAGCCCAGTCCGGCGGCGTTCACCGCGCCGCGGCCGGCGGGCAGCACGCGGGCCCAGTTGATGCTGAAGCGGTAGGCCGTGAGGCCCAGCGACTTCATCAGCGCCACGTCCTCGTGCATGCGGCGGTAGTGGTCGCAGGCGATGTCGCCAGTGTCGCCACCGGCGATGCGGCCTGGCGTGCGCGCAAAGCGCTGCCAGATGCTGGGGCCGGCGCCGTCGGCCAGCGGCGAGCCTTCGATCTGATAGGCCGAGGTGGCGCAGCCCCAAAGGAAGCGGGGCGGGAAAGCCGAGGTCACTGCGCGGCCCTTCGCACTGCTCGTGCCGGGATGAGCGTTTCGGAGCGGCAGTGCGCGCTCACGCCGGCCACCGAGGGTAGAGGTGCATTACGTAACTCACCGTGGAAACGATTACATGACGGTATTCGGCCGCATGCGCGCTGTCAATCGGGGTTGGGCTGGGGACGCCACGCGGCTGCCGGTGCAGGCTTCAGTCCGCGGGGGCGGCGCACGAGGTCATCTGTCTCAGGTGGCCAGCAGAGACTGCCACTGTGCGCCTCTGGGAATGGAGGCGCGCCGCTTGCGCACTCCGATCGAACCTGCCCACAGTTCCAGCCCGGGATCGACGCTGTTTTGCGCCCAATCCTGCCGCCTCCTTCCTCGGTGGGCCATGCGCTGACGCCAAAGCAAGGTCGCTGGCAATGAGCCGCGCAAGACAGGTAAGGGCAACAAAGCCCTCGGCCGGGAAATTGCGGTCATCGGTCACTTCCCGTCATCCACGGCCGGCCGCTTCAGGGTCAGCTGAAACTCATCGTCGTCGCGAATCAGGAGCAGCCGTCATCGCGGCCATGATCAACCATCGGTTCGGGGCTGCATGAATGGCGGCGACCTACACCGAACACCCGGCGCGTCAGCGCCGAGGCGCGCGCCACTGTCGCCACAGTTTGAGGGCCACCACCAACAACGGCGCCGCATGCAAGGACAGGTCGAAGACATCGAGCGGCCGTACCAATGCACCCCGGACCAGAAGGCCCAGTTTCTCGATCAGATGAGGCTCGGGTGTGATCGGAGCAATGACCATCCAGCCCGCCAACAGCAGCAACCAGATCCACGGCAAGCGGTCGAGCCAGATCAACATTGCTTGACGCGGGCGAGTCGGCAGCAGCATGGCCAGCGGGCGGCCAGTCGGGCGGATGGCGTTTCGATGTCCATGTCTCTTTGCTGCGCGTGATTCACGACAAGCCTGCCGGCTGATTCGACTGATGATGTGGGTGGAGTATCGATGCCAAGGCGCTTTAGGCCCAGCAACGCACGAGCCCGACGCGCTTGATCGATGAAGGGCTGAAGCTGCAACTCCGCGCGAAGGTCGCTTCCGCAAAGCAGGGGGTGGTTCGCTTGCCGGTACTCAAGGGCCGCGGCGGTTTGGTGACGGGTGTGGATCCGCCGAGCTACAAAGCCTTGCGAGAGGCCCTGGGAGATGACACCTGATTTCAACGTGCCGGTTGCTGCTTCGCGCACCGATCATCCCCATCACGCCGCCGCGCGCGCCTGGCTCGAAGAAGCGATCAACGCCGCCGGGGCAGGTGCGGCCTTCGCGCTGATGCCGAGGGTGCTGGCCAGCTTTCTGCGGCGGGTCACCAGCCCGAAGGTCTTCCAAGTGTCGACGCCGATCGACGATGCCGTGGCGTTCGTCGACGCGCTGTTGGCGTCGCCCGGCGTTCAACTCGCGTCGCGGGGCCGTGAGTGGTCGAAACTGCGCCAACTCTGCCTTGACAAGCCACTGAGCGGCAACAGTGTCCCGGATGCCTGACCGTCGCCACGGCTCAGGCTGCTCACGGCAGCCCTGCATCGCGAAGGACCTGCCCCAGCCGTGTGATGTTCTGCCGGCTGGGCTGAGGCGAAGACCGTTCGTGGGAATGGTTGTCGTAGAGGTTCAGACGCGGGGTGGTCTTGCCGGCCCCGCCGCGGTGGAGCAGAAAGACGAACTGCTCTTCTGCAATGCGCAGCTGGCGAATGGGGCAACATCACCCCGCCAGCAATTCCCGGTGTGCGGGCACGGCCTCGCGGACGCTGGCGTGGAACTCGCGCGGCAGCTCGCGTTGCTGCAGATGTGGGCGTAGTACAGGCGGCCGTTGTAGCCGAGCGGCGCCGGCGGGCTGGTATTGGCGGCCTGGTCGTTGGTGGCTTCGGCCGGGCGCACGGCCGTGTCGTTGGCGTTCTGGTAGTAATGCCACTGGGTGCTGATGTTCGGCCCCGTGGCCACCGTGCTGAGCGAGAAGCTGTTGTTCTCGACCACCGAGACGGCGTCGGCGGGCTGCTGTGTGATCAGCGGCTGGGTGCCGGTGAAGCGGACGAGGATCGGAATGTCGACGTCGAACACGAAGCCGGTCGGAATGTTGCCGCTGCCCACCAGGAGCGCCGTCGTGGTGTAGGAGGCCGTGGCGCGCGGACGGAAGAGGCGCCCGTTTGGCAGGCTGGCGCCGGCGATCCGCGAAGGGTCGATGGTCATGGTGAACGTGGTCGAGAAGTTGGTCGACGTGCCTTGGACGTCGGGCGGCCGTGGGTTCACCGAGGCTTCGGAGGGCAAACCCACGATGCCGATGGAATCGGTGCGGGTGGTGCCGGGTGGGCGGGTCCAGGTGACCGTGAAAGTGCGGGTCTGCACGGTGTCGACCACGGTCCACAACGGCAGCTGCACGCCATTCGGGCCGCGCAGGATTTGCACTGCGTTCTGGCCCTCGAACATGGTCATGCGCAGCTCGTGGTTGCTCGGGCAATTGACGGCGCCGCTGATCCAGCCGGTGCTGCCGGAGCCGTCCGAGCACGCCCCGATGACGAAGAACGACAGGTCGCCAACGTCGGCTGCCAGCCGCGCCGGATCGGTACTGCCGTTGGGCATCACCCGCCACTTGCCACCGGGTTCGGCCTTGAGCAGGATGGGTGTGGTGCCCGCCGGGATCTGCGCTGCCGACAGCGGGATCGACAGCAGCGCGCTGGCGCCGAACGTCTGCCCATGCGGCGTGGCCGCATACACCGGCGACAGCGCGTCGATGCCTTCCAACGGTGGCGCGCCGGAGCGTCCCGGGCAATCCGAAAGGTCACCGGGCCGCCCAGCGCGTCGGCGGGCACCCAGAGTTGCACACCGTCGGGTCCGGGCACCGTGCCGCCGGCCGCGCCGAGGGTGGCGCTGCCTTCGGTGGGCGGGGGGGGGCATCGGGCGTGCCGTCGCCGCCCCCGCAACCGACCAGGGCCAGCGCGGCCCAGGCGCACCAGACCACCCACCTGCTCGCGCTTCGCTTGTTCATGAATCGCCCCTTCCGGACCGCGTTCCGGGTCCGATGAGCGCCAACGTAGAAGCGATGGCATCACGCGAGCGTCACGCGAGACCGGAGCGAAGGCCGCAGATTGGGGGGTTAGGCTTCACGTGTGTCACGAACTGAGTTCCCAGCGTAGCAGAAAGGAGGTAGCACGCACGAACGAGGATGCTTTACCGAAGATGGGGGTGGGCCCCCCGGGGTAGGCTTGCAGGAGCAGACCTCAAACCACCGTAAGCTGCTGGGG
>JBBRBW010000025.1:0-45949 GCA_038205425.1 Burkholderiales bacterium | reverse complement strand
AACCTCAAGCAGCTTGGTGCGCACGGCCAGTCGGTCGGGCGTGGCGCGCATCGCTTCCTTGAGGATTTCCTCGGCCTGCAGATCGCGACCATAGGCCAGGTAGACATCGGCCTCGGCGACCGGATCGACATCGCCGATGGCATCGAGCTGGCTCAGCGAATAGCCCATGTTGCTGGCGTTGCTGTTGCCGCTGCCGCTGTCGCGTGTATCCACCCGCTGGCCACCGCTGGCGCCAAAGAACGAATCGGGCTGCATGCGGCTCTCAAGGAACGAGGTCTCGCTCGCCGCCTTGCGCGTGCGTCCGCGCAGCCGCCAGACACCCAGGCCAGCCAGCAGCGCTGCCAGCGCGGCTGCCCCGGGCAGCAGCCAGGGGCTGGCGGTCAGGTTGTCGATGAAGCCGGGCTCAGCAGCGGCCACTGGCGCAGGCAAGGCCGGCGGCGCCGGTAAGGCGGTCGGCGCGGGCAAGCCAGGCGCAGCGGCGCCCGAGCCGGCGGCCGCGCCGCTGCCTGGGGCGGCCGTCGCCACGCTGGCGGGCTGCGCGCCCGCCGGGGCGGCTGTCGCACCCGTCGCACCCGTCGCACCCGTCGCAGCCGGCGTTGCGGCGGTACCCGCCGCAGCAGCCGGCGCAGCGCCTTGCGCTGCAGCCGTGCCCTGCTGAAGTTTCTTCAACTCCTCAACATTGCGGGTAAGTTCGGCAACTCGCGCGGCGTTGTCCTTGGCCTGCGAGCCGGCGGCATCGGGCGCTGATGCCTGTACCGCCCCGCTGCTGAGCTTGAGCTTGTCGGGCGAAGGCGCGGCGGATTGCTTTCGATCGTCCACCGCCGCCTGCACCTTGCCCTGGGCCGCACGCGGCGCCTCGGGCGCCTGGGCCTGCGGCGCACCCTGGGCCAGGCGGGCCCGGTAGGCGCTGAAATCGGCGCTCTGGGCACTGAGCAGGAGCCGCGCATCGGCGTTGGTGACATCGCGCACCTCGTCGCCCGACGGCACCGACAGCACGGCACCGGCGCGCAGCCGGTTGACGTTGCTCTCAATGAAGGCGTCGGGGTTGGCTCGGTAGAGTCCGACCAGCATCTGATCAAGTGAAATGCCCGCTGGCTGGGTGCGACCGGCAACGCGGTAGAGCGTGTCGCCCGGGCGCACTTGGTAGCTCTTGTCGCCTGGCACAGCCGCCCCGGCCGCGGCCGCAGCTTGTGGCGCTGGCGGTGGCCGTACTGCTTTGCTGTAGGCAATCTGCGGCGCCGGCGGTGGCCGCACGGCCTTGGCTTGGGCCACCTGGGGGGACTGTGGCTGCGCTCGCTCGGGCGGCGCCGGCGGCGTGGCGCGGGTGGGCGTCGGCCGAACCGCTGCAGCAGGTGCTGGTGCTGGCTGCGCTGGCTGCAGCGGGCGTTGCTGGCCCGTCGGCGCGGGTGCGGTGGACATCACCGGTGCGGTGGCCTGCATCGCCGGCGCCAGGCGGCTACCCGGCGGATCGAACAACAAGGTGAACTCACGTACCAGCTTGCCCGAGGATGAATTGAGCTCGAGGATGACTTCGACAAAGGGCTCTTGCACCGCACGGTCGCTGGTCACCCGCAGATAGGGCTTGCCATCAGCACGGCGGCCCAGCGTGGTGTGCACGCTGGTCAAGACCGCGTTGTAGTCGATGCCTGCTACCCGGTAGGCATCGGGCGTGGCCACGCGCACCTGCAGCGAGCCGGCTTCTTCAGCCGACAGGCTGGTGATCTCGATCTCGGCCCGCATGCCCTCGCCCAGCGCAGACTGCACTTGCAGCCGGCCCAGGCCCAGCGCCTGGGCGGATATTGGCGCAGCGCCAAACGCCGCAAGCGCGGCCAGAGCCAGTGCGGTGCGGCCGGCAAGGAAAGGGCGGTTTTTCAAAGCGTCTCCACTACAGCACAAGCTGACCCGCGACGGGCAGCTGCCCAGGGCAATTCAAGGTTCCCGGAGCGGCGCCAGCAGTCGACGGGCCAGGCCAGATGGCCGCAATCGTCTCACGCAACACGCCAGAAACCACATTTACCTCAAGCATATAGGCTGACAAGCTCATGCAAAGCCTGACATGGCAGGTGGCATCGGTGTCTGGCGATCATCGGAACCCGATGTTGCCATGCGGCAACGCGCCCGGGCGAACCAGCCGCCACCAAGCCTGGCCGGGCCCGGCCATGGCTCAGGACTCGATCAGGATGCGCAGCATGCGGCGCAGCGGCTCGGCTGCACCCCACAGCAGCTGATCGCCGATGGTGAAGGCGCCCACATACTCGGGGCCCATCGCCAGCTTGCGGATGCGGCCGACAGGAATCGTCATGGTGCCGGTCACCGCCACCGGCGTCAGCTCGCGGATGGTGGCTTCGCGGTTGTTGGGCACCAGCTTCACCCAAGCGTTGTCGGCGGCGATCATGGCCTCGATGTCGGCCAACGGCACGTCCTTCTTCAACTTGAAGGTCAGCGCCTGGCTGTGGCAGCGCATCGCGCCAACGCGCACGCAGATCGAGTCGATCGGCGTCGCCGTGGCGCCGCTGCGGCCCAGGATCTTGTTGGTCTCGGCGCCGCCCTTCCACTCCTCCAGGCTGGTGCCATCGCCGCGGTCGGCATCGATCCAAGGGATCAGGCTGCCGCCGAGTGGCACGCCGAAGTTCGCGGTGGCTTCGGCCGACAAGCCGCGCTGAGTGGCCGCCACCTGGCGGTCGATCTCGAGGATGGCGCTGGCCGGATCGTCAAGCAGCGGCCGCACCGCAGCATTGAGCGTGCCGTACTGGGTCAGCAGTTCGCGCATGTGCTGGGCACCGCCACCGCTGGCGGCCTGGTAGGTGGTGGCGGTCATCCAGTCGACCAACCCGGCCTTGTACAGCGCACCCACGCCCATCAGCATGCAACTCACGGTGCAGTTGCCGCCGATGAAATCTTTGACGCCGCGCGACAGCGCGTCGCGGATCACCGGCAGGTTGACCGGGTCGAGCACGATCACCGCATCGTCGTTCATGCGCAGCGTCTTGGCGGCGTCGATCCAGTAGCCCTGCCAGCCGGCGGCGCGCAACTTCGGGTAGACCGCCTTGGTGTAATCGCCGCCCTGGGCGGTGATCACGATGTCGCAGCGCTTGAGTGCGGCGATGTCGAAGGCGTCCTGCAGCCGGTGTTCGTTCTTGGTGAACTTCGCCAGCGCGGACGGCGCGGCGCCGCCGGCGTTGCTGGTCGAGAAGAACAGCGGCTCGATCAGCGCAAAGTCGCCCTCGGCCTGCATGCGGTCCAGCAACACCGAGCCAACCATGCCGCGCCAGCCAACCAATCCTACGAGTGCCATGTCCATTGCCTTTCCAGTGCTATCCGGACCCCGGGTTCGCCGGCTCGTTTCGCCGGGGTCCTTCGGGGCGAGACGATCCGGAGCTGTTTAGCCCTTGGTAATCGGGGTGATGGTCTTGCCCGACAGCGCGGCGACAACGGCGTCACCCATTGCGCGCGTGCCCACCCGCTGCGTGCCCTCAGACCAGATGTCGGCGGTGCGCAGACCGGCAGACAGCACCGCCTTCACTGCGGACTCGATGCGGTCGGCGGCTGCGGGCTGGTTGAGGGTGTAGCGAAGCATCATGGCGGCGGACAGGATTGTAGCCAGCGGGTTTGCAAGATCCTTACCGGCGATGTCAGGCGCGCTGCCGTGGCTGGGCTCATACAAACCCTTGTTGGCCTTGTCCAGGCTGGCCGAGGGCAGCATGCCGATCGAGCCGGTGAGCATCGCCGCCTCGTCCGACAAGATGTCGCCAAACATGTTGCCAGTGACCACCACGTCAAAGGCCTTGGGTGCCTTGACCAGCTGCATTGCCGCGTTGTCCACATACATGTGGTCCAGCGCCACGTCGGGATACTGGGCGTGCACCTCGGTGACCACGTCGCGCCAGAACTGGAAGGTCTCCAGCACGTTGGCCTTGTCGACGCTGGTGACCTTGCCGCCTTGGCCGCCGGCGCGCTGGCGCGCCGCCTGGAAGGCAACATGGGCGATGCGCTCGATCTCGGGCCGGCTGTAGCGCATGGTGTCGAAGGCTTCGTCGGCACCGGGGAAATGGCCGTCCACCGCCACCCGGCGGCCACGCGGCTGGCCAAAGTAGATATCGCCGGTGAGCTCGCGGATGATCAGGATGTCGAGCCCGGCCACCAACTCGGGCTTCAGGCTTGAGGCATGGGTCAGCTGCTCGTAGCAGATTGCCGGGCGCAAGTTGGCAAACAGGCCCAGCTGCTTGCGCAGGCCCAGGATGGCTTGCTCGGGGCGGAACTGGCGCTCTAGCTTGTCGAACTTCCAGTCGCCGACGGCGCCAAAAAGCACCGCGTCGGCGGCCTGGGCCAGCTTCAGCGTGGCCTCGGGCAGCGGATGGCCATGGGCCTCGTAGGCGGCGCCGCCGACCAGCGCGGTCTCGGTTTCAAACTTCAGCTCCAGGCAGTCGAGCACGCGCACGGCCTGGGCCATGATTTCGGTGCCGATGCCGTCACCGGGCAGGATGGCGATTTTCATGAGGTAACCCTTTCAGTTTTCGAAGCAGGCCCAGCCGTGCGCCGGGCCGCCCCAAGCCGGCTGGGCACCCGTCTGGCGGGTGGCTGAGGTACGCCGCAGCCGGGTGCGCCCATTCACAGCTCGCGGTGCGCCAGCCAGGGCATGCGCGCCAGCCGCTCGGCCTCGAAGGCCTTGATCTTGTCGGCATGAAGCAGCGTCAGGCCGATGTCGTCGAAGCCGTTGACCAGGCAGTGCTTGCGGAAGGCCTGCACCTCGAAGGCGATCTCGCTGCCATCGGGCTTGACCACCACCTGGCGCGGCAGATCGATCATCAGCTGGTAGCCGACAAAGCCGTTGACCTCGTCGAACAGCCGCGACACCACGTCCTCGGGCAGCACGATCGGCAGCAGGCCGTTCTTGAAGCAGTTGTTGAAGAAGATGTCGGCATAGCTGGGCGCGATGATGGCGCGAAAGCCGTATTGCTCGAGCGCCCAGGGCGCGTGCTCGCGGCTGGAGCCGCAGCCAAAGTTGCGGCGCGCCAGCAGCACCGAGGCGCCGGCGTAGCGCGACTGGTTCAGCACAAAATCGGGATTGGCGCGGCGCGTCGCCGGGTCCTGGCCAGGCTCGCCCTTGTCGAGGTAGCGCCACTCGTCAAACAGGTTGGGGCCGAAGCCGGTGCGGGCAATCGATTTCAGAAACTGCTTGGGGATGATGGCGTCGGTATCGACGTTGGCGCGGTCCATCGGGGCCACCAGGCCCTGGTGCACGGTGAAAGCTTGCATGTGGTGTTCTCCCTGCCTCAGGCAATGCGTCTGATGTCAACAAAATGGCCGTTCAGCGCGGCGGCGGCGGCCATCGCCGGGCTCACCAGATGGGTACGGCCGCCCGCGCCCTGGCGGCCTTCGAAATTGCGGTTGCTGGTGGAGGCGCAGCGTTCGCCGGGCTCCAGCCGGTCGGCGTTCATCGCCAGGCACATGCTGCAGCCGGGCTCGCGCCACTCAAAGCCGGCGGCCTTGAAGACCTCGTGCAGGCCCTCGGCCTCGGCCTGCGCCTTGACCAGCCCCGAGCCGGGCACCACCAGCGCCAGCTTGACGTTGGGCGCGACGCGGCCGCCGATGCGGCGCACCACGGCGGCGGCTTCGCGCATGTCCTCGATGCGGCTGTTGGTGCAGCTGCCGATGAAGACCTTGTCAATCCGGATATCGGCGATCAGCTTGTTGGGCTCCAGACCCATGTAGACCAGCGCGCGCTCGATGGCGCCGCGCTTGGTGTCGTCTTTTTCCTTGTCGGGGTCGGGCACGCGCTCGTCGATGGCCAGCACCATCTCGGGGCTGGTGCCCCAGGTCACCTGCGGCTTGAGCGCAGCAGCGTCCAACTCGACCACCGCATCAAAGTGCGCGCCGGCGTCGCTGCGCAGCGTGCGCCAGTAGCTTGCAGCATGCTCGAACTCGATCCCCTTGGGCGCAAATGGCCGGCCCTTGACGTAAGCGATGGTGGTCTCGTCGACGGCCACCAGCCCGGCGCGGGCGCCGGCCTCGATCGCCATGTTGCACACCGTCATGCGGCCTTCCATGCTGAGCGCGCGGATCGCGCTGCCGCCAAACTCGATGGTGAAGCCGGTGCCGCCGGCGGTGCCGATCTTGCCGATGATCGCCAGCACAACATCCTTGGCGGTCAGGCCCTTGGCCAGCGTGCCCTCTACCTTGACCAGCATGTTCTTGGCCTTCTTGGCCAGCAGCGTCTGGGTGGCCAGCACATGCTCTACCTCGCTGGTGCCGATGCCATGCGCCAGCGCACCAAAGGCGCCATGGGTGCTGGTGTGGCTGTCGCCGCAGACCACCGTCATGCCCGGCAGCGTGGCGCCCTGCTCCGGGCCGATGACATGCACGATGCCCTGGCGCTTGTCGAGGAAGGGAAAGTAGGCCGCCGCGCCGTAAGCCTTGATGTTGGCATCCAGCGTCATCACCTGCTGCTTGCTGGTGGGGTCGGTGATGCCGTCGTAGCCGCGCTCCCAGCCGGTGGTGGGCGTGTTGTGGTCGGCGGTGGCGACGATCGAGCTGACACGCCAGACCGGCCGTTTGGCGATACGCAAGCCCTCGAAAGCCTGCGGGCTGGTCACTTCATGCACCAGGTGGCGGTCGATGTAGAGCGTGGCGGTGCCGTCGTCCTCACTGCGAACGACATGCTCGTCCCAGAGTTTGTCGTACAGCGTTCTGGCGGCAATGGCGGGGGTCATGGGGTCACCTCGGGTGTTGTCCGGCGGGCCGGACGCTGGGCTCGTGATTGTCGCGCCACCGGCGCTGCGGCGGCAGCTGCAGGGGCGACAGCGGGAAGATCGGATGCAGTCATTGGGCTGGTGCACAGCGCGTCGACAAAGCGCTGCAGCACCGCCGGCAGCACCTCCTGGCTGCGCACCGCCAGCAGGTAGCTGCGGCGCGACCAGTCTTCGGCCAGGCCCAGCGGCTGCACCGCGAAGATGCGGGCAAAGCGCTCGGCCACACCCTTGGGCAGCACCGCCACGCCCAGGCCGGCCTCGACCAGCTGGGCAATGGCGTCGAAACCACGCACCTGCACCCGGGTGTTGAGCGTGCGGCCCAGCGCCTGGGCGCGTTCGCGCATCTGCTCGTGCAGCGCCGCGCCCAGGTGCAGGCCGACGATGTCGAAATCCAGCAGGGCGTCGAACGGTACTGCGCCGTGCCGCGCCAGCGCATGGCCAACCGGCACCAACACCGCCAGTTCGCCCTGGCGATACGGGCGGCAGTGCAGCCGCGCCTCATGCTGCGGCGGCACAAAGATGCCGACGTCGGCGCGCCCAGAGGCCACCGCGGCCTGCACCTCGGCGCTGGTCAGGTCTTCCAGGCTGATGCGGATGCCCGGATGCGCCTGGCTGAAGGCCGCCAGATCGGCCGGCAGGCACTCGGCGATCACGCTGGCGTTGGCGGCAATGCGCAGATGGCCCTTGATGCCGCGCGAGAACTCGACCACCTCGCTCTCCAGCGCATGCAGGTTGGCGTTGAGCGAGCGGATATGGCGCACCATGGCGCGGCCGGCCTCGGTCAGTTCGACACCCCGGGCATGGCGCTCGAACAGAAGCACGCCGAGCCGGGTTTCCAGGTCAGACAAACGCTTGCTCGCCGCCGCCAGGGCCAGATGCTCACTCGCCGCGCCGCGCGTGATGCTGCGGCTCTCGGCAATCGCCAGGATGAGGTTGAGGGTGGTGAGGTCGAAGCGCATGGCGCTGTTCAGAAGGTTGATCGGGTTGGCGGGCCAGGATGGCGGGATCAATGCGGGCCGATGCCAGCCTTCGGGCAAGGCGCGCAGCGGCAGCCGGTGCAATGCACCACCGAACATCGATGATGCGCGAACGCTGGCCATGCTGTACTCGGGGATTTTAAACCAAGCCTTCGTAAATAACGAAGGCTTGGTGCCTGGATGCCAGCTTGCGCCATCGGCGCTTGGGCCGCATCGGCACCGTTGCCTGGCACCGCACCGGCGCCACCACAACCGTCGGCAGCAGCGCGGCTTCTACACTCTTGGATTCCGCCCGCCAACCTGCGCCGTGCGGCCGCCTGCCCCTGAGCCACCATGCCAAACGCCCCTGCGCTGCCACCCCAGCCCTCAAGCACTAATGCACGCACCGTGTTGGATGCACTGTGCTTCCTGCAATCGCCGGTCAACATTACCCGGCTGGCTGAGTTTCTTGGCGACCACCGCAGCACGAGAGGCACGTTGTTCCACGGCCCGGAGCTGCGCCTCCTGTTGGCCGAACTGCAGCAGGCCGGTCTGGCGCGCACCACCGCCCAGGGCCAGTGGTTTTGCCCGCCCGAACAGGCCTGGCCACGTTTTGTCGCCCTGCTGAGCAACGCCATCGAGCGCACGCGCTGGTGGGCCAGCTGGCGCCGGCTCTACCGCTTTGACCACAGCTGGCACCTGGAGCTGTTTAGCCTCGAGGCGATGATCGGCGCGATCCGCGTTGTGGTGTTTGCGGCCGGCACGGCCCAGGCCTTTGATCGCTTGTGCCAGCTCAGCCGCCAGAGTTCGCCTGAGCAGCCGGGCCTGCTGGCGCTGGCCTTGCTGCAGCCCTTCGACGCCGTTCTCTGGCAGGCCCTCGACCCCGAACTGCGCTACCTGTTGCTCAATGTCTTGTTGCGGCCGGTGGGCGGCGATGCCGAGACCCTGAGCCTGCCGCTGTGGTCCTGGCTGGCGGCGCAGGCCAGGCCCGACCCCGGCCTGCTGCACGATGACCACCGCCTGAAGCTGGCCGAGCGCCTGCTGCTGGCCGGCGAGCGTGAGCAGAGCCTGCGTGTGCTGCATGGTCTGGACCACCCGGAAGCCCAGGCTTTGCGCGCGGCCGCCGACATCGCCGCCGGCCGCCATGAGGCCGGTGCCCGCGCCTTCGAGCTGGCCTGGAAGGAGGCCGCCGCCATCCTGGGCCGCCGCAAGCACTTGTTTGGCGAAGCGGTGTCCTGGTGCTATGCCGTCTCACTGATCGCCCAGCCCGAGCCGGCCGCCTGGACCAAGGCGCGCAAGTTTGCCGCCAGCGAGGCCGGCAAGCGCGATGCCGATCCCTTCACCTTCTGGGGCGTCTGGCAGGAGGCCATCGACCAGCGCCTGGGTGATGCGCCGCGCAATGCCCGGCGCTTCATGTTCACGCCGGCACCCGGCCTGCAGCTGCACGGCCTGCAGATGCTCAGCCACTGGCTGCTGGCGGCTTGGCTAGGCCACGCGCCGCCGCAGCCTGAGGCTTTCAAGTTGCAGGCCCAATCGCTGGCCAGCACCTATGAGTCTGCCGGCCTGCACTGGCTGGCGATGATGGTGCGGCGTTGTGCGGCGCTGCTGCTGAACCAGCCGCCCAGCGCCACCGACGCGGCCCAGCCCTTTGTGATTGGCGCGCCGGTTGACCGCTGGCGCGAAGCGCTCAATGCCATCGTCGCGCTGGGTCCGGTGGGCGGCGCACCAGCGGCCAGCGCCGCGGGTGCGGCCAGCGACCGCCTGATCTGGACAGTACAAACCGACGATCAAGGCCGCGTGCGGCGCATCGAGCCGCTGGAGCAAAAGGCCGGCGCACGCGGCCTGGGCAAGCCCAAGCCGGTGTCGCTGCTGTCACTGTCCAAGCGCAGCGACCTGCCGGCGCACGACGCGGCCGTGCTGCGCGCGCTGAAAAAACTACCCTATGGCGGCAAGTTCACACTCGACAAGCAGCAGGCCGTGCAGGCGCTGGTGCGCCACCCCTGCGTGGCCTGGGCCGACGCGCCGCTGCGCCTGATCGAGGTGCAAGAGGGCCTGCCGCAATTGGAAGTGCTGACCCGCGGCGATCACCTGCAATTCAAGGTGCTTGACCCGATCCGGCCAGACGATGAGCTACCGATCGATGACGATGAGCTCGATGACGAGGACTGGGAGTTCGAGTTGCGGCAACGCCGTGACAGCGGCTCTAGCCGGCCGTCGGTGCTGCTGCTGCGCGACGGCGACGACCGCGCGCGGCTGCTGCGCATCAGCGCGGCGCAGCTGCGGGTGGCCGAGCTGGTGACCCAGGGCTGGCAAGTGCCGGTGGCCGCGCGCGCCGAGCTCGACGCCGCGCTGCGCGTGCTGGGCACGCATTTCCAGCTGGCCAGCGATGCCGAGGCCGGCCACGAGGTGGCAGCCAGCGCGGTGCTGCGCGCCGAATTGACGCCGCAGGGCGACGGCGTGCACCTGCGGCTGGTGGCCGCGCCCTTCGGCGATTTCGGCCCGCGTCTGGCACCTGGCCTGGGTCGCCAACGCGTGACCACGGTGCACCAGGGCCTGACGCTGTCGACCCAGCGTGAGCTGGCGGCCGAGCGCGCCCAGCTGCTGGCGCTGACCAACGCCGTCGACTGGCTCGATGACGGCGCCCATGCCTGGTCGCTGGACGAGCCCGACCAGGCGCTGGCGGTGGTTGAGGCGCTGGGCCAGCTGGCGCAGGCCGGCGCTGGCATCGTCAGCGAGTGGCCCAAGGGCAAGCCGCTGCGGGTGCGCACGGTAAGCGCCTCGCAGCTGCAGATCAAGGTCAAAAGCCAAGGCGGCCAGAGCGATTGGCTGGAGATCGACGGCGAGCTGGAAGTAGACGGCGGCGAGCTGCTGCGCCTGCGCCAGCTGCTGGCGCTGGTGCCCAGTGGCAAGCAGCGCTATGTGGCGCTGGGCGACGGCGGCTTTCTGGCGCTGACCGACACCTTGCGTCAGCAACTGGCCGACCTGCGCGCCATCACCCACAACCAGGGCAAGACCCAGCGCGTGGCCACACTGGCGGCGATGGCCTGGAACGTGCAGCACAGCCAGCCAGGCGAGACACTGGCGCTGGCTGGCGACAAGGCCTGGCAACATCGCTGCGAGGCCTGGGCGCAGGCGCAGGCAAAAGTCTTTGGGCTGCCAGCCGGGCTGGCCGCCGAGCTGCGCGACTACCAGCACGACGGCTGGACCTGGCTGATGCGGCTGGCGGCCGGCGGTTTTGGCGCCGTGCTGGCCGACGACATGGGCCTGGGCAAGACCCTGCAGACGCTGGCGCTGCTGCTGGCGCGCGCTTCCGGCGGCCCGGCGCTGGTGGTAGCACCCACCTCGGTGTGCGGCAATTGGCTGGCCGAGGCGCTGCGCTTTGCGCCGGGCCTGCAGTTTCAGTTGTACGGCGATGTGGCGGCGCTGGCCGACGCCGACGCCAGCGACGAGGCTGACGCGCAGGTTGGCGAGTCCGACCTCAGTGGCGCCGACAACGACGGCGAGGCCGCAGCCGACACCGCCCGCCAGGCAGCAAGGCGCAAGCAGGTGCAAGCGCTGAGCGCCGGCCAGGTGCTGATCTGCAGCTACGGCCTGCTGCAGCTCGACGGCGAGATCCTGGCCAGCCGGACCTGGCACACCGCCGTGCTGGACGAAGCGCAGGCGATCAAAAACGCCGGCACGCGCCGCGCCCGCGCCGCACAGGCGCTCAGCGCCGACTTCAAACTGGCATTGACCGGCACGCCGGTAGAGAACCGGCTGGCCGAACTGTGGTCGATCATGGCCTTTGCCAACCCCGGCCTGTTGGGCAGCGCCGAGCAATTCAACCAACGCTTTGCCACGCCAATCGAGCGCGAGGGCGATGCCGCCGCCAGCCGCCGGCTGCGCCGGCTGGTGGCGCCCTTCCTGCTGCGCCGCACCAAGGCCGAGGTGCTGGCCGATCTGCCGGCGCGTACCGAGATCGTGCACACGGTGGTGCCGGGCAGTCGCGAGCGTGCACTGCTCGAAGCGCTGCGCCAGCAGGCCGAAGAGAGCGTGAACCAGACGCTGGCGGCCAGCGCGGGCGGCGCTGCGCCGGGCGAAGGCCAGGCACAGATGCACATCCTGGCCGCACTGACGCGGCTGCGCCGCGCCGCCTGCGACCCGCGCCTGGTAGCACCCGAGCTGGGCTTGGTGGGCGCCAAGGTGCAGGAGTTTGAGCGCCTGGCGCAAGAACTGGTGGCCGGCCGCCACAAGGCGCTGGTGTTCAGCCAGTTCACCGACTTTTTGGCATTGCTGCGCGAGCGGCTGGACGCCGCAGGCCACCGCTACCAGTACCTCGACGGCAGCACGCCGATGGCGCAGCGCACACAGCGCGTCAACGCCTTCCAGGCCGGCGAGGGTGATTTCTTCCTGATCAGCCTGAAGGCCGGCGGCTTTGGCCTGAACCTGACGATGGCCGACTACGTGATCATTGCCGACCCCTGGTGGAACCCGGCCGCCGAAGACCAGGCCATGGGCCGCGCGCACCGCATCGGGCAGCAGCGGCCGGTGACGGTCTACCGGCTGGTGACGGCGGGCTCGATCGAAGAGCGCATCGTCGAGCTGCACCACAGCAAGCGGCAACTCGCCGACAGCGTGCTCGAAGGCCAGGACCAGGGGCGGCCGATCGGCGCCGAGGAGCTGGCGGCGCTGCTGCGCGGCTGAGGCTGCGCGGCTGAGGCTGCGGGGCTGAGGCTGCCCACGACGCAGGCTGCCTTCGGGTTGATGCGGCTTGTGGGCGCCCGGCACTGCGTGAAGACTCCGCGGCGGGTTTGCTGGCCGCCGGCGGCGCCCTCAAGGAGACCCGAAGATGGCCCAGGTGATCGCCCTCTACAAGAAGCCCGCCGACGCGGCCGTCTTCGACGCCTACTACCACGGCACCCACGTGCCGCTGGCCAAGACGCTGCCCGGCCTGCGCGGCTACCGCATCAGCAGCGGGCCCATCGCCACGCCGGCCGGCGAAGCGCCGCTGCACCTGGTGGCGCTGTTGCAGTTCGACTCGATGGCCGCGATACAGGCCGCGCTGGGCTCGCCGCAGGGCGTTGCCACCGCCGCCGACCTGGCCAACTTCGCGCAGGCCGGTGTCGACCTGCTGATGTTCGACACACGCGAGGTCTAGGCGCTGCGCCTCAGCGTGGCGGCGCCGACGCCGATGCGCTGGTGGGCGGCGCGGGCTGCGCGGCATCGGGCGCGACCGGCGCTGGCGCGCCCACCCGCGCCACGAAGCCGCCTTCGGCGAACTCGGCGTAACGCCAGTCGCCACCCACGGCCACCACACCCTCTGGCGGCTCCAGCGTCTGCACCGGCACGCCGCGCAACATGGGCGCCATGCTGTCGATCCAGATCGGCAGCGCCAGGCCGCCGCCCGATTCACCTTCGCCCAGGCTGCGCGGGTCGTCGTAGCCGATCCAGGCCACGCCCACCACACCGGGCGCCCAGCCAGCGAACCAGGCGTCGACGGCGTCGTAGGTGGTGCCGCTCTTGCCCTAGAGGTCGCCGCGCTGCAGCGCGGCCTGGGCGCGTGCGGCGGTGCCGCGCAGCGTGACGTCGCGCAGCAGCGTGTTGACGAGGAAGACGTTGCGTGCCGGCACGGCGCGTGTGGCCTCGTCCAGCGGTGCTGGCGGCGGCGCCTCGAACAGCACCTGGCCCTGGGCGTCGACGATGCGTTCGATGAGCACCGGCGTCACGCGGTGGCCGCCGTTGGCGAACACCGCGTAGGCCTGCGCCATTTGCAGCGGCGTGGCGCTGCCGCTGCCCAGGGCCAGCGTCAGGTTCTGCGGCAGTTGCTCGGGCTCGAAGCCGAAGCGGGTGATCCACTCGCGCGCCGGGCCCAGGCCGATCTGCTCGAGCAGCCGGATGCTGACCATGTTCTTGCTGCGCACCAGGCCTTCGCGCAGGGTGATCTCGCCGTCGTAGCGGTCGTCGCTGTTTTTCGGGTTCCAGGCGCCCGGGCGCAGCGCGGGCGTGCCGCTGTCGCCAGCTTCGCCGTCGGCCAGTTGTGCGTCGTTGACCAACGTCTCGGGCATCAGCCCGTGCTCGAGTGCCGCCGCGTACAGGAAGGGCTTGAAGCTGCTGCCGGGCTGGCGACGCGCGCTGGTGACATGGTTGAACTGCTGGCGGTTGAAGTCGAAGCCGCCCACCAGCGCCCGGATGCGGCCGCTGAGGGGGTCGAGCGCGACGAAGGCGGCATCGGCCTGCGGCCACTGCACCAGCTGCCATTCGGTGGCCTTGCCACGCGGCGTGGCCATCACGCGCACGATGGCGCCACGGCGCAGTGCCAGTGCTGCCGGAGTCTGCGGCGTCAGCGCACGCTGGGCGCGGCGCAGGCTGTCGCCGCGCACGACCACGGTCTCGCCGCTGGCCAACTTGGCGGTGACGCTGGCCGGGCTGGTGGCCAGCACGATGGCCACGCGCAGGTCCTCGTCGTCGCGCAGGTCTTTCAGCGCCAGCGCCGCAGCGCGTTCGGCCAGCGCCGCGTCGGCGGGAAGCGCCTCGAAGTCCTCGGGGCCGCGCCAGGGCTGCTTGCCCTCGTGCGCCATCACGGCGCGGCGCAGCGCGGTGTGGGCGGCGCGCTGGTCGTCGGCGCGCAGCGAGGTGGTCACGCGCACGCCCTGGGTGTAGGCCTTCTCACCCAGCAGTTCCACCGCGGCCAGGCGCGCCATCTCGGCCACGTGCTGGGCGTTGACGTCGACGAACTTCGGGCTGCGCAGCTGCAGCGGCTCGGCCAGCGCGACAGCGTGTTCCCCGGCGTCGATGGCGCCCGTCTTCAGCAGGCGCGACAGCACCCACACCTGGCGCTGCTGGGCCCGCGTGACGCTGGCGATCGGGTTGGCGTGGATGGGGTTCTGCGGCAGTCCGGCGAGCATCGCCGTCTCGGCCAGCGTCAGCTGCGCCAGCGTCTTGCCGAAGTAGACCTGGGCCGCGGCCCCGAAGCCGTAGGCGCGCTGGCCGAGGTAGAT
The DNA here is from genome assembly GCA_038205425.1 of Burkholderiales bacterium. GTDB lineage: Bacteria > Pseudomonadota > Gammaproteobacteria > Burkholderiales > Burkholderiaceae_C > Rubrivivax. Next base: position 31,267 of record JBBRBW010000025.1, on the reverse strand, counting down.
CTGGTTCAGGTAGAGCTCGAGGATCTGGTCCTTCGACAGCCGCCGTTCCAGCTGCAGCGCCAGCAGCGCCTCCTTGATCTTGCGTTCCGGCGTGCGTCGCGTCGACAGGAAGAAGGTGCGCGCCACCTGCTGCGTGACCGTCGACGCGCCCTGCGGCATGCCCTTGTCGAACACGCTCATCACGTTGGCCACGGTGGCGCGGGCCAGGCCGCGCCAGCTGATGCCGCCGTGAGCGTAGAAGCCGGCGTCCTCGGTGGCCAGCACGGCCTGCTTCAGTGGCGCCGGCACCGCGGCGATGGGCACGAAGATGCGGCGCTCGGTGCCGAACTGCGCGATCTCGGTGCCGTCGGCGGTCAGCACCTGCAGGTGCTGGCGCGGCCGGTAGTCGGTGGCCTCGTCCAGCGGCGGCAGGTCGTTCCAGTACCAGGCCACCGCCACAGCCAACAACAGCAGGCCCAGCACCAGCGCGGCCGCCGTTGCCAGCAGCAGGCTGCCCAGCACGACGAAGCCTCGGGCGCGGCCGGTGCCGCGCAGGCCACGCAGCCGTGGCGCCAGCGGCATCACGGGGCCAGTTCGTAGACGGCCGTGCCGTCGCCGTTGTCCTGCACCAGGCGGATCTGCGGGTAGCGCGCCAGGTGCACGATGCCGCCAGTGCCGGAGACAAAACGCAGCTTCACGCCCGGCACCGGCTGGATGCGCCAGTTGCCGTCGGCCGCGGGGTCGATGGTCTTCGCGTCCTGCAGGTACTGCAGCAGGACTTCGCGGTTGCCGTCGGGGGCGGCGAGCACGATGTTGCTGCCGTCCAGCCCCGGGAAGGCGCCGCCGCCGCTGGCGCGGTAGTTGTTGGTGACGACCAGGAACGTGGCCTGCTCGTCGACCGGCTTGCCTTCGTAACGCAGGTCGACGATGCGCCGCGCCTGCGGCGCCACCAGCTTGCCGCCGCGGTCGTAGCGTGCGGGCTGTGTGACGTCGATGCGGTAGCTGACGCCGTCCAGGGTGTCGAAGTTGTAGCTCGGGAAGCCGCTGTTGACGAGGTTCTGCGCCGCCGCGCCGGTGGGGTCGATGCGGTTGAAGGCGCCTGCCGCGTGCTCCAGCCATTCACGCACCTGAGCGCCGTTGAGTTTCACCACCTGCACCGTGTTGGGGTAGATGTAGAGGTCGGCGACGTTGCGCACCGCCAGCGGCCCGGCCGGGATGTCGGTGTAGTAGTTCGCGCCGCCGCGGCCGCCGGTCTTGAAGGGGGCTGCGGCTGAAAGCAGCGGCAGCCCCGCATGCGGCGTGCCTGCCAGCGACTTGCGCGCATAGGCCAGTTGCGCGTTGCCGACGACCTGCACGCTGGGGTCGTCGGCCACCAGTGCGAAGTAGCTCTGGATCGGCACCGTGGTGCGCGCCACCTCGCCGCGCACGTAGGCCAGCGTGCCTTCGTGTTCGGCACGCACGAGTTCGGCCACCATCGGGTCGGGGGCCACGGTGGCCTTGCGCGTGGCGCGGTCGTAGATGGGGCGCAGCGCGGCGCGCGCGTCGGCCACCTTCCAGCCGGCGCCGTCCTTCTGCAGCACGAGGTCGATGACGCCGAGGTGGCTGCCCCAGAAGCCGGGCATGGTGGCCGGCACGCCGTTGATGGTGCCCTTGTCGAGGTCGACCTTCGGGTGGATGTTGAAGAAGCGGCCCGGGAACTCGCCGTGCGAATGGCCGAAGAGCACGGCGTTCACGCCGGGCACCTCGGCCAGCCGGGCCACCGTGTTCTCGGCGAAGAACAGCGTCTCGCCGCGCTCGAAGCCCGAGTGCGCGATGGCCACCACGATGTCCGCGCCTTCGGCCTTCAGGCGCGGCACGAGCCGGCGTGCGGTGGCCGGGATGTCGAGCGCGCGCACCTGGCCCTGCAGGTGCTGGCGGTCCCACAACATGACTTGCGGCGGCACGAAGCCGATGACGCCGATCTTCAGCCGCTGCGTGGCGCCGGCCTCGTCGGTGAAGCTGCGCTCCAGCATCACGTAGGGCGTGAAGAGGTTTTTCGCATCCTCGGGCGGCTGCTTGCCGTCGTCGACGACGAGGTTCGCGTTGACGTAGGGGAAGGCGGCGCCGAGCAGGCTGCGCCGCAGGTAGGGCAGACCGTAGTTGAACTCGTGGTTGCCGATGTTGGCCGCGTCGTAGCGCAGCGCGTTCATCACCTTGTAAGCCGGGTGCACCTGGCCGGGCTGCGGTGGCTTGAGCTTGGCCATGTAGTCGCCCAGCGGGTTGCCCTGCAGCAGGTCGCCGTTGTCGAAGAGCAGGTGGTTCTTGACCTCGGCACGTGCGGCCTTGATCAGCGTGGCCGTGCGGTCGAGGCCGAACTCCTCGGCCGGCTTGTCCTGGTAGTAGTCCCAGCCCAGCAGGTGCATGTGCAGGTCGGTGGTCTCGAGGATGCGCAGCTTGAGCTGCTGCGCGTGCGCCGCGGGCAGCCCGAGGCCGAGGCCGAGGCACAGGCAGAGCAGCGCGAGAAGTCGGTATCTCATGCGTGCGAGGCCAGGTGTGACGGGAACCACGCCAGGCGCAGCTCGGCCGGCAGGCCGTGGATGGGGTCGGTGCGGTGGGCGCGCTCGATCACCTGCCAGAAGTAGCGGTAGCTGGCGCGGTCGTGCAGGCGGTCGTCGTGGCGTATCGGCGCCCAGGCGGCGTCCTGCGCCAGACCGAGGATCTCGATCGCCTGGTCGACCTCGGCGGCGGTGGGCGAGAAGGCGTCGACGATGGTGCGTACCTGCCCCGGATGGATGCTCCACATGCGCGTGTAGCCGAACTCGCGGCAGGCGCGTTCGGCGGCGACGAGCAGCGCCTTCTGGTCCTTGAACTCGGTGACCACGCAGTGCGAGGGTGTCTTGGCCTGCGCGTGGCAGGCGGCGGCGATCTCGAGCTTGGCGCGCAGCACCAGTGGGTGCAAAAACTGCCCCTTGGCGCTCATCGCCGACTGCGGGATGGCACCGCGGTGCGCCGAAACGAAGTCCATCAGGCCGAAGCTCAGCGACTCGATGCGCGGGTGGGCGGCGATGGCCGCCACGTCCTGCAGCGCGCCGTGGGTCTCGATCAGCGCATGCATCGGCAGTGTGCGGTGCAGCCCGGCGCGGGCCAGCGCCTCGTCGAGCGCACGCGCGCCGCGCTGCACGTCGGCCAGGCCGCGCGGCTTGGGCAGCATCAGGTAGGCCAGGCGGCCTCCGGCGCGGCCGATCACGGCGTCGAGCATCTCAGAGAACTTCGGGTGCACCACAGGCAGCACGCGTGCGCCGACGCGGCCGTGGCGGTTCTCGGCCGACATCACCAGTTCGGCGATGAGCTGCGCGTGTTCGATCTCGCCCCCGACCGGCGCGCCGTCCTCGCCGTCGAGCGTGATGTCGAAGACCGGCCCGAGCTCGGCCTGCAGCGCCAGGCTCTTGCGCATCAGCGTCTCGGTGCCGGCGTAGTGGTCGCACACCGGCAGGGCGGTGCCGCCGGGTTCGTCGGGGTCGAAGAGGGCGTCGCGGGGGGAGGGCGGGGCAGTCATGGGAAGGGAGCGTAATACGGACGCGATGATCGCCCAAGAAAAAGGGCCCCGCGTGGGCCCTTGTCACCGCTTGATACGGGTTCAGCCCTCACGCGTGAAGTCGCGTTCGGGCCAACGCCCGTCGTGCCTGCCCTTCCGGGCTTGCACGCGCGGGCTCAGCCTCTCAGCGTGAAATCGCTGCTCGGCCTTCGCCAGCCGTGCAAGCCCTTCCGGGCTTGCACGCGCGGGCTCAGAGCAGGTGCTTGACGCCGTCTTGCTCGGCCACCAGCTCGGCCAGCGTCTTGTCGATGCAGCCCTGGCTGAATTCGTCGACGGCCAGGCCGGGAACGATCTTGTACATGCCACCTTCGCAGGTGACCGGATAGCCGAACATGGTGTCCTTGGGGATGCCGTATTCGCCGTTGCTGGGCAGGCCCATCGTGACCCAGCCGCCATTCGTGCCCAGCGCCCAGTCGTGCATGTGGTCGATGGCGGCGTTGGCCGCGCTGGCGGCGCTGCTCAGGCCACGCGCCTCGATGATGGCCGCGCCGCGCTTGCCCACGGTGGGCAGGAAGATGTCCTTGTTCCAGGCGTGATCGTGGATCATGTCCATCACGCTGGCGCCATCGATCGTCGCGAAGCGGTAGTCGGCGTACATCGTCGGGCTGTGGTTGCCCCACACCGCCAGGTTCTTGATCGACGCCACCGGCTTGCCGGTCTTGGCCGCCAGCTGCGACAGCGCACGGTTGTGGTCCAGGCGCAGCATGGCGGTGAAGTTCTCGCGCGGCAGGCCGGGCGCGCTCTTCATCGCGATCCAGGCGTTGGTGTTGGCCGGGTTGCCCACCACCAGCACCTTGACGTTGCGGCTGGCCACGGCGTCGAGCGCCTTGCCCTGGCCGGTGAAGATCTGGCCGTTGATGTTCAACAGTTCGGCGCGTTCCATGCCGGCCTTGCGCGGCATCGAGCCGACGAGCAGCGCGTAGTCGGCATCCTTGAACGCGGTCATAGGGTCGCCAGACGCTTCCATGCCGGCCAGCAGCGGGAAAGCGCAGTCTTCCAGTTCCATCATCACGCCGCGCAGCGCCTTCTGCGGGCCTTCCACGGGCACTTCCAGCAGTTGCAGGATCACCGGCTGGTCCTTGCCCAGCATCTCGCCACTGGCGATGCGGAACAGCAGGGCATAGCCGATCTGGCCGGCAGCACCGGTGACAGCCACGCGGACGGGCTTCTTGGACATGGAAGTCTCCTGGGTCGAGTAGAGGGTCGAAACCGACAACGATAGACAGCGCCGGCCTGGGGTCATTGATTCTAGTCAAGCCACCCTGACGCAAGTCTTATGTCTTATGCAAGACCGGTGTAGGACAATGCGGCGATGCCCGCTGCTGCCGCCCCTGCAATGCCCGCGCCCGACGCGCCGGCCTTCAGCCCCCTGTACCAGCAGATCAAGACGCTGCTGCTCAAGGGCTTGCAGGCTGGCGAGTGGCTGCCGGGGCGGGTCATCCCGAGCGAGGTCGAGCTGGCTGCGCGTTTCCGCGTCAGTCAGGGCACGGTGCGCAAGGCCATCGACGAGCTGGCCACCGAAAACGTGCTGGTGCGCCGCCAGGGCAAGGGCACCTTCGTCGCCACCCACGCCGAGCAGGCGACGCAGTTCCGCTTCCTGCGCCTGCTGCCCGACGACGGCAGCCCGCCGGCCCTGCAGCGCCGCCTGCTCGAGTGCCGCCGCATGCGCGCGCCGGCGGAGGTGGCGCGCCTGCTCGCGCTGGGCGCGGGTGAAGCCGCGGTGCAGGTGCGCCGCCTGCTGCTGGCGCCGCAGGACGGTGGCCTGCAGCCGGTGGTGCTGGACGACATCTGGCTGCCCGGCACGCTGTTCAAGGGCCTGACGATGGAGCGCCTGCAGGCCTGGCGCGGGCCGATGTACCGGCTGTTCGAGGCCGAGTTCGCGGTGCACATGATCCGCGCCGAAGAGAAGCTGCGCGCGGTGGCCGCGCCGGCCGATGATGCGGCGCTGCTCAGCGTGCCGCCGGGCACGCCGCTGCTGTCGGTCGAACGGCTGGCCTACACCTATGGCGACCGCCCCGTCGAACTGCGCCGCGGTCTTTACCACACCAGCGCCCACCACTACCGCAACGAGCTCAGCTGAACACGTTCAGCATTACCCTTCCAGTTCCGTGTAAGTCTGTTGCATTGCAATAAACTCATTCGGTTTCACCCGTTCCTCGCAGAGAACAAGACATGGCTGAGATGAGAAAACAAAGACCCGGCACGATGCGCCTGGTCGACGCCACGCAGTACCGCCTGCCACTGGCCGCCTGGGTGTCCATCCTGCACCGCGTCAGCGGCGCGATGATGTTCTTGCTGCTGCCGCTCGTGATCTGGTTCTTCGACGTGAGCGTCACGTCCGAGATCAGCTACGAGCGTTTCACCACCGCCTTCGGCGCCGGCATCGGCTTCGTGCCGGGCGGGCTCGTCAAGCTGGTGGTGCTGGGCCTGATCTGGGCCTTCCTGCACCACGCCATCGCTGGCGTGCGCCATCTGTGGATGGACATGACGCACAGCGTCAGCAAGGAGCAGGGACGCTCGTCGGCCGTGGTCACGCTGGGCTTGAGCCTGCTGCTCACCGTGGCGCTCGGCGCCAAGCTCTTCGGCCTGTACTGAGGGAGCCCCAGATGTCGGTCAATTACGGTTCCCGTCGTGTCGTCACCGGCGCCCATTACGGCATGCGCGACTGGCTCAGCCAGCGTGTCACCGCCGTGCTGATGGCGCTGTTCACGTTTGTGCTGCTGGCGCAGCTGATCTTCACCAAAGGCCCCATCGGCTACGACGCCTGGGCCGGCATCTTCTCGGCGCAGTGGATGAAGGTACTGACCCTCGTGCTCTTCATCGCGCTGGGCTGGCATGCGTGGGTCGGCATGCGCGATATCTGGATGGACTACGTCAAGCCCGCCGCGCTGCGGCTGGTGCTGCAGGTATTCACCATCGTCTGGCTCGTCGGCTGCATGGGCTGGGCCATCCAAGTGCTCTGGAGGTTGTAAACCGTGGCCCTCACTTCTTCGCTTCCCCGCCGCAAGTTCGACGTCGTCATCGTCGGCGCCGGTGGTTCCGGCATGCGCGCCTCGCTGCAGCTGGCGCTGGCCGGCCTGAACGTGGCGGTGCTGTCCAAGGTGTTCCCGACGCGCAGCCACACGGTGGCCGCGCAGGGCGGCATCGGCGCCTCGCTCGGCAACATGGCCGAGGACAACTGGCACTACCACTTCTACGACACGATCAAGGGCAGCGACTGGCTGGGCGACCAGGACGCCATCGAGTACATGTGCCGCGAAGCACCCAAGGTGGTGTACGAGCTCGAGCACATGGGCATGCCCTTCGACCGTAACCCCGACGGCACGATCTACCAGCGGCCTTTCGGCGGCCACACCGCCAACTACGGCGAAAAGCCCGTGCAGCGCGCCTGCGCCGCGGCCGACCGCACAGGCCACGCGATGCTGCACACGCTGTACCAGCAGAACGTCAAGGCGCGCACCAACTTCTTCGTCGAGTGGATGGCGCTCGACCTCATCCGCGACGGCCAAGGCGACGTGCTGGGCGTCACCGCGCTCGAGATGGAAACGGGCGATGTCTACATCCTCGAAGCCAAGACCACGCTGTTCGCCACTGGCGGCGCCGGCCGCATCTTCGCGGCCAGCACGAATGCCTTCATCAACACCGGCGACGGCCTAGGCATGGCGGCGCGCGCCGGCATCCCGCTGGAAGACATGGAGTTCTGGCAGTTCCACCCCACCGGCGTGCACAACGCCGGCGTATTGCTGACCGAAGGCTGCCGCGGCGAAGGCGCCATTCTTCGCAACTCGAACGGCGAGCGTTTCATGGAGCGCTACGCGCCGACGCTGAAGGACCTGGCACCGCGCGACTTCGTCTCGCGCTGCATGGACCAGGAGATCAAGGAAGGCCGGGGCTGCGGTCCGAACAAGGACTACATCAACCTCGACATGACCCACCTGGGCGGCGACACGATCATGAAGCGCCTGCCGAGCGTGTTCGAGATCGGCCACAACTTCGCCAACGTCGACATCACGAAGGAACCGATCCCCGTCGTGCCGACCATCCACTACCAGATGGGCGGCATTCCCACCAACATCCATGGTCAGGTGGTGGCACCGAAGAACGGCAACCCGAACGACGTCGTGAACGGCTTCTATGCGGTGGGCGAGTGCTCCTGCGTCAGCGTGCACGGCGCCAACCGCCTGGGCACCAATTCGCTGCTCGACCTGCTGGTCTTCGGCCGCGCCGCCGGCAACCACATCGTCGACTCGGGGCTGAAGCCGAAGACGCACAAGCCGCTGCCGGCCGATGCCGCCGACGCCTCGCTGGCCCGCCTGGCGCGGCTGGATGCCAACACCGACGGCGAGTACGCGCAGCATGTGGCCAACGATCTGCGCGACACCATGCAGCAGCACGCCAGCGTCTTCCGCACCCAGGCCATGATGGACGAGGGCGTGGTGAAGGTGGCGGCGCTTGCCGAGCGCGTGAAGCGCATCGGCCTGAAGGACAAGAGCAAGGTCTTCAACACCGCGCGCATCGAGGCGCTGGAAGTCGACAACCTGATCGAGAGCGCGCAGGCCACGATGGTCAGCGCCGCGGCGCGCAAGGAAACCCGCGGCGCCCACAGTGTCAACGACTACGGCGACACGCCCGAGCACCCGAACGGCCGCAACGACGAGACCTGGCTCAAGCACACGCTGTGGTACTCCGAAGGCAACCGCCTGGACTACAAGCCCGTGCAGCTGAAGCCGCTGAGCGTGGAATCCGTTCCCCCGAAGGTCCGTACCTTCTGACGAGGCAGTAACCATGGCACTCCGTACCTTCCAGATCTACCGCTACGACCCCGACACCGACGACAAGCCGCGCATGCAGACGCTGCAGGTCGAGCTCGACGGCAACGAGCGCATGCTGCTCGACGCCCTGAACAAGCTCAAGGCCGTCGACCCCAGCTTGAGCTTCCGCCGCAGCTGCCGCGAGGGCGTCTGTGGTTCGGATGCGATGAACATCAACGGCAAGAACGGCCTGGCCTGCCTGACCAACATGCGCACGCTGCCGGGCACGATCGTGCTCAAGCCGCTGCCCGGTCTGCCGGTCATTCGCGACCTCATCGTCGACATGACGCTGTTCTTCAAGCAGTACAACAGCATCAAGCCCTACCTCGTGAACGACACGCAGCCGCCCGAGAAGGAGCGCCTGCAGAGCCCCGAGGAACGCGACGAACTCAATGGCCTGTACGAGTGCATCCTGTGCGCGTCGTGCTCGACCAGCTGCCCCAGCTTCTGGTGGAACCCGGACAAGTTCGTCGGGCCGGCCGGCCTGCTGCAGGCCTACCGCTTCATCGCCGACAGCCGCGACCAGGACACCGCCGGCCGCCTCGACAACCTCGAGGACCCGTACCGCTTGTTCCGCTGCCACACGATCATGAACTGCGTCGACGTCTGCCCCAAGGGCCTGAATCCGACGAAGGCCATCGGCAAGATCAAGGAATTGATGGTCCGCCGGACGGTATGAAGGCCCCCACGCTCCCTTTGGTCCACGCAACGCCAGAGGCGTTGCTTGCTCAGCCGTCCAAGTCGGCGCAGGCGGACTTGGAGCCGCGGCCCTCGCCCCCCGAGGGGGCGCTTGCTGCGGCCCGGCGGAGCCGGTTCCGTGCAAGACCTTGATCTGACGTGAACGAATTGCTCGACGAACGCTCGTTGTCCAAGCTGAAGTGGCGCTGCCGCCGCGGCCTGCTCGAGAACGATCTCTTCGTCGAGCGTTTCTTCCACCGCCACGAGGCGACACTCACGACACGCCAGGCCGCCGGGCTGCAAGCCCTGATGGACCTGGCGGACAACGACTTGCTGGATCTTCTGCTCTGCCGCAAGCAGCCTGCAGATCTGGCCGACGAAGATTGCGATCTCCCCGAGGTGCATGAGGTGCTTGCACTGATGCGGGCCGCTCCGGCGGTCCACCGCGCTCCTGCCGAACGACCTGAAGAAAGGCCCTTGCCATGACCCCCTCCGACGTGAAAGCCACGCTGTCGTTTTCCGATGGCAGCCCGAGCATGGATCTGCCCTTGTACAAGGGCAGCATCGGCCCGGATGTGATCGACATCCGCAAGCTCTACGCGCAGACCGGCAAGTTCACCTACGACCCCGGCTTCCTCAGCACCGCCTCGTGCAACAGCACCATCACCTACATCGACGGCGACAAGGGTGAACTGCTGTACCGCGGCTACCCGATCGAGCAGCTCGCCACGCAGTGCGACTTCCTCGAGACCTGCTACCTGCTGTTGAAGGGCGACCTGCCCAACGCACCGCAGAAGACCGACTTCGTCAAGCTCGTCACCAACCATACGATGGTCAACGAGCAACTGCAGTTCTTCCTGCGCGGCTTCCGGCGCGACGCGCACCCGATGGCGGTGATGACGGGCCTGGTCGGCGCGCTGTCGGCCTTCTATCACGACAGCACCGACATCACGAACCCGCAGCACCGTGAGATCAGCGCCATCCGCCTGATCGCGAAGATGCCCACGCTGGTGGCCATGGCCTACAAGTACGGCGTCGGCCAGCCCTACATCTACCCGAAGAACGACCTCAGCTACTCGGCGAACTTCTTGCGCTTGATGTTCGCGACGCCGTGCGAGGAGTACAAGTCGAACGACGTGCTGGTGCGCGCCATCGACCGTATCTTCATCCTGCACGCCGACCACGAGCAGAACGCCAGCACCTCCACCGTGCGCCTGTGCGGCAGCTCGGGCACCAACCCCTTCGCGGCCATCGCCGCCGGCGTGGCCTGCCTGTGGGGCCCGGCGCACGGCGGCGCCAATGAGGCGGCGCTGACGATGTTGAAGGACATCCAGCGCAACGGCGGTGTCGAGAAGATCGGCGAGTTCATCAAGGCCGTGAAGGACAAGAACAGCAGCGTCAAGCTGATGGGCTTCGGCCACCGCGTGTACAAGAACTACGACCCGCGCGCCAAGCTGATGCGCGAGACCTGCCACGAGGTGCTTGACGCCACCGGCCTGCACGACGACCCGCTGTTCAAGCTGGCGATGGCGCTGGAGAAGATCGCGTTGGAGGACGACTACTTCGTCAGCCGCAAGCTCTACCCCAACGTCGACTTCTACTCGGGCATCGTACAGAGCGCCCTGGGCATTCCGGTGAGCCTGTTCACGGCCGTCTTCGCGCTGGCGCGCACGGTGGGCTGGATCGCGCAGCTCAACGAGATGATCGGCGACCCCGAGTACAAGATTGGGCGCCCGCGCCAACTCTACGTCGGCTCGCCGGCGCGCGACGTCAAGCCGATCGGCGAACGCTGAGCGGGGTTGACGGCGCCCCACCAGGCGCCGGCGGCAATGCAAAAGGGCCACCGCGAGGTGGCCCTTGTCCTTGGGCGTGTTGCCGCGCCGCGTTCAGCGCAGTTCCTGCGCCAGCCGGGTGATGATGTTGCGCGCGTTTTCGCTGGTGTCGGGCGCACCGGCCGAGCTCTGCACGCTGACGTCTGTCTTGCCGTCGGCAGTCTTCACGACGACGCGGTAGCGCTGTGCGGCCAGTGGGTTGACCGGGTTGCCGAAGAGCTTGGCCCAGAAGCCCGGCTCTTCCTTGCCGGCGCTCTTCGGGTCGACATAACGCACGAAATACAGGCCGGCGGTGCGGTCGCGGTCTTCGACGGTGAAGCCGCTGCGGTCGAGCGCGACGCCGACGCGGCGCCAAGCGCGGTCGAAGGGCTCGGCCAGGGTCAGCGTACCGGCCTGCGCCGCGGCCGCAACCCCTGGCGCCGCGGGGGGGGCAGCCGAGGCGGGTGCCACTGCGGCAACCGCGGTTCGGGCGACTTCGGCCGGGCTGCCCAGGCTCACCATCAGGCGGCTCAGGAACTCGGCCTCCAGCTGCGGGTCGTTCGCGCGCACGCGCCAGGTCGTGTTTTCCTTGCGCTCGTCGGTGTAGACCTCCTGCACACCGCGGTGGGTGAGGTAGACCTCGCTGCCGCCGGCAGTGCGCTCGATGCGGGTGCGGAAGCTGTCGCGTTCGCCGGTGTCGTAGAGGCTGCCCAGCAGGCGGCCGACGACGTTGCGCACGACGTCGTTGGGCAGCTTGGCGCGGTTCTCCGACCAGTTGGTCTCCATCACGCCGGTCTGCGCGTCGGCCTGCACGAGCGTGAAGCCGCGTTCCTCCCAGAAGCTCTTGAGCTTGGGCCACAGCTGTTCGGGGGCCTGGGGCAAGACCAGCCAGCGCTGCTGGCCGTCGCGTTCTATGCGCATGGCCTGCAGGCTGGCCACGGCTACCGCGGCCGGGGCCGGCGCCGCAGCCGCTGCGGCAGGGGTGGCGGCACCGACGGCCGCAGCGCTGACCACGCCGCGCTGCGGTTGGTAGCGACCCTCGCGGGCAAGCTGGGTCAGGTCGGGGGGCACTTCCAGCGGCTGGGCACGTACGTTGGCCGTTCGGTAGTCGACCTTGTCGCCCGCCAGCAGGCCGTCGCCTATGGAGGTGCAGCCGGCGCTCAGGGCGACGGCGGCAAGCACGCCCAGCCGGGCCGGCGTGGCGGCGAGGGCGGCGGTGGGTCTTTGGGCGGGCACAAGTTTCACGTTCGGGTCTCCGCAGCGGCCGCAGGAGTCACGGCCGTGCCAGCAAGTCGGATGGAAGAGTGGGGGAAAGCTTGCCGCGTCAAGCCAGCACGCCGGATTCGCGCAGCGCCTGCCCCACCGCGGCCTGGCCGGCCTCGGTGAGCGGCACGATGGGCAGGCGCACGTGCGGGGCGCAGCGGCCCAGCTGCGACAGCGCCCATTTCGTGGGTGCCGGGCTGGGTTCGCAGAACAGCTGCTTGTGCAGCGGCAGCAGCCGCAGGTGCAGCGCACGCGCCATGTGCACGTCGCCCGACAGCGCCGCGGCGCACAGCTCGTGCATCAGGCGCGGCGCCACGTTGGCCGTCACGCTGACGTTGCCGTGCCCGCCCAGCAGCATCAGCGCCACCGCCGTGCCGTCGTCGCCCGAGTAGATGGCAAAACCCTCGGGCGCGTGCTTGATGATCTGGCAGGCGCGTTCGATGTTGCCGGTGGCTTCCTTGACGCCGACGATGCGCGGCAGCTGGGCCAGGCGCAGCGTGGTCTCGGGCAGCATGTCGGCCACCGTGCGGCTGGGCACGTTGTAGAGCACCAGCGGCAGGTCCACCGCTTCGCTGATGGCCTTGAAGTGCTGGTAGATGCCTTCCTGAGAAGGCTTGTTGTAGTAGGGCACCACCGACAGGTGGCAGTCGGCGCCCACCTGTTTGGCGAAGCGTGTCAGCTCGATGGCCTCGGCGGTGGAGTTCGCCCCCGTGCCGGCCATGATGGGCACACGCCCGGCGGCATGTTCCACCGCCACGCGGATGACCTCGCAGTTCTCGTCCATCGACACCGTGGGCGATTCACCCGTGGTGCCGACGACGCCGATGCAGTCGGTGCCTTCGGTGACATGCCAGTCGATCAGGCTGCGCAGCGCGGCGTAGTCGACGCGGCCGTCTTCGTGCATCGGGGTCACGAGGGCGACGATGCTGCCTTGGATGGGGTTCATGCGGTGCGGGGTCTGCTGCGGGACTAAGCACCGGAGTTTAGCTGCCGGGCCGAGAGCCCGGCCCGGCGGCCGGCCCGAGGGCGTAACGCGCGGGTAGCGCGGCGGTCGGGGCCTCGTTCACGGCGGCGATCCGCTGTACGCAGCGGCCGCCGTTCGGGCCGGCCTCGTAGCCGTCCTCGAAGGCCACGATGCGCAGCCCGGCGCAGGCCTGCAGCAATTCACCGCGCTGCAGCAGGAAGTCGGGCCGCGACGGCCGGCCGAGGTGCTGGTGGCCGTCGGCGAACGTCTCGTGCAGGTAGACACCGCCTTCGGCCAGCGCTGCCAGCAGTTGGGGGAACAGCGGCCGCCAGAGGTAGTTCGTGACCACCACGCCGTCGAATCGGCGCCCGGGCAGCGGCCAGGGGCCGCCTTCGATGTCGGCCACCAGCAGCTCGGCCTGGCCCTCGACGGCCGCCAGCGCGCTGGCGTCGCGGTCGATGCCGGTGACGGCAAAACCCTGCTCGGCCAGCCATTGCACGTGGCGGCCGCTGCCGCAGGCCACGTCGAGCACGCTGCCGCCGGGGCGCAGCAGGGGCGCAAAACGCTGCACCCAGGGGGAAGGTCGTGAAGTGGCGTGCATGTCAGAAGCAGGACCAGACACGTGTGGCCAGGTCGACCGCCATGTGCGGGTTCAGGTAGGCCGCAAAAACGGCGGCGAGCAAGACGGCCACTGCAGCCCAGAGCAGGGCGCGCTGCCAGCGCGGCGTCGACAGGGCAGGCTTCATGCCGGCTGCAGCGCCGGCCGCACGATGGCGGTTTCGCGCACTGGCAGGTTGATGAGCGCGGCGAACACGCCCAGCGCGATGGCGATCCACCACACCACGTCGTAGCTGCCTGTGGTGTCGTACAGCTTGCCGCCCAGCCAGACGCCGAGGAAGCTGCCGATCTGGTGGCTGAGGAAAACGAAGCCGCCGAGCATGCTCATGTACTGCACGCCGAAGATCTGCGCCACGATGGCATTCGTGGGCGGCACGGTGCTCAGCCACAGCACGCCCATCACGGCCGAGAAGACGTAGACGCTGGCCGGCGTCAGCGGCAGCGTCAGGAAGAGCGCGATGGCCACCGAGCGCAGCGCGTAGATCGTGCTCAGGATGAGGCGCTTGGGCACACGCTGGCCGAGCGTTCCCGCGGCATAGGTGCCGAAGACGTTGAACAGGCCGATGAGGGCCAGCGCGGTGGTCGCCACTTCGGGCCCCAGGCCCTGGTCCTTCAGGTAGCTGGGCATGTGTACGCCGATGAACACGACCTGAAAGCCGCAGACGAAGTAGCCCGCCATCAGCAGCCGGAAACTGGGGTAGGCGAAGGCCTCGCGCAGCGCCGAGCCTATGCTCTGGCGGTGGCCCGTGTGCGGGCCCGCAGGGGGTTCCCGCAGGCCCCAGGCCAGCGGCAGGATGAACAGCGCCGCGCAGCCCAGCACAAAGAATGCGTTCTGCCAGCCAAAGCCGCCGATGAGCCAGTTCTCCACCGGCACCATCAGGAACTGGCCGAAGCTGCCCGCCGCGGCGGCCACCCCCATCGCCCACGAGCGCTTCGAGGGGTCGACCTGGCGCGCGATGACGCCGTAGATGATGGCGTAGGTGCAGCCCGATTGCGCCAGCCCGATCAGCAATCCGGCGCTGCCCATGAAGGCCAGACCCGAGGTGGCCAGTGCCATCAGCACCAGCCCGGCGCTGTAGAGCACGCCGCCCGCCAGCAGCACGCGGAAGGCGCCGTAGCGGTCAGCCAGCATGCCCGCCAGCGGCCCGGCCAGGCCCCAGGCCAGGTTCTGGATGGCCAGCGCGAAGGCGAAGGTCTCGCGTGTCCAGCCGCGGTCCATCGTGATCGGTGCCAGCCACAAGCCGAAGCCATGGCGTATGCCCATGCTGAGCGTGACGATGGCGGCGCCGCAGATCAGCACCTGCTTCATCGACAGGGTTTGTGTCGGCCGCGGCGGCACGGAAGCTGCATTCATCCGGGGATTCTCTCGGAAAACGCCGCAAGTCGTCGGCGGCGTGGCCCGTAGAGTGACGCCACTTCGGGAGCCGCGGATGAAGGTGCTGGTGCTGGGTGGTGGTGTGATCGGCGTGGCCTCGGCCTACTACCTGGCGAAGGCCGGACACGAGGTGGAACTGGTCGACCGGCAAAGCGGCGCTGCGCTGGAAACCAGCTTCGGGAACGCCGGTGAGGTGAGCCCCGGCTACAGCTCGCCCTGGGCCGGGCCGGGCGTGCCGCTGAAGGCCATCAAGTGGATGCTGATGCAGCACAGCCCGCTGGTCATCTGGCCCCTGCTCGACCCCGCGATGTGGCGCTGGGGCGCGGCGATGTTGGCCAACTGCTCCGCCAAGGCCTATGCGCTGAACAAGAGCCGCATGGTGCCGCTGGCCGAGTACAGCCGGGATTGCCTGAAGGCACTGCGCGCCGAGACCGGCATCGCCTACGACGACCGCGCGCTGGGCACGCTGCAGCTCTTCCGCACGCAGCAGCAGCTCGACGGCATTGGCGGCGACGTGGCCGTGCTGAAGCAGTACGGCGTGCCCTTCGAGGTGCTCGACCGCGAAGGCTTCTGCGCCGTCGAACCGGCGTTGAAGCTGACGCAGCACAAGTTCGTCGGTGCCTTGCGCCTGCCCGGCGACGAGACCGGCGACTGCCACCTCTTCACCCAGCGCCTGGCCGAGATGGCCGCGGCGCTGGGTGTGACTTTCCGCTGGAACACACGCATCCAGGCGCTGCAGGTGGGTGGCGGCGCCATCACCGGCGTGCACACCGATGCCGGCCTGCTGCGCGCCGACAAGGTGGTGCTCGCCTTGGGCAGCCACAGCCCGCTGTTGCTGGAACCGGTGGGCATCCGCATTCCCGTCTATCCGGTGAAGGGCTACAGCATCACGGTGCCCATCAGCGATGCGAAGTACGCGCCCGAGAGCACCATCATGGACGAGACGCACAAGGTGGCCGTGACGCGGCTGGGTGACCGCATCCGCGTCGGTGGCACGGCAGAACTGGCGGGCTACAGCCCGAATTTGCGCGAGGCGCGGCGCGCGACGCTGAACCATGTCGTCAGCGACCTGTTTCCGCAGGGCGGCGACGTGTCGAAAGCCAGCTTCTGGTGCGGCCTGCGCCCGATGACACCCGACGGCACGCCCATCGTCGGCCCGACGCCGGTGCAGAACCTGCTGCTGGCCACCGGACACGGCACACTGGGCTGGACCATGGCGGCGGGCACGGGGCGCGTGATCGCGGACATGATTTCGGGCAAGGCGCCCGAGATCGACGTCGGCGGGCTGGCGATGGCACGCTACGGCCGATAAGGTGGGGCATGGACAGCACCCTCTGCATCCACCACCTGTTCGAACAGCCGCAGCATGCCGCTGCGGTGGCACGGCTGATCCACGACGAGTTCTGGACGGCTGTGCCCGGCGCCAGCGCGGCCGCGATGCAAGCGCGCCTGGCCACGGCCTCCAGCCCCGACCACGTGCCGCTGTGCCTGGTGGCGCTGCGCGGCGGGCAGGCCATCGGCGTCGTCAACCTCGTCGACAACGACGACGAAGAGCACACCGACTGGTGGCCCTGGCTCGCCGGCATGGTGGTGGCCGAGCCCTGGCGCGCTCAGGGCGTGGGCGCGGCACTGGTGCGCGCGCTGTTGGCCGAGGCTTGGCGCCTCGGCATCGACCGCGTCTACTTCGGCACCGACGGCCCGGGTTTCTACACCCGGCTGGGCGCTGTGCTGCACGAACAGCCGCGCCCCGACTTCTGGTTCATGCGTTTCGACCGGCCTGGCGCCTGAGCGCCGGCGCCGCCGGAGGCGGCTCCTAGAATCCTCCGCATGCCCTCCATCAAGCAGAACAGCAGTTACGGCGAAGCCTCGATCCGCGTCCTCAAGGGCCTGGAACCCGTCAAGCAGCGGCCGGGCATGTACACGCGCACCGACAACCCGCTGCACGTGGTGCAGGAGGTCATCGACAACGCCGCCGACGAGGCCCTGGCCGGCGTCTGCCAGCGCATCGGCGTCACGCTGCACGCCGACGGCAGCATCTCGGTGGACGACGACGGCCGCGGCATCCCCTTCGGCCTGCATCCGCAGGAGCAGGTGCCGGTGCTGGAGATCGTCTTCACCCGGCTGCATGCCGGCGGCAAGTTCGACAAGGGCGCCGGCGGCGCCTACAGCTTCAGCGGCGGCCTGCACGGCGTGGGCGTCAGCGTGACCAACGCACTGGCCAAGCGCTTGCAGGTGACGGTGTGGCGCGAAGGCCAGGTGGCCACGCTGGCCTTCGGCGGCGGCGACGTCATCGAGCCGCTGGTGCTGCGCAAGGCCACGGCGGGCGAGCGCAGACACGGCACCAGCGTGCGTGTCTGGCCCGATGCGAAGTACTTCGAGAGCGCCGAGCTGCCGCGTGCCGATCTTGTGCACCTGCTGCGCAGCAAGGCCGTGCTGATGCCGGGCGTGACGGTGGCGCTGGCGGTCGAGAAGGCCGGCCGCCACGAAGAGGAACGGCAGGAATGGAAGTACGCCACCGGCCTGCGCGACTACCTCACGCAAGGCCTGGCCGCCGAGCCGCTGATCCCGCTCTTCGAAGGCGCGCAGTACGCAACGAACAGCGAAAGCGAGAACTTCGCCGAAGGCGAGGGTGCCGCCTGGTGCGTGGCCTTCACCGACGACGGTTCGCTGCTGCGCGAGAGCTACGTCAACCTGATCCCCACGGTGGCCGGCGGCACCCACGAAAGCGGGCTGAAGGACGGCCTCTTCGGCGCCATCAAGGGTTTCATCGACCTGCACAGCCTGCTGCCCAAGGGCGTGAAGCTGATGCCTGACGATGTCTTCTCGCGCGCCAGCTTTGTGCTCAGTGCCAAGGTGCTGGACCCGCAGTTCCAGGGCCAGATCAAGGAACGCCTGAACAGCCGCGACGCGCTGCGTCTGGTCTCGGCCTACGTCAAGCCGGCGCTCGAGCTGTGGCTGAACCAGCATGTAGAACTGGGCAAGAAGCTGGCCGAGCTCGTCATCCGCCAGGCGCAGACACGGCAGCGTGCCAGCCAGAAGGTCGAAAAACGCAAGGGCAGCGGCGTGGCCGTGCTGCCCGGCAAACTCACCGATTGCGAAAGCCGCGACCTGCTGTTCAACGAGGTCTTCCTCGTCGAAGGCGACAGCGCCGGCGGCAGCGCCAAGATGGGCCGCAACAAGGAGACGCAGGCCGTGCTGCCGCTGCGTGGCAAGGTGCTGAACACCTGGGAAGTCGACCGCGACCGGCTGTTCGCCAACACCGAGATCCACGACATCGCCGTGGCGGTGGGTGTCGACCCGCACGGCCCGGCCGACGCGCCCGATTTCAGTGGCCTGCGCTACGGCAAGGTGTGCATCCTGAGCGATGCCGACGTCGACGGCTCGCACATCCAGGTGCTGCTGCTGACACTCTTCTTCCGCCACTTCCCGAAGCTCGTGGAGCGTGGCCATGTCTACATCGCGCGGCCGCCGCTCTACCGCATCGACGCGACGGCGCGCGGCAAGCGCCCGGCGGCCAAGTTCTATGCGCTGGACGACGGTGAACTCGAGGCCGCGCTCGACAAGCTGCGCAAGGAAGGCGCGAGGGAAGGCAGCTGGAGCATCAGCCGCTTCAAGGGCCTGGGCGAGATGAACGCCGAGCAGCTGTGGGACACGACGCTGAACCCCGAGACCCGCCGCTTGCTGCCCGTGAGCTGGCAACTGCGCGGTTTCGACGCCACCGGCACCTTGCTCTCCAAGCTGATGGGCAAGGGCGAGGCCCAGGCGCGGCGCGACCTGATGGAACTGCGCGGCGACGAGGTGGAAGTGGATGTCTGAGCACGGCGCACCGGCGCACGCATCGCCGCATGCGCCGCTGCCGCCGCTGCATCTGCGGCCGACGATGCTGTCCGACCTCGACTACGTGCAGACGGTCGAGACCGACGCCGCCAACCGCCCCTTCATCTCGCCCTGGGAACGCACGCAGCACGAGGGTGCGCTGCGCTTCCCCGACTTCCGCCACTTCATCGTCGAGGCGGGCGCCAGTGGCAGCCGCGACGGCTTCGTCATCCTGCAGGGCTGCCGCAACCCGCACAAGAGCGTCGAGCTCAAGCGTCTGGTGCTGCAGACCAAGGGCCAGGGCCTGGGCCGCGCCTGCGTGCGCTTGCTCAAGCGCATGGCCTTCCGCGACCTGCATGCACACCGCTTCTGGCTCGACGTGAAGTCGCTCAACACACGTGCACTGGCGCTCTATGCCAGCGAGGGTTTTGTCGAGGAAGGCCGGCTGCGCGAGAGTGTGCGCATCTTCGGTGACGCCGGCGACGGCTACGACAGCCTGGTGGTGATGGGCCTGCTCGACCGCGAATACCAGGCCCGCGTGGCGCTGGGGCTGGAAGCGGGCTGACGCGGGCCTGCGCCCGGCGCCGCGGCGGGGACGGGGGCGCTTCGGCGGAAGGTGGAAAATCGCGGGTTGCCCCGCCGGCCAAGCCGGCCCTGTTAGCGCCCCGATGCCCGACGACCTGTTTTCCCTGCCGACCCCGCCCGCCGACCCCGCCGACACCCTGGCCCTGGCCGATTACGCCGAACGCGCCTACCTCGAATACGCTTTAAGCGTCGTCAAGGGCCGCGCGCTGCCCGACGTCTGCGACGGCAACAAGCCGGTGCAACGGCGCATCCTGTACTCGATGTTCCGCATGGGCCTGGCCTACACCGGCACGGGTGCCAGCGGCGCGCCCCGGCCGGTGAAGAGCGCCCGTGTGGTGGGCGACGTGCTGGGCCGCTACCACCCGCACGGCGACACCGCGGCCTACGACGCGCTGGTGCGCATGGCGCAAAGTTTCAGCCAGCGTTATCCGCTGATCGACGGCCAGGGCAACTTCGGCAGCCGCGACGGCGACGGCGCAGCGGCGATGCGCTACACGGAAGCCCGGCTGGCGCCGATCGCGCGGCTGATGCTCGACGAGATCGACGAAGGCACGATCGACTTCCAGCCCAACTACGACGGCAGTACCGAGGAACCCCGGCAACTGCCGGCGAGACTTCCGTTCGTTCTTCTGAACGGCGCCAGTGGCATCGCCGTCGGGCTGGCTACCGAGGTGCCCAGCCACAACCTGCGCGAGGTGGCCGCGGCCACCGTCGCGCTGCTGAAGAACGAGGCACTGAGCGACGAAGACCTGTATGCGCTGCTGCCCGCGCCCGACTTCCCGGGCGGCGGCCAGATCATCAGCCCCGCGGCCGACATCCGCGACGCCTACGCCGGCGGCCGCGGCAGCCTGAAGGTGCGTGCACGCTGGGTCATCGAAGACCTGGCGCGTGGCCAGTGGCAGCTCGTCGTCACCGAACTGCCGCCGCAGGCCAGCGCGCAGAAGGTGCTGGAAGAGATCGAGGAACTCACCAACCCCAAGGTCAAGGCCGGCAAGAAGGCGCTGTCGCCCGAGCAGGTGCAGCTGAAGGCCTCCGTGCTGGCCGTGCTGGACACGGTGCGCGACGAGAGCAGCAAGGACGCGCCGGTGCGCCTGGTCTTCGAACCGAAGAGCCGCACCGTGGCGCAGGCCGAACTCATCACCACGCTGCTGGCCCACACCAGCCTGGAAAGCAGCGTGCCGATGAACCTGACCATGATCGGCCGCGACGGCCGGCCGGTGCAGAAGGGGCTGCGGCGCATCCTGGTCGAGTGGATCGCCTTCCGCCTGGCCACCGTCGAGCGCCGCACGCGCTTCCGCCTGGCCAAGGTGCTGGAACGTATCCACGTGCTGGAAGGCCGGCTGCTGGTGCTGCTGAACATCGACGAGGTGATCCGCATCATCCGCAACGCCGACGAGCCCAAGCCGGCGCTGATCGAGCACTTCAAGCTCAGCGACCGCCAGGCCGAGGACATCCTGGAGATCCGGCTGCGCCAGCTGGCGCGGCTGGAGTCGATCAAGATCGAGCAGGAGCTGAAGGACCTGCGCGAACAGCAGGGCAAGCTGGAGGACATCCTGGCCAGCCCGACGGCGCTGAAGCGCACGGTGATCAAGGAGATCGAGGCCGACGCCAAGGCCCATGGCGACGAGCGCCGTACGCTGGTGCTGGAAGAGAAGAAGGCGGTGGCCGAGGTGAAGGTGGTGGACGAGCCGGTGACGGTGGTGGTCAGCACCAAGGGCTGGGTGCGTGCGCTGAAGGGCCACGAGCTCGACCCGGCCACCTTCACCTTCAAGCCGGGCGACACGCTGTATGGCCACTTCCTGGTGCGTTCGGTCGACCCGCTGCTGGTCTTCGGCACGGAATCGAAGGGATGCGGGCGTGTCTACAGCGTGGCCGTCTCGCAGCTGCCCGGCGGCCGCGGCGACGGCGTGCCCATCACCACGCTCATCGACCTGGAACCCGCCACGCAGATCGCGCATTACGTTGCCGGCGCTGCCGACAGCACGCTGCTGCTGGCCAACAGCGGCGGCTACGGCCTGCTGGCCAAGGCCGGCGACATGGTCGGCCGCAACCGCGGCGGCAAGGCCTTCCTGACGCTGGAGGCTGGCGAGCGCCTGCTGCCGCCGGTGCCGGTGACGTCGGCGCACACCCAGGTGGCTTGCCTGGCGGCCGACGGCCGGCTGCTCGTCTACCCGTTGACCGAACTGAAGCTGCAGCCCGGCGGTGGCCGCGGGCTGACGCTGATGGACGTCGACGCGGCGACGCCGCTGCTGTCGGTGGCCACGCTGACCGACTCCGTAAAGGTGCTAGGCAGCGGGCGCGGCGGCAAGCCGAAGGAAGAAGTGCTGAAGGGGTCCGGGCTGGCCGAACACACCGGCAAGCGCGCACGCAAGGGACGCAAGGTCGACGGGCTGCTGAAGGTGCTGCGGCTGCAGTAGGCGCAAAGCCGGTTTCAGGGCGCCGCGCGACTGTCGCGTTCGGCCAACGACATGTAAGCGAGCGTGCTTTAGATCACGACGTAGCCCCGCGCGCAAGGGGGTAGCCCCGGGTCGCGGGGTGATGTTCTAGGGGGTTCAAAGGTAACGTTCTGTTATCGGTTGCGGATCGGTCGCATCCACCAGAAGGAACCCCACCATGTCCAGCAAGTCTTTCCTCCGTACCGTTGTCGCCACCACGCTGCTGGCCACCGGCCTGGCCGCCCACGCCGGGACCTTGACCATGTCGAGCTGGCTCTTCGGCTCCGGCAACACCGTCGCCGCAGGCGCTCCCAACTACGCCGGCCTGGCGGGTGGATTCAAGGGCACGCTGTCGGGCATGAACAACCCGGCGTTCGACTTGAATCCCGTCGAGATGTACTGCGTCGATCTCGGCCAGTACATCACCATCAACACCGGCACGAGCTACAGCGTCAAGATCGACGGCGAGAGCGGTACGACGAACTTCACGGTCATGAGTGTGGCGTCTGTGTTCTCGGCTGCGGTTTCGAACCGCCTGTCGGAACTGGTGAGCTATGCGAAGTCTGCTGGCACCATCGTCGACACCTCGGTCGAGTCCACTTCGCTGCAACTGGCGATCTGGAACACGGTCTACGACACCGACAACACGCTGACCGCGCCCGTCACCCCCGCCACCGCCGGCAATCCCGGCAGCTTCTCGGACGGCAGCAGCTACAAGGTCTACGCCAACACGCTGCTGACCAATTCGCTCAACTTCGGCATCACGAAGCAGCTGTACGTGCTGAGGTCGGCGGCCAATCAGGACCAGCTGTTCTGGATCGACGCCCCGGCCGGGCGTCAACTGCCCGAACCCGCCAGCCTGGCCCTCGTCGCCCTGGCCCTGGGTGGCGCCGGCCTGGCTTCGCGCCGCCGCCGCGCCTGAAGCCCTGCGCTGCGCTGCGCGCCAGTCGCGGCTTCAGCCGCGGTGGCCGCGCAGCAGCAGCGCGGCCACCGCGGCCAGCGCCACGAACAGCGTCAGGCTGTAGAACTCGTAAGGCACGCCCAGCAGGCTGGCCTTGGCCTCGGCGCAGCTGGCGTAGGACGCAAACACCTGCGGCAGCATCTCGTCCAGCCCGAGGCCACGGTTGAAGCGGTCGGCCAGCGTCAGCGCGCACGACGTACTCGACGAGGCGACGAAGTGCTGCCACAGCGCCGTGGCGATGCCGCACAGGGTCAGCACGGCCACCAGCGGGCCGCTGAACCAGCGCGCCACGCGCCCGCCGGCCAGCAGACCCGGCAAGGCGGCCAGCGCGATGGCCACGAAGATCACCCGCTGCAGCACACACCAGGGGCAGGGCTGCATGTCCAGCCGGTACTGGGTGAAGAGCGCGGCCGCCACCGCCAGCAGCGGCACCGCCACCGCGGCAGCGCAGAGGCGGCGCGAGGTCATCGCCGTTGTCACTCGACTTCGGCGATGAGCTCGATCTCGACGCAGGCGCCCATCGGCAGCTGGGCCACGCCGAAGGCACTGCGCGCATGGGCGCCGACCGCGGGCCCGAACACGGCCACCAGGAGTTCGCTGGCGCCGTTCGTCACCAGGTGGTGCTCAGTATAGGTCGGGGCGCTGTTGACCAGGCTCAGCAGCTTGACGATGCGCCTGACCTTGGCCAGGTCGCCCACCGCGGCCTGCAGCGTGCCCAGCAGGTCGATGGCCACGCCGCGAGCGGCGACCTTGCCTTCTTCGGTGGACATCGTCGCGCCCAGCTGGCCGACCACGGGCTTGCCGTCGCGCCTGGCGATGTGGCCAGAGACGAAGACCAGGCTCCCGCTGCGCACGAAGGGCACGTAGGCGGCGGCCGGCACCGCCACGGGCGGCAGCGTGATCGACAGGGCTTGCAGGCGTTCGGCGATGGTGTTCATGGCACTTTCGAGGGCGTCCTTGAGGGGGGCGCGGCATCCTACA
This sequence comes from Burkholderiales bacterium, assembly GCA_038205425.1. Taxonomy (GTDB): domain Bacteria; phylum Pseudomonadota; class Gammaproteobacteria; order Burkholderiales; family Burkholderiaceae_C; genus Rubrivivax. Next base: position 7,416 of record JBBRBW010000025.1, on the reverse strand, counting down.
CCGGCCCCTAGACTGGCCCGATGAAGCTCGTCTGGGGCCCGGCGCTGCGGGGTGGTCTGCTCGCGCTCGGCTGGCTGGCCGGGCTCGCTCTGCAATTGCAGCAGCCCGCGCTGGGCCCTGACGCCGAGGCCTGGGCGGCGGTCGTGGCGGCCTTGGTCGTTGCGCTGGCGGCGTGGCGCTGGCGCCGCCACGCCGCCGCGGCGCTGCTGCTGGCGCTGTGTGCGGGCGCCCTGGGGTACGCCAGCACCTCGCTGCGTGGCGCACAGGCGCTGCGGCAGGGCCTGGCGCCGGCGCTGGAAGGCGTGGATCTCGTTGTCACCGGCCTCATCGCCGAGCTGCCCCGCGCCGGCCTCACCGGCACCCGCTTCGTGCTGGCCACCGAAAGCGCCACGCGGGCCGGCGTGCCGGTGTCGGTGCCGCCGCGCCTGTCGCTGGGCTGGTACCGCGGCCCGGACGACGGCGCGCTGCTGGCCGGCCCGCCCGAAGAGCTGCGCGCCGGCCAGCGCTGGCGCCTGACGGTGCGCCTGCGCCAGCCGCACGGCAGCTTCAACCCGCACGGCTTCGACCTCGAGCTGTGGCTGTTCGAACGCGGCCTGGGTGCCGGCGGCACCGTGCGTGCGCAGCCCGGTGCCGCGCCGCTGAAGCTGGCCGATGCCGCCGGCGCCCCGGTCGAACGCGTGCGCCAGGCGCTGCGCGACGCGCTGCAACGTCAAGTGGACGACCCGGCCGCCGCGGGTGTGCTGGCGGCGCTGCTCATCGGCGATCAGGCGGCCATCGACCGCGCCGGCTGGGAGCTCTTCCGCGTCACCGGCGTGTCGCACCTGATGAGCATCTCGGGCCTGCACGTCACGATGTTCGCCTGGCTGGCCGGCGGCGCAGTGGGCTGGCTGTGGCGCCGCCACCCGCGACTGCCGCTCGTGCTGCCGGCGCCACAGGCAGCGCGCTGGGGCGGCCTGCTGGCCGCCGCCGGCTACGCGCTGCTGGCCGGCTGGGGCGTGCCGGCGCAGCGCACGGTGGGCATGATCGGCGTGGTGGTGGCGCTGCGCAGCGCCGGTGTGCGCTGGCCGCTGCCGGCGGTGCTGGCGGCCGCCGCGCTGGCCGTGACGCTCGCCGACCCGTGGGCGATGCTGCAGCCGGGCTTCTGGCTGTCCTTCGTCGCGGTGGCGATGCTGGTGGCCTCCGAGCCGGTGCAGGCCGACAACGCGGCGAACAGCGCGGCGGACAACGCGGCGAACAGCGCGGCGGACAGCGCGGCCGCCACAGGCTGGCGCGCACGTGCGGCGCAGGCGCTGCGTGCCGGCTGGCGCACCCAGGTCGTCGCGACGGTGGCGCTGGCACCGCTCACGCTGGTCTTCTTCCAGCAGATCTCGCTCGTCGGCTTTGCCGCCAACCTGCTCGCCATCCCGCTGGTCACGCTGCTCGTCGTGCCGCTGGCCATGCTGGGCGTGCTGCTGCCACCGCTGTGGAGCGCCGCCGCGGCGCTGGTGCAGGGGCTGACGGCCGTGCTGCAGGCCCTGGCCGGGCTGCCGCTGGCGCTGTGGTCGGCCGCGGCTGCGCCGCCCTGGGCCATGGCCTGCGGGCTGGCGGCCGGGGCCCTGGCGGTGCTGCCACTGCCCTGGCGGCTGCGGCTGCTGGCCATGCCGCTGGCCCTGCCGCTGCTGCTGCCCTGGGTCGAGCGCCCGCCGCCGGGGCAGTTCGAACTGGTGGCCGCCGATGTCGGTCAAGGCACGGCGGTGCTGGTGCGCACGCGCAGCCACCTGCTGATGTACGACACCGGCCCGGCCTACACGCCCGAGGCCGATGCCGGCGGGCGTGTGCTGCTGCCGCTGCTGCGGGCCCGCGGCGAAAAGCAGGTCGACCTGCTGATGCTGAGCCACCGCGACAGCGACCATGTCGGCGGCGCCGCGACGCTGCTGGCCGGCGTGCCGGTGCGGGCACTCTCCAGTTCGCTGGCCGACGAGCACCCCTTGCGCCAGGCGGCCGCGCAGCGGGGCCTGCCGCACCGGCCCTGCAGTGCCGGCCAGCGCTGGATGTGGGACGGCGTGGCCTTCGAGCTGCTGCACCCGACGCCCGCCGACCTGGCGCTGGCACAGAAACCCAACGCGCTGAGCTGCGTGCTGCGTGTGCAGGCGGCCGACGGCAGCCGCGCGCTGCTCACCGGCGACATCGAGGCGGCGCAGGAAGCCGCGCTGCTGCAGCGTGATGCCGGCGCGCTGCGCAGCGACGTGCTGCTGGTGCCCCACCACGGCAGCAAGACCTCGTCCACCGCCGCCTTCCTCGACGCCGTGGCGCCGCGCCTGGCGCTGGTGCAGGCGGCCTACCGCAGCCGCTTCGGCCACCCCGCGCCCGAGGTGCTGGCGCGTTACGCCGAGCGCGGCATCGCCGTGGTGCGCAGCGACCGCTGCGGCGCCTGGAGCGGCGCGGCGGCGCCGGCGAGCGCGGTCTCGGCGCCGACCGGGCTGCCGCAAGGTCTCTGCGCGCGCGATGTCGACAGGCGTTACTGGCATCATCGACCCTCGGATTCCGCGGCCGCGGCGCCCTGAAAGCCGGTGGCGCGGGCTCGCAGCGCCGCAAGGTGGCCCGCGGCTTGCAAGAACCCGATGGCCGATCCCCGAAAGCCCAGGAGCCTCCGCCCGTGTCCATCCATGTTGCGCTGAACCACGTCACGCATTACCGCTACGACCGCCGTGTCACGCTCGGCCCCCAGGTCGTGCGCCTGCGCCCGGCGCCGCACTGCCGCACGCGCATCCTGAGCTACTCGCTGCGTGTCGAGCCCGCCGGCCACTTCATCAACTGGCAGCAGGACCCGTTTGCCAACTACGCGGCGCGCCTGGTATTCCCCGACATGACGCGCGAGTTCAAGGTCACGGTCGACCTCGTGGCCGAGATGTCGGTGCTGAACCCGTTCGACTTCTTCCTCGAGCCCGAGGCCGAGAACTTCCCGTTCGGCTACACCGACGAGGCCGCGCTCGACCTCGTCCCCTACCTCGCGAAGTGCCCGCTCACGCCGCGCTTCCAGGCCTTCGTCGAAAGCGTGCCGCTGGACAAGCAGCGCACCATCGACTTCCTGGTCGGCATCAACCAGCGTCTGCAGCACGACATCAGCTACCTCATCCGCATGGAACCGGGTGTGCAGACGCCCGAGGTCACGCTGAGCAACGGCAGCGGCTCCTGCCGCGACACCGGCTGGCTGCTGGTGCAGACGCTGCGCCACCTGGGGCTGGCGGCGCGTTTCGTCTCGGGCTACCTCATCCAGCTCAAGCCCGACGTCAAGTCGCTCGACGGCCCCACGGGTGCCGAGCACGACTTCACCGACCTGCACGCCTGGTGCGAGGTCTACCTGCCGGGCGCGGGCTGGATCGGCCTCGACCCCACCAGCGGCCTGCTCGCTGGCGAAGGCCACATCCCGGTGGCCTGCACGCCCGAGCCCAGCACCGCGGCGCCGGTCAGCGGTGCGGTCGACGACTGCGAGGTCGAGTTTTCGCATCACATGGAAGTGACGCGCATCTACGAATCGCCGCGTGTCACGCTGCCCTACAGCGATGTGCAGTGGCAGGCCATCGAACAGCTCGGCCACGAAGTCGATGCCAAGCTCGAAGCCCAGGACGTGCGCCTGACGATGGGCGGCGAGCCCACCTTCGTGGCCGTCGACGACCGCGACGCCGCCGAATGGAACACCGACGCGCTGGGCCCCACCAAGCGCGGCCTGGCCACGGAGTTGGTGCACAAACTGGCGGCGCGTTATGGCAAGGGTGCCTTCCTGCACTTCGGCCAGGGCAAGTGGTACCCGGGTGAGCAACTGCCGCGCTGGGCCCTGAGCATCTGCTGGCGCGCCGACGGCCAGCCCTGCTGGACCGACCCCGGCCTCTTTGCCGACGAGCGCGAAACCTACCGCTACACCGCCGACGACGCGAAAAACTTCCTGCACACGTTGACGCGCCGCCTGGGCCTGGACACCGGCTTCGTGCAGCCGGTCTACGAAGACACCTACTACTACCTGTGGCGTGAGCGCCGGCTGCCGGTGAACGTCGACCCCTTCGACGCGCGGCTCGACGACGAGCTCGAACGGGCCCGCCTGTGCCGCGTCTTCACGCAGGGGCTGGACGCGACGGTGGGCTACGTGCTGCCGTTGAAGCGGGAATGGCAGACCCCGACGGCCGGCCCGGCCTGGGTGACGGGGCCCTGGTTCCTGCGCGACGACCGCATGTACCTGATCCCCGGCGATTCGCCGATGGGCTACCGCCTGCCGCTCGACTCGCAGGCCTGGGCGGCCAAGGCCGACACGCCGTGGACGATGGCGCAAGACCCGTTTGCGCTGCAGGCGGCGCTGCCCTCGGCGGCGGCGCTGCGCATGCAGCAGGCGCTGCAGCGCCCGCCTGGGAGGCCCGCAGGCGGTGAAGGGGGCCTCGACCACGAAGGCTTCGGCGCCGACGCCGGCGCCGCCGGCCGGCTGGGCCACGGCGCCGTGGCCGGGCCGACGGGCGACAGCCGTGCCGCTGCCGGCCACGGCACGCGTTCAGATCGCCCGGGCACCGGGCACGACCCCGTCACCCCCTTCCCGCGCGACCCGCTGGCGCTGCCCGAGCCTTTCGAATCGGCCGGTGAACTGACACGCACCGCGCTGTGCGTGGAAGTGCGCGACCCGCAGCGCGGCAACGGCCCCAAGGCCGAGCAGGAACACGGCGGCAAGAGCGGCGTGCTCTACCTCTTCATGCCGCCGCTGAAGCACCTGGAGGACTACCTCGAACTGGTGGCCGCCATCGAGGCCACCTGCGCTGAACTGGCGATGAAGATCGTCATCGAGGGTTACGGCCCGCCGCGCGACCCGCGCCTGAAGACACTCGCCGTCACGCCCGACCCCGGTGTCATCGAGGTCAACATCCATCCGGCGCACAACTGGGCCGAACTGGTCGACCACACCGAATTCCTCTATGAAGCGGCGCACCAGACGCGCCTGTCGACCGAGAAGTTCATGCTCGACGGCCGCCACACCGGCACCGGTGGTGGCAACCACTTCGTGCTCGGCGGCGCCACGCCGGCCGACAGCCCCTTCCTGCGCCGGCCCGACGTGTTGGCCAGCCTCATCACCTACTGGCACAACCACCCCGCGCTGAGCTACCTGTTCAGCGGCATGTTCATCGGCCCCACCAGCCAGGCGCCGCGCTTCGACGAGGCGCGCAGCGACCAGGTCTACGAGGTCGAGATCGGTCTCGACGAACTGGAACGCCAGCTCGGTCTGTATGGTGCCGTGCCGCCCTGGGTCGTCGACCGCACGCTGCGCAACCTGCTGGTGGACGTGACAGGCAACACCCACCGCAGCGAGTTCTGCATCGACAAGCTCTACTCGCCCGATGGCCCCACGGGCCGCCTCGGCCTGCTGGAACTGCGTGCCTTCGAAATGCCGCCGCACGCCCGCATGAGCCTGGCGCAGCAACTGCTGTTGCGTGCGCTGCTGGCCTGGTTCTGGAAGGAACCCTACCGCGGCCGCGGCGCCACGCGCCTGACACGCTGGGGCACCGGCCTGCACGACCGCTTCCTGCTGCCGACCTTCGTGCAGATGGACTTCGACGACGTCATGGCCGACCTGAAAGGCGCGGGCTTCGCCTTCGATGGCGCCTGGTTCGCGCCGCACTTCGCCTTCCGCTTCCCGCTCGTCGGTGAAGTCGCGGTGGCCGGCGTCGAGCTCACGCTGCGCACTGCGCTCGAGCCCTGGCACGTGATGGGCGAAGAGGGCTCGCCCGGCGGCACCGTGCGCTACGTCGATTCGTCGCTCGAGCGGCTGGAAATCAAGGTCACGGGGCTGAACGGCAACCGCCACGTCGTCACCGTCAATGGCCGCGCGCTGCCGCTGCAGCCCACCGGGCGCGTGGGCGAGTTTGTCGCTGGCGTGCGCTACCGCGCCTGGCAGCCGCCTTCGGCGCTGCACCCGACGATCAAGGTGCACGTGCCGCTGACCATCGACCTGGTCGACACCTGGCAGCGCCGCAGCCTGGGCGGCTGCCGCTACCACGTGGCCCATCCGGGCGGACGCAGCCACGAGGCCTTCCCGGTCAACAGCTACGAGGCCGAGAGCCGGCGCCTGTCGCGCTTCTTCCGCTTCGGCCACACGCCGGGCACGCTGGATGTGGTGCCGGCGCTGCCGAGCCTGGAGCACCCGTTCACGATGGACATGCGCCGCTGAGCGGCCAGCCGATCACGGGCTTCATGGCGCAGACCCAGTCGCAGAGTTCGCTGCCCTTCGAGGCCGCCCCTGGCGCCGAAGCGGTGGCGCTGCACACGCTGAGCTCGCGCGCCTTGCCGGCCGAGCCCGGCGTGTGGGACGAGTTGCGTGCGCCCGATGGCACGCTGCGCGACGCCTGGCGGCGCTTTGCGCAGGCGCTGCCGGCGCCCGCCGCCAGTGCCGGTGTTGGCGCCGAACTGGCCACCGACCTCGACCGCCGTGTCCGCCAGGTGGCGCAGCGCATCCTGATGGACGGCGTCACGCACAACGTCTTCAGCGACGACCCCAAGGTGGGCGCCGCCGCGCGCGCCTGGTCGCTCGAGCTGATGCCGCTGCTGATCGAGCCCGCCGAGTGGGCCGCCATCGAGGCCGGCGTCGTGCAGCGCGCCGAGCTGCTGCAGTGCATGCTGACCGACCTGTACGGCCCGCAGCACCTGCTGCGCGAAGGCCTGCTGCCGCCGGCGCTGCTGCTGCGCCACCCGGGCTGGCTGCGGCCGATGATCGGCGTCACGCCGCCGCGGGGCCTGCACCTCTACATCGCCGCCTTCGATCTGGCCCGTGGCCCCGACGGCCGCTGGTGGCAGGTGGCGCAGCGCACGCAGGGCCCGTCGGGCCTGGGCTATGTGATGCACAACCGCATGGTGGTGACGCGCGAGTTCCCCGAGGCCTTCCGCGATCTGCGTGTGCAGCGCATCGCCAGCAGCTACAGGCGCCTGCTCGACACGCTGGAAGCCGCCGCGCGCGAGCTCGCGGTGGGCCTGGGCGACGGCGCGCCGCGCGTCGTGCTGCTGACGCCGGGGCCCTACAGCGAGACCTACTTCGAGCACGCCTACCTGGCGCGTTACCTGGGCGTGCCGCTGGTCGAGGGTGGCGACCTCACCGTGCGCGGCGAGCGCCTCTACCTGAAGACCGTGCAAGGCCTGGAGCCCGTGCACGGTCTGCTGCGCCGGCTGGACGACGACTTCTGCGACCCGCTGGAACTGCGTCCCGACAGCACGCTGGGCGTGCCCGGCCTGCTGCAGGCCGCACGCGCCGGCACGGTGGTGATGGCCAACGCGCTGGGCAGTGCCTTCCTGGAGTCGCCAGCGCTGCAGGGCTTCATGCCCGCCATCGCCCGGCGCCTGGGGGGTGAGGCGCTGCAGTTGCCGGCCCTGCCCACCTGGTGGTGCGGCGAAGCGGCGGCCTGGGCCGATGCA
>JBBRBW010000024.1:0-46626 GCA_038205425.1 Burkholderiales bacterium | reverse complement strand
TACATCCTGGTCTACGGCCTGAGTGCGCTGCTGCTGATGAGCCTGGCCGACTGGCGGCTGGCCATTCCCACCGTGCTGTGGTTCTGCGGTTATCTCTTCTTCCTGCGCCACTTCGTGCCGAAGATGCGCGACCTGGCCAAGACCAGCAGCGAACTGCGCAGCCTGGTGATGGGGCGTGTGGTCGACAGCTACACCAACATCCTCACGGTCAAGCTGTTCGCGCGCTCGAAGGACGAAGACAACTACGTACGCGAGGTCATCGACGAGCACACCGGCGCCATCCAGGCGCACATGCGGCTCATCACCACCTTCATGACCACGCTGTCGGCGCTGAACGCGATGCTGCTGGTGGGCACCGCGGCCATCGGCATCACGCTGTGGGGGCAGGGGCTGATCGACGCCGGTACGGTAGCCACCGCGCTGCCGCTGGCCTGGACGATAGCCAACGTGGCGGGCTGGGTGAGCTGGGAAGTGACCGGCATCTTCGAGAACATCGGCGTCGTGCAGGAAGGCATGGAGACCATCGCCGTGCCGCACGGCATGAGCGACGCGCCCGCGGCGCGTGAACTGGCCGTGCAGCCCGCGCCCGCCGGTGGCGAGGTGCGCTTCGAGCACCTCACCTTCACCTACGGCCGCAACGACGGCAAGAAGGTGCTGGACGACCTCAACCTCGTCATCCGCCCCGGCGAGCGGGTGGGCCTGATCGGCCGCAGCGGCGCCGGCAAGAGCACGCTCGTCAACCTGCTTCTGCGCTTCCACGACCTGGAAGACGGCAGCCTGCGCATCGACGGCCATGACCTGCGTGAGCTGACGCAGGAAAGCCTGCGCGCGGCCATCGGCATGGTGACGCAGGACACCTCACTGCTGCACCGCTCGATCGCCGCCAACATCGGCTACGGCCGGCCCGGTGCGACGATGGACGAGATCGTGGCCGCGGCGAAAAAGGCGCGGGCCCACGAGTTCATCCTGCAATTGCAGGACTGGAAAGGCCGCACCGGCTACGAGGCCCATGTCGGCGAGCGCGGCGTCAAGCTCAGCGGTGGCCAGCGCCAGCGCGTCGCCATTGCACGCGTGGTGCTGAAGGACGCGCCCATCCTGGTGCTCGACGAAGCCACCTCGGCGCTGGACAGCGAGGTCGAACTCGCCATCCAGACCCAGCTGCTCGGGCTGATGGAGGGCAAGACGGTGATCGCCATCGCGCACCGGCTTTCGACCATCGCGCGCATGGACCGGCTCATCGTGCTGGAGCAGGGCCGCATCGTCGAGCAGGGCAGCCATGCCGAACTGCTGGCCCACGGCGGCCATTACGCGAAATTGTGGGCACACCAGAGCGGCGGCTTCCTCGCCGAAGACCTGACGGAAGCTGCGGCCGCGGCCTGAGCGCACACAATCCCGGCCGCCATGGAATACGCCACCTTCCTGATCGACTTCATCCTGCACGTCGACCGCCACCTGTCGGAATTCGTGCAGGCCTACGGCGGCTGGGTCTACGCCCTGCTCTTCCTCATCATCTTCGTCGAGACCGGGTTGGTGGTGATGCCCTTCCTGCCGGGCGATTCACTGCTCTTCGTCGTCGGCGCCTTGTGCGGGCTGGGGCTGATGAGCCTGCCGCTGGCGATGGCGCTGCTGACTTTGGCGGCCGTCCTCGGTGACCAGACGAACTACAGCATCGGCCGCTACTTCGGGCCCAAGGTCTTCGGCTGGCCGAACTCGCGCTGGTTCAACCGCGATGCCTTCGACCGCACGCATGCCTTTTACGAGAAATACGGGGGCATCACCATCGTGGTGGCGCGCTTCATGCCCTTCTTGCGCACCTTTGCCCCCTTCGTCGCAGGCGTGGGCGAGATGACGCGCAGCAAGTTCACGGCCTTCAACGTCGGCGGCGGTGTGCTGTGGGTGTGCGGCCTCACCTTGGCGGGCTACCTGTTCGGCAACCTGCCGTGGGTGCAGAAGAACCTGTCGGTGATCATCTGGGCCATGATCCTGGTGCCCGGTCTCGTCGTGATCTTCGGCGCCTGGAAGGCGGGCCGCCAGAAAGCACAAAGCCCCGCGGCCTGACGGCTGGCGGGGCTTCGAGGGCCGCGCCTTGCCGCGCGGCCGGGCTTTCAGGCACTCAGTGCGTGCGGCGGCGGCGGGCAGCGCCGAGCACGCCCAGCAGGCCCAGGCCCATCAGGCCGTAGGTGGCGGGTTCCGGCACGACGGTGGCGGTGTCGTAGTAGATGCGGATCGAACCCGAACTGACCTGCGCGTTCAGGCCGGCATCGGTGAACAGGTCGTAGACCGTGACCCACACCGTGCCGTCGGCGGCGACGAAGGGCGCACCAGTGAAACCGCCTGCCGCGCTGTCCCAGGTGCCCGAGGCCGGGCCGAAAGTGCCACTGGCGTCGAGGTCGCTGGGGGCGGCGTCGAAGAACGCCGTCCCGCCGCTGTTGTTCACAGAGATCACGAACTCGCTCAACCAGCTAACGCCGGCGGTGCTGAAGCTCAGATTGCTGTAGTCCCAGCCGGTGACCGTCGAGCCGGCCCCGACGTTCAGGAAGACCTGGCTGTTCCCCGGGTCACCGAAGTCGCCGTAAGACGCGAACCCGACCATGTTCACGTCGATATAGGTCGGCACGCGGTCGGCGCTGGGCTGCGTCACGCCGAAGGACCCTGTGGAAGGCACGCGCGTGATGGCATGGGCCTGCAGGGCCAGCGTGGCAGCGGCGGCCACAGCCAACAGACGGAACGATGAAGTCAGCGTGGACATCGATGAACCCTTCTTGTGAATGTGGCACGGGGCGCTGCGCCCTCCCTCAAACACATTCTGTCGAGCGCAGCGCCGAGCGCAAGGCCCGATCGGGGTTCAGGAGCCCCTTGGATGGGGGGTCCATCCGCGCGGCAAGGGCGCCGCAACGAGCCTTGCGCGGCATTCAGGGGCAGGCCGTGATCACCTGCGCCACCGCCGCCGTGAGCTTCTTGCCGTAGGGCACGTGCAGGAACTCGTTGGGTCCGTGGGCGTTGCTCTTCGGGCCCAGCACGCCGCAGACCATCATCTGCGCCGCCGGGAAGCCCTTTTGCAGCATGCTCATGAGCGGGATCGTGCCGCCCTGGCCGACGTAGCCGACGGGCGCGCCGAAGTGGGCTGTCGACGCGGCGTTCATCGCGCCTTCGAGCCACGGCGCCAGCTCGGGGGCGTTCCAGCCGCTGGCGCCCAGGGCGCCGGCGCGGCCGTCGGGGTGGAAGGTGACCTTGGCGTTGTAGGGCGCGTTGTCCTCGAGCAGGGTCTTCAGCGCCAGGCTGGCGGCGTTGCCATCCACCAGCGGCGGCAGGCGCAGCGAGAGTTTGAAAGCCGTAAACGGCCGCAGCACGTTGCCAGCGCTCTTCAGCTCGGGAAAGCCGTCGGCACCGGTGACGCTGAGCGTCGGCCGCCAGGTGCGGTTGAGCAGGCCCTCGACAGGGTCGGTGGTGGTGGGCAGCGTGGGGCCGCCGTCGGCGCCGCAGGCCCAGGGCATGCGCTTCCAGACCTCGTCGCCGAGGATGGCGGCGGTGGTGCGCGCCTGTTCCAGCCGCGAAGCCGGCAGCTCGCAGTGGAAGCTCTCGGGCAGCAGGCGGCCGGTCTTGCTGTCTTCCAGCCGGTCGAGCACGTGGCGCAGGATGCGGAAGGACGACGGCACGAGGCCGCTGGCGTCACCGCTGTGGATGCCCTCGGCGAGGATCTCGACCTTCAGCACGCCGCTGACCATGCCGCGCAGGCTGGTCGTCAGCCACAGCTGATCGTAGTTGCCCGCGCCGCTGTCCAGACACACCACGAGGCCGACCTGGCCCAGGCGCGGCCGCAGCGCGTCGAGGTAGGCCGGCAGGTCGTAGCTGCCGCTTTCTTCGCAACTCTCGATCAGGCCGACGCAGCGCGGGTGCGGCAGGCCCTGCGCCTGCAGGGCCTCGAGCGCGGTGATGGCGGCGTAGACGGCGTAACCGTCGTCGGCGCCGCCGCGGCCGTAGAGCAGGCCGTTCTCATACTTCGGCGTCCAGGGGCCGAGGTCGCGGCGCCAGCCATTGAATTCGGGCTGCTTGTCGAGGTGGCCGTAGAGCAGCACCGTATCCTGCGAAGCGCTTTCGGCACGGCCACTGGCGGGCAGGTCGAAGAAGATCACCGGCGTGCGGCCTTCCAGCCGCATCACTTCGAGTTTCAGGCCCGGCAACTTGCGGCCCTCGACCCAGGTCGCGGCGTCGCGCACGACGCGGTCGATGTAGCCGTTTTTCGCCCAGTCGGCGTCGAACATCGGGCTCTTGGCGGGCACACCGATGTAGTCGATGAGCGCGGGCACGATGCGCTGGTCCCAGGCTTCGTTGGCAAATGCCGCCAGGGCGGCGGCTTCGACGGGGCGGGTGGGGGCGTTCATGGATGGGCTCCGCAAGAGGCAAGACGGGGGCAGCCAGTGTAGGACCGGCCGCAGGCCACGGCCACCGGGCTATGCTGGCGCGATGAACACCGACGCCTACACCCTGGAGTGCCGCGACGACGGCGTGGCCCACCTGCAGCTGTGCCGCCCGGAGCGCCTGAACAGCCTTACACCGCCCTTCTTCCCGGCGCTGCGCGAGACCGTCGCCGCCCTGAACGCCGAGGGCCGCACGCGGGTGCTGGTGATCTCGTCCACCGGCAAGCACTTCAGCGCCGGCATGGCGCTCGAGGTCTTCGATGGCGGCCTGGGCATGCTGGACACCTCCGATGCCCGCCGCCGCCTGGCCTTCCACGATGGCCTGCGCCAGCTGATGCGCTGCGTCGACGTGCTGGAAGAGGCGCGATTCCCCGTCATCGCCGCCGTGCAGGGCGGCTGCATCGGCGGCGCGCTGGACCTGGCCGCCGCCTGCGACATCCGCGTCTGCAGCACCGACGCCTTCTTCACGGTGCAGGAAATCCACATCGGCATGGCCGCCGACCTGGGTGTGCTGCAGCGCCTGCCCAAGATCGTGCCGCCCGCCGTGGCGCGCGAGATGGCCTACACCGGCGACCGCATGGGCGCTGAACGTGCGCTGGCGGTGGGGCTGGTCAACGCCGTGCTGCCAGATGCGGCCGCGACGCTGGGCCACGCGCTGGCGCTGGCCGCCGCCATCGCCGCCAAGTCGCCGCTGGCCATCGCGGGCAGCAAGCTGGCCCTGAACTACGCCATTGACCACACCACGGCCGACGCGTTGCAGCAGATGGCGCTGCTGCAGAGCGCGCTCTTCGACATCAACGAGATGCAGACCGCGATCGCCGCCTGGAAGGTCAAGCAGGCCGCGGCGTTTGCGCCGTTGGCGCCAGTGCCTGGCGGCTTCTAGCCTGCCGCCGAGGCCGACACGGCGACCGCACCGCTGTCTTCGGCCGCGCGCTGGAACTGGGCGAGCCAGCCCAGCAGCTGCGCCACCACCGCGTCGCGCTCGGGCTCGTTGAAGATCTCGTGGAAGAGCCCCGGGAACGCGTGCGCGGTGACCACCCGTGCCGGCGCGGCCGCCGCGAAGGCGGCGCTGCCCTGCGGCGATACGCAGTGGTCGGCGCCGGCCCACATCAGCAGCGTCGGCGTGCGCCAGCGCGCGGCGCGGCCACGCACGAGGCGGCCTTCGTCGACGATGAAGCGCATCAGCCGCGGTGTCACCTGGCGGTGCACCAGCGGGTCGTCGGCGCAGCGGCGCACAACCTCGGGGTCGCGGCTCAGGCGTCTGGGCTGCAGGCCGCGGCGCAGGCGCAACGCCGGCAGCACCGGGTTCAGCAGGCGCAGCGCCAGCCGCTGCAGCAGCGTCAGGCCAGGGTCGAAGGCGGGCGACGACAGCACCAGGCCGTCGACGTCGCGCGCCCAGCGCTGGGCCCGGTGCATCAGGCCTTCGGCGACAAACCGCGCGGCCACCAGGCCGCCCAGGCCGTGGCCGAGCAGGATGTGGCGGCCACCGCGGTGCAGGTGGTCGGTGACGGCCGACAGGTCGGACAGCAGCGCCTGGCGGTTGGGCACGCTGCCACGCGGGCCCTCGCTGCGGCCGTGGCCGCGCTGGTCGTGCCCGGCAACGTGCCAGCCGGCCGCGTTGAGTTCGTGTGCCAGGGCCTCGTAGCGGCCGATGTGTTCACCCAGGCCGTGAACGATCTGCACCATGCCGTGGGCGCTGCCGCCCACCGGCCAGCGTTCCAGGTGCAGTTTCAGACCGTCGCGGGTGGTCAGGACCGTCATGCCCGCATTGGATCATGGGTGCCCCTGGTCCTGCGCCGCGCGAGGCCGGCCGTTCCGTTCGTTGCCGCACCGACGCGCCGGCCGCCGCGCCCCAGCATGCCGGTCCGGACGAGCGCGGGCAGCTTTGATCTGCCGGCGCCGACCCGGACGTCCGACCCATCCGCGGCCGGCCGCACCCACAAAGGACTTCCATGCACAAGCACCTGCTCTTCACCGTCACGCTGCTGGCCGCTGCCATGTCGCCTTCCTTCGCCAGCGCCGCCACCATGGTCAAGGCCGACTACAGCGCCACCAAGACACGCATCAGTGCCGACTACAAGGCCGAGCAGAAACTGTGCTCGGACCTGAAGTCCAACGCCAAGGACGTCTGCAGCGCCCAGGCCAAGGGCAAGGAAAAGGTCGCCCTGGCCGAACTCGAGTTCGCCTACACCGGCAAGCCCGCCGACGGCACCAAGGCGCGTGTGGCCACCGCCGAGGCGGCCTACGCCATCGCCAAGGAGAAGTGCGACGACCTCTCCGGCAACGACAAGGACGTGTGCGTGAAGCAGGCCAAGGCGAACGAGGTGGCTGCGTTGGCCGCCGCCAAGCTCGGCAAGCAGGTCGCCGCCGCGCGCACCGACGCCGCCGAGGACGTGCGTGACGCCAACTACAAGCTGGCGGTGGAGAAATGCGACGCGCTCTCCGGCGACGCCAAGACCAGCTGCGTGGCGGCGGCCAAGGCCAGCCGGACGACGCAGGCGGCCCAGGCCGCTTCGGCCGTGGCAGCGATGAAGCCCGCCACGGTGCCCGCCGCGCCGGCAGCGAAGAAGGAAAAGAAGGGCGGCTGCTGAGCCGTCCGGGGCGGGCCGCGGCCTCAGCGGTTCGGCCAGCAGGCGTGAATCGCCGGCTGGCTTTAGTCGGGCGCGCGGGTCCTTCCGGACCCCCGCTTCCCGACCTCAGCCCTGTCCCATGCAGAAAAAGTTGAGCTTGTTGCCGTCGAGGTCGCGGCAGTAACCGCAGTAGAAGCCGCCGCCGCGCGGGCCGGCGGCCCCTTCGTCGGTGGCGCCCAGGGCCAGCGCCTTGGCGTGCAGCATGTTCACCTGCGCTGGCTGCTTGACGACCAGCGCGACCATGGTGCCGTTGCCGTGCGTGGCGGGCTGGCCGTCGAAGGGCCGCATCACGGCCAGCGCCGGCTTGTCCATGCCGATGCCCCAACCGATGCCGCTGGGGCTGTCCCACAGCCGCTTGGCGCCCAGTTCGGCGAGCAGTGCGTCGTAGAAAGCTGCCGCGCGGGGCAGGTCGTTGGTGCCGAGGGTGACGTAGCCGATCATCGATGCCTCCGTGGTGGACGCGCGCAGTGTAGAAGGCCGCGCCCGCCCTGTGTCAGCGCCTTCGGCCTTGCCGGCCAGGTCAGACGGCGCCTGACCGTTCTGGTGATCTGGGCGTCGACGCGCCCGGCGGCTGCGTCAGAAACAGCGCTGCGAGCTCCGCGTACATCGGCCGTGCCACCAGACGTGAAACGCCGCTGGAGAGTAACGCGCACGCCATCAGGCTGAGCACCATGGTCTGGCCCGAGACCATCTCCATCACGATGATGAAGGCAGTGATCGGTCCCTGGGTCGTGGCCGACAGGAAGCCGACCATCCCAAGCGCAATCAGCGGAATCGCAGCCTCGGGCCCCACGCCCGCCATGAGCGCGATGTCGCGCCCGATGCCTGCCCCGATGGTCAGTGACGGTGCAAAGACGCCGGCCGGTACGCCGGTCCAGGCCGACAGCCAGGTGGCGCAGAACTTCAGCAACGTGAAAACCCCGGGCAGTTCGGCGTGGCCCTCGAGCATGGCTCGGGTTGGCGCATAACCAGCGCCTGCCGTGGTGCCCCCTGTTGCGATGCCGATGACGGCCACCACGAAAGCGCACCCTGCAGCAAATCGCAAGGGGTGACTCGACCGCCACCGGCTGAACCGATCAGGTGTGCCGCGCAGGGACAGCACGAGCAGCCGCGAGAACAGCCCACCGCAAAGACCGGCTCCGATGGCCACCAGCAGTCCCGGGCCCAGAAGGGACCAGGACAACTCCTGCACCCGAAGTCGACCAAAGTAGGTCAGGTTGCCGAACACCGAGACGGACACCAGACCGGCCAGCACGATGCTGGAGATCACCAAGGCACTGTGCGAGATGCTGCGGCGGCGCGACAACTGTTCGAGTGCAAAGACGATGCCACCCAGCGGCGTGTTGAATGCCGCGGCAATGCCTGCCGCTGCGCCGGCAACCATCAAGTCGTGGGCGTCGATGCCGGATCGCGGAGAGAGCCAGCGCCGCGCATGCACCATGACCCCCGCGCCCACTTGCACGGTCGGTCCTTCGCGGCCGATCGAGAGCCCCGCCAGGAGACCGCCGGAGACGAGCCCGATCTTGTGCAGCGACACCTTCAGCGACACCAGCCAGGCCTGCGGCGCAGGCTCCAGGTCATCATCGAGCGCCCGCACCACCTGCGGAACGCCCGATCCGACGGCGCCCGGCGCGAACCGCCGCGTCCACCACAGCAGGCCGACCGTGAGCGCCGGGGTCCAGGCCAGTGCGACATAAGGCGCCCACGGGGTCACGCCTCGAAGCGATGCGAAGCCGTGGCTGGCCGCTTCCGCCAGCAGGGTGAAGCCGACGACGACCGCGCCGGTCACCGCGGCGTACGCAAGAACGATCGCACGATCGAACCACTGCCGTCCCGCGACCAGTTCATCGCGAAGGTTGCGCCAGAAGTCGGGTTCGATGTTTCGAACGGCCGACCAGCCTCTCATCAGAGCAGAGCGGCAGGCGCGGCAGGCGCGGACAAATGCCGACGCGATGCGCCCACGCCGACTGTCAGCCGCACTGCCGGTTGTCGCGCGCGCTTCAGGCTTCGGCGCTTCGTCGGATCCGGTTCCCGGGGCGGTCACGGTTGCGTGGTCGCGTGCACTCGCGATCCTGGTGGCGGCTTCTGGCTCAATTCGAGGCGGTCATGGCGCACGGAGACCGTTGGATCCATCGCTGCAACGTGGCGCACCTGCCACCGCGGCCACCGGTAGACCGTACCCGCGATGTCGGCCAGCGCGAGGCCGGCGATCAAGGAGAGAGTTGCGGTGCGAGATCGCTTGGTCTTCGGAAGCAAAGCAAGTTTGGACAATTTCACTCTTCTGCCGGTTTCACCCAAACGGACAGCCTGGCGTCTTCCCGTGCCGGACCGTGGGGGACTTGCAGCTGGCGCTACATCTGCGCCAGTGGTATGCCCGCAGCCCTTTCGTCGGCATGCAAGGCGGCGATCAGCAGCGCCAGGTCATGATCCATGCGCTCGAGAGTCTTCGCGTCGAGCGTTGCCAGTGCGTCCGGCAAGACGCCGGCAAAGGGACCAGGCGCCTTCCGCAGAACCCGCCCGCCGGCGGGCAGGATCCGAAGTTGCACAGCCCGACGGTCCGGTGCATTCTTCTCGGCCGCGATCATCTCCGCCGTCACCAGCGCCTTGACGAGATTGCTGGCTGTGGTCTGGTGGATGTCCATGAACGCGGCCAGGCTGCTCACGCCGATTCCCGGATGGGCACGAATGACACTGAGCGCCCACAGTTGCGCACCACCGACACCGGCCTTCTTCTCTACCTGTTGGAAATGCGTCTTCACGGAATTGAAGACGAGGCGGAACCGCCGCAACACGCGCACTTCGGGTGCGCTCAGGTCCCGTTCGGCAACGGGGCTTACGGTCTTTGCCGGGGTGACACTTTTCTTCGTGACCATGATGGAGTCATAGGCGCCAGGCGAAGAGCAACGCGCTGGCACCGGTGCCGAATCACCAAGGCACTGACACCGGAGCAGACCAAGAAAACGGGGTCCCGCAAGGGAACCCGGAAAACAAGTCATAGCGCCTTGTCGCTAGCCGCCAGGAACGCGTGAGCCGACGCCGAAGTATATTTGTTTCAATGCTTCTGCAGGTCCTGGAGAGCCCGACCCAGCGAAACCTCACTTCGCCGGGTACTGAAGTTCTGCACGTCGATTCTGCGCCCACGCCGCTTCGTCATGGCCAGTGGCTCTCGGCCTGCTCTCGCCCCAGCTGGTGGCCTCCACCTGCGAATCCTTGACGCCGTAAATCTTCAAGGCACGCAGGACCGCCTCTGCCCGCTTTTGGCCAAGCGCCAGGTTGTATTCAGACCCGCCACGCTCGTCGGCATTGCCCTCGATCTTGATCGCGACCTTCGGACTTGCCGCCAGGAACTTGCCGTGTCGCTCAACCAGGGCGGTGTAGTTCTGCTTCACCGTGAAGTCGTCAAAGTCGAAGTACACGCTGCGCTCGGTGGAAATGTTGTTCTTGGGGTCGAGGTAAGCAGGCAGCGTCACGGTGACGACGTTGGAGGACGGCGCAATCGACCGCGGCGTGGCCGCAGGGGCCGGGGCCGGGGCCGACGCCATGGGCGCAGCGGCCGCCTTCATCGGGGCTGGCGCCGGTGGCGGCGTCACCGGTGTGCTGCTGCAGGCAGCCAGCAACGCCACCAGAGCGGCCAGGACGAGGGTTGACTTGGCGTGGGTCACTGAGGCATCTCCAATGTTGTCGTCGGATATTCGCGCTGACGGGCTGATCCCATCTCGGGCGGCGAATCATAGAACAAATACATTCCGACAAATGCACTGGCGACACTCAAGGCGTCGACTTTTTACGCTGGGCAGCGCTGCGCTGACGATCGTTCAGCGGCGAATCATGAGCCCTTCGCAAGCACGCGATCGAGCAGCATCGCCATCTCTTGGGGACCTTCAAGGCAGAACCGGGCTCGACTGGTCGGGTCTTCACGACCGATCCGCAGGGTCAGCCAGTGCGCGGGCGCCGAGACGAACACCGGTTCGTCATTGACATCGTCGCCTGCGAAGAAGGCCGCGGCCGCCCCCAGGCGCGCCACGAGTGCGTGCATGGCCTGCGCCTTGTCGGGCGCATCTGCAGCCACGGCATTCACCACCATCTTGCCGGCGAACAGGCGCAGGCCGGCGGGTGCGGGCGTCAGCAGATCGGATATCAGCCGCTGGGCCCGCGCCCGATCGCGCGACAAGCGGTAGTGCAGCGCAATCGACAGGCCCTTGTCCTCCACCAAGACGCCCGCCTCTTGCAGCGCTTCGCCGTGCGCCCGCAAGGTGACGCGAAACCCGTCCAGTTGGCTTGCCAGGGCGCCGGCCGGGGGGCCGCCGGCCGTGGCAGCGGTGTCTGCCTCGGCACCGTGGTTGCCGACGATGTATTGCGGCTCGAAGCCAAGGCGCTCACGCACATCGGCCACCGCACGGCCTGTGACGATGGCCACAGGCAGTCTGCTGGCCAGGGCCTTCAGGCGTGTGGCGACGGCCAGCGAGACGCGGGCGTCGTCCGGCCGCGCCACGATGGGCGTCAGCGTGCCGTCGAAGTCGAAGGCCATCAGAGGCTGCAGCCGCAAGACCGCTGCGAGCGCAGCCTCTCCTTCGGGGGTGAACAGATGTTGCATCGGTTTCATCAGCCGATCTGATGTCGCTTCACGCGCGCCTCGATTCGGGCCCGCAGCCGCCAGCGTCCGGCGTCGGCCAGCATGCGCCCGGCCCAGCGGAAGACGTTGAACTCGCGCACCGTGCTGCGCAAACTGGCCATGCGTTCGCGCTGCTCGGCGACGGGCATGGTGGCGGCACGGTGCAGCGCGTCGGCGGTTTCTTCCACGTGGTACGGGTTCACGATCAAGGCCTCGGCCAACTCGCGAGCGGCACCGGCAAAGCGGCTCAGGATCAACACCCCCTGCAGGTCGTCGCGCGCCGCCACGAACTCCTTGCACACGAGGTTCATGCCGTCGTGCAGGCTGGTCACGACACAGATGTCGGCGGCACGAAACAGCTCCGTCACGGCGTCGTGTTCATGGTGCGTGGCCAACAGGTGCACGGGCTGGTAGTCGGGTCGGCCGAAGCGCTCGTTGATGCGTGCGGCGACACGGTGGATGCGCTCCTGGAAGCTGCGGTACTCGTCGAGCGCCGTGCGCGTGGGTGCCGCCACCTGGACGAAGACGAAGCGGCCGATCCACTCGGGCCACTTCTCAAGCAGGCGCTCGACGGCGTTCAGTCGCTCGAGAATGCCCTTGGTGTAGTCGAAGCGATCCACACCCACGGCCAGGCATACGTTGGCTGGCAGGCCCAGGCGTTCGATGACCGCTTGCCGGCACTCACCCACGCCGGCCCACCCCGCGGCCTCGGCGTCACCGGGCCATTCGATGGAGATGGGGTAACTCTCGACCAGCGTCTCCTTCTCGCGGAACGCGATCGTCGAGTGCTCGTGCTCGATACGCGCCTCAAGGTAACGGTCTACGGTCTCGATGAAATTCTTGCAGTGGAACCGCGTATGGAAGCCCAGGATCGTGCTGCCCAACATGCCCTCCAGGATCTCGCGACGCCAGGGGCAGATGCCGAAGGACTCGGGGTTCGGCCAGGGAATGTGCCAGAAGGTCAGGATGGTGGCCTGGGGCAGCTTCTCGCGCACCATCGCCGGCAGCAAGGCGAAGTGATAGTCCTGCACCAGTACCACGGGGTCTTCACTGCGAGCCTCGGCCACCACCGCATCGGCAAAGCGCTGGTTGACTGCCTTGTAGGCTTCCCAGTCCGATTCGCGGAAGACCGGCCGTACGTGGGCCACGTGGCACAAGGGCCACATGCCTTCGTTGGCGAACCCGTAGTAGTAGCCCTGTTCCTCTTCGGCCGTCAACCAGATGCGGCGCAGCCAGTAGTCGTCATGCCCGGGCGGCACCAGCACGCGGTCGCCGGCATTCACGACCTCGCGGTCGGCGCCGCCACTGCCGTGCGCGATCCAGGTGCCGGAACACGCTCGCATCACGGGCTCGACAGCGGTGACGAGGCCGCTGGCCGGCCGCTTGACGACGATGCCTTCGGGGCAACGTTCGTGGATGTAGGGCTCGCGGTTGGAGACCACGATCACCTGGTCGCCGCTGAGTTGGGTGTGCAGCAGCGTGCGCAAGCGCTCGGCCGTCCACTCCATTTCGGGCCCCTGCGAGCGGCGGAACTCGTCTTCCATATCGCGCAGCCGGGCGCGCAGGTCGGCAGCAAACGGCGCCAGTTCGGGCGCCGACGAAGGGCCCGACAGCAAGGGGCTGAGCAGGCCCTCGCCGCGCATCAGGGCGCGCGCGCCGTTGACCCAGCCGCGCCAGCTCAGCTGCGCCACCACCACGGTGATGATGGCGATCATCAGTCCCAGCCCGGCAATCAATCCGATGAGGTAGCGGCGTGTGTCCTGGCTGCGTCGCTCGATGAAGCTCATGTCGTGCAGCAGGACCAGTCGGCCCATCAGTACCTGTGAAGGCAGCGCGTCCGGTGCCGACGCTGCCAACTCCAGGCCGGGCACGGCATCGTCGGGAATCACCTCGGGCGCCGGATTGGTGAACACCACCGGTTTCGGCGGCAGCTGTCCCATCACGTCGTGAACACCGATATGCACGGCGCCCCCGGGCAGCGCCATCCGCGGGTCGGCCTTTTGGACCACTTCTGCGGCAGTTGCGCAAGACAGGGTCACCGGAAAGCTGTCGGTCCGCTGCAGAAGCCGCCCGCCCGTGCTGCAAAGGCCCACTGCAAACAGCCGCTCATCCTGGACGGTTCGGTCGAACAGCGGCTGCAGCCGCGCCGGCTTGCCCGCGATCAGAGCGTCGGCCACGGAGTCCGACAGCGCATTCGCGACCAGCACGCCGCGGCTGTTGAGGTCGCGGCTGAACCAACGCAGCGTCACCTGGTCCATCAGCGGCACGGCCAGATAGGACGTGGCAACCAGCACCGCCACCAGTGGAACCAGGAAGCGCAGCTGGAGCCGGAACGTCTTCAGTGCCATCGCGGTCGTTCGGAGCCGCGCGGCTGTCGCAGACAAGGCAGGGTCATGGGGTCATCCTTGTATATTGTGACAAATATACATACACGTCCGCTGCGCGCAGGCGCATCGGACCTCAAAAGGAGAGGTCACCGATGAACGAGCAATCCACAGCGCCGCGGCCCGCGGCCGGTCTGGACCTGGCCTTGATCGGCAACTGCACCATAAGCGCACTCGTCGAACGCAGGGGCAGCATCGTCTGGTGCTGCATGCCGCGCTTCGACAGCACACCGGTTTTCGACGCCTTGCTGCACAGTGCCGAGGGCTTGCCCCTGGACGGCGCGCTGACCGTCGAACTCGAAGGGCTGGTGCGCACCGAGCAGTCTTACGACCCCGGCACCGCCATCGTGCGCACGCGGCTGTGGGACGAGCGCGGGCAAGGCATCGAATTGGTGGACTTCGCACCCCGCTTCGTCAACCGCGACCGCGTATTTCGCCCGGCTCAGCTGGTGCGCCGCGTGCGCCCGCTGGCCGGGCATCCGCGGGTGCGCTTCACCGTGCGTCCGCACGGCGACTGGGGCGCGGCGCCGCCCACGTTGACACGCGGCAGCCACCACCTGCGCTTCGTGATGCCGGAGCTGACGCTGCGCCTGAACACCAGCGTGCCCCTGACCTACCTGCTCGAAGGCACCTGGTTCGCGCTGGCCGGGCCGGTGAGCCTGCTGCTGGGACCCGACGAGACGCTGGCCGGCGGCATCGACGACACGGCGCGCGAATTCGAAGAACAGACCGCCCTGTACTGGCGCCACTGGTCGCGCCGTCTTGCGGTGCCGCTGGAGTGGCAGGACGCGGTGATCCGCGCGGCCATCACGCTCAAGCTGTGCCAGTTCGAGGAGACCGGCGCCATCGTCGCAGCGATGACCACCAGCATCCCCGAGGCACCGAACAGCGGGCGCAATTGGGACTACCGCTTCTGCTGGCTGCGCGACGCCTTCTTCGTCGTCCGGGCGCTGAACAGCCTGTCCGAGGTGGGCACGATGGAGGGCTACCTGAACTGGCTCTACAACGTCGTGCGCGGCGCTGGAGACGGCCATGTGCAGCCGCTGTACGGCATCGGCCTGGAAAAGTCGCTGCCCGAATCGGTGGTGGCACGCGCCGCCGGCTACCGCGGCATGGGCCCGGTGCGGGTGGGCAACCAGGCGCAGGAGCACTTCCAGCACGACGTCTACGGCAGTGTCGTGCTCGGTGCCGCGCAGGCCTTCCACGACCACCGGCTGTTCCGGCGCGGCGACGCCGCCGACTTCACGGCGCTGGAAGTCATGGGCGAGCGGGCCTGGGCGCTGCACGACCAGCCCGATGCGGGCATCTGGGAGTTGCGCACGCGCGCCCGGGTGCATACCTCGTCGGCGCTGATGTGCTGGGTGGCGTGCGATCGGCTGGCCCGCATCGCGGTGGTGCTGTGCCTGCCCGAGCGCGCCGCGCTGTGGCAGCAGCGGGCTGCCGTGATTCATGCCGCGATCACCGCGCGCGCCTGGAACGAGGAGCGGCAGGCCTTCGCCGAGAGCCTGGGTGGCAGAGACCTCGACGCCAGCGTGCTGCTGATGGGCGAGGTCGGTTTCCTGCCCCGCCAGGACCCGCGCTTCATCAGCACGGTGCACGCGATGGAAGCATCGCTGTGCGACGGCCCCTTCATGCGCCGCTACGAGGCCGAGGACGACTTCGGCCGGCCCGAGGTGGCGTTCAACGACTGCTCCTTCTGGCGTGTCGATGCGCTGGCGCGCATCGGGCGCAAGGATGAGGCCAGGGCCGCTTTCGAGGCCCTGCTCGCGCGCCGAAACCACGTCGGCCTGCTCAGCGAGGACCTGGATGTCAAGACCGGAGAACTGTGGGGCAACTTCCCGCAGACCTATTCGATGGTCGGCATCATCAACGGCGCGGTGCGCCTGTCGGCGCCGTGGGACAGCGCGGTATGAACGCGTCTCCCGACTACTGGAAGGAGACCGCCGCCCACTTGCAGGGCCTGGGTGGCGTGGCCACATCGGGCCTGCGCATACTGGTCATCGTGGTGGTCGCCTGGCTGGCCATCGCGGCGGCGCAGCGCGCCATCCGGGGGCTTCGCATCCGCATCGCCAGCCGCCTCGGCGACCGCGAGGCCGTCCAGCGCGCCGAGACCCTGGGGCGCGTCTTCAGGTACCTGGCTGCGGTGGTGGTCTCACTGGTGGCCGGCATGCTGGTGCTGAGCGAACTAGGCGTCAGCGTGGCGCCCATCCTGGGGGCCGCGGGTGTGGCCGGCCTCGCGGTGGGCTTCGGCGCGCAGAGCCTGGTGAAGGACTACTTCACCGGCTTCTTCCTGCTGGTCGAAGACCAGATCCGCCAGGGTGACGTGGTGAAGCTGGGCGACCATGCCGGACTGGTCGAGGAGGTGACACTGCGCTACGTACAGCTTCGCGACTACGACGGCCATGTGCACTTCGTACCCAACGGCAGCATCACCAGCGTGGTGAACATGGGCCGCGGCCATGCCCAGGCGGTGGTCGACGTGGGCGTGGCGTACAGCGTCGATGTCGATGCGGCGATGGCCGTGATGCAGCAGGTTGGCGCCGAGATGCGGCTCGACGCGGAACAGGCACCGCGCATCCTGGGCGATCTGGAAATGGCCGGTGTCGAACGCTGGGCCGACTCGGCGGTCGTGATTCGCGCCCGCTTCAAGGTGGCGCCGCTGGCGCAGTGGACCGTGCGCCGCGAGTACCTGCGCCGCCTGAAAGGTGCGTTCGACCGCGCCGGCATCGAGATCCCGTTTCCGCAACTCACGCTGCACCGTCCGGCTCAGCGCCCGCCCACGGGCGCCGAGCCCAGCCAGGCGAAGAAGGCGCAACCTGGCTTGCCGTCCCGAACCTACGCGCCGGAGTGAACCGATCCCCCTTCCCCTGACAAGGATTGCCATGCGCACACGCACGCTGCTTGCCCTGCTCTTCGTCGTCTCGATCTTCGCCTTTGCGATCCTCAACTGGCCGGCATTCAACGCCTCCACGTCCTTGAGTCTGGGCTTCTTCAGCTTCGAAGCTCCGTTGGGGCTGGTCATGCTCGGGCTGATGGCCGCCATGACGCTGGGCTTCGCGGTCTACATGGCCACGTGGCAAGCCACCGTCCTGCTGGAGGCGCGTCGGCACACCAGGGAGCTGCAGACCCAGCGTACGCTGGCCGACCAGGCCGAGGCGTCGCGCTTCACCGAACTGCGCGGCGTGATGCACCTGGAGTTCGAGACCCTGGCACAGCGCCTTTCGCAGAGCCAGGAGGCGCTGCGCACCGAGGTCCACGAGAGTGTCAATTCCCTGGCGGCCATGCTCGGTGAGATCGACGACCGCAGCCGGCGGCCCCGTGGTGACCTGGCGTGATGACGCCCGGTGCGGCCGTTCTGTCGGCCCCGCGAGGCGAGCGGGGCACTGCGTTGCGCGCCGGTCAGCCGAGGTTCATCGCGGCGCGCGCACCACCCGTCCGATGGTCAGGCCCTGCACCAGGATCGAGAACACCACCACGCAGTAGGTCAGCGCGAGCACCACGTCACGGTGCGGGCCGACCGGCAACGACAGTGCCAGCGCCACCGAGATGCCACCGCGCAGCCCGCCCCAGGTCAGCACGCGCCAGGCACCCAGCGGCAGCTCGAAGCGTGCGCCGAGCGCGGCCACCGGCAGGCCGACGCTGAGCAGGCGCGCCAGCAAGGTGACACCAATCGCCACGCCCCCTGCCAACAGCACCGGCGCCGAAAAGCTGATCAGCAGCACTTCCATTCCGATCAACACGAACAGCACCGCATTGAGAATCTCGTCCAGCAGTTCCCAGAACATGTCCACGTAGCGACGCGTGGTGTCGCTCATGGCCAGCGCGCGGCCCTGGTTGCCGATGATCAGGCCCGTAACCACCATGGCCAGCGGCCCGGAGATGTGCAGATGGCTGGCCAGCGCGTAGCCGCCGGTCACGGCTGCGAGCGTGAGCAGCACCTCGACCTGGTACTCGTCCACGCTCTTGAGAAGCCGGTAAGTGACGTAGCCCAGTACCAGGCCGAAGGCGATGCCGCCCCCGGCTTCACGCGCCAGGAGTGTCAGCGCCGTGCCCGTGGTAGGGGCGCTGCCGCTTGCCAGCATGCCCAGCAGCAGTGCAAAGATCACAACGCCGACGCCGTCGTTGAAGAGTGACTCGCCGGCGATCACGAGTTCGAGGTTCTTCGGCGCCCCGGCGGACTTGAGGATGCCCATGACCGCGATCGGATCGGTGGGCGAGATGAGCGCACCGAACAACAGGCAGTACATCAGCGGCAAGTCCAGGCCCACCCCGGGCAGCGCGG
Organism: Burkholderiales bacterium; assembly: GCA_038205425.1. Lineage (GTDB taxonomy): Bacteria > Pseudomonadota > Gammaproteobacteria > Burkholderiales > Burkholderiaceae_C > Rubrivivax. The sequence continues at coordinate 28,300 of JBBRBW010000024.1, read as the reverse complement.
CCCAGAGCCCATAGCCGACGATCAGCGTGGACACCAGCGTGCCGATCAGCGCCAGCGAAGCGACGGGCCAGCGCAACGCCTTCAGTTCGCTCAGGTCCACATGCAGCGCGCCCGCGAAGAGCAGCAAAGACAGCATGCCCTGCATCAAGACGTCGGAGAAGTCGATGGACCGCAGCAGCGACTCTTCGTAGATGCGCAGTGCATGCGAAACGCCGACGACGTCGAGCGCGACGATCACCAGGGACAGCACGAGCGCGATGACCATCACACCGATGGTCGTTGGCAAGCGCACGAAGCGGTGGTTCAGGTACGCCAGCAGCGCGGTAAGGACGAGGCAGGTGGCGGCAATGTCGAGCATGAAGGGTTCAGTCCGTCGATCTGTGTCGGGTCGAAGGCGCCGAAGGCTTGTGTGCGTCACTCACCCGAGGCGACGGGCAACGTCGAGGACAGCCACCGAAATGGATGGCGCCGGGCCACTGCAGACAGGACTCCAATGCACTTACGTCCCAGGCGGTGCAATCACCCGCCGGGCCCAGAGTCGTCGCACCAGCTTTCGCCCTTCGATGAACCAGAGCACCCCGCTGGCCATCGCCACACACACGCACCACTGGCCCGCCGAGAGCGGCACGGTGCCGAAGGCGAGGTTGAGGAAGGGCAGGTGCACAACCGCCACTTGCAGCGCTGCCGACAAGGCCACCGCCGCCCACAGCCAGTGGTTCGAGAACGCTGCCCGGAACGCGGAGGCGGACGCCGAGCGTGCGTTGAAGCAGTTGAAGAGCTGCGTCAGCACCAGCACCGTGAACGCGGCGGTGCGCGCCAGTTCCAGGCTGTGCGGGCCGCGGCCCAGCCAGGTCTCCACCGGTTCGATCAGCCCGCCGGGCAGGAACAGGTCCAGCGTCAGCAGGGTCAGTGCCGCCATCACGACGCCGCCTTCGGCCACGCCCAACCCCATGCGGGCGTCGATGATGCGCTGCCTGCGCGCACGCGGCCTGCGCGCCATGACGTCTTCTGCGATCGGGTCCACACCCATGGCCAGCGCGGGGCCGGTGTCGGTGATCAGGTTGATCCACAGGATCTGCGTGGCCAGCAGCGGCAGCACCACCGCGCCACCCGAGCCCGTCGCCGTGGCCTGCAGACCCAGGACGCCGGCCCCCACCACGCCGGCAAACACCGTCAGCACCTCGGCCAGGTTCGACGACAGCAGGTAGCGCAGGAACTTGCGGATGTTGTCGAGCACACCACGCCCTTCGCGCACCGCCAGCACGATGGTGGCGAAGTGATCGTCGGCCAGGATCATGCGGGCCGCCTCTTTCGCCACCTCGGTGCCCGCCACACCCATCGCCACGCCGATGTCGGCGGCCTTCAGCGCCGGGGCGTCGTTGACGCCGTCGCCGGTCATCGCCACCACGTTGCCGCTGTCCTGCAGCGCACGCACGATGCGCAGCTTGTGCTTGGGCGCCACGCGGGCGAACACCGAGGTCTTCAGCACCGCTTCGGCGAAGGCGGCCTCACTCAGCTTGTCAAGCCCGGTTCCCGTGAGCACCGGTGCATCGCCGTCGACGATGCCGAGATCGGCCGCGATGCGCGCCGCCGTGCGCGGGTGGTCGCCGGTGATCATGATCACGCGGATGCCGGCCTGGCGCGCCTGGGCAATGGCCACCGCCGCCTCTTGGCGCGGCGGGTCGATGATGCCCACGGTGCCGAGGTATTCCAGATCCTGTTCCAGCGCAGCCGCCTCCTCGGCATCGGCCGGAACCTGCGCGTCAGGTGCGAGCGTGCGGCGCGCCACGGCCAGCGTGCGCAGCGCGTCATCGGCCATGGCGGCCACGTCGGCCAGCACCTGCGTGTGCAGGGCAGCCTCCAGCGCCACCGCGGCGTGGCCCCGACGGGCGTGCGTGCAATGCGCCAGCAGCACATCGGGCGCACCCTTGGTGAAGAGCACGTGTGCGTCGCCATCGGCATGGTCCACCACCAGCACCGACATCATCTTGCGCCGCGAAGTGAAGGGGATCTCGCCGATGCGCTCAAAGCGTTGCTTCGTCTCGGGTGCAGCGTTGACCAGCTTTCGCTGCGCCACCAGAAACGCGGCTTCGGTCGGGTCGCCCTGGATCACCCAGGCGTCGGTGTCGTCCTGCTGCAGTTGGGCATTGCCCGCCAGGCTGCCGCCGCTCAGCACGGCCCGCAGTTCTTCGAGCAAAGGGCCTGCGGGCACATCGGCGCCCCCCTGCTCGGCACGTCCCTCGGGGGCGTAACCCACGCCAGTGATGTCGATGCGCCCCGAGGCCGTCATCACCCGCTGCACCGTCATCTCGCCGCGTGTCAGCGTGCCGGTCTTGTCTGACGCAATGACGGAGGCCGACCCGAGTGTCTCGACCGAGGCCAGCTTCTTCACGATAGCGTGGTGTCGTGCCATGCGGCGCACGCCCATCGCGAGCACCACCGACAGGATCGCCGGCAAACCCTCGGGCACGGCGGCCACGGCCAGAGACACGCCGAGCAGCAGCACCGTGACGACATCGGCCACGCCGTGGATGTCCGAGATGAGCAGGATCGTGGCCACCACGGCGGCGGCGATCACCAGGGCCGCAACGCCCAGCACCTTGCCCAGATGCGCGATCTCGACTTGCAGCGGCGTCGGCGCGTCGGGCGTGGTGTCGAGCAGTGTGGCGATGCCGCCCATCTCGGTCTGCATGCCGGTGGCGGTGACGACGGCACGCCCGGTGCCCTGCGCGACCGCCGTGCCCTTGAAGACCATGTTCAGACGGTCGCCCAGTGCCACATGCCCGGGCAGCGGTGCCGCATCCTTCAGCACGGACTCGCTCTCGCCCGTCAGCGGCGCCTCCAGCAGCTTGAGCGCGGCGGCTTGCACCAGCCGCGCGTCGGCACCCACGGCGTCGCCCTCGGCGAGCACCAGCAGGTCGCCCTTGACGAGTTCGGCGCTGGGCACCCGAGCCACGGCGCCGTCGCGCAGCACGGCCGACGTGGCGGTAGTCATCCTGGCCAGCGCGGCCACCGCCTGCGCCGCCTTGGCCTCCTGCAGCCAGCCCAGCACCGCATTCAGCACCACCACGGCGGTGATGACGATGGCATCCAGCGGCCAACCGACTGCGCCCTGATGGCCCCGCCCTTCGAACCACCAGGCGGCCAGCGCCACGGCCGCTGCCGCACCCAGCAGGTAGACGAGGGGGTCCTGCAACTGCGCCAACGCCTGGCGCCAGACGGGCACGGGTGGCACCGCACGCAGTTCGTTGGGGCCGTCCGCACGCAACCGGGTTGCAGCCTCCTCGGCGCCGAGGCCACGTTCCAGATGGGTGCCGAGCGCCAGCGCCAGATCGGCGATGTCGATCAGCGACGGGTCGTCCGGTGGCGCGGTGGGTCGTGCGTCGACAGGTCCTTCCGCAGGCACTACGCCGCCGGCGCCGCGCCAGGCCAGTACCCTGCACGCCCGTAGTGCTTGTAAACGGCGATTTCCATCTCACGCGCCAGCGGCAATGCCGGGTCGTACCAGGGCGCCTCTTTCAGCGCTTCACGCGTCAGGTCGACGGCCACGGTTTGTTCCGCCCAGTTCACGCGCTTGATCCACTGCGGGGCCACCAGCACGTCGTGCCCGAGCCACCAGTTGCTCGTGCTCACCACCAGGTATCGGATGGCCCAGCTTTCTTCGTCGACAAGCAGCCCCTGCACGTGCCCGATCTCGCCGTCACTGGCCTCAATGTGGTATCCGACCACGGCCTTGCAACTGCGCAGGTGCGGATCGTTGTCGCGCTGGCGTGCTTCGGCCCGTGCCTGGGCGCCGTCTGCTTCTGCGCGGGTGGCTGCGGCAGAGCCGTAGCCGGCGTAGCCGGGCACGAGCATGTGGGGATATCCGCCGCTGCCCCACAAGCCCATGCCACCCCAGTAGTACGGATAGCTGTAGTAGTCGAGATAGTCGGTCTCGTGCTGTCGCGTGACCGGCATGTCGGTGTCGATATCGGGGCTGCTCTTGACTTGCTCCCGGGTCAGCGAGATCGGCAAGCGCATCTCTTCCCAATCAGGCTTTCCGGCAGCGATGGGCGAGATCAGCACCTTGCGGCTGGACAGCCACGAGCCGGCATCGACGACGAGGTAGCGAACCGCCCAGGCCTCGTCATCGAAATAGAGATCCTTCACGTCGCCGATGGCGCCATCGGTGGCGGCGATGGCGAGATCCAGCAGGTCCTTGGATTGGCGAAGCATGGTGGTCCGGCTTTCAACGGTCTACGGCCGTCCAAGGTGCGCGTCTGGCGCCGCCCGGTCTGTGCGTTGGCGCACACGGCAGCCCCATCGCTGGCGCAAGATCCACGGCTTCGCGTTGTCGGCGCCTTGGAGCGGCAACGAACAGAACAGTTGCTGCTGGAGTACTTACGCTCCTCCCCATCATTCAACGCCGGCTTGGACGCTTCGTTCGAGGCTCACGGGTCGAAGTGAGGCTTCTTGAAAGCACTGCTGCTGAAATATTGGGATCGCGTTCGATCCAGTTTCTGGTTTGTGCCGGCGCTCATGGCGTGCTTGGCCGTGGCACTGGCCGTGGGTGCCGTTGAGCTCGACAAGGGCAACGCCGAAGGCTGGTTGCAGCGCCTGGACTGGATCTATTCCGGTGGCGCCGAAGGTGCAAGCCTGCTGCTGGGCACCGTGGCCGGGTCGATGATCGCCATCGCCGGAACCGTGTTCTCGATGACGCTCGTGGCGCTGTCGCTCGCCTCGTCTCAGCTCGGCCCCCGCCTGCTGCGCAACTTCATGCGCGACACCGCCAACCAGGTGGTGCTGGGCACCTTCGTGGCCACGTTCGTGTACTGCCTGCTCGTGCTGCGCACCGTCCGGCGCGCCGACGAGGTGGCCTTCGTGCCGCATCTGTCCGTCAGCATCGGCCTGCTACTGGCCATGGTCAGCATCGGGGTGCTGATCTACTTCATCCATCATGTCTCGGTCTCGATCCAGGCGAATGAGGTCGTGGCAAGGGTCGGCAGGGAACTCGGGGACGGCATCGACAGGCTGTTTCCCGGCCACCTCGGCAAGCCTGGTTCCGAAGTCTCGAGAGCGCCGAACGAATCCGACCTGCCCGCGGCGTTCGAACGCGAGGCCCGTCCTGTGGGTGCCCTTGAAGACGGCTATCTCCAGCTGATCGATGCCGACGCCCTGATGGATTTGGCCAGCCAGGAAGATCTGCTGCTGCGGCTGGAGCTTCGGCCCGGGCACTACCTCGTCAAAGGGCGGGCGATGGTGATGGTCTGGCCCGGGGACCGTGTCACTGAAACCCTGGTCGACAAAATGAACGCCATGTTCGTGCTCGGCAACCAGCGCACCGGCGCGCAGGATATCGAGTTCTCGTTCCAGCAACTGGTGGAGATCGCCGTGCGTGCGCTGTCCCCGGGCATCAATGACCCGTTCACGGCGATCGCCTGTGTGGATCGACTGGGATCGGCCCTGTGCCGCCTGGCGCGACGCGACATGCCATCAGCGCTGCGATTCGACCGTCACGGGCGGCTGCGGCTGGTGGCGCCGGGATCCTCGTTTGCAGGGATCGTGGACACAGCCTTCAACCAGATCAGGCAATGCGCCCGTTCGAACCCGGCAGTGGCAATCCGCATGCTCGATGCCATCGCCCAGATCGCCGGCCAAGTTCAAAGTGCGCCGGACGCGGCGAGCCTCCGGCGCCAGGCCGGCATGATCGTCACAGGGGCGCGGGAAGCCGTGCCGGAAGCGGACGACCTGCTCGCCGTCGAGGCAGCCTTCATGGCGGCGACACAGGCGCTGCGGGAGCTCCACGACTGACGCGCGCGCGTGAAGGCCAGGCGCGCGAGATATCGCGATCCACGGCTGCTGATGCGCGCATTGCCCAGTGGGCGAGTGCGAGTGCGCTGTCGTACAGACCAGGTCACGCGAGCCGGGCGAGACTGGGTCCCATCCAGGACTGCGTACTGGTTGCCGCCCAGGACAAGGCGCGTGTCGCGTGTCGCGTGCCGATGTCGTTGCAGGCTTGCGGGCTACGAACCACCAGAGGAAGCGACATGAAAACCACTCACACGCCCGACACACTCACCCAGGCGAGCCTTGCCGAATTGGCGTCGTTCAAGGGGCAGCCCTGCCTGTCGCTCTACCAGCCGACCCATCGACGCCATCCGGACAACCAGCAGGACCCGATCCGGTTCCGCCATCAGGTGAAGGCACTCGAGACATCGCTGCGACAGCAGCATGCGGCCGAGTCCGTCAAAACCTTGATCGAGCCCTTCGCGGCCCTCGCACAAGACCACGGCTTCTGGAACCACACGCAGGACGGCCTGGCCGTGCTGGGCGCGCCGGGCCTGTTCCGCGTTTTCCTCCTGCAGCGGCCGGTGGCCGAGCTGGCCGTAGTGTCCGACAGCTTCCACACCAAGCCGCTGCGCCTGTGGCTGCAGTCGACCGGGCGCTACCAGGTGCTGGCGTTGAGTCTGAACAAGGTGCAGCTGTTCGAAGGCGATCGCAACACGCTCGATGCCGTGGCGCTGGCGGCCGGCGTGCCGCAGACAATGACCGCGGCACTGGGCGACGAGCGCACCGAACCGCACACCACCGTGTCTTCGTATGGCGGCGTCGGCGGCGGCCACATGGCCATGCACCATGGCCAAGGCGGCAAGAAGGACGAGATCGACGGCGACGCCGAGCGATTCTTCCGCGCGGTGGACCGTGCCGTGCTGGAACACCACTCGCGCCCGTCAGGCCTGCCGTTGATGCTGGCGGCCTTGCCCGAACACCACCACCTGTTCCGCCAGGTCAGCCACAACCCGTTCCTGATGGCCAGCGGCCTGATGGTCGACCCCCAGGGCCTGACGCATGACGCCTTGCGGCAGCGCGCCTGGGAAGTGGCAGCGCCGCAGCAGAAGGCGCAACAGGCCGTATGGAGCGACGCCTACGCGGCCGCCGCAGCCCAGGGGCTGGGCAGCGAGGACCTGTCGCAGGTCGCACATGCCGCGGTGGCCGGCCGCGTGGCAACGCTGCTGATCGAGGCCGAGCGCCAGGTGGCCGGGCGGATCGATGGATCGACCGGGCGCATCGATCCTGCCGATCTCGGCGACCCGCGTGTGGACGACGTGCTCGACGACCTGGGTGCGCTGGTCGAAAGCAAGGGGGGTGTGGTGCATGTGCTGCCGTCCGAGCGCATGCCTTGTCGCACCGGCGTGGCAGCGAGTTTTCGGCACTGACCCGTCACTCAGAAGAAAATGCAATGAAGCCGTACGCCCGCTTCGGCGCCATGATCGCCACGTCGACGCTCGTGATGTTCGGGCTCATGTACCTGAATACCTATGCGCTCGATCACGTCTTCTTCAGCGAGACGCGCGCCTACATGGCCGTCCTGATGGGCGCCACGATGGCGGTGGTCATGCTGGCCTTCATGTGGCACATGTACGAGAACGCCACTGCCAATGCCGGCATCTTGGCAGCCAGTGTGCTGTTCTTCGCCGCGTCGCTGTGGTTGGTTCGCTCGCAGGAAACCGTCGAAGACGTGTCCTGGATGCGCGCGATGATCCCGCACCATTCCATCGCGATCCTGACCAGCGAGCGGGCGCACATCAGCGACCCGCGAGTCAGGAAACTGGCCGACGACATCATCGCTGCGCAGCGCAAGGAGATCGCCGAGATGAAGGCCTTGATCCGCGAGCTGGACCGGTAGTTTGAACGCGCGCAGGCCCGCGAATGTGGGAATCGTGACGCAGGCGGCCAAGATGGCCAGGGCAATTTGGACTGTCAGCCAGAGAGCAGGATTACCAAGGAAGTTGCAAGAGTGTCAGGGCGTTTGCGGCTTGACAGGCGGAGCAATCAATTTATCAACCAACCCGAAAGAAAGGACATGGTTTTAGCCTTGGAAGGCTAGTAGGCGGCAAAGAGTGAAGTGATGTGAAATGGGTCAGACCGAGACGAGCTAAACCTGTATGCGGTGTCGGACATAACGAGCCGGCTCTTGGAGATGGGGTGCTTGTCAGCGGATATGCATCGGGGCCAGCGGGCGATTATGGGAAACCAGTCAAACCACGCAAGCAAGGCCGGCCATAAGTGAGCAGCCGACTTCTTCACACAACTGAGCGAATTGTGCTTGCTAGCCGGGAGGCATCCATATGAGAACCCCATGAAGATCCAACTCAACACCGACGTCCACATCGACGGCACCGAGGCGCTGGCCGCGCAGGTGAGTGCCACGGTCGAGCAGGCGCTGGAGCGTTTCGGCGAACAGGTCACCCGTGTGGAAGTCCATCTGAGCGACGAAAACGGCAGCAAGAGCGGGCAGCAAGACCATCGCTGCATGCTGGAGGCCCGTCTCGAAGGCCGGCAGCCGGTGGCGGTGACGGACCACGCCGCGACGCTGGAGCAGGCAGTGGATGGCGCCGCGCAGAAGCTGGCGCGTCTGCTGGACAGCACGCTCGGGCGGCTGCACGACCATCGCGAGAAGACGTCCGGCCTGCCGTTGTCCGGGACCGACCCCGCAGGGCGCTGATAGCCGCGGCCGCAGCGGACCTCATCTGGACCGGTAGTTTGAAGGCCCGCAGGCCTGCGAGTGTGGGATCGCAAGGGCCGCGGCTATCGGCTTCAGTTGCGCCAAGGCAGAGCGCTTGCGCCCCGCCCGGCCCACCTGCCGCTCGCGGGTTCTCCTACTTCGTCTGCGCGCGCGAACCCATGTGATGACCGTAGCCGGGGCGCGCCTGCTGGTCGGCCAGCGCCTTCTGCTCGGTCGTCAGCGCCGCATACAACTCGTCGCGAGCGGCCCCTTGCGCAGCGAACAGCTTGGTCATGGTTTCGTGCTGCGCGTTGTGGTCGATCGTGACCTTCGGATCCTGCATCTGGGCCTGCATCGTGGTGTGGAAGGCCTGGCGGGTGGCGACCTGCTGGCGCAGCTGCGTTTCGTACTTCTGCCAGGCCGCATCCTGCGCGGGCGTGATCTTCAAGATGGCCTTCAGGTCACCCAGGCGTGCCGCGAGCACGGCCGGCGAGTCGACGCCCATGCCGCCCATGCCCATGCCCATACGATGGCCCGAGCCCATGCCGTTCCCCATGCCGGGGCCGGAACCCATCATGCCGACGCTGGGGCCGCTACCCATGCCATAGCCGCCACCGGGATGGGCGGAAACGACCGATACAGCGGCAAACGAAACGACAGCCAATGTGGCGGCGATGATCTTGGTGGTGGTCTTCATGCTTTTCTCCTTGAGAGGATCGTTGAAGAGTTGGTGTGCCGGTGAGCGGCCTGCCAACCCGTTGCAGAAGATCCCTTCGCAACGGTTTCATTGAAGCGCCCGCCTGTAAGACCGGTGTGTCACCGGCGGCCTTTTTTGTCGCGCCCTGTGGCAGGCCGCCGGCTTGACATGCTGTGTTACTTTCCCGCCGCAGCGCCGGTGCTCCATCCGCACGCGCTTGCGGTGCAATGAGGGCCATGGACCCGATGGAACGCAGCGACCACATCCTGATCGTCGACGACGACGGCGAGATCCGCAGCCTGCTCACCCGCTACCTGGAGAAAAACGGGTTGCGTGCCACGGCCGTCGGCGACGGCCGGGCGATGTGGCGTGCGCTGGACGACGCGGCCGTCGACCTGATCGTGCTTGACCTGATGCTGCCGGGGGACGACGGCCTGACGCTGTGCCGCACCCTGCGCGGCAAGTCGGACATACCGGTGATCATGCTCACTGCGCGCGGCGACGAGACCGACCGCATCGTCGGCCTGGAGATGGGCGCCGACGACTACCTGCCCAAACCCTTCAGCGCGCGCGAGTTGCTGGCGCGCATCAAGGTCATCCTGCGGCGCACGCGCAGCCTGCCGCCCAACCTGCAGCCCAAGGACGACCCGCTGCTGCACTTTGCCGGCTGGGCACTGGACACCTCGCGACGCGAGCTGTTGTCGCCCGCCGGCGAGGCGACGGCGATCGGCGGCGTCGAATACAAGCTGCTGCGTGTGTTCCTGGACCACGCCAATCGTGTGCTCAGCCGCGACCAGCTTCTCGACCTCACGCAGGGCCGTGAAGCCGACCCGCTGGACCGCAGCATCGACGTGCAGGTCAGCCGGCTGCGCCAGCGCCTGGGCGACGACCCGCGCAGCCCGTCGCTGATCAAGACCGTGCGCGGCGAGGGCTACGTGCTCTCGGTGCCGGTCGACAAGGGGCCGTGATGCGCGACGCGGTGCGTTGGCGCTGGTGGCCGGGGTCTCTGTTCGGACAGCTGATGGTGGTGCTGGGCGCCGGCCTGCTGCTGGCGCAGCTGCTGAGCGCGGCGATCAACGTCGCCGAGCGCGACCGGCTGGTGAGCGGCAGCTTCGGCATGCAACCGGCGCAGCGCATCGCCGACGTGGTCAAGCTGCTCGACGGCCTGGGCGCTGCTGAACGGGAGCGGGTGGCTTCCGTGTTGAACGTGCCGCCGCTGGTGCTGTCGCTGCACGACCAGCCGCGGGCTGCTGCGGCACCGGCCGAGGGCTGGCGCGCCGGCCTGTTCTCGGCGCGGCTGCACGCGGCCCTCGGCGACGACCGGCCGCTGCGGATCGAGGCGCGCGACGGCTTTGCCCCTCTGCCTCCGGCAGGCGGTCTGGCCGTGGGGCACCAGGCCATGCACGGCCCGGGCGGCATGTTGGGGCGCGGCATGGGGCCGGGCATGATGGCTGCCGGCCTGTCCGTTCTGCGCACCGAGGTGCAGTTGCGCGACGGCCGCTGGGCCCGCTTCGACACCGAACTGCCGGCTGCGCCCGAGGCCCTGCCCTGGCGCCTTGCGCTCACGCTGGGTGTGCTGCTGGCGGCCATGCTTGCGCTGTCGTATGTGGCGGTGCGGTGGGTGGTACGCCCGCTGCACGTGTTGGCCCAGGCTGCCGATGCGCTGGGCCAGGACCTGGACCGCGCACCGCTGCCCGAGGACGGCCCGCGCGAGGTTCAACAGGCCGCACGCGCGTTCAACACCATGCAGCAGCGGCTGTCGGGGTTCATCAACGACAGGACGCGCGTGCTGACCGCGTTGTCACACGACCTGAAAACACCGCTGACACGGCTGCGGCTGCGCGCCGAGTTGCTCGACGACGATGAATTGCGCGAGCGCTTCGAAGCCGACCTGCACGAGATGGAAACCATGGTGACGCAGACACTGGAGTTCATGCGCGGCCTGGGCAGCCACGCGCCACGCGAGCCGGTGGATGTGAACGCGCTGCTGGCCACGCTGCAGGCCGACAACGCCGCCGTCGGACGCACGCTGCACGTCCAGGGGCGTGCCGACCCGCCATACCTGGCCGACGTCTCCCTGCTCAAACGTGCCGTGGGCAATCTGGTCGACAACGCCTGTGCCTATGGCGGCGAAGCTACCGTGCAGGTCAGCGACAGCGCCGACGCCCTGGTGCTGCAGGTGCTTGACGAAGGCCCGGGTATCCCCGAGGCACAACTGGAGCAGGTGTTCGAGCCCTTCTTCAGGCTTGAGGCTTCGCGCAGCCGCGCCACGGGTGGCACGGGCCTGGGGCTGGGCATCGCCCGCAACATCGCGCGCAGCCATGGTGGCGACCTGGTGCTGCGCAACCGCCCCGCAGGCGGACTGGCCGCCGTACTGAGCCTGCCACGTCACGCACAGCGCTGATCCTGCGGGAGCAACATGTCCGCCCGGACCAGCCGGGCAGGCGCCATCAGCGCGCGGGCGCCATCGCCACCACGGTGAGCCGACCGTTTTCGCACCCTCGTCATCGGTGGCCTGTCGAGGTTCTCGATCTCGCCATGCCTGAGCGTGACCTTGCCTTGTGCCATATCGACCTTGCGCACTTCGGCGTCGGTCATCGCAGCCGCGCCGTTCTGCGCCATCTTCACTTCGCCCATCTTCGAGTGGTCCATCGTGCCGTCGGCCCAGGCGGGGACGGACAGGGCACTCAGCGCTGGAAACATGCCGGCGATGAACAGGGTCTGGACCGTCTTCATGGTGTTTCCTTCAGCGGTGGGGCTGGCAGACGCCTGCGTTGCCGACGGCAGAGAGAAGCCGTACGTCGTAGGGATCCTTGCGGCCTTTCTAGTCGGGCCCGTCCATGCCGGGGGAGCCCCTGAACGGGAATGGTCAAGGCGATCGGCCAGCGGACGAAAGCAAGTCGCCGAAGCTCTTGGTCGCGTGAAGGACCGGTATCAGGCAGTGGGTCCGCGAATGGGTTGGTCGCCTTTGGGTCGCAACCCGCCTATGGCTGCGAAGCCCTTCAGGCCGCACGCCCCAGCACGGCCTTCATCTTCGCCAGCATCGGCGTCACCACCGGCACCGTCAGCATCGTGCTGGCCAGCGCCATCAGCAGCAGCGCGGTGAAGGTGTCGGCGGTGATGACGTGTTTGTCGAGCAGCACGTTGGCGAAGATGATCATGATCAGCGCCTTGGTCTGCAGCAACCAACCCACGAGGCTGGCCTCGCCCGCCGGCCAGCGCAGGATGCGGCCGGCCAGGTGCACGCCCAGGAGCTTGCCCGCCACGCTGGCCAACAGCAGCGCCGCTGCAGCCACGAACACCAGCGCACCGCCCAGGGCCCATTCGGTGCGCAGCCCGGTGCTCAGGAAGAACACCGGCATCACCACCAGCAGCACGTGGTGGCGCAGCTGGTCCATGCGCGCAGTGTCGAACCAGTGGCCGTCGAGCACCGCGCCGGCCAGGAAGGCGCCCACCATGAAGTGCAGCCCGGCCCAGTCGGCCGCCAGCGCACAGGCCGCCAGCCACGCCAGCGCGAGGTACCAGCGGTCGGCCTCGGGCAGGCGCTGCATCAGGCGGCGCAAGGCCCAGGCGACCAGCCCGAACACGAGCAGGAAGCCGGCCTGCCGGCCCACGCGCTGCCAGTCCATCAGGATCAGCGCCAGCACGCCCCAGATGGCGATGTCGTCCAGGCTGGCATAGCGCAGGATGCGCTGGCCCAGCGGCCGGCGCAGGATGTCCAGCTTTTCCATGAAGAGGATGAGGATGGGCAGCGCCGTCACCGCGCAGGCCATGCCCACGCCCAGCACGAACTGCCAGGTCCGCGCCGCCGCGCCCATCCAGCCCGCAGACAGCGCCAGCAGGCCCAGCGCCGCAACGCAGCCCATCAGCAGCGGCATGCCCAGCGCCAGGCCGGCAGTGATGCCGCTTTCGCGGCGGTGCTTCCAGGCCGCCGCGAGGTCGAGTTCGATGCCGGCGATGAACACGAAGAGCATCACCGCCCACCATGCGATGCCGTTCAGCGCCTGGATCACCGCCGGCGTGAAGACAAAGCCGTAGACCTCGGGCAGCGCCGCACCCAGCACACCCGGCCCGAGCAGGATGCCGGCGACGATCTGCACCACCACCAGCGGCGCCCAGCGCTCGGTGCGCCCCAACCGCCACACGAGCCAGGGCAGAGTGAAGACGATGAGCATCGCGATCAGGAAACGTTCGGTGGTGTTCATGCGGGTGGCCACGGGGACGCGGCGAATCTAAACCACGCGCGGCGGCGGGCCGGGGCGCCAGCTATCGTCGCCGGCATGCACAGCACGACAGGAGGCTTCATGAACAGAACCGTCGGCATCATCGGCACCGGCTGGGTGGGCACCAGCGTGGCCATCTCGACACTGCACTCGGGCGCGGCCGACGAACTGTGGCTGCACGACCTGAACGGCGCCGTCGCCGAGGGCGAGGCCATGGACCTGCGCCACGGCGCGGCCTTCTACCCCGACTGCCAGGTGCGCACGGCCACCATCGACGAGATGCGCCAGGCCCACGTCGTGGTGGTGGCCGCGGGCCGCGGCGGCCGCCCCGACGAGTCGCGGCTGGCCCTGCTGCGCGACAACGCCCGCATCGTGGCCGACATCGGCCGCCGGCTGGCCGGCTTCGCTGGCACCATCGTGCTCGTGACCAACCCGGTGGATGTGCTGACCAGCGTCATGCAGCAGGCCAGCGGCCTGCCGCCCGAACGGGTGCTGGGCACCGGCACCATGCTCGACACCGCGCGCCTGCGCCAGGTGCTGGGCCGTGAACTCGGCGTTGCACCGCAATCCGTCCATGCCCAGGTGGTGGGCGAGCACGGCGACTCGGAAGTTGTGCTGTGGTCGAGCGCGCAGGTCGGCGGCGTGCCGGTGCGGCAGTGGCCGGGCTGGGCCGCCGAGACCGAGACACGGCTGGCCACCGAAGTGCGCCGCGCCGCCTACGAGGTCATCCAGCGCAAGGGCGTCACCAACCACGCCATCGGTCTGGTCACGGCCAGCCTGCTGCGCTGCATGCTGCGCGGCGAGAAGCGTGTGCTCACCGTGTCCCGCGTGCAGCAGGGCGCCTGCGGGCTGAGTGGCGTGGCGCTGTCGCTGGCCACCGTCGTCGGCGAAGACGGCGGCACCGCGGTGCTGGCGCCGGTGATGGACGCGGCCGAAAGCGCGGCGCTGGCGCGTTCGGCGCAGCTGCTGAAGGACGCTGCGGCTACGCTGGCCGCGCCGCCTGGGGCGGGCTCAGCAGGGACCACGACGCCGCCCTCATCACCACCATCGCCGCCTGCTGCGGCCTGACGCCGGCCGCAACGGGCCGGACGCAAAACCCGCTCAGGCCGGTGCCGTGTCCCAGGGCGCCGTCTGGTCGTCGTCGGCCGCGGCCGCTGCTGGCGCCACCGGCAGCACCGCGGTGGCGGGCACCACACGCACCTGCAGGCCACCCAGCGCCTCGACCAGTTCGGGGATCAGCAGCTTCAGTTCACCTGTGAAAAGCGCCACGTCGGCGTCGAAGCCGCCGTCGTCCTTGGTTGGCGACGAGGCGCTTTCCAGCACCACGTCGAGCAGCTTGATCTTCTTCAGCGTCAGCGCCTCGGTGAGCACGAAGCTCACGCGCTCGCCCCAGCTCAGCGCCAGCTGCGTGGGCAGCTTGCCCTGCTTGATATGTTCACCGACCTCGTCGATGTCGAGCGTGTGGCGCGCATAGCGCACGGTGGCCTTCTCGGTGTCGGGCTGCTTCAGTTCACATTCGCGGTCGATGCTGAAGCCGGCGGGCGCTTCCTTCTCGGCCAGCCAGGTGGCCATCGCGGTGGCCGGCGCCACGGCCGTCTGCGCCAGCGACAGCTTGAGGCCGCCGCCCAGCAGGTCGAGCAGCCGTGTCACCAGCGCGTCGGCCTTCTTCACGCTGCCCGCACCCACCACCAGCCACTGCGCCTTCGGGTCGACCCAGACCAGCGTGTCGCTACGCTTGGGGAAGGCGCGCGGCAGCAGTTCGTGGATGACCTCTTCCTTCAGCTCCTTGACGATCTTGCCCTTGGGGCGGCGGCCGGTGTCCTTCTCGATGGCGTCGAGCTTGGCTTGCACCTGCGTTTTCACCACGCCGCCGGGCACGGCCTTGGTCTCGGTGGCCAGTTTCAGGATGAGCTGGCTGCCGATGCTCTCGATCATCGCGCCATGTGCTTCGCCGCGCGGCTCCACCCAGCCCACCGATTCGGGCTGGCTGGCGCCGCATTCGACGAAGCGTGCGCCATCGAGGCGGCTTTCGATCTCGGAGAGCGGGGGCTGGGCCCAGTGTTCGATGCGGTAGACGAGAGCGTTCTTGAACATGGTGGCGTGCAGGGGTGGGGCGCGGATTATGCGGGGCGGGGCGCCGGGGCCCCAGGTGCCGGCGCGCGGCAAGGGGGCCAGGCTGGCGCAATCCCTCGGGCAGAACCCAGGCGCAGGCCTCAACACCGTTCACAGCCAGTGCCTGCAACCACAGATTGCCGCTGAACCCTTGATCGAAGGCGACTCGCACGAGAACCGGGTTTTTGCCAAGGCCCTCGTCAGCACCGACGCGCCGGCCTGAGCCCCGGGCGCAATGCGGGCTGCACCCAGGCAGCGGCCGTGCAGAATCTTGACACCCTTCGCCAGATTTCACCCATGCGCATCGAAGTAGACGACCTCACACGGCCCGAGATCCATGCCCTGCTCGATGAACACCTGCAGAGCATGCACACGCTGTCGCCGCGCGAAAGCGTGCACGCGCTGGCGCTCGACGGCCTGCGTCAGCCCGGCCTCACGGTGTGGTCGGCCTGGGAAGGCGGGCTGCTGCTCGGCTGTGGCGCGCTGAAGGAACTGGGCCCGCGGCACGGCGAGCTGAAGTCGATGCGCACGCCATCCGCGCAACGCCGCCGCGGTGCCGGCCGCGCGCTGCTGGCCCACATCGTCGAGACCGCGCAAGCCCGCGGCTACGAACGCTTGAGCCTGGAAACCGGCGCCATCGCGGCCTTCGATCCGGCGCGGCGGCTGTACGAGAGCTTCGGCTTCAGTTACTGCGGGCCTTTCGGCGACTACCGTGAAGACCCGAACAGCGTGTTCATGACGCTGCACCTGGCGCCCTTGTTCGCCGCTGATTTCGAGCGTTAGGATGCCCGGGCTTCCCACGTGCTTCCCACAGCTTCCGAACGGAGACCGTCGATGCGACACACCCTGCTGCTGAGTCTGCTGCTGCCGGCGCTGGCATCGGCCCAGCCCGCACTGCAGACCGAGTTCCCGAAGGCCGCCACGCCGCTGGAGTCGGGCGCGCTGCAGAAGCTGCTGACCGGCAGGAGCTTCACGGTCAGCCAGGCCGTCGGTTCAGAGATGCGGCTGCAGTACCGCGACACCTTTGCCTACATCAACATCGGCAACCGCGCCGACTCGGGCAAGTGGCGCGTCGAAGGCTCGGCGGTCTGCGTCGACTGGCGGGTTTTCGCCGCCGGCTGCTCCGAGGTGCGTGTCGACGGCGACGTGATCTACACCAAGCGCGCCAGCAACGGCGAGGTCCTCGTCATGCGGCCGATCTGATGGCGCCGGGGCATCGGTGGCCTCAGACCGCCAGCCCCGCGCTGTCGAACACACCCTCGAACAGCACCGAGCTCAGGTAGCGCTCGCCCGAATCGGGCAGCACGACGACGATGGTCTTGCCCGCGCTCTCGGGCTTGTGCGCCCAACGCAGCGCGCCCACCGTCGCGGCGCCGCACGAGATGCCGCACAGGATGCCTTCTTCGCGCGCCAGCCGGCGCGCCATGTCCACGGCCTCGTCGTTGCTGACCTGCTCGATGGCGTCGATGAGCGACAGGTCCAGCACGCCGGGCACGAAGCCGGCGCCTATGCCCTGGATCTTGTGCGGGCCGGGCTTGATCTCCTCGCCAGCGCGTGCCTGCGTCAGCACCGGGCTGGCGCTGGGTTCGACGGCGACGCTGACGATGGCCTTGCCGCGGGTCTGCTTCAGGTAGCGCGACACGCCGGTGATGGTGCCGCCGGTGCCCACGCCGGCCACGAAGATGTCCACCGCGCCGGCCGTGTCGTCCCAGATCTCGGGGCCGGTGGTGGCCTCGTGGATGGCCGGGTTGGCAGGGTTCAGGAATTGCTGCAGCAGCACGAACTTCGGGTCGCTGGCGGCAATTTCCTCGGCCTTGGCGATGGCGCCCTTCATGCCCTTGGCGCCTTCGGTCAGCACCAGCCTGGCGCCGTAGGCCAGCAGCAGCTTGCGGCGCTCCACGCTCATGGTGTCGGGCATCGTCAGCGTGATCGGGATGCCGCGTGCCGCGGCCACGAAGGCCAGCGCGATGCCGGTGTTGCCGCTGGTGGGCTCGACGATTTCCTTGCCGGGGCCGAGCAGGCCGCGCTTCTCGGCGTCCCAGATCATCGCCGCACCGATGCGGCACTTCACCGAGTAGGCCGGGTTGCGGCCCTCGATCTTGGCCAGCACGGTGGCCCGGGCGCCGTCGGTGACGCGGTTCAGGCGCACCAGCGGCGTGCGGCCGATGGACAGCGAGTTGTCTTCGTAGAAGCCGGGCATGGGGGTCCTCGTCAGCGGAAGCAGGACTGCGAGCGTAGCCCGCGCCGGCTCAGAAGCCAAAGATGCTTTGCGCGGATGCTTATGCGCTTGTACGGCGGCCGGTCTAGACCCGGATGTAGAGCCGCCGCCGGTCCATCCAGACCACCACCGCGGCGTAGACACCCAGGTTGGCGCAGGCGAACAGGAAGGAGCCCAGCCGCGGGTCGCTGCCCAGCCCGGCAAAGGCGTTCTGGTACAGCCAGGGCAGCGGACTCGTCCACACCGGGCTGCCGTCGGCGCGTTGCGCGTCGGGCCAGCGCCACAGCGCCAGCACGCGTGGCACCAGGCCCGACAGCACGAAGACAAAGAGCGCGTTCTTGCCGAAGGCCTCGCACAAGTGCGCCCAGCCCAGCTGTTCGCGCGGGCGCTGGCGGATGTCCAGCACGTGCATCAGCGTCGCCAGCGTGGCCATGGCCAGCGCGCTGCTCAGCAGCACGTAGCTCGAGGTCCAGATCTTCTTGTTCAGCGGCATCGCCAACTGCCAGGCGTAGGCCAGCAACGCCAGCAGCGCGGCCTGCACGAACAGGCGCGAGACGAGCGCGGCGTCCACCTTGCCGTGGCGCAGGAGGGTGTCGCCCACCCACCAGCCCAGCAGCACCTGCGCCACGGCCGGCGGCGTGCTGGCCAGGCCTTCGGGGTCGAAGGCGATGCCTTCGCCGCGGTAGAGGTGGTTCACGCCGAGCAGCGCACGGTCCACCGCGGTGCCGAACCAGCCGAAGAGTTCGTAGGGCGCCAGCGGGTCACCGAAGCTCAGGCAGGCCAGCCAGTAGCCGGCCAGCAGCGCCACCACGGACCACAGCACACCACGGCGCGGCAGCCCCCACACGATCAAGGCCGCGGCGCCGAAACACAGCGCGATGCGCTGCAGCACGCCCATCGTGCGCAGGGTGTCCAGGCCCTTGACGACGAGTGCACCGTCGGCGTCCCAACGCACGAAAGGCGCGGCGTTGAGCAAGAGGCCGATGGCGAAGATCAGCCCCACACGCTTGCCCACACGCAGCGCAAACGCCGCGCCGCCCGCGTCGCGCAGCCGCGGCATCACGAGGGCGAGCGCGTTGCCCACCGCGAACAGGAAAAACGGGAACACCAGGTCCGTCGGCGTGCAGCCGTGCCAGCCGGCATGCGCCAGCGGCGGGTAGAGGTAGGCCCAGCTGCCCGGGTTGTTGACGAGGATCATCAGCGCCACCGTGGCGCCACGGAAGACGTCGAGCGAGCGCAAGCGCTGCGTCATGGCGGCCCTGGCGTGCCGGGTATCAGCGCGCCAGCGCGCCGTGCACGCTGCCCTGCGCCGCCTCGAGTCGCGTTTCGGCCTCGGCGGCGTCGACGCCGGCCTTCAGCATCACGATGGCCACCTTCACACGCGCGCCGCAGGCCGCCAGCGCCGCCTGCGCTTCGGTCTCGGCCGCGCCGCTGGCCTGTACCGTCAGGCGCAGCGCACGCTGCACGAGCTTGTTGTTGCTGGCCCGCACGTCGACCATCAGGTTGCCGTAGACCTTGTGCAGCTTTACCATCACCGCGCTGCTGAAGGTGTTGAGCGCGATCTTCTGCGCCGTGCCGGCCTTCAGGCGTGTGCTGCCGCCGATGACCTCGGGGCCCGTGTCGAGCAGCACGCCCACCTCGCAGGCCGCCAGCAGCGGCGCGCCGGGGTTGTTGGCGAAGCCCACCGTCAGCGCACCCGCGGCGCGCGCCGCCTCAGCCGCTGCCACGGCGTAGGGTGTGCTGCCGGAAGCCGCCAGCACCAGCACCACGTCGTCAACGCCCACACCCGCCGCGGCGACGTCACCCGCGCCCTGGTCGCGGCTGTCCTCGGCACCTTCGACGGCGCGGTAGAGCGCGCGCTCGCCGCCGGCCAGCAGCGCCAGCGCGCGTTCGGGCGGCCACGAAAAGGTCGGGTTGAGCTCGACGCTGTCCAGCAGACCCAGCCGGCCGCTGGTGCCGGCGCCGACGTAGACCAGCCGCCCGCCGGCGGCCAGGCGGGGCGCGGCGGCGTCCACCGCCTGCGCCAGCGCGGCGCCGGCGGCGCGCACGGCGGCGGCAGCGCCGGCCTGGTCGGCGGCGAGGGCGTCGACGAGTGCGGCGGTGGTGTAGCGGTCGAGCCCGGCGTGGTCCGGGTGCGGCTGTTCGGTCTTCAGCGGCGGTCTCGTGTTCATGGCGGGCTCGGGCTGGAGGCCAGGTGGATGATGGCGCGCGGACCGAGTTGGCCGACGCGGTCGACGCCCTGCACCCACACCAGGTCGGCGCCGGCAGGGTCGATCTCCTGCACCCCGGGGGGCAGCGCGCTGAAGGCCCAGCGCGGCGTGGCGCCGGCGTGGCGCCGCCACACCGCCCAGCGTACCGGCGCGGCGGCGGCCACCGCCGGCTCGATGCGCACCCGCCCGCTCAGCCGCCGCAGCCCCGGCACACCGACGGCCGGCGCGCTGAGCCAGGGCGTGGCGGGCACCAGCGCCGGCTGCGCGTAGGCGCCTTGCGCCAGCGCCGTGGCCAGGCCTTCGCGGTCCTGCTGCAGCGCGATGAGGCTGAAGTGGATGTGGCCGCTGGCGCCCAGCGGGCCGTAGCGGCCCGGGCCGGCGCGGCTGCGCAGCAGCTCGATCTGGTCGAGCAGCTCACGCGCCGGCCAGGGCGCGGTGGGCGCACCCACCTTGCTCGTGAACAGCCCCGGCCAGACATGGCGCTGCAGCGGGTTCTGGCCCAGCCAGTAGTCCAGCAGCACCGGGAACTGCTGGCCTTCGCGCGCGATGGGCCAGTAGAGCTGCGGTACCCAGTAGTCGAGCCAGCCGTTTTCCAGCCAGCGTTCGGCGTCGGCGTAGAGCTTGTCGAACTGGCTGAAGCCGGTGATGCCCGCGGGCCGCCGGTCGGGCCGCGGCAGGCCGAAGGGGCTGATGCCGAAGCGCACGCTGGGCTTGCCTTCGCGCACCGTGCGCTGCAGCGCCTGCACGAAATTGTCGACCTGGGCCCGCCGCCAGTCGTTGCGCGGCAGCAGCCCGCCGCTGCGCTGGTAACGCGCCCAGGCCTCGTCGTCGGGGAAGGGCAGTTCGGCGCCGTTCGCGCCGCCAGGCAGGGGGATGGGGTAGGGGTAGAAGTAGTCGTCGATGTGCACGCCGTCGATGTCGTAGCGGCGCAGCACGTCGGCCACCACGGCCAACGTGTGTGCGGCGGCGGCGGGCTCGGCCGGGTCCATCCACAGCATGTCGCCGTAGGCCTTCACCACCGCGGGCAGGCGCTGGCCGATGTGCGGCGCCACGAGCGCGCTCCTGGCCGTGCTGTGGCGCGCGCGGTAGGGGTTGAACCAGGCGTGCAGCTCGATGCCGCGGCGGTGCGCCTCGGCCACCCAGAAGGCCAGCGGATCCCAGGGCGCCTCGCCGGCCGCCCAGGGCGCGCGGCCCTGTTCGCCCGAGAGGTATTCGGTCCACGGTTCCAGACCGCTCGGGTAGATCGCGTCGCCGGCCGGGCGCACCTGCAGGATGAGCGCGTTCAGGCCCAGCGTGCGGGCCCGTTCCAGCAGCACCAGCGCCTCGGCGCGCAGTGCCGCCGCACTGAGACCGGGACGGCTGGGCCAGTCGATGTTGGCCACCGTGGCCACCCATGCGGCGCGGAATTCGCGCGGCGGCGGCGGCGGGCCTTCGGGCGCGGGTTCGGCAGGCACCGGGGCGGGCGCGCTCTCGGGCGCCATCACCGGCGGCGCCATGCCGGCGCAACCGGCCAGCGCCACCAGGGCCGCGGCGCCCAGGCTGCGGCGTTTCATCGCGCGCTGCTCACGGCCGGCGCGCCGCTTCGGCTTCGGACTTGTAGCGCTCGTAGCTGCGGTCGGCTTCCTTCAGGCAACGTGTGCGCTGGTCCATGTCCTGCAGCTTGCGGCACTCGTCCTTCTGGGTTTCCATCATCACCGCATAGCCGAACTGCGGCGTGGCGCAGCCGGCCAGCGTGGCGGCGGCGGCGAGGCCGGCGAGCAGAATAAAAAAGCGCATACCGCCATGCTAAGCCCAGGCCTGGAGGAGTACGGTAGAAGGCC
Organism: Burkholderiales bacterium; assembly: GCA_038205425.1. Lineage (GTDB taxonomy): Bacteria > Pseudomonadota > Gammaproteobacteria > Burkholderiales > Burkholderiaceae_C > Rubrivivax. Next base: position 6,535 of record JBBRBW010000024.1, on the reverse strand, counting down.
GTCCGGACAAGGAGACCGCATGTTGACCCCCACCGCTGCCGAAGACGATCACGGGCACGCCCCCCACCCGCAGCCCGGCCGCGGCGTGACACGCCGCGGGCTGCTGCGCGCCTCCGCCGCAGCGGCTGGCGGGGTGCTGTCGGGCGGGGTACCGGCGTTCGCGCAGACGCCGCCGCTGCGCTATACGGCCGACGACGCGCTCGGCCCGTTCTACCCCCTCACGCTGCCGGCCGACCAGGACTTCGATCTCACGCGCGTGGCCGGCCAGGCCGGCGTGGCGCAGGGCCAGCTGCTGTATGTCAGCGGCCGTGTGCTGACGGCGGATGGCGCGCCGGTGGCGGGCGCCGTGATCGAGGTCTGGCAGGCCAACACCTTCGGCCGCTACGCGCACCCGGGCGACAACAACGCGGCGCCGCTGGACCCGCACTTCCAGGGCTACGCACGCCTGCGCAGCGGCGCCGACGGCAGCTACCGCCTGAAGACGGTCAAGCCCGGCGAGTACACCGGGCGCACGCCGCACATCCACTTCGACGTGCGCGGCGCCAGGTCGCGCCTGATCACGCAGATGTACTTCGAGGGCGAGGCCCGCAACGCCACCGACGGGTTGCTCAGCCGGCGCTCGCCGGCGTCGCGCCAGACGCTGGTCGCACGCTACGTCGCACCCACGGGTGCGCAGGAGAAGACGGCGCTGGCGGCGCACTGGGACATCGTGCTGGCCGTCGGCTGACGGCGCGTCACGCGGGCGCGAGCCCGCACAGCAGGCCAGGGCAGCGCTCGGCGTTGCCGCTGCCGCTGCCGCTGCCGAACCTCGTGCACCACGGGCACGAAGCGGTTCAGCACGCGCGCTCCGGACGGTGGCACACGAAGTGCTGTTCCCGGCAAGGCTCCCCGCGGAAGTCGGCATCCAGGGTCGCGCCAGGGCTGAAGCCCAGGCGGCGCAGCAGCCGCGCCGATGCGACGTTGCGCACGTCGGTGATGGCCACCACCCGCTGCACCGCCGTGTGCGTGAACACTGCCTGCAGCGCCAGCGCCACCGCCTCGGTGGCCAGGCCACGGCCTTGCGCCGCGCGCGACAACGTGTAGCCGATGTCGAGCGTGCGGACGTCTTCGGCCAGGTGCAGGCCGATGTCGCCGACGAGCGTGTCGCTGGCCAGGTCGGCGATGCCGATCTGGTACCACGCACCCGGCGGGCAGAAGGGTGCTGCCGCCATCTCGGCGATGAAGGCGGCGGCCGCGGCGGCGTCCATCGGCAGCCAGCCCTGGTAGCGGCCGACTTCGGAGTCACCACGGTAGGCCTGAAAGGTGGGCAGGTCGGCGGCGCGCAGACGGCGCAGCCGCACACGTGGCCCGGCGCAGGGCAGCGGCCCGGCCATCAGCGCATCGCAGGCGGTGGCGGCGGGGGGTCGGGGCGGTCGGGCGGCGCCAGCGGGGCGACCGGCGCGGCGGGCGGCGCCGTGGCGCCGGCCGGCATCGGGTTGCTCAGCACCCACAGCAGGGCCGCGCTTTCGGCGTCCGGCTGGCCGGCGTAGTCGCCGGGCCGGTAGCGCATCTGGAAGTTCATCAGCACCCGTTCGGTCTGCTTGTCGAAGACGCCGCTGGGCTCGACCGCATAGCCGTGTCGGGCCAGCGCCAGCTGGAACCAGGCTGCGTCGGGCAGCTGGGCCTCGAAGACGGCGCGCCGCGCCGCCACGCGCGCGGCGTCGGGCCAGGGCGGGGTGATGCCCAGGTCGGCGAACAGCTTCCAGGGGAAGGTCGGGCCCGGGTCTTCCTTGTACGCAGGCGTGACCTCGCCGTGGCCCAGGATGCGTTCGGGGCGGATCTCGTGGCGCTTGACGATGTCCTGCACCAGCGGGATCAGCGCGTCGATCTGCGCCTTCGGGAAGGGCAGGTACAGGCGCTGGCCATTCGGCCCCTGCATGAAGCCGGGGTGCACGATCTCGATGCCGATGCTGCTGCTGTTGAGCCGCTTGTTCGGCCCCCAGGCGCTGGCGCCGGAGTGCCAGGCGCGGCGGTTCTCGTCGACGAGGCGGAAGATGCGCGGCTGCGGCTCGTCGCTGAGCAGGTAGTGCGCCGAGACTTCCTGCTGCGTCAGGATCTTCATCGACAGCGGGAAGTCGGCCACGGTGTAGTGGATGACGAGGAAGAGCACGCGGCTGTCCTGGCCCTTGGCGGTGTGCGTGGCGTCGATGGGCACGCCGCCTTCGGTGGTGGTGGGCGGGCCCGGCGGCACACTGGCGCAAGCCGTAAGCAGCGTGATCAGCAGGGCCGTGAAGGCATGGGCGAAGCGGCAGTTCATGCGCGGCATTCTCGCCGTGCAACGCACAATCTGCGCATGCTGCTACGCACCACGCTGGGCTTGTTGGCCCTGAGCCTCGCCGCCGCCGCCTGGGCCGAGGACAGCCTGCCGCCGGCCGTGCAGGCCGCGCTGGCGCGTGCCGGCGTGCCCGAAGATGCACTGGGCGCGGTGGCGCTGCCGCTGGGCCACCGCGGCACGCCGTGGCAGCACCGTGCCGCGGTGCCGATGCAGCCCGGCTCGGCGATGAAACTCGTCACCGCGGTGGTGGCGCTGGACCGCCTGGGCGCCACCCACGCCGGCCGCACACGGCTGCTGAGCAGCGCAACGCAGCAGGGCGCCGTGCTGCGCGGCGACGTGGTGCTGCAGGGTGGCGCCGACCCCGACTTCGGCGCCCCGCGCCTGTGGCAGATGCTGCAGACGCTGCGCGACGCCGGCATCACGCGCATCGAAGGCGACCTGCTGCTCGACCGCCACCGCTACCGCCCGGCGCGCGTCGACCTCGGCCTGCCGCCCTTCGACGAGCGGCCCGAGGGCTGGTGGAACGTGATCCCCGACGCGCTGCTGTTCGACGGCGGCCTGCAGCCCTTCCGGCTCGACGCGCGCGGCGTGGCCTTCAGCGCGCGGCTGACGCCGCAGCTCAGCGGCGTGCAGGTCGACAGCAGCGGGCTGGCCCTCAACGACCTGCCCTGCAGCGACTGGGACCGCGACTGGCGCACGCCCGCCGTGCACGAGGGCGCCGACGGCGTGCGCATCACGCTGCAGGGCGCCTACCCGCGGGGCTGCGCACGCACCGAGCAGATGCAACTGGTCGACCGCACACGCCTCATCGGCCTGTGGTTTGCGCAGGTCTGGCGTGAACTGGGCGGCCAGTGGGTCGGCCAGGTGCGCGAGGCGCAGGCGCCGGCCGCCGCCGACGCGCGTGTGCTGGCCGAGGAACGCAGCCGCCCCTGGGGCGAGGTACTGCGGCCGCTGGTCAAGACCTCGGACAACACCTGGGCGCGCCTGCTCTTCCTGGAACTGGGCGTGCCCGCGATGGCCGCGTCGCCGCAGGCCACGACGCTGGAGTTGGCGCGCATCGCGGTGCAGGACTGGTTCGCCGAAAAACGCATCGCCGCACCGGGGCTGGTGATGGACAACGGCTCGGGCCTGTCGCGCAGCGAGCGCATCACGCCGCTGACGATGGCCGAGCTGCTGCGCTGGGCCTGGCACAGCCGCCACGCGCCAGACCTGCTGATGAGCCTGCCGGTGGCCGGTGTCGACGGCACGCTGCGCAACCGCCTCAAGGACAGCCCGGCCACTGGCGTGGCACGACTGAAGACCGGCACGCTGCGCAACGTGGCCGCACTGGCCGGTGTCGTGAACGACCCCCGGGGCCGGCCCTGGGCGCTGGTGGTCTTCGTCAACCACGACATCGGCGCCGGCGCACGGCCGGTGCTCGACACCTTCGTCGACGACTTCGCGCGCCACGGGCCCTACGTGCTGGTGCCACCGTCGTTCATGAACCCGCTGGGCGGGTGGTGAGACCCGGGCGGCCGGCGCGCCCGGCCGTGCAGAGGCTCAGACGTGCAGGTGCTCTTCAGCCACGTACCACTGGCGGAAGGTCTCGAAGTCCATCGTGTCCTCGGCCTCCAGCGCCTTCTGGCGCAGCACCGAAACGTGTGCCATGGCGTCGAAGTTGGACTGCTGTTCCCGCGCCCAGGGCAGCGCCAGCAGGTGCAAATAGGACTGCGCCGACTGGGCGCGGATGAAGGCGGTGTAGCTGTTGCCGAAGTCGGCCTCGATGGTGGCCAGCGCACGTGCCGAAGGCAGCGTCGACGGCGCCGCCAGCGACACCAACGCGGCAGCAACGGCGGCGCTGTAGTCGGGGGTGTCGTGGGCGCGGTCCAGCGCCTGGGCGATGGGCACGCAGCCTTCCAGCAGCTCATGGGCCCAGTCGGCCAGCAGCACCTCGCGGCCTTGGCGCAGCAGCTTCAGCCCGGCTCGCGGCCGTGGGCCGCGGTGTGGTGCTGGTTGTAGCCCAGCTCGGTGATCTCGGCCGGCGTGTCGGGCGGGCTGTCCTGCAGCAGGCAGTGCAGCAGAAAGACGTCGAGGAAGCGCATGGTCTGCGCGTTGATGCCCACCGGCTCGAAGGGGTCGAGGTCCATGCAGCGCACCTCGATGTATTCGACGCCGCGCTCGCGCAGCGCATGCAGCGGGCGTTCGCCGCTCTTGATCACACGCTTCGGGCGGATGGTGCCGTAGAACTCGTTCTCGATCTGCAGCAGCGTGGTGGCGAGCTGGTTGTACTCGCCGCCCAGGTTGCGGATGCCGATCTTCTCGTAGGCCGGGTAGGGCCGCGTCAGTGCGTCGTGCAGCGAATCGGCGTAGCCGTCGATGCTGTTGTAGCTGACGGCCAACTGCGACTGCGCCTCGCTCTGGTAGCCCAGCCGGCCCATGCGCAGGCTGGTGGCGTAGGGGTGGTAGAGCGTGTGTTCGCTCAGCCGCTGAAGGCCGTGGTCGCGCCCGGCGACGAAGGTGGGACAGACCGCCGGGCTGGCACCGAACAGCGTGAGCAGCAGGAAGGCGTGGCGGCGGAAGTTGCGGATGAGCGCAAAATGTTCGTCGTTGCCCAGGCCCGGCATCGACCAGTTGTAGTGGATGCCGCTGATGGTCTGCATGCGCCGGCCATAGCGGTGGCCCAGGCCCATGCGGTAGACGCTCTTGGCGCGGCCGATGTTGCTGCTGCCGTAGCGGCCCAGCGGTATGGTCTCGTCGGTGGGCAGGCCGCAGGGCATGCTGCCGACCCACAGGCGTTCGTCGCCGGCCTGGGCCAGCGCGCGGTAGACGAACTGGTGGATGTGCGTGAGCTCGTCCAGGCAGTGCTGCACGTCGCCGTGCACGCCGGTGATGAGCTCGAGCTGGCTTTCGCTGTAGTCGGTGGTGATGTGCGGGTGCGTCAGCGGCGAGCCCAGGGCGGCCGGGTGCGGCGTCAGCGCCAGCGCGCCGTCGGGCCGGGCGCGCAGGCTTTCCTTCTCGATGCCACGGCGGATGCCGAGCAGGCGCTCGGTGCTCAGGCCTTGCAGGCGGTGGGCCAGGGTCATGCGGGGTCTCTCGGGCGGGGTCGCTGGGCCGCCGAAGGCTCTCGGCAGGGCGGCAAGCGTAAGCGTTCAGCGTGTTTCCTGCTCGGGGCTGGTCAAAGCCTCGACGGCGGCCTGGCTGCGGGCAGCACGCACCGGTCGGCGCGGGCCCATTCTGCCCGCGCCCCGGCCGTCATGCCGCGTCAGCGTGCCGCCGCGCCGTGCACGGCCTGCGGTGCGCCCACGTTGGGCCAGACCGCCAGCGCGAAACCGTCGTCAGCGTTTTGCAGCCCGACGGCATTGGCGTGGTCGGGGTCGCCGATGACCACGCTGCGCGTCCGGCAGGTGTACTCGGCGCGTGTGTCCAGTCCCTGCGGCGCAGGCGGCCTGCCGTCGGCCAGCGCATTGCAGAACAGGTCGGTCATCGTGGTGCCGATGCGTCTGCTTGAACTGCGCGATGAGGTCCGCACTGCCCTGGGCGCGAAGTTCGACCTCAAGGCCTTCCACGACGTCGTGCTGGGCACCGGTTCGGTGCCGCTGGACGAGCTGGGCGAGGTGCCGCGGGGCTGGGTGCAGGCGCAGCAGGCAGCCGCGGCGGTGACGCGCGGCGGAGGCGGCGGGGCGGCGGCTTGCGGCCCGTTGCGGACGTTGGCGACGTCTTGCTGCGCGGTCTCGGCCTTTCGAGGGGCGTTGCGTAACGTAGGCCGGGGTTTCGGCCCGGCGGCCGACTCCCTTTCTTTGCGGGTGCAAAGAAAGGAAGCAAAGAAAGCACCTGGAATACGGCACACCTTCTGAGCCGCTGTCATCGATCGCTGCGCTCCGGCCGTGGGCGGGTCTGCTCTCGCGAAGCCTCGCTCGACAGACTGGCCCGGCAAGCGCCGGGCGGAGGCCAGCACCGACGTGCTGTCGAACGCCCTGGAGGCGCAGGCCGGGTGCCCGCAGCCCAAGGAGACCGCCTTGGCCTGCGACGCCACGGCGGGCATTGCGACGGCGCAGCCCCGCGCGAACGGCCTTGCCCCGCGACAGCATGACCGTGCACCAGGCCGCCACGGCCTGGCCGGGCCAGTCTGTCGAGCGAGGCTTCGCGAGATCGCGCGCAGCAGCGGCTGGAGCGCAGCGATCGATGACAACGGCTAAAAAGGTGTGCCGTATTGAAGGTGCTTTCTTTGCCTACCTTCTTTGC